>JBNKVT010000051.1:0-139481 GCA_050299335.1 Paracoccaceae bacterium | reverse complement strand
CGCAAATCCCGCGCCGCAAGGTCTTCACGCGTCACATTCACCGTCATTCCCGCCTCCATGTTGCTCAACGCCATAGAGTCAGACTTCCTGCCCAGTGGGAATCCCTAAAAGGAGTCAATGGATTCTGCGGCTGGTATTATTGCCGCCCGGCGTTTCACTGGGCGGCAATATTCGTTCAGGAATAGTACCCTTTCAATAAGCGCGTATTTCCAGCCGGACGGGCGATGCTGTCTGTCTGGTGCCGTTCCGATCCTTTGGGACTCGGGGTCAGGCTCCCGCCTCCCTCTTGGAGCGCGGACCGTTCTCCCGTCCCCCTGTCGGGGGGGTACCCCCCTGACTGGGTTTGAGGGGGATTGAGCGACTGCGCCCCAATCAGAGACGCGCCAGGCTGCCATCAGCTTTTGGAAATTCCGGGTTTGACCGGTTCTTCAGCAATCTCGGCAAGAAAGAACCGCGCCGAATTGGATTTCGGGGTCCAGAGGCCACGGTCGATGGCCTCGGTGAGGCGGGCGGCGATATCGGTCAGCGCATCGGGATTGTGCGTCTGAAGGAAACTGCGGGTGTCGGGGTCCGAAAGATACGCATCGAGCACCAGTTCGAAATGGTGCTGGGCGACCGCGCCGGTGGTGGCGGCAAAGGCGAAGAGGTAGTCGACGGTCGCCGCCAGCTCGAACGCGCCCTTGTAGCCGTGGCGTTTCATACCGTCGATCCATTTGGGATTGACCACCCGCGACCGCATCACGCGGGCGATTTCCTCGCGCAGGGTCCGGATCGCTGGGGTTTCGGGGCGGGAGTGATCTGTGTGATAGATCGCCGGATCGCGGCCCGCGGCCTCGGCGACAGCGGCGGCGAGACCGCCTTCGAACTGGTAGTAGTCGTCGCTGTCCAGAAGGTCATGCTCGCGGTTGTCCTGGTTCTGGATCACGGCGTCGATGGCCGATAGCCGGGTGCGGAACCCCTCGCCCTCGGCCCGCCCCTCCTGGCCCGCGCCATAGGCATAGCTGCCCCAGGTGAGATAGCTTTCTGCAAGATCGGCCCGGTCCGACCATATCCGTTCGTCGATCAATGCCTGCAACCCGGCCCCGTAGGCGCCGGGTTTGGACCCAAAGACCCGCGACCCGGCACGCAACGCCGCATCGGCATCGCCGCCCAGCGCCTCGGCCTCATGGCGGAACCGTCCTGCGGCGGGGTTTTCGGCCTCGGGCTCGTCCAGCGCCATCACCGCCCGCGCCGCGCTGTCGATCAGGTCGATCTGGGCCGGGAAGGCGTCGCGGAAGAACCCCGAGACCCGCAGGGTCACATCGATGCGCGGTCGGCCAAGGGTGGTGAGCGGCAGGATCTCGAACCCGGTAACCCGGCCCGAGGCCTCTTCCCAGCGCGGTCGGACCCCCATCAGTGCCAGCGCCTGCGCAATATCGTCCCCGCCGGTGCGCATGTTCGAGGTGCCCCAGGCGGTGATCGCCATCGCCCGCGGCCAGTCGCCATGGTCCTGAAGGTAACGGTCGATCAGCAGCGAGGCGGATTTCCATCCCAGCTTCCAGGCAGTCCGGGTCGGCAGGGCGCGGCTGTCGACGGAGAAGAAATTGCGCCCGGTGGGTAGCGTGTCCGGACGGCCCCGCGTCGGAGCGCCGGAAGGGCCGGGGGGGACGAAGCCGCCGTCGAGGCCGGTGAGCAGGCCCACGATCTCGGCAGCGCCCGAGGCGGTGACGGCAGGGCGGAGGCGGGTTTCGATCTCGGCAAGGACAGCTTTTACGTGGGGCCAATTGCCGGGGGGATGGCCCCCGATCAGCGCGGCGGCCAGAAGTTCAAGTCGCTCGACCGTGTCGCCGGTGCTGCGCCAGGTATCGCCGGTTACATTTTCAAGGGCCTCGGGTCTCGGGCCCTCCCAGGGTGCCGACATTTCGCAATCAAGCGGGTCGAAGCCGAGCGCGAAGTCGCCGGCCAGCGCCCGAAGAATGGAGGCGTTCTCGTCACCCTCGCCGCGCGGGATGCGCGCCAGCGCGGCAAGGAGATCGGTGCGCTGGCGGCCTTCGGGTGCCGTGCCGAAGATGTGGAGCCCGTCGCGAATCTGCGCCTCCTTCAGCGTGCAAAGCCAGGCGTCGATCTTGCGCAGGCGCTCATCGGGCGGGTCAGCAGCGTCAATGGCGGCGTCCTCGTCGAGGCGGGTGGTTGACATCAGGGCAAGGATTTCGTCCCGCAGCACCGTGACCCGGCGGCGGTCGAGCCCGGAGGCTTCGTAATACTCGTCCACCAGGGTCTCGAGTTGGCGGAGCGGCCCATAGGTCTCGGCCCGGGTCATCGGCGGGGTCAGGTGGTCGATGATGACCGCCTGGGTCCGCCGCTTCGCCTGACTGCCCTCGCCGGGGTCGTTGACGATGAACGGATAGAGATGCGGCAGGGGTCCGAGGACCGCCTCCGGCAGGCAGGCCTCGGACAGGGCCAGCGCCTTGCCGGGCAGCCATTCGAGGTTGCCGTGCTTGCCGAGATGGATGATCGCGTGGGTGCCGAATTCGTGGCGGAGCCAGAAATAGAAGGCGAGATAGTGGTGCGGCGGCACGAGGTCGGGGGCGTGATAGGTCGCCTCGGGGTCGATATTGTAGCCCCGCGCAGGCTGGAGGCCGATGATCGTGTTGCCAAAGCGGTGGATGGACAACGCAAAGCCATCGGGGGCAAGGAAAGGATCATCTTCCGGCTTGCCCCAGCGATCCTCGATGGCCGATTTGGTCTCGAAGGGGAGGTCGGAATAGGCCGCAAGATAGGCGTCCAGCGACAGCCGTTCGCCGCCCTGCCGCTCGGCCCGGTCCGGCAGCCAGTTGGTGGGGCCCTTGCGGATGGTGTCCATGAGGGTGGAGGCGGAGGCGGGGGCGTTTGCGACTGAATATCCGGCCTCGGCAAGCGCGTTCAGCACAGTGATCGCCGAGGCCGGCGTGTCGAGCCCGACGCCGTTGGCCAGCCGCCCGTCGCGGTTTGGGTAATTGGCGAGGATGATGGCGACCCGCTTCTCCGCTGCCGGGATGCGGGACAGCCGGGCCCAGTTGGCAGCCAGTGACGCGACGAAGCTGACGCGGTCGCCGAGGGTCCGGTAGGCCGAGATGCGGCACTGGGTTGCCTCGTCCCAATAGGCCTCGCCCTTGAAGCTGATGGCACGGGTCAGGAGGCGGCCATCGACCTCCGGCAGGGCGACGTTCATGGCGATGTCGCGGGCCGAAAGCCCGTTGAGGCCCTCGCGCCATTGCTCCTCGGTGCCGCCCGCCAGCACCACTTGCAGGACCGGGACGCCGGGGGTATCAAGCGGCGTTGGGATGCGCGTCGATTGCCAGGCCGAGGGATTGGCCGAGGAGACGGCAAAGCTGGTGGTGTTGAGGACCACGGAAGGCGGGGTTTCCTCTAAGATAGCTGAAAGCGTCGCGGCCGAAACCGGGTCCTTCAGCGAAGCGACGAAGACCGGCAGCGGGTTGAGACCCTCGCGCATCAACCCGCGGATCAGGCGGTTGACAGGTTGCAGGCCGGCACCCTGCAGGAGGGCGCGGTAGAAAACGAAAGCGGCGACAGGAGCGCCTTCGATCCAGTTGGCCTTCAGGGTTTCGAGCGAAGCGGCGGTCTCGCCCGGCCAGTAGAACCCGGCGCGCAGCAGCGGCTTGGCTGCCGGAGGCCGGGGGGTGCCGTCGATCAGGCGGCGGGCAAGGCGCAGGGCGTTGGCGGCATTCTCGGGACCGCCTTCGACGAAATAGGACCAAAGGCTGTCCCAGTCCTCGCCTTCGACCGTGGACAGCGCCCGAAGCGCCGGATCAGGCTTGTCGTCGCCGGGGAGTGCAGCGAAGGGCACACCGGCCTCGCGCAGTCGGATCGAGAATTGCTCCAGCCCATAGGGCCAGTAGGCCTCGCCGCCGAGGATGCGGGCGATGACAAGGCGGGACCTGGTGGCAGTGTTGTCGAGATAAAGATCGACCGAGAACGGATGTTTCAGCCAATCGAGCTGGGTGAGGCGGAGGGTTGGGGCCTCTTCGCCGAGGGCGATCCGTGCCTCGGAAAGTGCCGCGATCTCGGTATCGGCGGCCGACAGGAACAGGATATCGGCCGGGTCCTGCCCCGGATCGATGGGTTCGGTACCGTCAGAGATGTCCCCGGGCTGGGCGGCGAGAAGATGCATCAGGCGAGGTCCCCGATGAAGCTGTCGAGGTGTGGGCGGAGGGCGGCAATCTCGGCGCGAAGCGGTGCGATGGCCTTTGTGGCGAGCATCTTGTCGAGAGCGATGGGCAGGCGTTCGACCAGAAGCGCGCGCGGTGTGGCCGTGGCGAGGTCGCGGCGACGAAAGGTGAGCGTGACTTCGAGAATGGCTCTGCCTTCAAGGCGGTTGATGCGGCCGACCGGCGCGCGCCTGTCATAGTCCGAGGTGGGCCCGGCAAACCAGATCGGGACGAAGAACCCTGTGACGGGCCCGAGCGTCATACCCGCAAGGCGACGGCGCGACAGGGCATTGGCCTCGGTGCAGAGCGCAAGTTTGCTCACCTTGTCGGGGTCGGCGGCATCGACCATGCCGTTGAACATGAGCAGGCCGCGCTCGTCACTATCCCAGAGGCGGTCCGCCACCGGTTCAAGCCAGCGCTGCAGCGATGGCGTCGCGGTCCAGCCCGGCCTCGCCGATGACCACGAGGCGGGTGGTGCGGGTGGTGGCGGGCTTGTCGAAATAGGCGTCGATGCGCGGGCCGACGGCCTGGATGGTCAGGCGCAGCGGCTTGCCCGCGACCGTAGCGAAACCCTTGAGGCGGAGGATGTCATGGGCGCGGATGACCTCGCCGAGCCGGGCGAGGAAGGCGGGCTGGTCGGCGATCTCGGGCAGGTCGAGAACAAAGCTTTCAAACTCGTCATGGTCGTGGTGGTGATGGTCGTCATCTTCATCGTCGTGATGATGGTGATGCAGCTCGTGGCGGATGTCGATATCGCCCTCCGCCCCGATGCCGAGACCGAGGAGGATCGCCGGGTCCACCACCCCTTGCGTCGCATGCAGGATACGGGTGCCGGGGCGCAGCTGGGACTGCAAGGCACTGGTAAGGCTTGAGTTTTCCGCCCCGCTCAAGAGGTCGGTCTTGTTGATCAGCACCATGTCGGCGCAGGTCAGCTGGTCCTCGAACAGCTCGGACAGCGGTGTCTCGTGGTCGAGATTGTCATCCGCCGCCCGCTGCCGGTCCACAGCCTCGGTATTGGCCGCGAAGCGCCCGTCGCGGACTGCCGGTCCATCGACCACCGTCACCACGCCGTCGACGGTAACCCGTGTGCGGATTTCGGGCCAGTTGAAGGCACGGACCAGCGGTTGCGGCAGGGCGAGGCCGGAGGTCTCGATGACGATATGGTCGGGGGCTTCGTCGCGGTCGATCAGCATCTGCAGCGTGGGCACGAAATCCTCGGCCACCGTGCAGCAGATGCAGCCGTTCGACAGTTCGACCACATCCTCGTCGCGGCAGGTCTCGTCACCGCAGCCCTTCAGGATCTCGCCATCGACGCCGAGATCGCCGAACTCGTTGATGATCAGCGCGATGCGTTTGCCACCCGCATTGGCCAGCAGGTGCCGGATCAGTGTCGTCTTGCCCGAGCCCAGAAAGCCGGTGACCACGGTGGCGGGGATTTTCGTGCTCATGCTCTCTCCCTGTTCCAGAGATACCCGGCGGCGAGACCGAGAACCGACCATGACGCCGCGCCGACGGCAAGGGCGCGTCCGGCGAAAAGCGCCGCCAGTTCCGGAGGGGCGACACCGGCCATCTCATGGGGATGCGGCGCGCCGATCAGATGCGGGATCAGAAGCAGCACCACGCCCGCACCCCATGCCGTCCAGCTTTTCCCCAGGCCGATCGCCGCCATCCCGGCCATCGAGGACACCACCGCGAACACCCACCAGAGCTGGCGCCCCTCGAGCCCCGCCGCCGCCGATCCCGGCAGTTCCGGCGGCAGCCCGGCCGCGGGCAACAGATGCGCGGCCCCAAAGCCCGCAAGCCCCCAGATCAGCCCTTGTCGAACCGTCACCACATGCCCGGCCCGCGCCGCCAGCGCGAATCCGGCGACCAGCAGGAAACCGTAACCAGTATAGACCGCAATCGACGCAAGAACCGTCAGCGCGTGCCGCGTGAGGGTGCCGTCACCATCGGTCTCATGGATGTCGGCTTGGGCATGGGCATGACCGTGATCATCAGCCTCGGTACCTCGGCCATCATGGTCCGGCCCGCCCGAGAAATGCTCCAGCGTGCCGGTTTCATAAAGCTCGGCCTCCAGCAGGACCGGCACGACGAATGCGAGTTGCAGCGCGGCGGCGATCAGCCCCGCTGCAAAGCCAGCGAACAGCGCGCTGGCAGCCATCTGTCTGAACATGGTTCAGTGACAGGCAAATCCGGCGGCATGCCGGGTGTCGTGGGTCGAATTGTGCAGCGCGTCGGCCTGGGCGAACCCGGCCACGAACAGGATGACCCCCCCGAGAACGGCCATGGCCGCGATGGAGGCGAGGTCGGAGGGAATCGCCAGCGCGGCTTTCCGGATTGTCGTCATGTCATGCTCCCTGCCGTCACACCCGACGACGTTGATTGGTTCCAGGCAAGGCAGGTCTCCTGGCTGGCGGGTCGTCACGCGTCGCTCTCCTTCCCGGCTTTCGCCAGTGGATTTGAGCGGGCGCTCGCCGCGTACAGTCGCGGGGGCGGCACCTTTCCCGGGCCCCTGATTTGGGTCGGCCCGGTCCGGTTTCCCTTTTCAGCCCATCCCGGCCGCTTTGGCAGCCGGAGGCGGGCACCTCGGGTTCCTGTATGAGGCGCGCGAGGTATGGGTGTCAAGCAGAGGGCAGCCAGCGGCGCGCTTCTTCGACGGTTTCGACACTGCGGGCGCCGGCAGGCATCGCGGGACGGTCGACCATGATGACCGGCAGTTTGAGGATACGGGCAGCGACAAGCTTGGTGGCACCGGGGGCTCCACCGGCGTTCTTGGCAACCAGATGCGTGACGCCGTGGGTCCGGAAAGTCTCAAGCTCGTCCTCGATGCTGAAGGGTGGCCGGGCAACGATACAAGTGCGGTTCGGCGGCGGGGTCTGACGGTCTTCGATGACGCGCAGGATGGTGCGGATATCGGGACGCGTAAACGCATGGGCCGAGCCGCTGCCGGTGGCAAGAAAGGCAGTCGCCTCTTCGGGAAGCGCGGCCTCGGCGGCTTCCAGCGAGGGAACGGTTTGCCAGTTATCGCCCATTTCCGGAACCCAGGGCGGGCGGCGGAGATGCAGACAGGGGAGGCCGGTTTCGGCAGCGGCGCTGACGGCATTGGCGGTCATTTGCGCAGCGAATGGGTGGGTCGCGTTGATGAGATGGGTGGTGCCGGTGCGGCGCAGGTAATCGACAAGCCCGGCCACGCCGCCAAACCCGCCGCGCCTTGTCGGGACGTGATAGCTGGCCGGTTTCGCGGTCACCCCGGCCAGCGAGACTGTGACCGCAAGCCCGTCCGCCTTCAGCCGTGCCGCCAGCAGCCGCGCCTCGGCGGTTCCCCCCAGCAGCAGGATATTGGGACGACCGGTCAAGGAGCGCGCCCGCCTTTGGCATCTGCAAAGGCAATGATGCGGGCTTCGCGGTCTATGACGAGGATATCCAGCTCGGTCTCCGTTTGCCCAAGCGCGGCAAGGGCGGTCTCGCGGGCGGCCTCGGCGATGCGGAAGGCAAGCCGGGGTCCGGCGATTGCCAGCGCCTCGGCGGCGGTATTTGCATCAGCGACAACGGGATCACCGGCGGTAGCCGCAAGCGCGTCAAAATCCACCTGCGACCGCGACGAATGCAGATCGAGCGCTCCCTGCCCCAGCTTGGTCAGCTTGCCGAACCCCCCGGCAATGGTCAGGCGCGGGATCGGATGGCGGCGCAGGTATTTCAGCAGGCCTCCGGCAAAGTCTCCCATATCGAGAAGCGCGTGGTCGGGCAGGTCGTAATAGGCCTGCGCCGCCCGTTCCGAGCTGCTGCCCGTGGCCGCCGCCGCATGGCGGACCCCCGTCGCCCGCGCCACGTCGATCCCGCGATGGATCGAGGCTATCCAGGCGGCGCAGGAATAGGGCTTCACGATCCCCGTCGTGCCGAGGATCGAGATTCCGCCCACGATCCCGAGGCGCGGGTTCCAGGTCCGCCTCGCCAGTTCGGCCCCGCCCGCCACCGATATCTCGATCTCGATCCCGGTCAGCCCGCCAAGCCGCGCCGCCAGCCCCTCGATCGCCTCGCGCATCATCCGGCGCGGCACCGGGTTGATGGCCGGTTCCCCCGGCGGGATCGGCAGGCCGGGTTTGGTGACGGTGCCGACGCCCTCTCCGGCTTTGAAACTCGGCTCGGACCCCAGGGGTCGAAGCGTCGCCGTGATCAGCGCCCCGTGAGTGACGTCCGGATCGTCCCCGGCATCCTTCTGCACTGTGGCCCGCGTCCAGCCCTCGCCGGTGGCAGCCTCGGTCAGCGGGAAACTCGGCGTCTGACCGCGCGGCAGGGTGATCTGCACCGGATTGGGGAAGATGCCGGTGACCATTGCGGTATAGGCCGCCGTGACCGCCGCCGTGGCGCAGGCGCCGGTGGTGAAGCCGGTTCTGAGGTCTGGACCGGGATTTCGGGTCATCTTGGCTCCGCGCGGGGGTCTGATAGACGCTAGCGTGACCGGGCGGCTTCATCAACTCTCGCCAAGGGGCGCGGGACGGGGTAAGCCTCCGGTCATGGTGGATGGTTACGAGATACCGAATGACGCATTCGCGGAGTTCCCGCGCGGTCTGGTCTGGCTGGTCGGCGCCGGTCCCGGCGATCCCGGCCTGATGACCCTGCACGGGCTGAACGCGATCAGGGGCGCGGACGTGATCGTCCATGACGCGCTGGTCGACGAGCGCATCCTGACCTGGCGGCGCACCAGTTGCGAGCTGGTCTATGCCGGCAAGAAGGGCGGCAAGCCCTCGACCAAACAGGAGGATATCTCGCTGAAACTGATCGCCCATGCCCGCGCCGGAAAGCGGGTGGTCAGGCTGAAGGGCGGCGACCCCTTCGTCTTCGGGCGCGGCGGCGAAGAGGCGCAGACACTGGTCGCCGCAGGGGTGCCGGTGCGGGTGACGCCGGGGATCACTGCGGGGATCGGCGGGCTGGCCTATGCCGGGATCCCCGCCACCCACCGCGACGTCAACCAGTCGGTGACCTTCCTCACCGGCCACGACAAGCAGGGCCTCGCCCCCTCGGCGCTCGATTGGGAGGCTCTGGCCAGGGGCAGCCAGGTGATCGTCATGTACATGGCGATGAAACATCTCGCGACCATCGCCGAGCGCTTCATCGCCGGTGGCCGCCCCGCAAACGAGCCCGTCGCCATCGTCGCCCGCGCCACCCTGCCAGACATGCGCGTCATCGAGACAACCCTGGCCGAGGCCGCCGCCGCCGTCGAGGCCGCCGCCATGGAACCCCCCGCGATCATCTGCATCGGCGAGGTGGTCCGCATGCGCCAGGCCATCGACTGGCTGGGCCAGGCGGCCGGAAACCCGGTTCGGGACTTCGATCCGCTGAAGACCGGCCTGCCCGAGTTCCAGCCCTCGTGATGCCGAAGGGGCTGGTCATCGCCGCCCCGGCCTCGGGGTCCGGCAAGACGCTCCTGACCCTCGGCCTGCTGCGGGCGCTGACCCGGCGCGGGGTCGATGTCGCCGGGGCGAAAAGCGGCCCCGACTATATCGACCCGCGCTTCCACGAGGCCGCCTGTGGCCGGTCCTCGGTCAATCTCGACGCCTGGGCGATGGACGTGGACAGCCTCAGGTGCCGGGCAGGTTTCGGCGCTGCCTCCCCCAGGACGCACACCTCCCCCCTAACCCCCCTCCCAGAGGGAGGGGGGAACGCCCGGACATCGCCACCTGGCCTCCCCCCTCTCCCCCCGGGAGAGGGGTTGGGGGAGAGGGGCGGTCCGAGACGGACCGGAAGGGCCCCGGACCTGCTGATCGTCGAAGGCGCGATGGGGGTGCTGGACGGTGCCGGGATGGCGGGTAGTGGCTCGGCGGCGGATCTGGCGCAGACGCTCGATCTGCCTGTGGTCATGGTGCTCGACGCGGCGAAACTGGCGCAATCGGCGGTGCTGCCGGTGGCGGGGCTGGCGGCGGTCCGTCCGTCGCTCAAACTCGCCGGGGCGATCCTCAACCGCGTCGGTTCGGCGCGCCACGAAGCGATGCTGACAGCGGCGCTTGAAAAGACCGGCGTGCCGGTCTTCGGCGCCATCCCCCGTGACCCGTCCCTGACCCTGCCCGAGCGGCATCTGGGCCTGGTGCAGGCAAGCGAACACCCGGACCTGGAGGCCTTTCTGGACCGGGCGGCGGAGATCGTCGCCGGGGCTTTCGACCTCGACGCCCTGGTCCGGGCCGCGCGTCCCTTGACCGAGGGCGGCCCGGTGACCCGCCTCGCCCCTCTCGGCCAGCGTATTGCCGTGGCCCATGACCGGGCCTTCGCCTTCCTCTACCCGCATCTGCTCGAGGACTGGCGGATGCAGGGCGCGGAGCTGAGCTTTTTCTCGCCGCTGGCCGACGAAGCCCCGGCCAGCGATGCCGATGCGGTATTCCTCCCCGGCGGATACCCTGAGCTGCATGCCGGAGCGTTGGCGACGGCGGACCGGTTCCGCAAGGGCATGCGAACGGCAGCCGAAACCGCCCTGATCTACGGTGAATGCGGCGGCTACATGACCCTGGGCGACAGTCTCAAGGATGCCGACGGCCAGACCCACGCCATGCTCGGATTGCTGCCTCTGCAGACCTCATTCCAAACGCGGCACCTGTCGCTCGGCTATCGCAAACTCGTGGATCAAAGCGCTCTGCTCGGCGCGCGGACGCTGGCCGCGCACGAGTTCCACTATGCCACTATCGTCAACGAGGGCCGGGCAGACCCTCTGTTCCGCGCTCAGGACGCCGACGGGGCGAACCTGCCGCCGATGGGTCTCCGAAAGGCCCGCGTCTGCGGCTCCTTCGCCCATGTCATCGCGCCGATGCCTTCGGCCTGAGGATATGGGGATGGGCCGCGTCATAGAGGGTTGAATCGCGGAAATCCGTCTCCGCCAGCGCCGGCCCGACGAAGATCAGCGCCGTGCGGGTGATCTTCGCCGCCCGCACCTTGTCGCGGATCGTCGCCAGCGTGCCCTCGACAAAGGCCTCATCCGGCCAGCCGACCCTGTAGGCGACAACCACCGGACAATCGGCCCCGTAAAGAGGGGCAAGACGGCGCTCGATCTCCAGCAGGTTGCGGATGGACAGATGAATGACCAGCGTCGCCCCCGACCGCCCCAGCGTCTCCAGATCCTCGCCTTCGGGCATCGCCGAGGATTTCATCGCCGTCCGCGTCAGGATCACCGTCTGCGCCACCTCCGGAACGGTCAGCTCCCGGCCCATGGCCGCCGCCGCCGCCGCATAAGCCGAGACCCCCGGCACGATCTCGAACGGTATGCCCAACGCCTTCAGCCGCCGCATCTGCTCGGCAATCGCCCCATAAAGCGAAGGATCCCCCGAATGCACCCGTGCAACGTCCTCTCCGCGCCCATGCGCCGCCGCGATCTCTTCGATGATCTCGTCGAGCACCATCGGCGCGGTATCGAGCACAAGCGCCCCCTCCGGCGCATGCGCCACCACGGCCTCCGGCACCAGCGACCCGGCATAGAGGCAGACCGGACATTCCCCGATCAGCCGCCGTCCCTTGACGGTAATCAGATCGGGATCGCCGGGACCGGCACCAATAAAATAGACACGCATGCCGCTTCGCCTCCTCCTTCTTTCAAATACTCCCGCCGGAGGCTTCCTGACCTGCCCCGGCCCCGGTTCCGGCGCCGCCCTCCGCGCGGTCCTCGAGATATCCCCGCGGCGTATACATCTGCCAGCCACCGGCCCCGGCCGACAGGTCCCCCGACCCGAACGCCCGCGACCGGCTCGATCCCACAAGCACCACCGTCAGCATATCCACCTCGTCGACCTCCAGCGTCGCCAGCGTCCGCGCCACCAACCGTTCATCCTCCCGGCCCAGATTGGAGGCCAGCAGCACCGGCGTTTCCCTCGGCCTCTGCGTCAGCAGAATATCCCGCGCCGCCTCCAGTAGCACCCGCCGCCGTTTCGACACCGGATTGTAGAAGGCAATGACGAAATCCCCCGCCGCCGCCGCCCGCACCCGCTGCAAGACCGTCTCGCGCGGGGTCAGCAGGTCCGACAGCGAAATGGCACAAAAATCATGCCCGATCAGCGCCCCCGCCCGTGCGGAGGCCAGCTGCAGCGCCGTCACTCCCGGCGCGTTGACCACCTCCACCCGCCGCGCCGCTTCCGACAGACCGCCCTGATGCATCAGTTCCATCACCAGCGACCCCATCGCGTAGATCCCGGCATCCCCCGAGCAGACCAGCGCCACGTTCCGCCCCTCTCCGGCCCGTTCCAGCGCGAAGCGGCAGCGCGCCTCCTCGCCGCCGAGCGGAAAGTCGTGGCGCGGCTTGCCCTGACCCAGCGGCCCCAGCAGATCGAGATAGAGCGAATACCCCACCAGTTCCTCCGCCTCGGCAATCAGCCGCGAGGCCTCCGGCGTCCGCAATTCCGCCGCCCCCGGCCCGATCCCCACCACCGACAGACGCCCCCTCGGCGTCGCGGGCAGGGCAGGGCCGGAAATCTCGGCCAGCGCACAGGTCGCATTGGCCGATTTCCGTTTTTCCACGCTCAGCCGCGCCTCCGGCCCCGCCGCCGCCAGCGCCGCCGCTTCGGCAACCCCATGACAGCCGATCTCGGCAAAAACCACCTCCGAGGGATTGGCAAGGCGTGGCGTCAGCCCCTCCAGAACCTCCGCCGGATAGAACGCCGCCCCGACTCCCAGATGCGCCGCGAGCGCATGGATGGCCACCTCATCGGATTTCAGCGCGACCGAGCGGATCGAGGCGACTTCCGCCGTCGCGATCCCGTTCTCGGCCAGCATCCGGCCCACCAGTCCGATCATCTCCTCCGGCGGGCAATGCCGGGCGCAACCGACCCCCAGTGCAAACCGCTGGCGGCGATAGATCAGCGGCGCGCAATCCGCGACGGACAGGACAACCGGGTCCGTCTCCGAAGCCGGGGCATTTGTCACGCGCCCCTGCAAGGGGGCAAGCCAATCGGCCTTGCCCGACAAGGTCGCCGACCGTCCCGAAAGCACCCCCGCCATCGCTGCTTTCGCCGCTTCGGGGTTCTCCAGCCGCCACCCTTCGGGCGGTGCATCCAGCGCCAGTCCCAGCGTCACCTCCCCCGCTGTCGTCAGCGCCGCATGCGCCCCCAGCGCCCTGGCCAGCCGCCGCGCGATCTCATTGGCCCCGTGATGCCCGCCCAGCAGCGGAACCACCGCACTCGCATCCTCGGCCAAGGCCACCACCGGCGGCTCGGCATGCTTGTTGCCGATCATCGGCGCCAGCGCCCGGATCAGGATGCCCGAGGCGCAGACCCCGACAATCGGATGCCCGGCGGCGAAAAGCGCGCGAAGATGCGTCGCGAAATCCCCGATCTCCGCATCGACCTCGTCCACACCGCGCCCGTGCAGTTCTGCGCCAAGCGACTCTGCCGCCTTGCGGGCCACCGGCTCTGCCGAGGGGGTGAGAAAAAGGACGACCGGATCAGCTGGCATGGGGATCGGCTCCGGCAATCAGGATCATCGAGAAATAAGGGGCTTCGTCGGGGGCCTCATCCAGCGGCAGCACCCTTTGATGGGGCAGCGAGGCATGGCTGACATAAGTGGCGCGCGCGGTCAGCCCGGCCCGGGCGACGGTGTCGCGGAGGCGGGGCAGGTGGCGGCCGACCTTCATGATGGCAAAGGCCCCGCCCTGGGCGAGGCGGGCGGAAAGCTCGGCATCGGACAGCGGGCCGGGGAGGATGGTGACCGTCTCGTTGCGGGCGCTGAGCGGGGTTGCGGCGGCGGCGGCACAGGCGGTCAGCGATGCGACGCCGGGGACGATTTCGGTCGGGAACCGCTCGGCAAGCCGGGCGAAGAGATACATGAACGAGCCATAGAAGAACGGATCGCCCTCGCAGAGCACGACCACCGATCTCCCGGCGCTCAGCCGTTCGGCGAGCGTCCCGGCGGCCGCGTCATAGACCTCCTGGGCCGGATAGCGCGCGGGCCGCATCGGGATGCGGATGGGAATTTCCTCGGCCTCCGCCGGAATGGCGGCGGCGGCGATGCGGCGGGCGAAACTGTCGCCGGTCTCGGGCGCGGGATAGGCGATCACATCAGCCGCCGCGATCAGGCGGTGCGCCTTCAGCGTCATCAGTTCCGGGTCTCCCGGCCCAACGCCGACCCCATAGAGCACGCTCATCGGTTCAGGCTCCATTGCGTCACCGGCATCATCGGGCTCCAGCCGCGAAACCCGCCCACCGGCTTTGCCCGCACCACAGACAGCCGCGTCAGCGTGCCGCCCAGCCGCCCCTGCAACTCGATCAGCAGCGCTTCGCTTTCCAGCGTCACCGCGTTCGCCACCAGCCGCCCATGCGGCTTCAGCGCATCGAAGGCCCGTTCCGCCAGTTCCTCGCCAAGCCCCCCGCCGATGAAAATGGCATCCGGGGGCGGCAATCCATCCAGGGCGTTCGGCAGTCTGCTCTCGATCAGTTTCAGCCGGGGGGTGCCATGTGTCAGGGCATTCGCCCGTGCCATCTCCAGCCTGTCAGACCGCGCATCCACCCCGATCGCCTCGGCATCGCGCGCGGCCCGCATCCACTCGATCCCGACCGAGCCGCAGCCGCAGCCGAGATCCCACAGGAGCGCCCCACGCTGCGGCGCCAGCCGGGCGAGGGTCAGGGTGCGGATCTCAGATTTGGTGATCTGGCCGTCATGGGCAAACGCCTCGTCTGGCAGGCCGGGCCCGTGGGTCAGCAGGGGCGTGCCGGGCCGGGCTTTGCAGGTGATCGCCAGCAGATGGAAATCCGGCGCCCGCGTGTCGCCCCAGCCCGAGGCCACACGCTCGATCCGGGTTTCGTCCGGGCCGCCGAGGGAGCCGAGAACCACCATCTCGCTATCCCCATAGCCGCGCTCGGTCAGCAGGCGGGCGACATCCCCAGGGGTGGTGGCGTCCCTGGTCAGGACCAGCAGCCGCGCACCGGGGGCGAAGAAGGGAATGATCTGTTCCACGGGGCGGCCATGGACGGTGAGGGTCTCGATATCGGCGAGGCTCCAGCCGAGCCGGGCGGCGGCCCATTGAAAGGCCGAAAGCTGCGGATGAAAGCGGATTTCGCTCGCCGGAATTGCCTTGGTGATCCGCGCCCCGACCGAGTACCACAGCGGGTCCCCGGTCACGAGAATGACCAGCCGCCGCCCTCTCAGCCCAAGGATCGTGTCGATCATCGCATCAAACGGGCTCGGCCAGGCGAGGCGTTCGGCCTTCAGACCGGGCACCAGCTGGTGATGCCGCGTACCCCCGATGATGACCTCTGCCGCCTCGACCAGCGCGCGCGCCTCCGCCGACAGCCCCTCGACCCCGTCCTCACCGATGCCGATAATATCCAGCCACTGGCTCATGCCCCCGCCTCCGGGTTCAGCCCTTCCAGCGCATCTTCATGTAGACCCCGCCCCGCGCCAGCTCGTCCAGCATCTGCACGATGCGCTTCTCGCGGGTTTGAGGGCGCTTCGCCCGGGCGATCCAGCCGAGATAGTCGTTGCGCTGATAGGGCGGCCGCGCCTGATAGGCCGTCTCCAGCCCCCCGGCGCGCAAGCGTTGGGCGATGTCTTCCGGCATCGGCTGGACCGGACGGGTCAGGCGAGAGATATCGGCCATGGGGCCAAGCGTAGAGCCCCGAACGAAACCACGTCAAGCAACCTTGCATCAGCCCTCGCCTCCCTGCGCCAGCCGCGCAATCGCATTGACCGCCGCCGCTGCCATCGCCGATCCACCGCGCCGCCCGCTCAGGGTCACGAATTCCGCCCCTTGCGCCTCAAGCAGCGCCTCCTTGCTCTCAGCCGCCCCGACAAACCCCACCGGGAATCCGAGGATCAGTGCCGGGCGCGGCCACCCCTCGCCCAGCCGCTCCAGCAGATGAAACAGCGCCGTCGGGGCGTTGCCGATGGCGACAATCGCCCCATCGAGCCGTTCGCGCCACAACTCCACAGCCGCAGCCGAACGCGTGGTCTCCAGCCCCGCCGCCAGATCGGGTGTGCGGGGATCGTTCAGCGTGCAAAGAACTTCCACCCCCTCGGGCAGAAACCGCCTGATGATCCCATGCGCCACCATTTCCGCATCGCACAGGACCGGCCTGCCGTTGCTAAGAGCCTCCAGCCCGGCAGCAACCGCATTGCCCGAGAAATGCAGCCCTCCCGCGATATCCGTCATCCCGCAGGCATGGATCAACCGGATGGCAACCGCGCGTTCCCCGGGGCCGAAGCGCCCCAAATCGGCCTCGCGTTCGATGGTGGCAAAGCTCTCGGCATAAATCGCGCCTGGGTCCCGCAGGTAATCGAAAGCGCGGCGCGACAGCGCAGGCCGGGCCTTGCGGTCCGCTTGCGGACCCGAGGGTCGGCCTTCCCCCTCAAGGGTCATTTGCGCCGAACGCTTTCCGGGCCATGCGGGTGGTCAGCATGGGGGTAGGCCGGATGGTGATGGCTATGGTCATGCCCGTGATCGTGGTCATGGTGGTGGTGATGATGATGCCCCGCCTCCAGCCGGCAGGCCCCGGTGCAGAAATCCCCGCACAGCTTGCAATCCGCCACATTCGACCCCGGCGCCGAGGCCCCCTGCCCCTCGACATGGTGATGATGGCTCTCCTGCGGCGACCCGACCTCGCCCTCGAAACCGAGAACCTGGGTGCGGTATTTGCAGAGCGCGCAATTCATCCGGTTCTCACCCGCCCCGATTTCGAGGACGCGCTCGGCGAAGGTCTCCAGCACCAGCGGATGGTCGTTCAGGTAGCCGGCCTTGACGAATTCGATGCCCGGATGGGCGGCGGCGACCTGATCGGTGAAACCGTAGATGCGGTCGATCAGGATGCCGGTGAAGAGGAAATAGGGAAAGACGACGACGCGGCGGTAGCCGAGTTTCGCCACATGTTCGAGACAAGGCTCGACCAGCGGGAAAGTCACCCCGGAATAGCCCACCTCGCACCAGCCGAACCCCATCCCTTCCCACAACATCCGCGCGATCTTGGAGACGTTGGAATTGGCGTCGGGGTCAGAGGCCCCCCGCCCGATCACCACGAGGCAGGTCTCGTGCAACGGCACCGGACCGGCCTCGGCATCGGCGCGATCAAGCGCCTCGCCGATCCGATCCGAGGCAGCCCGGATCATCTTCGGATCGACCCCCAATTCGCGACCGTAACCCACCTCGATCCCATGCTCGGCGGCATAGGTGTTCAGGACGGAAGGAATATCATTCTTCGCATGCATGGCGGCGAACAGCATCCCCGGCACCGCCAGTATCCGCTCGCAACCCTTGTCGCGCAGCGCGTCCAGCCCGTCGCGCAGCACCGGATTGGCAAACTCCAGATACCCGTAATCAACCGGCCAGTCCTCGGGCAGGTGGGCGGGCAGTTTCCGGGCCAGTACGGCGAATTCATCGACGGCGGCCTGGGACCGCGAGCCGTGGCCGCAGATCAGGACGCCGGTCTTGCTCATTTGCCGGACCGGCGGGCGCGCAGCACGAAGATCAGGACACCGGCAGCGATGGCGGCCAGCGGAGCGGCGGCAAGCTCCCAATGCGCATGGCCTGCGGCGGGGGCGACATGGCCCTCATGGGCCGAAACGGTGGTCGCGGCGATCAGGCTGGCGAGGATAAGGCAGAGGCGGGTCATATCGGGTCTCCTTCGTTGATTGGAAACTGACCGGAATGCCCCGTTCCGGCCGCCTGGGCACCCCCATGCGGCCTTTGACGACAACGCGCGTCATCCCCGGATTGGGTCGATGGGGCGCATCTTCCGCTCAGCCTTCCGGCATCGTCTGCCCCCTGCCTAACAGCAGGGCGCGCGGGCGGCAATGCTTTCCTGTCCCGGGCATGGGGGAAGCGCGGGCCTGATCGGGAACGGGTCGGCGAGATCACTTGCGTCGCCGCCCGCTTCGGCCTAAATCGGGGCCACTGGACCTGCCCGAGTGGTGGAATTGGTAGACACAGGGGATTCAAAATCCCCCGCTTCACGGCTTGCCGGTTCGAGTCCGGCCTCGGGTACCAGTAGTCAGGGATCAGTAATCAGGGATCAGGTCCCAGTTGGCCCTCGGGGCGACGGGCACGATGCCGTGCGGATTGCGTTTCTCGCTGGGCGAGTTGTAGCCGCGGCGATAGATGTCGAATTTGACCGTCTCGGCGAAGCCCGGCATGGCGTGGAGGCGGCGGGCATAGGTCCAGAGATTGGGGAAATCGGTCAGGCGGTTGCGTGTGCATTTGAAGGCGGTGACATAGCCGACATCGAAACGGACCAGGGTGGGAAAGAGCCGCAGGTCGGCCTCGGTGAAGCTGTCTCCGGTGAGGTAGGGCGTTTCCGACAGCTGCTCTTCGATGGCGTCGAGCGTGGCGAAGACCTCGGCGACCGCCTCGTCATAGGCCGCCTGGCTTGTGGCAAACCCGGTGCGGTAGACGCCATTGTTCAGGCTCGGGTGGATACGGGCGTTCCAGGCGTCGATCGCCGGGCGCAGGGCTTCGGGATAGAGGTCCAGGGTTGCCGGGGCGAGGCCCTCGAAGGCGGTGTTGAGCATCCGCACGATATCGGCGGATTCGTTGGAGACGGCGGTGGCGGTCTTCTTGTCCCACAGGAGCGGTATGGTGACGCGGCCCGAAAAGGCCGGGTCGGCGCTTGTGTAGATCTCGTGCAGCGCCGATGCAGCGAAAAGGTCGTCCCGGTAGTCGTTTTCGGGGTCGAAGACCCAGCCCTGATCGGTGCGGCGCGGGGCGACGAAGGAGACCGGGATCAGCGGCTCCAGCCTCTTGAAGACCCGGGTCAGGAGCGCCCGATGCGCCCAGGGGCAGTTCCAGGCGGCATAGAGATGATAGCGCCCCGGCTCCGGCGGATGCTGTCCACCGGTTTCGATCCACCCGCGAAAGGCAGAGGGCGTGCGCGTCCAGCGGCCCCCGGCATCGGTGCGGGCGATCTCGTCATCGGTGATCCAGCACCCTTCGTCCAGCCGCCCCATCAGAACCGCGCGCGGCCATGGGGGGCGTCGAAATTGAGGCCTCTGGGCAGCACCGGCACGATCCTGGTCGGATTGACGCTTTCGTGGCTGGTGTAATAATGCGCCCGGATCACGTCGAGATTGACCGTCCCGGCGACGCCCGGATGCTGGTAGAGATCGCGGGTATAGTCCCAGAGATTGGCGTAATCCATGATCCGCGACCGGGTGCATTTGAAATGGGTGTTATAGACCGCGTCGAAACGCACCAGCGTGGTGAACAGCCGGATATCGGCCTCGGTCAGGGTGTCGCCCATCAGGTAGCGCTGGTTCGACAGGCGCTGCTCCAGCCAGTCCAGGGTCTCGAACAGCGGCTCGACGGCGGCGTCATAGGCCTCCTGCGACCGGGCGAAACCGCACTTGTAGACGCCGTTGTTGAGCGTGTCATAGATCCGCGCGTTGACCTCGTCGATCTCGGCCCGGAGCGCTTCGGGATAATAGTCACCCGGGGTGGCACCGAGCCCGTCGAAGGCCGAATTGAACATGCGGATGATCTCGGCCGACTCGTTCGACACGATGGTGCCGCGTTTCTTGTCCCAGAGCACCGGGACGGTGACCCGGCCGGTATGGTCGGGGTCGGCGGCGAGATAGATGTCGCGCAGGAAGTCCGCGTTATGGACCGGGTCGGGGATGACGCCGTCGCCGGGCGCGAAACTCCAGCCGTCCTCGCCCATGAAAGCGTTGACCGCCGAGATCGGGATCATCTCTTCCAGCCCCTTGAGGGCGCGGAAGATCAGGGTGCGGTGGGCCCAGGGACAGGCCCAGGAGACGTAGAGGTGGTAGCGCCCGGCCTCGGACTCGAACCCGCCTTCGCCGCTTGGACCGGGGCTGCCATCAGCGGTGATCCAGTTGCGAAAGGCGCTCGCGGCCCGTTTGAACGCCCCTTCCATGGTGGGGAAGTGGGTCTGGGTTTGCCATTTGCCGTCTACGAGCGCGCCCATGGGGGCCTCCTTGGGTCGGATGCATGATGCCTGTTCCCATTCGATGTAGCGAACATGGCCTCCGGGTCAACGGCAAGGACGCCTGAAAGACTGTTTGAAAATTGGAAACAGTAGATCAGTTTTTGTCAGATGAGTCGGTATTTTCGCTACAAACTACCTCAATCTCTGCCGCGGCGGCGGCGAGGGTGGCTTCGGATTGGCTGCGGATGACGATATTGGACCCATAGCGGCCCTCGTGCTGGAACGGATAGCTGCCAATGGAGGCGTCGGGATGGCGGGCGGCGATAGCGGCAAGCGGCCCGGCGATCTCGCCTTCGCCGCGCATGATGCGGATGCTGCGCGACAGGAGCGGCGCACCGCCGGTGAGCTTCGGCAGCAGACCGTCGAGCATGGCCTCGAAGACCGCCGGGACCCCGGCCATGACATGGGTATTGCCGATGGTGAACCCGGGGGCCTTCGACACCGGATTGTCGATCAGTGTCGCCCCTTCGGGGATGCGGGCCATGCGCAGGCGGGCCTCATTGAGGTCGCGCTCGGGATTGGCGTAATTGGTGGCGAGGATGGCGCGGGCATCCTCGCGGATACCGATCGGGACGCCGAAGGCCCGTGCGATGCAGTCGGCGGTGATGTCGTCATGGGTCGGGCCGATGCCGCCGGAGGTGAAGACGTGATCGTGGGCGGCGCGCAACTCGTTGACGGCAGCGATGATACGGTCGGGCTCGTCGGGGACGACGCGCGCCTCTTTCAGGTCGATGCCATGGGCGGCGAGTTTCCCGGCAAGATGGTGCATGTTGCTGTCGCGGGTGCGGCCCGAGAGGATCTCGTCGCCGATGACCAGCATGGAAGCCGTGGGGTTCATCGCCCGTCTCCTTGTTCTTCGCGGTCCTGCGGCTTAAGGGAGGGCATGAAATTCGATCCTCCGCTCCAGCGCGGCACGCTCCTCCGCCGGTATAAACGGTTTCTCGCCGATATCACGCTCGAAGACGGCACGGAAGTCACGGCGCATTGCCCCAATCCCGGGGCGATGATGGGGCTGGATGTGTCTGGTTCCGGGGTCTGGGTGGCTCGGGCCGCGAACCCGAAGGCGAGGCTGGCCTGGAGCTGGAAGCTGGTGGAGCTGGAAACCGGGCTGGTTGGGATCGATACCGGGGTGCCGAACAAGGTGGTGGGCGAAGCGCTGCGGGCCGGGGCGGTGGCGGAACTGACGCGCCATGCCGATGTCCGGGCGGAGGTGAAATATGGCGAGAACAGCCGGATCGACTTTCTGTTGCGCGGGGCGGGGCTGGCCGATGCCTATGTCGAGGTCAAGAACGTGCATTTGAGCCGGGAGGCCGGGCTGGCGGAGTTTCCCGATTGCGTGACGTCGCGCGGGGCGAAGCACCTGCGGGAATTGTCGGCGATGGTCGCAGCGGGACACCGGGCGGTGATGGTCTATCTGGTGCAACGGACGGATTGCGACCGGTTCGCCCTGGCGGGGGATCTGGACCCGGGCTATCTCGCGGCATTTCAGGCGGCGCGCGACGCCGGGGTGGAGGCGCTGTGCTATGATTGCCGGATCGGTCTGGACGGGGTCGAGCTGGGGCGGCGGCTGGATATTGTGAGGTGAATCCGGCGCTCTGAAGGAGGTTTTTCGCCCCGCCTTCGGCGGGACGATACGCGGGGGGACGCTGTCCCCGTCGCCATTGTCGCTCGGACCAATGGCGCTGACAATGGCGACCCCCCTGGAGTATTTGGAAGAAGGAGGAGGGTGTTTCGGGGTTTTGACTTCCTTCAGGCTTTGGGTCTAAACCGGAAATGCCTATATTGTCGGGCAGGCACACACAGCCAGGGACGAAGAGGATTTGGAAATTCTGACGCCAGGACGGTTGAACAAGAACGGCATCCGCATTCATTCGAAGGCGGATTTTGCCGGTATGCGCGCCGCCGGGCGGCTGGCGGCAGAGATCCTCGACCGGATCGCCGGGCATGTGGTGCCGGGGGTCAGAACCGAGGAGCTTGACGCGACCATCCACCAGTGGGTGAAGGATGCCGGCGCTGTCTCGGCGACGGTGGGATACAAGGGGTATCAGCATGCCTCGTGCATCTCGGTGAACCATGTGGTCTGCCACGGGATTCCGGGAAGCAGGATTCCGAAGTGGTCCAGGGAAACGAATGCGCGGAACGTGGTGTTTCGAGAAGACGACGCGCTTCTCAAGGGCGATATCCTGAATATCGACGTGACAGTGATCGTGGATGGCTGGTACGGCGATTCCAGCCGCATGTATGTCGCGGGCAAGCCCAAGGCCTTTGCGAAAAAGCTGATCGACATCACCCATGAGGCGCTGATGCGCGGCATTGCGGCGGTGAAACCCGGCAACAGCTTCGGCGATATCGGCCACGCCATCCAGACCTATGCCGAGAGCGAGCGCTGCTCGGTGGTGCGCGACTTCTGCGGGCACGGGCTGGGCAGGGTGTTTCATGCCGCCCCCAACGTGCTGCATTACGGGCGGCCCGGCACCGGGCCGGTGCTGGAGGCGGGGATGTTCTTCACCATCGAGCCGATGATCAACCTTGGCGCGGCGGCAACCCGGGTGCTGGACGACGACTGGACGGCGGTGACGCTGGACGGCAATCTGTCAGCCCAGTTCGAGCATTCCATCGGCGTGACCGAAGACGGGTGCGAGATCTTCACCCTCTCGCCCGCCGGCACATTCCACCCGACCTGGAAATAGGCACCGGGACAGGTGCCGGGGCTTTCGGACAGGTTTACTTCCGTTTCTTCGGACTCTAGGCAGGCCGAGGCAGTTCGCTTTTGACCTGCATCAGTCAGGCAACCCGAACGCATTTGCGTCGCAAACGCTGCCTCGGATTGCCTGACGGATGCGGTGTTTCAGATGAAAAGCAAGCCGCTATGGAAACCGAGGAGGACAGCCCATGTCGGAATTCGTCGCACGTCTCGTCGCCCTTGTCGGGGCGGTCATGATCCTGCTCAGGCGCTACGGCAAGTCGGACGAACCGCCGGCGATCGGCGGCGCGCCGGATATTCCCGAAGCCCGGGAACAGGGCATCATGACCCTGAAAATGCCGACCGCGCGCGGTTGGCAGGGCGATCATGTGCCGACCGCAGCACCTGGCCTGAAGGCCAATGCCTTCGCCCGCGATTTCCACCATCCGCGCTGGATCGAGGTGCTGCCTGGTGGCGACGTGCTGGTGGCCGAGGCGATGGGACTGCGCGGCAAGGTGAAGAACACACCCTTCGAATATGCCATCCGGGCGACGATGAAACGGGCCAATGCGCTCGGTGACAGCGCCAACCGCATCACCTTCCTGCGTGATGCCGATGGCGACGGGGTGGCCGAGACGCGCGGGACCTTTGTCGACGGGCTTTACCATCCTTTCGGAATGGCGCTTGTCGACGGCATATTCTATGTCGGCAATACCGACGGCATCGTCGCCTTTCCTTATGAAGACGGGGCGCAGACACTCACCGGCGAGGCGCGCAAGATCTGCGATTTCAAGCCCGGCGGCCACTGGACCCGCAGCCTGATCGTCAGCCCCGACCGCACGAAAATCTATGCCGGGGTCGGCTCGGCGACCAATATCGCCGATAACGGCATGGAGGAGGAAGAAGGCCGCGCCGCGATCCACGAACTGGACATCGCCACCGGCGAGACCCGCATCTACGCCTCGGGACTTCGCAACCCCGTTGGCATGGCCTTCGAGCCGTCAACGGGCGTGCTCTGGACCGCGGTCAACGAGCGCGACGGGCTCGGCGACGAAGTGCCACCCGACTACCTGACCTCGGTCACCGACGGAGGTTTCTATGGCTGGCCCTATTGCTATTGGGGCCAGACAGTGGACGACAGGGTGCCCCAGGACGCGGCGATGGTCGCCAAGGCCATCCGCCCCGACTATGCGCTTGGCGGCCATACTGCCTCGCTCGGTCTCTGTTGGGTGCCTGAAGGCACGCTGCCAGGCTTCGGCGCTGGTATGGCGGTGGGTCAGCACGGCTCGTGGAACCGCTCGACCCTGTCCGGCTACAAGGTGATCTTCGTGCCGTTCGAGAACGGCCAGCCCGCGGGCCCGCCCCGCGATATCCTGTCGGGCTTTTTGTCGGAGGACGAAAAATACGCCTATGGCCGGCCGGTCGGGGTCACGCTGGGGCCGGACGACAAGTCGCTGCTGGTCGCCGACGATGTCGGGAATGTGGTCTGGCGGGTGGCAGGCGCCTGAGCCGCCCGCGTCAGCTTTTCAGACGAAACCCGGAGCGGAACCAGGACCAGGCCAGCGTGCCCAGCCCCACAACCAGCGCAGTGGCGACGCACAGCCCCAGCCAGGGGTTGGCGTCCGACGCCCCGAGCACCCCGAAGCGGAAGCCGTCGATCAGGTAGAACATCGGGTTGAAGTGGCTCATCACCTGCATCGGTTCGGGCAGGACCTCGACGGAATAGAAGGTGCCTGACAGGAAGCTCAGGGGCGTGATGACGAAATTGGTGATCGCGGCCATCTGGTCGAATTTCTGCGCCAGGATCGCCGCGATGATCCCCAGAAGCGCCAGCGTGGCCGCCCCGGCAATCAGAAAGACCAGCGCCCATAGGGGATGCGCCACCGGCAATCCCAGCACTGGAAACATAACCGCCATTACCACCAGCCCGACGAACACCCCGCGCGCCACGCCGCCTGAGACATAGCCGATCAGCATCTCAAGCGGGCTGAGCGGTGGCATCAGCGTGTCGACGATATTGCCTTGCATCTTCGAGATCAGGATCGAGGATGATGTGTTGGCAAAAGCATTCTGGATCACCGTCATCATCAGGATGCCCGGCGCCAGGAAATGCGTGAACGGCACCCCGTCCACCGCGCCGCGCCTCGCGGCGAAGGCCAGACTGAGCACAGTCATGAACAGACCCGCCGTGACCAAAGGCGCCAACAGCGTCTGGGTCCAGACATTGGAGAACCGCCGGATTTCGCGGGTGATCAGCGTCCACAGCCCCAGCCAGTTGACCCGCCCGAAGCGGCGTTCTCCCATCGGGCGGATGTCGGTCTCTGCCATTCAAAGCCTCGAATTTTACGCGTCACTTGTAACTGAACCCCGAGCGGTTACAATAGCGCCAAGGCGGCCCCATATGGGTTGCAGGCACAGATGCGGGTCCCCGGGGCTCGCATTGAAGTTTCAAGGAGACACCATGTCCTGGACCGACGAACGGGTCGAGACCCTGAAGAAGATGTGGAACGAGGGCCAGAGTGCCAGCCAGATCGCCAAGGAGCTGGGCGGCGTGACCCGCAATGCCGTGATCGGCAAGGTGCATCGTCTGGGCCTGTCGAACCGCACGGCCCCCGCCAAGGAACCGGTCAAGGAGGCGGCGAAACCCAAGCCCGAGACCAAAAAGAAGCCCGCCGCCGCCAGGCCCACGCCCGAGCCCAAGGCCGCCGATCCCGCGCCTAAGCCCGAGGCCAAGGACCCGCCGCGCGTCAAGCCGATCATCACCGCCGGCCAGCCTCTGCCGCCCCAGCCCTCTAACTCGGAGATTTCCGCCGAGGCGCTGGCCAAGCTGAAGGCGCTGGAAAAGAAGGCCAAGAAGCTGAAGCTGATGCAGCTGACCGAACGCACCTGCAAATGGCCGATCGGCGATCCAGCGACGGAGGATTTCTGGTTCTGCGGCCACCCGACCCAGCCCGGCAAGCCCTATTGCGAAACCCATGTCGGCGTCGCCTTCCAGCCAATGTCCAGCCGCCGCGACCGGCGGGCTTCGGGGCGGTAAGGCAGGGCTAGCTGCCAGTCCGGTGTCCTATTTCAGACCCTCATTCGGGGGTTTTGTATGAAGGATTTGCTCGGCAGGATCGTTTCCGGACTTCGCAGTCTGTCGTTGATGGATATCATCGGCATCATGCTGCTGTCGGCGGCCATCCTGTATCTGACGATGCTGAAACTGAACGCCTATTTCGCGGGCCCGCTTGAAAGGGTTGCTGGAACCGAAGGCGTCCTTATCCGGCACGAGGTTTCGATCCCGAACGAGCACACGCTTCGCGTCCTGTGGCATGTCCGCCTTCCGGGCGGGCAGCAGATCGAAATAGCCGCCCCGGAACATGGCGTGTCATTCGAGCCGGATGCGACGGTCTGTCTGGGGGAGTACCTGCGCGACGGGCTGTTTTTCGGGCAACGCGTTTGGCAGTTAGAAAAGTTGGGGCAGTGTGCGCCTGCTGTCGATTAGACTGGCGGACGCTGGACATAGGCGCATTGTGCACGTCGAGCCGGGAAAGCGCATCCGGGTTGCTTAGCCATTGCAAGATCTGCTCAATCAATCTCATTTTGTGAGACTTTTGGTTGACCTTCGCGCCCCGCCTCTCTATCGAATGCTTAAAAACCCAGAGGGATGCGCATCGTGAAAAAGATTGACGTTTTCACCCATATCTGGCCGCAGAATTTCTTCGACAAGCTGATCGAGATCACCGGCGAGATGTCCGACATCACCGCCCGCTCGGGCAGGGTGCCGATGATGACCGATCTGAACCGCCGCTTCGAGGTCATGGACATGTTCGGCGAGGACTACGTCCAGGTCCTGTCGCTCGCCTCCCCGCCGCTTGAGGCCATCGCCACACCGGAACAGGCACTGGAAATGTCCCGCATCGGCTCTGACGAAATGGCCGCCCTTTGCGAGAAATACCCCGACCGCTTCCCTGGCTTCATCGGCACCGCGCCAATGTCCAACCCCGACGCGCTGGTCGAGGAAACCCGCCGCGCCATCGAGGATCTGGGGGCTGTCGGCATGCAGATCTTCACCAATGTCGCCGGCAAGCCCCTTGACCTGCCCGAATACGAGCCGTTCTTCGACTACATGGCGAAAGCGGGAAAAATGGTCTGGATGCACCCCGCCCGCACCCAGAAATTCGCCGACTACCAGACCGAGGACCGTTCCGAATATGAAATCTGGTGGACCTTCGGCTGGCCCTACGAGACCTCCGCCGCCATGGCCCGCATGGTGTTTTCGCGGATGTTCGACAAGTTCCCGGGGCTGAAGGTTCTGACCCACCACGCGGGCGGCATGGTGCCATTCTTCGAGGGCCGCGTCGGGCCCGGCTGGGACCAGATGGGCAAGCGCACCACTGACCGCGACCTCTCCGTCGCGCGCACCTCGCTGAAGCGCCCGCATCTGGAGTATTTCAAGGATTTCTATGCCGATACCGCGTCTTTCGGCTCCCAGAAAGCCATCGAGCACGCCATCGAGTTCTTTGGCGAGGACCACGTCCTCTTCGCCTCCGACGCGCCTTTCGATCCGGAGGGCGGGCCGATGTATATCCGCGAGACGATCAGGATCCTCGATACCATGCCAATCAGCGACGCGCTTCGGCAAAAGCTCTACCAGGACAACGCCGTGCGGCTTCTTGGTTTGAATATCTGATGCTGGCGCAGAACTATATCGACGGTGAATGGGTCGCAGGACCGGAAGCCGCCCGCATCTCGCTGAACCCTGGCACCGGCGAATTGCTCGGTGAATACCACCCCGGCACCGAGGCGCTGACCCACCACGCCATCACCGCCGCCCGCGCCGCCTTCGATCAGAGTGTCTGGGCCGCCTCGCCACGCCTGCGGGCGCAGGTGCTCCATGAGCTTGCCGACCGGCTGGAGTCCCGCAAGGCGGAATTCATCGACCGCATCGTCGCCGAGAACGGCAAGCTGAAGGCCGAGGCGACCGGGGAGATGATGGGCGCGATCTCCGAGACCCGCTACTACGCCGGCCTCGCCCGCAACATCTTCGGCCGCACCTTTGAGAGCGCCCCCGGCAATTGGTCCTACCTCAACCGCGAACCCGCCGGGGTCGCCGGGATCATCGTGCCGTGGAACGCCCCCGTCACGCTTCTGATCCGCTCGCTGGCCCCGGCGCTGGCCGCCGGCTGCACAGCCGTGATCAAGCCCGCTCCGCAGGTGCCGCTGATCCACGCCCTGACCATGGACTGCATCGCCGACTGCCCGTCCCTGCCCAGGGGCATCATCCATTCGGTGAACGAAAACGGCGCAATCGTCGGCGAAACCCTCGTCGCCTCGCCCAATGTCGATGTCATCTCCTTCACCGGCTCCTCGGCCACCGGCAAGAAGATCATGGCAGGGGCCGCCCCGACCCTGAAGCGCCTGTCGCTGGAACTCGGCGGCAAGGCCCCTTCGGTGATCTTCGACGATGCCGATCTCGAAAAGGCCGCACACGAACTCACCCACGGTGCGCTGGTCATGGCCGGGCAAATCTGCGTCGCCGCCACCCGCTTCATCGTCCACGAGCGCATCTACCGCGAGTTCCGCCTGATGATGCATGACGCCTTCTCGGCCATCCGCACCGGCCCCGGCCACCTGCCCGAAAGCCAGATGGGCGCGCTCATCGACCACGACAACCAGAAACGCCTGCTGGCGATCATCGAGCAGGCCGCCGACGAAGGCACCATCGTCACCCGCGGCGAAGCCCTCGACAGCCCCGGCGCCTTTCTCACCCCGACCCTGTTCGAGATCGACGACCTGTCGTCCTCCCTCGTGCAGGAAGAACTCTTCGGCCCCATCGCCAGCCTTGAAAAATTCTCCGACGAAGCCGAAGCCATCGCCATGGCCAACGCCACAAACTACGGCCTCGCCGCGTCGGTGTTCACCAACGACCTAAACCGCGCCACCCGCGTTTCCCGCGCCATCCGGGCGGGCACCGTCTGGCTGAACTGCCACACGCGGCTATTCGCCGAGGGCGAGACCGGCGGCTACCGGCAATCGGGGCTGGGGCGGCTGCACGGGGTCGAGGGGCTGAACGATTTTCTGGAAACCAAGCATGTCTATCTCGAGGCGGGGGCGTGACTGAGCGGGAAACCGATATCTTCAACGCCGGAAGACCGGGGGCGTCGTCGCAACCCTCTCCCCCAACCCCTCTCCCAGGGGGAGAGGGGTGTTCCCCCCTCCCGCTGGGAGGGGGGCAGGGGGGAGGCTTGGCCCCGGCCGCCCCACCAGTCCAGAATTCGCCTGACATCCATGCCCGCTGAAATCATCTGGGAAATCGTCCTTGTCGCCCTTGCCCTCGCCGGAGGCGGCATCCTGAAGGGCGCTACCGGGGCCGGGGCGCCGATCCTTGCAGTGCCGGTCCTCGTCCTGTTGTTTGACGTCCATTTCGCCATCCTGGTGATGCTGGTCCCCAACGTCCTGACCAATGCCTGGCAGGCGTGGAAATTCCGCACTCACCTGCCCGAAACCTCCTTTCTCCTGCCGCTCCTCGGCGGCGGCCTGCTCGGTATCCTCATCGGCACCTGGACGCTGGCCTCGCTCAGTTCCGACGCCCTGTCGGTCCTCGTCGCCCTCGCTGTCTTCGGCTATATCGCGCTGCGCCTCGCCCGCCCAAGCTGGAGCCTGTCGATGCCACTCGCCACCCGCCTTGCCCTGCCGGCGGGCGCTCTCGCGGGTTTTCTTCAAGGTGCGTCGGGCCTGTCGGCCCCGGCCTCGATCACTTTCCTCAATGCCATGCGCCTGGAGCGGCCGCGCTTCATCGCCACGATCTCGACCTTCTTCGCCACCTTCACGACTGTCCAGATCGTCTCGCTGGGTTACGCGGGGCTTCTGGAGACCCAGGGCCTCGTCTTCTCGGCCTTCGCCCTGATCCCGATCACCGCCGCAATGCCGCTCGGAGCCCGCCTCGCCCGCGCCTTCCGTCCCGAGACCTTCGACAGGCTGATCCTCGGCCTCCTCGCCATCGTCGCCCTCAGGCTGCTCGCCAACGCGGTCCTCTGATCCTGCCACCGCCCACAGGCACGGACCAGACTCCCCTCCACCTGAAGGGTTAGGGGTTGGGGGAGGGGGTTAGGGGTTGGGGGAGGGGGTTGGGACGGCACTCTGACGGAAGCACCCTACTTCCCGTCGCTTTCGGCAACCGCCTCGTCGATCTCGCGCAAAAGTTCGGGACCCCTGTCGGTCATCATCACCGCGATCATGTCCGCCATTTCCCGCGAGGCCCGACCCGAGGTCGTTCCCCCGACCCCGACCCGCTTGCCGAACCGCCACCACAGACCCGGGCACCAGGCCCGGGGTGCCGGCTCTTTCAAGAGGACGACAAATCCGTTCGATGGTTTGAAGGCAAACGCCCCCCGTTCGACCCGCGCGATCTCGTCCAGCCTGCATAGCACCGCGCCAGAGCTGTCCTCCAGTGTCTCGCGCGTCAGGACCAGCGCCCGCCCGGTCGACAGCCAGAGCCGTCGCGCCTGCCAGATCAGCACGGCCCCGAGCGCGATCAGAAACACCAGCCCCACCGGATGCTGCGGCGGATAGACGGCTGCCACATAAAGCAGCATCCCCCCGACGCCGATCTGGGCGAAGGTCCCGAATATGCGACGGGTGGGCGAGGTGGTCAGGGTGGCTATCGGCTCCATGCCGGTTCTCATAGGCCGATTTACCCGGCAGCGCCAGCAGCCCTTGACGGATGGACCGAACTTCCTTAAGTCCCGCCGCAAGTCTCCGGAAGCGTGAAACCTTCCGGTCCTGAACCCATATCAGGATCGCCACCCGTCAGCGCGTTGCGCCCACGGGTGCTTTTCTGGTTTGGCGCATGAAATCCCGGGGGAACCCCATGTTTGAAAATCTGTCCGAGCGGCTTTCCGGCGTCTTCGACAAGCTCACCAAGCAGGGGGCCTTGTCGGAGGCCGACGTTTCGACCGCGCTCCGCGAGGTGCGGGTGGCGCTGCTGGAGGCGGACGTGTCGCTGCCGGTCGCGCGGAATTTCGTCAAGGCGGTGCAGGAGAAGGCCACCGGGCAGGCCGTCACCAAATCCGTCACCCCCGGCCAGCAGGTGGTCAAGATCGTCCATGACGAGCTGGTCCATGTCCTCGCCGGGGACGGCGACGAGACCGGATCGCTGCGCATCGATTCCCCGCCCGCCCCGATCCTGATGGTCGGGTTGCAGGGCGGCGGCAAGACCACCACCACCGCCAAGCTGGCGAAACGCCTGACCGACCGCGAGGGCAAGCGGGTGCTGATGGCCTCGCTCGACACGCGACGCCCGGCGGCGATGGAGCAATTGGCGGTTCTCGGCCAGCAGATTGGCGTCGACACCCTGCCCATCGTCCCCGGTCAGTCCGCCCTCGACATTGCCAAACGCACAAAGCAGCAGGCAACGCTGGGCGGTTATGACGTCTACATGCTGGATACGGCGGGCCGCCTGTCCATCGACGACGAGTTGATGGCCGAGGTCGAAGCCGTCCGCGACGCCACCAAACCCCACGAGACCCTGCTGGTCGTCGACGGCCTCACCGGTCAGGACGCCGTCCACACGGCGGAGAATTTCGACGGACGGATCGGCATTTCGGGCGTCGTCCTGACCCGCATGGATGGCGACGGGCGCGGCGGGGCAGCCCTGTCGATGCGCGCCGTCACCGGCAAGCCGATCAAGTTCGTCGGTCTCGGTGAAAAGATGGACGCGCTCGAGGAATTCCACCCCGACCGGATCGCGGGCCGCATCCTCGGCATGGGCGATATCGTGGCGCTGGTCGAAAAGGCGCAGGAGACCATCGAGGCCGAGCAGGCCGAGCGGATGATGAGGCGCTTCCAGAAGGGTCAGTTCAACATGAATGACCTGAAGCAGCATTTCGAGCAGATGCAGAAGATGGGCGGCATGTCCGGCATGATGGGCATGATCCCCGGCATCAACAAGATGGCCAAGCAGATCGAGCAATCCGGCATGGATGACAGCGTCATCCGCCGCCATATCGCCCTGATCAACTCGATGACCAGGAAGGAACGCGCCAACCCACAGATCCTTCAGGCCTCCCGCAAGAAGCGCATCGCGGCGGGGGCGGGAATGGAAGTCTCCGAACTCAACAAGCTCCTGAAGATGCATCGCGGCATGGCCGACATGATGAAAAAGGTCGGCAAGATGGGCAAGAAGGGCCTGATGCGCTCGGGCCTCGGCGGGCTGCTCGGCAAGGGCGGGATGCCGGGCCTCCCCGGGCCTGATGCCGCCCCCCAGCAGGGCCAGCTGCCCCCCGGCTTCCCTGGCATGCAAGGCGGCGGCCTGCCTACCAACCTTTCGGGCTTCGGCAAGAAGAAATGATCCCCGTCCTCGAAACCCAGCGCCTGATCCTGCGCGAACCAAGGCTCGAAGATGCCGCCCTCTATGCGGCCTTCTTCGCCGATGCCGAAGGCTCGGGCAATTACGGCGGCCCGCGCCGCGCAGACGAGGCGTTCAACATCCTCTGCCGCGACCTCGGCCACTGGCAGCTGAAGGGTTTCGGCAAATGGGTCGTCACCCTCCGCGACGGCACGCCGGTCGGCGGCTGCGGGCTCGTTCATTCTATCGGCTGGCCCAGCCACGAACTGACCTGGTGGCTCCTGCGCGATCATCGTGGCCACGGCTACGCCACCGAAGCCTCCCGCGCCGCCATCGCCTTTGCCTATGACACGCTCGGCTGGCCCACGGTCGAGACCCATATGCGCGACGAGAACACCCCCGCCCGGACCCTCGCCGAACGCCTCGGCGGCCGGAAGACCCGGCGCGAGACCTTCCCCGACGGTGTCACCCGCGACATCTTCACCCTGCCGCGCGCCACTGGAGCCGCCGCATGATCCCGACACTGGAGACAGAACGGCTGATCCTGCGCGGTCTGACCGAGGCCGATATCGGGGCCGAGGAACGCTACTGGACCTCGGACCGCTCGCATTTCACCGGCGGTCCCAAGGCCCCGCACGAGGTCTGGCGCATCGTCGCCACCATGATCGGCCACTGGAGCCTGCGCGGCTACGGCTTCTGGGCTGTCGAGGAGAAAGCCACCGGCCTCTATTGCGGCCGCGTCGGCGCGTGGCACCCGGGCGAATGGCCCGAGGCCGAGATCGGCTGGACCCTGATGCCCGAAGCCGAAGGCCGCGGCATCGCCCATGAGGCGGCGCTCGCCGCCCGTGCCCATTGCTACGGCCCCCTCGGCTGGACCACCGCGATCAGCACCATCGACAGCGGCAACACGCGCTCAAAGGCGCTCGCCGCCCGGCTCGGTGCGAAATACGAGCGCATGCACGCCTTTCCGCAAGGCTTCGAACTGGAAATCTGGCGTCATCCCGGACCGGAGGCGCTGGCATGACGATCCGCAAACAACCCCTCTCCCCCGGCCCCTCTCCCAGAGGGAGAGGGGAGACGCCTAGCGGCACCCTCGAAGCCGCCCGGTCCTTTCGCGAGGCGCTGGCATGACCCCGATCCCGACGCTCGAAACCGAAAGGCTGATCCTGCGTCCCCCGGCGCTGGACGACTATCCCGTGGTCCGCGATTTCTACGCCTCGGATCGCTCGAAAATGGTCGGTGGGCCGATAAACCCGCGCAGGGCCTGGCTGGCGCTGGCCTCGGCGATCGGGCATTGGAGCCTGCGCGGTTTCGGGCGCTGGGTGCTCGATGCAAAGGACGGCGAGACCGCGCTGGGCCTTGTCGGGCTGCACCATCCCGAAGGCTGGCCGGAACCCGAGATCGCCTGGACCCTCTGGAGGGACGATGCAGAAGGCAAGGGCTATGCTTTCGAGGCAGCCCAGGCCGCGCGGGCCCATGCCTATGACACGCTCGGCTGGACCACGGCGGTCAGCCTGATCGACCCGGAGAACTCTCGCTCGGTTGCGCTGGGCGAACGCATGGGTGTTCGCTTCGAGTCCGTATTCGAGCATCCCGACTACGGCCCGCTCAATGTCTGGCGCCACCCCTCACCGGAGGAGCTTTCATGAACGACGTCACCCGCGCCGCAGAGCTGCTGGCCGAGCACCGCGAAAGCATCGACCGGCTGGATGCGATCCTTGTGTACACCCTGGCCGAGCGCTTCCGCCACACCCAGGATGTTGGCCGCCTGAAGGCCGAGCACGCCCTTCCGCCGTCCGATCCTGCCCGCGAGGGCCAGCAGATCGAGCGGCTTGAACGACTGGCTGTCGAGGCCGGTCTCGACCCGGAATTTGCACGTAAATTCCTCAACTTCGTGATTTCGGAGGTTATCCGCCATCACGAGCAACACCAGAACGGAGCGGCCTGACGCCGCCTCCCCCCACGCCATAACAGGAGATACCCCATGGCCATGAAGATCAGACTCGCGCGCGGCGGTTCCAAGAAACGCCCGCATTATTCCATCGTTGCCGCCGACAGCCGCATGGCCCGCGACGGCCGGTTCATCGAGAAGCTCGGCACCTATAATCCGCTGCTGCCGAAAGACAGCGAAGAGCGGGTGAAGATGGATGTCGAGCGGGTCAAGTACTGGCTTGGCGAAGGTGCTCAGGTCACCGACCGCGTCTCGCGCTTCCTCGAAGCCGCCGGCGTGATCGAGAAGAAGGAACGCTCGAACCCCGAGAAGGCCAAGCCGGGCAAGAAGGCCACCGAGCGGGCCGAAGAGAAGGCTGCCAAGGAAGCCGCGGCCGCTGAAGCCGCGAAAGCTGCTACCGAAGCCCCCGCCGAGGAAGAAGCCCCGGCCGAAGAGCCCGCCGCCGAGGAACCTGCTGCCGAAGCTCCGGCCGAGGAAGCCGCTGCCGAGGAAGCTGCTGCCGAGGAAGCTCCGGCCGAAGAAGCCAAGGCCGAGTAACACGGCGATGCCGGGAGCCTCCGGCGGGAGTATTTTTTGAGAAGAAGGCCAAACGCGCCTTCTCCTTCTTCCAAATACTCTCGCCCGAAGGGCGAAACCAGCGCGTCAGCGCTTCCCGGAGGAAGTCATTTGCTGCGCGATGTCCGAGCCGAAAATCGTACCCGATTTTCTCGCCATCGCTTAAGAGGTGCGTCATGGGCGGACCTGAGCACGACAAACGAACCTGCGTCGGCGCCATCGCCGGCGCTTTCGGCGTGCGCGGCGAGGTGCGGCTGAAGAGCTTCTGCGCCGAGCCCGAAGCCATCGCTGATTATGCGCCCTTGTCAACCGAGGACGGGCGGCGCGACTTCACCGTGAAAATCACGCGGCCTGTGAAAGGCGGCTTCGCGGCGAAGCTGTCTGGCGTCCTGACCCGCGAGGAGGCCGAGGCCCTGAAGGGCACCCGGCTCTATGCGCCGCGTGACCGGCTGCCATCGCTGCCGGATGACGAGTTCTACCATGCCGATCTGATCGGGCTGGAGGTTTTCGACACCGGCGGCAGGCTTCTGGGCTCAGTCCGTTCGGTTCAGGATCACGGGGCGGGGGATTTCCTTGAAGTCTCCGGTCCCGGCCTCAAGACCCCGGCCCTTCTGCCCTTTACACGCGAGGCCGTGCCGACAGTCGATCTCGACGCAGGGCGCCTGATCGCCGACCCGCCTGAGGGTGTTTTCGATGGGGATGAGAAAAAGGGGAGCGGAGAATGACCTGTCTGGTCCCCGAACTCTATTGCCGCGATTTCGCGGCCAGTCTGAAGCTTTACATCGAGGTCTTCGGCTTCACCCGGCGCTACGGGCGCGAGGGCTTTGCCTACCTTGACCGCGACGGGGCCGAACTGATGCTGGAACAACTCGGCGAGGCCTCGTGGCTGACCGAAGGGGAGGGGCTGGGCCGGGGTGTCAATTTCCAGATCGAGGTCGATGACTTGTCCGGCCTGATCGCCCGCGCCGAAGCCGCCCGCGTCCATATCTTCAGACCGGAAGAATCCGTCACCTACCGCACCGGCGACACTTCGGTCACCCAGCGCCAGATCGTCCTGCAGGACCCTGACGGCTATCTCCTGCGCTTCTGCGAACCTGTCACTACCGGCGCCGCCGACCGGGTAGTCGCATGACCGAAAAGCCTAAATCCCATGGCCGCCTGTCTATCTCTGCCTCCGCCCGCCCGCGCGAGCTGATGCAGGACCGGCCCGATATCGCCGGTGCCTGGAAGGCCAAGGTACTGACGCTTTATCCCGACGCCTTCCCCGGCGTCCTTGGCCAGTCGCTGACCGGCAAGGCGTTGCAAGACGGGCTTTGGGCGCTGGAGACCGTCGATATCCGCCAGTTCGCCACGGACCGGCATCGTACTGTTGACGACACTCCGGCGGGCGGCGGGCCGGGCATGGTGCTGAAACCCGATATCGTGGCCAGGGCCGTCGATGCGGTCGCCACCGGACTGCCCCGCAACGAATGGCCGGTGATCTGCCTCTCGCCCCGCGGAACCCCCTTCAACCAGGCCATGGCGCGGCGATTCGCGACGACGCGCGGCCTCACCCTGCTTTGCGGGCGATTCGAGGGGATCGACCAGCGGGTGCTGGATGCGCGGGGCATCGAGGAGGTCTCCATCGGGGACTTCGTGCTTACCGGCGGCGAGATCGCCGCTCAGGCCTTGATTGATGCGGTTTTGCGCCTTATACCGCGCGTTCTGGGCAACCCTGAGTCGGCGGAGGAGGAAAGCTTCTCCCACGGGCTTCTGGAACACCCGCAGTTTACACGGCCCTCGGACTGGGAAGGCCGCGCGATCCCGGAGGTTCTCCTCTCCGGCCATCACGCGAAAATCGCCGAATGGCGTAAAACCCAGGCCGAACGGCTGACAAAGGAACGTCGTCCCGATCTTTGGCGGGCTTATCTTGAAGCGCAAGATAGGGACCCGGCAGGAGACACAGAGCTCTCGGACGCGCACACCATCGCCGGAAAAGGCGAGCATAAGGACTAGGAAAATGAACCTCCTCGAACAGCTCGAAGCCGAGCAGATTGCCGAGCTTGGCAAGGATATCCCCGATTTCGCCGCCGGAGACACCATCCGCGTCGGCTACAAGGTCACCGAAGGCACGCGCAGCCGCGTGCAGAATTACGAAGGCGTCTGCATCAGCCGCAACGGCGGCAACGGCATCGGTGCCGCCTTCACCGTCCGCAAGATTTCCTTCGGCGAAGGCGTCGAACGCGTCTTCCCGCTGCATTCCCCCAATATCGACAATATCGAGGTGGTCCGCCGCGGTAAGGTTCGCCGCGCCAAGCTGTATTATCTGCGCGACCGGCGCGGAAAATCGGCCCGAATCGCCGAAAAGGCCAATTACCGGCCGCTGAAAGATGGCGACAAGTAACTGTTTCAACACAGTTTCGAACCGATTCGACGGGGCAGGCCAAAAGTCTGCCCCTTGCTATTTGCGCGACAGGGATGGCTGCAGTAGATTGACGCCCGGTGGGCGGAGAACGAGAGCTTAGGCAATGTACCTGTTCAAATTCCTGGCGCACAGTTTCGTGCTGACCCCTATGGTCATGCTCAGGATGCTGCCTGTTCTGGTGATCACCTTCTTCCTGGTCGGCGTGGTGGTCTATGTCCTCGCCCCCTATCCGATCGGCCTCGGCCTGGTCATGGCGCTGATCACCTGGCCGATCATGATCCTTCTGGCGATCAGTTTCGTGCGGGCGGGCCTGAACCAGCTCAGGGCAACATCGGCCCCGGACCTGCCAAAGCTCTTCCGCAAGACCGTTCAGTTGTCGCTGTTCCACTTCGTCATCGCCCTTTTCTTTTCGATACTGACCTGGGTGGTAACCGCGAGTCTCGTCCCGGAGAACTGGCGCGAGATGACGGCTGAAAACCTCGGCGCGGTCACGTCCTCCCGTTCACAGGTGAGTTTTCCTACCATCGACAACCGCCGCTCGAACCGCAACACAAACCGGCCCGGCGTTTTTTCGAATCGTGGGCTCGACGATATCAATCCCGGTGGCGTCGAACGCGCCTCGCGCCCGCCCCGCCAATCCGAATCCGCCGGTGACGGCGGCCAGGCCGAATTGAACAGATCCACGCCCGGTGGCACCCCGGAATCGGAGACCGAATCCGCCGAGCCGGAGATCCAGGAGGAGATCACCTCGGTCGTCATTGAGGGCGAAGCCGCCGCTGTGCCGTCGCTGAAGAATTTCTTCACCTATGTCTTAAATTTTTACCGCCCGCTGATGATCGGCTATTTCGGGGTGCAGGGGCTTTACTGGATTGTGCTGTCAGCCCTGACCGTACCTTTTGCCTCGCAGGCCGCGACCATTGCCTCCAATGGGCCGAAACATGAATTCCTCTGGGGGACCGGCAAGAAGGCTGTTCCGATCTTCATCCTTATGGTTCTGTCCAATTCGGCGAATTTTATAGGTTTCATCGCCCTGACTTTCTACTTCGGAACTTCTCTGACCCTCGCCGCGCAGGAACTGGAGACCGGTAGTACTGGCTTGCAGGATTTCCTGCGGTCGGGCGGCTATTATATCGGTTCGATATTGCTTCTGTCGCTCTTCACCTATTCCTGGATCGCCTCCGGTGCCGCCGTGGCCTATGTCGATGCCCGGGTCGATATGCAGCGCAAGAAGGATATCGAACTTGGCCGCATCCTCGCCTCGGCGGAAAAGGGCCCCGATATCCGTGCTCTGATCCGGGCGCGCAAGGAGCAAGGTGCGCTTGCCGAGATTCCCGACCCTGCCGACGCGGAGGCGGTGGAGGCACCGGACGCCGAGGCGGAGGCCGCGCAAGGACCGTCGAGGCCGACCTCCATTCGTCCCGCGACAGCGGAGGAAGTCAGCGGTGACGGATTCACGCCCATGGTTTCGGCCCTCGCGCCCAGCGATGAGAACAAGGACGCGCCGCCGCCGGATGAGCCGCTGAAACTCAGCTTCGACGACGAAGAACCGCCGGAGGATTACGATGAGGACTGGTTCCTCAAGCCCCTGCCCGGCGAGTCGGGCTATACGCCGCCGGAGCCAGAGGCGCAGTCCGAAACCGGGGACGTAACCCAATCCACCGAGGCCCTCGCGGCACGTATCCAGGCCGCTACCGCAAGTCCGGCGCCGGACAGCGAGCCGGAATCGGAGTTAGAGCCTGGGGAATTTCTGGACACCTTCGCCGACAGCGTTTCCGACGCCGAAAAGCAGGAACCCGCCGATACCACCGGCAAGGACGAGGACGAAGATGAGGTCGAGGATGAGGATGAGGATCTCGAATGGGTCCGCAAGCTCTTCCGCGAAGGTGACACTGCCGACGAACGAAAGGGCTGAGCCGCGCCCAAAGGTGCATTTGGCGCATTGCCGCAGGCGACGATTGTCCCCGACTATCCAGCCACTCCTTTGAAATGGATCGGTCAGGCGGTGCTTGACACCCATCGCCGCATCCGGTCTTTGCGCAACAGATCTGTTGCAGCCGAGACAGGTCACAGCAACCCGGAATGAGGAGACCAGGGCTAGATGCTTGCCAGAACGACACTTGCCGCCGCTATTTCGTTGTCCCTTGCGGGCACCGTTTCAGCCCTCGCAGATAGCGTCAAGATCGGGGTCCTCGCGCCCTTCTCGGGACCCTATGCCCAGTACGGGACCCAGTTCCGGCAAGCGGCGGAAGTCTACCGCGACCAGCACGGTACGTCCGTCGACGACACCGAGATTGAGTTCATCTGGCGCGACACCGGCGGCCCCAACCCCGACCAGGCCAAGGCCCTGGCGCAGGAACTGGTGGTCAAGGACGAGGTCGACATGCTCGCCGGTCTCGTTTTCACCCCCAACGCCTTTGCCGTCGCGCCCATCGCCGAACGCGCCCAGGTGCCGACGGTGATCTGGAACGCCGCGACATCGGCGATCAACACCAAGTCCGAGTATTTCGTCCGCACCTCCTTTACGCTGCCGCAACTGGCCGTGCCGACGGCCAACTACGCACTCGATCAGGGCTACAGGAAGATCATTACCACTGTCACCGACTATGCTCCCGGCCATGACGCAGAGCGGTCCTTCTCGGCCCAGTTCGAGAAAGGCGGCGGCGAGATCGTCGAACAGATCCGGATGCCGCTCGACACCACAGATTTCGCCCCTTTCATCCAGCGGGTGAAGGATTCGGGGGCGGATGCGGTTTTCGTGTTCCTCCCCGCCGGCCCCGTCACGTATGCCTATACCAGGGCCTATAATGACAATGGCCTCCGCGAAGCCGGAATCGACTTTCTCGGCAATGAGGAAACTGAGGAAGCCGCCCTCGAAGCGCTGGGCGACGGCGCCATTGGTCTCGTCACCGGCTGCCACTATTCCATGGCCCATGACAGCGACATCAACCGCGCCTTCGTCTCTCGCCTGCAGGAGATGTATCCCGGCGCCGTGGCCAATTTCGCTTCTGTCGGGGCCTATGACGGCATGCATGTGATTTATGAGATGGTTCGCGCCGGCGGCACCGGGCTCGAACAGGTCGAGGCGGTCAAGGGTCTCGCTTGGGAAAGCCCGCGCGGCCCCATCTCCATCGACCCGCGCACCCGCCATGTCACCCAGAATGTCTATATGCGCCGGGTGGCCAAGGATGCCGACGGCACTCTCTATAACGAGGAATTCCTCACGATTTCCGATCAACCGGACTGGGGCTATCCCGAAAACGAGTAGCCTGGATTAGCTTGCCGCGCCCATGTCCACCGTGCTTTCCATCATCGTCGACGGGATCGCCTACGGGATGATCCTGTTCATGATCTCGGTGGGCCTGTCGGTGACCATGGGGCTGATGCGGGTCATCAATCTCGCCCATGGCGGCTTTGCCATGATCGGCGGCGCGGCCATCCATATCCTGTCCTACCGCTGGGGCGTGCCGTTCCTGCCCGCAATGGTCCTCGCCATCGCCGCCACCGTCGCGCTGGCTATCCCTCTGGAGCGCCTGCTCTATCGTCGCGTCTATGGCCTTGGCGAGCTCGAGCAGGTTCTCGCTACCATCGGCCTCGTCTTCATGATGATCGCCACGGTGAACTATTTCCTCGGCGCCGACCAGCTGGCCATCCGCCTGCCGGCCCTTCTGTCGGAAACCGTCAATATTGGCGTGCGCACCATCACGCTGCATCGGGTCCTGGTGATCCTCGCGGGCCTGCTGATCGTGGCGGGGCTCTGGTACATGCTCGACCGCACCCGTTTCGGTATCAATCTGCGGGCCACCGTCGACAACCACGCAACCGCCTCGGCCCTCGGCATCGACACGTCGAAAGTCTTTACCATCGCCTTCTCCATCGGAGCCGGGCTGGCGGCCTTCGGAGGCATCATGGGCGCCGAGCTCCTGCCCATCATCGCCTTTTACCCGCTCCAGTATCTGGTCCTGTTTCTGATCGTCGTCGCCGTCGGCGGCCTCGGCTCGATCTGGGGGTCGCTCTTTGCGGCACTGGCCCTGGGCATCCTGCAAACGGCGACGCTTTATCTTGCCTCTGACTGGAGCGCGATCATCTTCTATGGCGTGATCATGATCCTCCTCGCCATCCGACCCCAGGGCCTGTTGGGGAGAGCCTGATGAATGCGCTGAAATCCTGGGCACCGGACCTGCTGATCCTGATCGCCGCCATCGCGGCCTACATCCTGCTGCCCACCGACCTCGCCTTCCTGACCAGGCTCGTCATCACCATCATCTTTGTCCTCTCCATCGACCTCATCCTCGGCTATGCCGGTATCGCCACCCTTGGTCAGGTCGCGATGTATGGCACCGGCGCCTATGCCGCTGCCATTCTCGTCGATAACGGTATCGCCGATCCCCTCACCGGTCTCGCCGCCGGGGCCGTCGCCGGAGCGGCCATCGCCTTCCTCTCCGGCCTACTGCTCATGCGAACCCACGGACTGACGCTGCTGATGCTGTCCATCGCTGTCGCCTTCATCCTCCGCGAGATCGCCAACAAGGCCGACGACTGGACAGGCGGAGCCGATGGCATGAGCATCTGGATGGATCCGATCCTCGGGACTTTCCAGTTCGATCTGCAGGGCAAGACGGCCTATATCTATGCCACCGCCTGTCTCGCGATCCTGTTCGTCATCGCCAGGATCATTACCCGGTCCAATTTCGGCCTCGCCTGCAAGGGCATCCGTGAAAGCGCGCCCCGCATGAACGCCATCGGAACTCCGGTCTACTGGCGCCGCGTCACCATCTACACCATCGCCGGCACCTTTGCCGGGATCGCCGGAGCGCTGGCTGCCCAGACAACCGAGGTTGTCTCTCTCGAGGCCTATTCCTTCGAATTCTCGGCAGAAGCCGTCATCATGCTGATCCTCGGCGGCACGGGACGCCTCCACGGCGCGGTTCTCGGTACCATTCTCTTCCTGACCGTCCACCATATCGCGGCGGCCAACGACCCCGCCAACTGGCTGTTCGTCATCGGCGCGATGGTTCTTGTCGTCGTCTTCTTCGCCCCCTCGGGCCTGATGACTTTCGTCGAAGCCCTGAAGCGGAAACCGTCATGACTGCTCCCACCGCCGCAGGGCTGGAGACCCGCAGCCTGACCAAATCCTATGGCGGGCTGACCGTCGCCTCCGACCTCAATATCCGCCTCGCCCCTGGGGCTCGCACGGCGCTGATCGGCCCCAATGGGGCGGGGAAAACCACCTTTTCGGACCTCGTCACCGGCATCACGCCGCCCTCGGCCGGCCAGGTCTTTCTCGACGGCCAGGACATCACCCGGTTGCCGGAGGCAAGCCGGGTCCGGGCGGGACTGGCAAAGACCTTTCAGATTACCTCGCTCTTCAAGGAGTTGACGGTGCGCGAGAATCTCCGCCTGCCGGTTCTCGAACGCCACCGCGCCACCTGGCGACCCTTCCGGCGGGCCGGGGCCGACCCGGCCATCGAGGCAGAGATCGACGACCTCCTCACCCGCTTCCGCCTGACGGAGGTCGCCGACACAAGGACGACAAACCTCGCCTATGGCCAGCAACGCCTGGTCGAGATCGCGCTGACCCTGGCTCTGAAACCTCGCGTCCTCATCCTCGACGAACCCGCCGCCGGGGTGCCGTCCTCCGAAAGCGGCCTCATCCTCGATGCCATCCGGGCGCTGCCCGAGGACCTCTCGGTCCTGATCATCGAACATGACATGGACCTCGTCTTTCAGGTCGCCGCCTCGATCATCGTTCTCGTTCATGGTGCCATCCTGACCGAGGGCACACCGCAGGAAATAGCCACCAATCCCCAGGTCCGTGCGCTTTATCTCGGAAAGCGCCATGGCTGATCCGGTGCTGGAATTGCGAGACATCTCGGCCGGTTATGGCCAGACCCACGTCCTGAACGATTTTTCGCTGTCTCTGGAAAAGGGCGAGCGGCTGGCGCTGATCGGCCGCAACGGGGCCGGTAAGACCACGACGCTCGCCACCGCAATGGGGCTGACGACGCTGCATGGCGGGACGGTGAGGCTCCGAGGCGAAGACGTCACTTTCCTCAAACCCTTCCAGCGCGCCCGCATGGGCCTTGGACTGGTGCCGCAGACCCGCGACATCTTCCCGTCGCTTACCGTCGAGGAAAACCTGGTCGCCGGCGCACAGATCGGCAGCGCCGATCTTGCCCGGGCCTACGAGCTTTTCCCGCGTCTCGCCGAGCGCCGGCGGAATGGCGGCGGCCAGCTGTCGGGCGGCGAACAGCAGATGCTCTCCATTGCCCGCACCCTGATGGCCGAGCCCGAGATCCTGCTCCTAGACGAGCCGCTGGAGGGTCTTGCCCCGGTCATCTGCGAGATGCTGATGGAGGTCTTCGAACGCCTCTCCGCCGCAGGCCAGACGCTGGTTCTGGTCGAACAGCACGCCGATCTCGCCATCGGTTTCGCCGACAGGGTGGCGATCCTCGATACCGGCAGGCTCGTCTGGTCGGGACCGGTGGCGGATATCGGCCAGCGCCGTGACCTGATCGAGCGCCATATCGGTGTCGCCCTCAAGGATTGAGATTGCGGGTGCGGGACTTCCAATCGGGTGTTCCCACCCCGGCGTCGGATCACCGGCAGATCACCGTCGGCGCGTCCGGATGGCGTCCTGCAGGCCGATCTGGTCCTGGTCGCCCTCCCGCAACATCTCGCTCTTTTGAAACCGCTCATACCATTTCGGTGTCACGGCCCCCCGGTAATGCCCGCCTGCGATCTTGCGCTCGCGCAGGGTATTGGCCGTGGTCAGTCGGCGGGCGGCGATGACGATGACGCAAAGCAGCATCGCCACCGTCCAGACCGGGTCGAGCTGCGACCCGGCGGATGGTGAGGCGGGTGGTTCTACGGTCGAGGACACCGTTCCGGCGGCCCCGTTCGACACCCCGGGTAGGAGGGCACTGCTTTCGGACATGGTCTATAGCATTGACGGTACGATGAGATCCGGAGGCCGGTGGCCATCGGCAAAGGTCCTGATATTGAGGATCACCTTCTCACCCATTTCAACTCTCCCCTCCAGCGTCGCCGATCCCATATGCGGCAGCAGGAGGACATTCTTCAAATCCCGCAAGCGGGGGTTCACCGAATGTCCGTGCTCATAGACATCGAGCCCGGCCCCCGCCAGTTCACCGGCCCGCAACATGCGGGTCAGCGCATTCTCGTCGATCACCTCGCCGCGCGACGTGTTGACGACATAGGCCCCGGGTTTCATCAGCTTCAGCCGCCGCGCGTTGAGCAGATGATAGGTACTCGGCGTATGCGGGGCGTTGACCGAGAGGATGTCGACATGGGCCAGCATCTGGTCGAGGCTGGCCCAGTATGTCGCGGAATGTGCGGATTCTATGTCCGGATGCAGGCGATTGCGGCTGTGGTAGTTGATTTTCAACCCAAAGTTAACCGCGCGCCGCGCCACCGCCTGCCCGATCCGGCCCATGCCGAGAATACCGAGCTCCTTGCCGCCGATCCGGTGGCCGAGAAGGGCGGTGGGGCTCCAGCCCTGCCATTGCCCGTTCTCGATCTGCGCGCTGCCCTCACGCAACCGGCGCGGCACGGCCAGGATCAGTGCCATCGCCATGTCGGCGGTGTCCTCGGTCAGCACGCCGGGCGTATAGCTGACCATGATACCGCGGTCGCGGGCGGCGGCGACGTCGATATGATCGAACCCAGCGCCGTAGTTGGCGATCAGCCTGAGCCGGGGCCCGGCTCTTGCCAGAAGCTCGGCATCGATCCGGTCTCCCAGAGTGGGCACGAGGATATCCGCCACTCTGACTGCCTCGGTCAGCGCCTCGCGGGAAAGCTTCTCGTCCCCGGCGTTGAAACGGCAAGTGAACAGTTCCGCCATGCGGGCTTCGACCACCTGGGGTAGCTTTCGGGTCACAATCACCTGCAAATCGGCGGCGGGCATTCGTATTCCAGTTTTTCCAAGGCTTTGCTGGGGCCTATACTGGCATCAAAACCGGACCGGGTGAACCGCAATCAGCCTGGCCGACACGAGCAGGACTGGCGACCATGACACCGAACCTCACCGGCGCGGCGGCTTTTCTGGCCATCATTCTGATGGCCACGCCGAGCCTTGGCATCGAGCGGGGCCGCGAGACCAACCTGCCGATCCCGCGCTATGTCTCGATGAAGGCCGGCGAGGCGAATATCCGGCGGGGGCCGAGCCTGAGCCACCGGATCGACTGGATTTTCCACCGCCGGAACACGCCTTTGGAGGTGACGGCGGAATACGGCCACTGGCGGCGGGTGCGTGATGCCGAGGGGGCCGGAGGATGGATCCACTACACGCTCCTGAGCGGGGTGCGGCATGTGGTTGTGCGCGAGGATCAGACGGTGCTGCGCGAGCGGCCCAATCCGAATGCAAGGCCGGTGGCGATCGCCGAGAGCGAAGCGATTGCCAAGCTTCTGGCCTGCGAGGCGGAGTGGTGCGAGATTTCGGCGGATCGGCGCAAGGGCTGGGTGCCGAAGGCGGTGATCTGGGGCGTGGCGGCGGACGAGATCGTCGACTGATCCTGGGCGCGGAGGTCCGGGTTTGCACTCGTGGCCGAGAGATCTCACCCTTTCCTTGGTCCGTCGTGTCAGTCCGGCGCGAGCATGTAGCCTGCACCCCGGACGGTCTGGAGGTAGCGGGGCGATTTGGGGTCGGCCTCGATCTTGCGCCGCAGGCGGGTGATCTGCACATCGACGGCGCGTTCCTGGGCCTGGCCATCGTCGCGGCCGAGATCCTCGACCAGCTGGGCGCGGGAGATGGGCTCGTTGGGTCTGGCCGAGAACAGGCGCATCAGCGCGCTTTCGGTGGCAGTAAGGCGGATCAGGTCCTGGCCCTTCCAGAGCTCGCCCCTTGTCATGTCGTAGCGGACGGGGCCGAGTTGCAGGGTCCGGGGGACGTCCGGCGACGGCTCGGGTTTGGGGACGCGGCGGAGGATGGCGTTGATGCGCAACAGCAGTTCGCGGGGTTCGAATGGCTTGGCGAGATAGTCGTCGGCGCCGGTCTCAAGCCCCTTGATCCGGTCATCGGCCTCGCCGCGCGCTGTCAGCAGCAGGATCGGCGTGGCCAGCCGGTCGGCGACGTCCTTGGCCAGCGACAACCCGTCCTCGCCGGGCATCATCACGTCGAGGACCAGAAGGTCAAACTCCAGCCCGTCCAGCAGCCGCCGCGCATGGGCGGCATCGCGGGCCGTGGTCACCCAGTAATCGTTCTTGGCGAGGAATTTCTGCAACAGCCCGCGGATGCGTTCGTCATCGTCGACGACGAGGATATGGGCGTCGGGCTGTTCGGGCACGTTCATCCGTCCTTCTTCTCCAGCATGGCTTCGATCAGCGCCCTTGTTTCGGGCTCGATCATCTCTTCCAGGACCTGCCTGAACCCCTGTACCGCTTCCGGCCCCGCATTGGAATAGGCGCGCCGCATACGAGTGCGTTGGGCCTCGGACAGCTTGCCCTCCAGCGCGCGGCCCGTCTCGGTGAGGCTGAGGTTGCGCTGGCGGCGGTCCTCCTTGCCGATCCGCGAGGCGACCAGACCATCCTCGACCAGTTGCCGCAACACACGATTGAGAGATTGTTTCGTGACACCAAGGATTTGCAAGAGATCATTGACGGTCAGCCCCGGCTTGCGGTTGATGAAATGCAGCGCCCGGTGATGGGCGCGGCCATAGCCGTATTCGTCGAGGATGCGGTCGGGATCGGCGGTGAAGGACCGGTAGGCGAAGAACATCAGCTCGATCCCCTGGCGCAGCTGTTCGTCGGTCAGAAACAGCAGGCGCTCGCCGGTGGAGGCGGGTTTCGCAGGGGGGCGGGTCATCTTCACCTCTTGTTACAGCCGGGGCGATAATACGTCAGCCTTGTTGACATTCCAAGAATCAATTGCTAGCAAATCCGTGGTTTTGCGAAAGAAACTGTCTCGTGGCGGGTTTGTCACGCAATATATGGAAAGAGGAAACGCAATGGCTGGCTCATACGATGACCGCGACGGCTGGATCTGGTTCGACGGCGAATTCAAGCCCTGGCGCGAAGCCAACCTCCATATCCTGACCCATGCGCTGCATTATTCCTCTGCCGTGTTCGAGGGCGAACGCTGCTATAACGGCACCATCTTCAAGAGCCGGGACCATTCCGAGCGGCTGATCTTTTCGGCGGGCGAACTGGACATGGAACTGCCCTATACCGCCGAGGAAATCGACGCGGCCAAGTATGCCACGCTCGAAAAGAACGGATTCCAGGACGCCTATGTGCGCCCCATCGCCTGGCGCGGGGCGGGCCCCGACATGGGCGTCGCCTCGGCCCGCAACCCGATTCATGTCGCCATCGCGGTCTGGGAATGGGGGGCCTATTACGGCGACGCCAAGATGAAGGGCGCGAAGCTGGACATTTCCAAATGGAAACGCCCCAGCCCGGAAACCATCCCGTGTTTCGCCAAGGCGGCGGGCCTCTACATGATCTGCACCATGTCCAAGCACGCCGCCGAGGCCAAGGGCTGCTCGGATGCGCTGATGATGGATTACCGGGGCTATGTGGCCGAGGCGACCGGGGCGAATGTCTTCTTTGTCCAGGACGGCAAGGTCCATACGCCCAAGCCCGATTGCTTCCTGAACGGCCTGACCCGCCAGACGGTGATCGGCATGCTGAAAGAGCGCGGCGTCGAGGTGATCGAGCGCCATATCGAGATGGCCGAGCTGGAGGGCTTCGAACAATGCTGGCTGACCGGCACGGCAGCCGAAGTCACACCGGTGGGGCAGATCGGCGACTACACTTTCGAGGTCGGCGCGCTGACGCGGATGATCGCGGAGGATTACGAGAAGCTGGTGCGGAGCTGAGCCACAGAAGGCCGGTGGTCTGGAGCAAATCCGAAGCGATCCGCATTTAAACCATTTGCGTTATCTTTGTCGCTGCCTGCAATCGTCAGATTGCAGGCAGCGACTGGTATCAGGGATTTGGGTACGGCTCTATGCCCTTTTCAGTTCAGGCGGCCTTTTTCTCGGCCTGGACCGGCACCCTGTTGCTGCGGCGGCGGGACAGGGATGCGCGGAAGAAATAGACGACGCCTGTCATCCACAACAAAAGCGAAATCAGGTGAACCGGCAGGAAGACAGATAGGGCGAGATCCACATCCATATTGTCGAGTATCGTCCCGTTTGCGGTGCTGTGACGGCCAAAAGTCCCCTGATGCACATCTTCCCAGAAATCGGCACTGCGCGGCGTGACCGACAGAACCGTGCCGTTGGCGGCATCGATCTGCGCCACGATGCCACGGGTTGTCCGCACCATCATGACACCCTCGTTGGGATAGGTGTAGACCCGCCAAATGTCCGGCCAATCCTCGACTTTCAGTTCGGGGATCGTCCTGGCGACGTCCAGAACCTCCGAGTAGGTGAGTTTCGGTGTGGTATCGATCCCGGTCTCCAGCGCGGTTGCGACGCCGGGAATTTCGTGGCGCAGTTGCAGGACCAACCCGGAAGACACCACGATAAGCCACGGGATAAACACGATCAGCCCTATCCAGTAATGATAGCGGACACTGAAGGTGACCAGCGTCAGCTTTGGCTTTGTCACCTTTGTGGCCGGCGATCCGCGATCCGCCCACCAGCGGCGCAGTTTCCTGATAGTCGTCGTCACCGAGAGATAGAGCCCCGACAGTCCCAGATACAAGATCAGCACCGCCGCAATCAGAAACACCGACAAACGCATCCCCCATGCGGACCCGTCATGCCACGAATTTACAAAATCGTTCCGGCGCTGCTGGGTCTTGATGACTTCGCCCGTTGAGGCATCGACCTGGGTCTCGAGCTCATTCGGATTGCGGACCTTGATGATGCCCTTTTCGGGCCGGAAATCCAGGACCTTGAGATCGCTCCAGGTCTCGACTTCCGCCTCTGGCACCCCGCGCAGGGCGGTAAGCACCTGATCCGGGGTTACTTGCGGCTCGAAAGGCGCCACGCCCTTTGCCGTACCGGGCTGTATCCAATCCACAGGCTTTCTGACCTGAAGGAAGATGCCCGTCGCCGTCAGGAAAATCAGCGGAACTGCAACGACGATTGCAGTCCATTTATGCGTCAAACGCAGGTAGTACGTAACTTTATTGCTCATTTGTCCGTCCCTGTTATCGAATCTTCTTTTGATGGAGAGAGCAACTATACTAAAACATTAATACCCTAAAGCCGGGCACGCATTACGCAGATCTATTGCGCGCTATCTTGCCAATGTGTCCGGTCAAAAAACGGGCCAAAGCCCAGGTGGATATCCGTGCGGGCACAAGGTCAACATATTGGGGTTGATTACCAGATCCGTAGGCGGGGTGCGGCGGACGCACCGCTCCTAGACCAACATTGCTCTGGACTGACCCAGTCTGAAAAGGAACTTTGGTCCAGCTTCACAATCTTGCGCAAAATCCTGGGATCAGATGGCTTCAATCTGATCCGGTTTTGCCCACATCTGGAGAATGTTGCTCCAAGTCAGAGTCTTTCCCGCCCTTGAGCGGTTCTTGTTTCTCGCACGCTGCGTCGCGGGCTCGAATGAATCTATGAACCGGATTTGGCGCAATACGCCTTAAAACGGCAGCCCGGTGTAGTTCTCCGCCAGGTTCCGCCGGGCCGATTCCGACATTTCCAGATGGGCCAGGCCGATATCGAGCATCCGGTTGTCGAAGGCGCCACTGTCGGGGAAGCGGTGCAGCAGCATGGTCATCGACCACGAGAACCGCATCGCCTGCCAGACCCGCGCCAGGGCGGTCTCGCTATAGCGGGCAAGCTGGGTTTCGTCATTGTCGCGGTAGCGGGCGGTGAGCGCCCGGGACAGGTAATAGACATCCGACACCGCGAGATTCAGGCCCTTCGCACCGGTTGGCGGAACGATATGGGCGGCGTCGCCGCACAGGAACAGGCGGCCCCATTGCATCGGTTCGGAGACGAAGCTTCGCAGGGGCGCGATGGATTTCTCGATCGAGGGGCCGGTAACGAGGCGGTCGGCGACATCTTCGGGCAGGCGGCGCTTGAGTTCGGCCCAGAAGGCGTCGTCGCTCCAGTCCTCGGCCTTTTCGGTCAGGGGCACCTGGAGGTAGTAGCGCGACAGGTTGGCATTGCGCATCGAGCAGAGGGCGAAGCCGCGGTCGGAATTGGCGTAGATGAGCTCGTCATGGACCGGCGGGGTCTCGGACAGGATGCCGAGCCAGCCGAAAGGATAGACCTTTTCGTATTCCGAGCGGATATCGGCGGGGATGGTCGGGCGGCTGACGCCGTGAAAGCCGTCGCAACCGGCGATATAGTCGCAGTCGAGGCGCTGGTCGCCGTCTTCGGTGCGGAATGTCAGATGCGGGGTTTCGGAGCCGGTCCCGTGGATCACCACGTCCTCGACATCGTGGATAATTGTAGCCCCCAGCACGTCCTGAGCCTTGTAGAGATCGCGGGTCACTTCGGTCTGGCCATAAACCATGACCCGCGTGCCGCAAAGTTCCTTGAAATCGATGCGGACCATACGGTTGCCCGAGGACAGGCAGACCCCGTCATGGGGGTCGCCCTCGCGGTGCATGCGGTCGCTGACGCCGGCTTCCTCGAGCAGTTTCACCGTGCTCCATTCCAGCACCCCGGCACGGATACGCGATAGAACATAGGCGCGGGAGCGTCGCTCAACCACCACGGTCTCGATCCCGGCCCGCATCAGGAGTTGAGACAGCAAAAGACCCGAAGGCCCGCCGCCGATGATTGCCACTTGTGTCTTCATACCGCTGCTCTACCCCTGCTTTTCCGCCAGAATAGGTGCGGGCAAGCCAGCAATGAATGGACGCAAGAACATTTCGCTGGTACTTTTAGGACATGAGCATTTCGCCCGTCCCACCGGAGAACGTCCCCGCCTGGAACCTCTACGGAGAAGAGCGGACCTTTCCCGACTTCCTGCATTGCGAGCTGATCACTGACCGGGCTGCCGGGTTTGACTGGGTGATCGGCTCGCATCGGCATCCGCATCTGCATCAGTTCTTCCTGTTCAAGACCGGACAGATCGAGATGAATGTCGATGGCGGGCGGCTCCGCCCAGAGACACCATGCGTCATGTCGATCCCCAAGGGCACGGTTCACAGATTCGCGTTTTCGGCCGGAACCGATGGTTATGTGGTTACGGTGCCGATGCAATCGCTGGCGGACCAGTTCGATGCCGATGCTCGGATGACGTCCCATCTGGCGCGTTTTTCGGTGGCCCCGGCCGATGCAACGGTGGAGGATGCATTCCGGCGTCTCCACGAGGAGCATGACGCCCGCAACCCGGCGCGGTTGACCATGCTGCGAGCCCTGGTGACCGAGTTGGCCTGCCGGGTCATCCGCTGTCAGCCGCCGCCGAACGGGCATCAGCAGAGCGGGCTCGATCCGCGGTTCTCAGGGTTCGAGGCGCTGGTACGGGAGCATTTCCGCGACCGTTGGGCGCTGGACGATTACGCCGGGGCCGTGGGGCTGTCGGGGCGGCATCTGAGCCGGTTGTGCCGACGCGCAACCGGGCAGACGCCGACGGCATATATCGAGGCGGTTATCATGCGCGAGGCATGTCGGCTCCTGGTCTATACCCGCGACAGCATTTCGGCGGTCGGGTATCAGCTGGGTTACGACGATCCGTCCTATTTCTCGCGGGCTTTCCGGCGGCATTCCGGGCAGACACCGGGCGCTTACCGGGCGGGGTTCGAGAAGGAGTAAGGTGCCCCTTCGGCGTTCGGGTCGATGTGTGGAACGGAGTCCCATCCGCGTGTCGAGGAGCGGGTATCCAGCCCGACTTCGCCGGAAGGATACAGGGCCCGGATCTGCCGTCAGGCGTTCCCGGCACCCATGGCGCGGTCATAGGCGGCGGTGATCTCCCGGGCCTTGGCCGCAACCGTCTCCGGCGTGTCGCCTGGCCTGTAGATCGCCGAGCCGATGCCGAAGCCCGAGGCACCGGCTTTGGCCCATTCCGCGAAATTCTCCGGCCCCGCGCCGCCTACCGCAAGGACTTCGCAATCTGGCGGCAGCACCGCACGCATCGCCTTCAGCCCCTCGGGTCCGGCAAGGAAGCCCGGAAAGAGTTTCAGCCCGGTGGCCCCGGCCCGCAGCGCCGTGAAGCATTCGCTTGGCGTCATGGCGCCCGGATAGGACAGCATTCCGGCGGCGGCGGTTGCCGCGATGACCTCGGGGTTGGTGTCGGGCGACACGATCAGCCTGGCCCCCGTCGCCCCGACCTGCCGGACATCGGCGACCGACAGAACCGTCCCGGCGCCGATCACCGCCGTCGCGCCGAAGGCGGAGACCAGGGCCGAGATCGAGGCCAGTGGGTCCGGCGAGTTCAGCGGCACCTCGATCCGGTCGACCCCAGCCTCGATCAGCGCGGCGGCAATGCCTGTGGCTTCGTCGGGGCGCACACCGCGCAGGATGGCGATAATGTTGCGGCTCATCGTCCAGGTCCTTTCAAGGCGGTTCTGGCGGCGCTCAGTCCGGCGAGCACCAGCCGGTCGCCGGAATGGGTTTCGGCCTCCAGCCCCTGGGCGGCGAGCGCGTCGTGATAGAGCCCGGTCAGTGTGTCGGCGCCGATCAGCGCCAGCCGGGTTCCCAGCCACCAGGGTCGGGCGGCGGCCAGTTCCATACCGATCAGCAGTCCCGAGAGACGGGCCCGGGCAGCCTGTGGCGAAAGGCCGGTCAGCAGCGATCCGGCGCGGATGGAAAACAGCGCGGCGGCGGTGTTTTCGGGTTTCGACAGGGCATCGGAGACCGCTTCGAGGAACGCCTCGGGCTCCAGTCCGTCGCCGGTCAGGGAATGGCGCAGCACCGACTGGCCGGACAGCAGGCCAAAGATCTCGCCGGTCATGAAGGTCCGGAACCCGACCACCTCGCCGGCGCTGACCCGCACCCATTTGGTATGGGTCCCCGGCAAGCAGAGCGTACCGTCGAAATCGGGAAACCCGGCGAGAAAACCGGCGATCTGGGTCTCTTCGCCCCGCATGACATCCGGGGGTGCCGCCTGGGACAAGCCGGGCAGGATCTGTACGGCCAGGCGCGTATCGGTGGTCGGCACCGTCACGGCCTCCTGACCCGCCGGCCGACAGGGGACGGGCCGGTATGGGGCTTCGCGCCAGCCGCCGCGCGCACCGGCCATGCCGCAGACGATCACCTCGGTCCGGCTATCGTCCGCAAGCAGGTCAGCGGCCTTGTCCAGCAGCATCGGCTCGAACCCTTCCGGCGACAGCCGCGACATGCCCTCGCTCCCGGTCCGGGTGGCGATCACCGCGCCAGTCCCGTCGATCGCCCAGAGACGCAGGTTCGATGTCCCCCAGTCGACGGCAATCCACGCTGCCTTTTCCTGCATCCTTCTCCTCCCGAGTCACTGAGGCCGCGTTGAACCGGGCCTTTCGAACGGTTCTTAGAGCACGAAGAGGCTATGTGGAACCGCCAAAACCCCGCGCGCCGGATAATACCCGACAGACCGGTGTCATCTCCGCCGGAGAAAGCGTTGGCCGCGCGGACGCAGCGTCACTGGCGTGTCAGGCGGCGTGGATGTATTTAAGGACGATAGGGGCGCGGTCCGTGCCACGGTTCTACTGCGATCCAAGCGATCCGATGGCCCAGGTCCGGACGTCGTCGTCGGCCCAGCCCTCGGTCAAAAAACCGATCACGCGGTCGCGCGCGTCCGATTGCGAGGTATCCGTTGCCCTGGAAGACCAATGCCACCAGTGGTGCAGGTAATGACCGAGATTGGTGATCAGCGCGGCGCGGCGATGTTCAGGCGGCAGGCGCGTGGCGACGCGATAGCCGACGCAGACCAGATCGCGGACCCGGTCGAACACCTCGATCCCGTAGGTCGCCGACCGTGAATGAACCCGCAGGCCGCCCAGCGTGTCGGGATGGTACCAGACCGGCCCATGGGCGGCGAGCTTGCTCCACATGTCCCAGTCGAAGCCATAGACCAGCGCGCGGGAAAAGCCGCCGACCGCCTCGGCGGCGCTGCGGCGCGAGATCACCGAGGAGAACTCGAAACGCTGCGTGAGGCTGAAACGTTCGACCAGACGCTCTGCCGGACCGGGATCGGCCCGCAGGCGGGAATAGGGATAGACCCGGCTGCCGGCCTCGTCCATGTACCAGCTGCGGCATGTCGCGGCGCTCAGCGACGAGTCGCGGGACAGGGAAGGGAGAAGCGCGTCGTAAAAGCCAGGAGCGATCTCGTCATCCTGGTGAAAGACATGCACGAATTCACCTCTGGCGGAAGCCAGGCAATGATTGTGGTTGCCCACCAGCCCGAGATTGTTGGCGTTCCGGCGATAGGTCAGGCGCGGCGCGAAGCGCGCCGCGATTTCGCGGGCGGTCGGATCGGTCGAGCCGTCATCGACCATGATGATTTCCGCCTGATCCGGCCCGGGCGCCTGGGCCAGGACCGTTTCGATCCCGGCGGAAAGCCATTTCGGGTTCGAGACATTATAGACCGGGATCATCACCGACAGCAGCCGGTCGGTTCGCGCCAGCGGACCTTCCAGCCGGTCGGGGCCGAAGACAGGGGTCACCTGAAAGGGCTGCGGGCCAGACGGGTCGATGCCAGGTGCGGCATCGCCGACGACCCCGAGCAATTCGTCGGCCAGATTATGCGCCCTCAGATGACTGAAGAGCCGAAAGCGAAGAGGGCGGCTATAGGCCTCGGCCCTGGCGGGATTCTCCAGCGCGGCGGTCACTTGTCCCTGCTCTGCCAGTCCGGACAGGCACAGCCCACTTTCCGAGGCGGCCACCCTGAGGGCGTCGATCTGGGCCGCGCAGCAGACGCGCCAGAGACCGGCTTCGGCCGATTGCCGCGCCAAACCGAAGCGCAACTCGCTATTGGCGGGATGATCGCGGACCGCACCGTTCAGAATCTCCGCGGCCGCTTCCGGTCGGGCCAGCCGGTCCAACTGGCGGCTCTCCCAGATCCGGTTCGGGGGCTGGCGCTGCTCGTCCTCCGGGGCCAGACGAAGACGCGCAAGGGCACGGTCGGACTGATCGAGACCGTCAAGGAGTTGCGCAAGCCAGACAGACGGCCCATTGGCAAGCCTGTCCGCTGTCAAAATGTTCACCTGCGCGTCGGCGTTCTTTCCCAGCTTTTGCTGCACCGACGCCAGTTCGGCATATACCCGCCAGTCAGTCTGTCCCGCTGCCAGCACAGCCTCCAGCTGCTCTTCCGCTTCTGCCAGTTGCCCGTCCCTTGCGAGCAGAGTGCCGAGACGCAGCAGGATTCTCCGGTCCCGCGGATATCGGACAAGAGCGGGGCGCAGCGTCTCGATGGCTGCCGCGACATGCCCGAGCCGGGCAAGTGCGCGCGACAGATCGAGGCGGGCGCGCCGGTTTCCGGGCTTCGCGGCAACACGGTGCTCAAGCACCTGCAGATCGGCCGGCGCGGTCCGAGCGGCGTCTCCGAGCGACAGGGCATGCCGCACCACCCAATGCCGGCCGCGCCGCAATCTCGACCTCAGACGGCGCGCGCTCATTCGCGTTGTTTCGAGGACCCGCATGCAAACCGCCGGAATTTCCTGAGGCATGCCGGGCTGGGAGCCTGGAATGCCTATTCTTTGCAACCTGGTGGGCATGCCATCCTTTCGGCGGTGATACAAGTCTGCCCCGATGCCGGGTTCGCACATGGGGTCCGCGCATTCCGGCGGTTATTCTATCCCTCCCTTTTGCCGGGAGCTCCGCTCCGCCACCCGTTGGCGGTAGGCAAGACGGGTTGCGAATGCTACAGGGTCTTGTAGGCGAAACACCGCCCGGTCGCTGCGGCGTCTGTCCGGGACTTGTCGAAGTTGTGGGGACCTTGCAGATAGAAGAAACATCCCTCGCCGGCGTAAAGCTTCTGACCCCGGACGTGATCTCAGATGACAGGGGCAGTTTCCGCGAGACCTGGAACCGCGCGCGGTTTCGCGCGGCCGGGATCGTTGTCGAGTTCGTGCAGGAGAACCTGTCGATCTCGGCGCGGCCGGGCACACTACGGGGGCTGCATTACCAGGCACCGCCCCATGGGCAGACCAAGTTGGTGCGTTGCGTGCGGGGGCGCATTTTCGATGTTGTGGTCGATATCCGCCGGGACTCGCCCGATTACGGGCGCTGGATCGGGATCGAGCTCAGCGCCGACGATCCGGCGCAGCTCCTGATCCCCGAAGGGTTCCTGCACGGCTTTGTCACCCGCGCGCCTGATTGCGAGGTCTCGTATCTCTGCTCGGCCCATTACGTCGCCGAGGCCGATGGGGCAGTGCACTGGGATTCGCCGTCCCTCGGGATCGACTGGGAGCTCGATCACCCGCCCGTCCTGTCGCCCAAGGACGCCGCTGCCGTGGCCATGGAGGATTTCGTGACCCCGTTTACCGGGCCGGTCGCGCCATGAAGCTTCTGGTTACAGGCGGCTGCGGGTTCATCGGCTCGGCGCTGGTGCGGCTGGCCGTGGCGCGGGGGATTGAGGTGGTCAATCTCGACCGGCTGAGCCTTGGCGGAGATCCGCGCAATGTCGCCATGGTTGCCGATAGTCCCGGCTACGCATTCGAAAAGGCAGATATCCGCGACCGGGCGACGCTGGACGCGATTCTGGCCCGCCACCGCCCGGACCGGGTCCTGAACCTCGCCGCCGAGACCCATGTCGACCGGTCCATCGACGGGCCCGAGGCCTTCGTATCGACAAATATCTCCGGAACCGCGACACTTTTGCAGGCGGTGCTGCAATACTGGCATGACCAGGGAAGGCCCGCGGATTTCCGGTTCCTGCAGGTCTCGACCGACGAGGTCTATGGCAGCCTCGGGGCCGAAGACCGGTTCAGCGAGGCCTCGGCCTATGCTCCACGCTCGCCCTACGCGGCCTCCAAGGCCGCCGCCGATCATCTGACAGCGGCCTGGGGCACAACCTATGGGTTGCCGGTGGTCATCACCAATTGCTCGAATAATTACGGACCCTACCAGTTTCCCGAAAAGCTGATCCCGGTCACCATTCTCAACGCCCTCGCCGGACGACCGATCCCGGTCTATGGCGACGGGGGCCAAGTCCGCGACTGGCTGCATGTCGAGGATCATGCCGAGGCGCTGCTGCTCTGCTCCGAGCGGGCCGAACCGGGGGCGCGGTTTGTGATCGGGGCCGAGACCGAGCGGAGCAATCTCGATCTGGTCCGCCAGATCTGCGACATTCTCGACCGCCGCCGCCCCGGTGCTGCGCCCTATGCGCAGACGATCCGTCATGTCCCCGACCGTCCCGGCCATGACCGGCGATACGGGATCGATCCGTCGCGCCTGCGAGCCGCACTGGGATGGCGGGCACGAACCGGGATCGAGGCGGGGCTCGACCGGACGGTGGCCTGGTATCTCGACAACGAGGACTGGTGGCGACCGCTGATCGGCGGGCGGGACGCGCCGGAACGACAGGGCCTGGCATGGGCGCGCTGATCTTCGGGCGGACCGGACAACTGGCGCGGGTGCTGGCCTTGCGCCTGCCCGACGCGACCTGTTTCGGCCGCGAAGCCGCCGATCTGAGCGACCCCGAGGCCTGTGCCGCCCGGATCGCGGAGAGCAGGGCCGATTGGGTCATCAATGCCGCGGCCTATACCGATGTCGATGGCGCCGAGGACAACGAGGCCCAGGCCTTTCGGGTGAACGCCGCCGCTCCCGCCGCGATGGCCCGGGCAGCGGCGCAACGCGACATTCCTTTCGTCACGATCTCGACCGACTATGTCTTCGACGGTCAGGGCGGTGCGCCCTATGGTCCGTCCTCTCCGCCCGCGCCACTCAACGCCTATGGCCGCAGCAAGCTTGCCGGCGAAATTGCCGTGGCGGCCGAGGGCGGACGGTATGCCATCATCAGAACCGGCTGGCTGTTCTCTGAAGGTGCCGCGAATTTCGTCTCTTCGATCCTGCGCCGCGCCGGAGAGCAAGACCGGATCGACGTCGTTGCCGACCAGATCGGCGGGCCGACCCCGGCGCGCGCCCTTGCCGAGGCGGCGATCCGGATCGCCGAGCGGCTCGGGGCGACCCCCGAGCTGTCCGGCATCGTGCATTTCTCCGGCGCGCCCGACATCAGCCGCGCCGATTTTGCCCGGAAGATTTGCCAAACGGCCGGGTTCGGGACCGAAATCCGCGACATCGCCACGGCGGATTTTCCCAACAAGGCCCGCCGCCCGCTCGATACGCGTCTCGATTGTTCGGGCTTCACGCGGGATATTGGCCTCGACCGCCCTGACTGGCAAGCGGCACTGGCTCAGATTGCAGGCCGGGTGGGAGCAGGATCATGACCGAGCGAAAGGGCATCATTCTGGCCGGAGGCACCGGATCGCGGCTCCATCCGGTCACGCAAGGGGTCTCGAAACAGCTTTTGCCGGTCTATGACAAGCCGATGATCTTCTACCCTCTGACGGCGCTGATGCTGGCGGGGATCCGAGAGATCGCCATCATCACCACGCCCCTCGACCAGCCCCAGTTCCAGCGACTGCTCGGCGATGGCAGCCAATGGGGGCTGACCTTTACATGGATCGTGCAGCCAAAGCCCGAGGGGCTGGCGCAAGCCTATCTCCTGGCTGAGGATTTTCTGGCAGGCGCAGGATCGGCGATGGTGCTCGGCGATAATATCTTCTTCGGCCAGGGGCTCTCGGCGCTTTTGCGCGACGCGGCAGGTCTGACAGTGGGTGGCCGGATATTCGGTTACCGCGTCAGCAGCCCCGAGCGCTACGGTGTCGTCGAGTGCGACGCGGAGGGACGGGTGGTCTCGCTGGTCGAGAAGCCCGAAATCCCGCGGTCGAAATTCGCCGTGACCGGGCTATATTTCCTCGACGGTTCGGCCCCGAAGCGGGCGCGGAAGATCTTCCCCTCGGCGCGAGGCGAACTGGAGATCGTCTCGTTGCTGCAGGATTACCTCGATGACGGGCTTCTGGAGGCCGGGATGCTGGGGCGCGGCTATGCCTGGCTCGATACCGGCACGTTCGAGAGCCTGCTCGATGCGGGCAATTTCGTCCGCACCCTGTCCGAGCGCCAGGGCCTGCAGGTCGGCAATCCCGAGGAGGTCGCCTATCTCAGCGGCTTTATCGACGCGGAAAGGCTGAAGGACCTGGCCGACCGGATGCCGTCGACGCGGTATGGCGACTACCTCAGGTCACTTGTCCGGTAATCGACGGCATTGGTCCGGCGATTTGCCGCCACTTCGGTCCGTTTTGCCAATACTCGCCAAGGCCCCGGTCGCCGGGGCCATCTCGACGGAGACAGATAGGATCATATCCGGTTCCCGAGATAGGCCCTCAATGCCTGTGCGCAGCCCTCAGACCAGATCAGGCGCAACCAGTCGGCGAAGGCGTCGGCAAAGGCTGCCGCCCCGGCGAGGTCGCCATAGACCTGTGACAGCGCCAGCCAGGCGTCGGGCGCGTCGCGGGCTTGCACGGCGGTGCTGCGCAGAGTCTCCCATTTCGGATCGTTGGGGGCGATGCCGGACCCGTCCTCGCGTGTTCCGGCGCACATTCGTGCCCAGAGCGCTTCGACCAGTGCGAGACCGCTCACCGGGCCGCCGGCGGCGAGGGCGTCGCGCAGGACCGGCAGGATAAATCCGGCATGGCGCGCCGCGCCGTCAAAGGCGACGCGGCGGGTGGTGTCGCGTATCGCGGGGTTGGAAAAGCGGGTTTCGATCAGGCGCAGGTAGTCCCGGGGCGAGATATCGGGGACCGTCCGGACATGGGGCAGGATCTCTTCGGCCTCGACCTTGCGGAAGAAGGCGGCGAGAAGCGGATCGGCCATGCAGTCGGCAATGGTCGGATGGCCCAGGATTTCACCGGCATTGGCCAGGACCTGGTGGCCGCCGTTGAGAACGCGGATTTTCATCGCTTCGTAATCGTGAACCCGGTTCGAAAAGGTGGCCCCGACACGATCCCAATCGGGTCTTCCGGCGCAAAACTCGTCCTCGATCACCCATTGCCGGAAATTCTCGTGGGTGACCGGGCTGGCATCGTCGATGCCTATCTGCCTTGCCAGCGCAAGTTCCTCAGGACCGGTGGCGGGAACGATGCAGTCGACCATGGAATTGGGGAAGGCGCCCGCGCTGTCGATCCAGTCGGCGAGGCCGGGATCACAGAGGCGGGCCAGAGACACGACGGCGCGACGCAGGATGGCGCCATTGCCCTGAAGGTTGTCACAGCTCAGGGCCGTGAAAGGGCCTATTCCGGCGGCACGACGCGCCTTCATTGCCGCGACCATGGCTCCGAAGGCGGTACGGGGCGTGTCGGGATGCGCGGCGTCGTGGCGGATATCGGGATGCGCTTCATCGAAGTGGCCGGACGTCGGATCGGTGTAGTAGCCTCCTTCGGTCACCGTTAGCGAGACGATACGGATCCGGGGATCGGACATGGTCCGGATCAGGGGGCCATTGCCTGACTCGACTGGCAGATAATCGATCATCGGGCCGATGATTTCGGCGGAGGAACCTGAGGGATCGAGCGCGATCAGGGTGGTCAGGCAGTCCTGGGCAAGCAATCTGTCGCGCATGGCGATGTCGTAGGATTTCACCCCGGCACCGATGATCGCCCAGTTGTGCGCCAGGCCCTGCTGCATCAGTCGGTGCAGGTACCATGCCTGATGTGCCCGGTGGAAATTGCCAAGGCCGATATGGACGATCCCGGGTGTCAGCGAACTGCGGTCGTAGCGCGGGCGCGAGATCGTCTCGGGCAGGTCCGCGAGCGTTTCGAGACAGAGTTTCGGCACGCGCGCGCGCGCCAGACCGCTCATCGTCGCCTCCGGATGGTCCGGGCCGGTCCGTCTGCAAGTCCGGTCTGCGTCATGCCATCCTCAGCCCGTTCTCATCAAATTTCAGGATGGCATCCGGGCGCGGGGTCATGAAGACACGCTCGCCCTTGGGCGCCGCTATTTCGCCGCCGGCGCGCACGGTGATACTGTCGGCGAGACCGGTGTCGTGGACGTGCAGGAACGTGTCCGAGCCGAGATGTTCCGACACCGCAACCGTGCCGAACCAGAGGCCATCGGTCTGCGACACGTCCAGATGCTCGGGGCGCACGCCAATGGTATGCGCGCCGTGTTTGGCGGCTTCTTCGCCGGAAACGAAATTCATCTTCGGCGAGCCGATGAAGCCGGCGACGAAGAGGTTGCGAGGGGTGCGGTACAGTTCCAGCGGGCTGCCGACCTGTTCGATATAGCCGGCGCGCAGGACGACGATCTTGTCGGCCATTGTCATCGCCTCGACCTGGTCATGGGTGACGTAGATCATCGTCGTCTTCAGACGCGAATGCAGTTCGCTGATTTCCAGCCGCATGCCGACGCGCAGGGCGGCGTCGAGGTTGGAGAGCGGCTCGTCGAAGAGAAAAGCTGCCGGTTCCCGGACAATGGCGCGGCCGATGGCGACGCGCTGGCGCTGGCCGCCGGACAGCTGGCCGGGGCGGCGGTCGATATAGTCGGCGAGGTTGAGGATATCGGCGGCGTTGTTGACGCGCTTGTCGATTTCGGCCTGGTCGAGCTTGGCCATTTTCAGCGGGAAGGCGATGTTCTTCCTGACCGTCATGTGCGGGTAAAGCGCGTAGGACTGGAAGACCATGGCGAGCCCTCGCTTGGCGGGAGGTACGCTGGTCGCGTCCTTGCCGTCGATCTCGATCTTGCCGCTGGTCATGTCCTCGAGCCCTGCGATCAGCCGCAGAAGCGTCGACTTCCCGCAGCCGGACGGCCCGACGAAGACGGTGAATTCGCCATCCTCGATGGTGAGGTCGAGGGGTGGAATGACCTCGACAGTGCCGAAGCTCTTGGTGACTTCCTTCAGTACGATACGTCCCATGTCCCTCGTCCCTTTATTTGACCGCGCCGAATGTCAGGCCGCGCACGAGTTGTTTCTGGCTGAACCACCCCAGGATCAGGATGGGGGCGATGGCCATGGTCGAGGCGGCGCTCAGCTTGGCGTAGAACAGGCCCTCGGGGCTGGAATAGCTGGCGATGAAGGCCGTCAGCGGGGCGGCCTTGGCCGCGGTCAGGTTGAGGGTCCAGAAGGCCTCGTTCCAGGCGAGGATGATGTTCAGAAGCACCGTCGAGGCGATGCCGGGGATGGCCATCGGAGTGAGGACATGGAGGATTTCTTCCTTCAGCGTCGCCCCGTCCATGCGGGCGGCTTCGAGGATCTCGCCGGGGATTTCCCTGAAATAGGTGTAGAGCATCCAGATGATGATCGGCAGGTTGATGAGCATCAGCACGATCACAAGGCCGATGCGGCTGTCGAGCCAGCCGAGCTTGATGAACAGAAGGTAGATCGGGTAGAGGACGCCGACCGCTGGCAGCATCTTGGTCGAGAGCATCCACAGCAGGATGTCCTTGGTGCGTTTCGAGGGCACGAAGGCCATCGACCAGGCGGCGGGGACGGCGATGAGGATGCCCAGAAGCGTCGAGCCGCCGGCGATGATCACCGAGTTCCACAGGAACCGCATGTAGTCCGAGCGTTCCTGGACGACGGCATAGTTCTCGAGTGTCCAGTCGAAGAACAGGAACAGCGGCGGGTCGCTGATCGCCTGGGCCTCGGTCTTGAAGCTGGTGAGGATGGTCCAGAGGATCGGGAAGAAGATCACGAGGCCGATGGCCCAGGCGATGGCGGTGTTGATCGCCTTGCGGTGGGGGGTGATCGAACGGGCCATGTCAGCTCTCCTCGGGGGCCAAGAAAGTTCGAATTTTCTTGGCAAATTTCTTCGAAGAAATTTGTTCTCGCTCAGGCATCGAGATTTCTCCCCACGATCCGCATCAGGAAGAGCGCGACGATATTGGCCAGGATGATGGCGTAGACGCCGCCGGCGGAGCCGAGGCCGACATTCTGGCTTTCCAGCACCCGCTGGTAGATCAGGTAGGTAAGCGTCCTTGTGCCGAAGGACCCCTGGGTGGTGACGAAGATCTCGGCAAAAATCGACAGAAGGAAGATCGTCTGGATCAGGATCACCACGGTGATGGCGCGGCCGAGATGCGGCAGCACGATGAACCAGAAGCGTTTCAGGACCGGCGCGCCGTCCATCTCGGCGGCTTCCAGTTGTTCGGAGTCCAGCGACTGGATGGCGGTCAGCAGGATCAGGGTGGCGAAGGGCAGCCATTGCCAGGCGACGATAACGATCACCGAGGGCAGCGAGGCTTCGGAGAGCCACGAGACCGGCTCGGCGCCGAAGGCTTTCCACAAATGCGCGAAGAGGCCGTTCACCGGGTCCATGAACATGTTCTTCCATACGAGGGCGGACACGGTCGGCATGACGAAGAAGGGGGCGATGACGAGAATACGGACGATCCCCTGGCCCCAGATCGGCTGGTCCAAGAGGATGGCGAGCAGCACACCGAGAATGACGGTGATCAGGAGAACCCCGCCGACGATCAGCAGCGTCGCCTGCACGGCGGGCCAGAAGGCATTGGACGAGACGAAGCGGGCGTAGTTCTCGAGCCCGACCCAGCCGAGATCGCCGCCCCTGAGCGGCAGATACTGTTTGAACGAGAACCACAGGGTCATGGTGAGAGGCACCAGCATCCAGCCCAGCAGCAGGATCACCGCGGGTGCCATCATCAGCCGGGCGGCGGAACGGGAATGCTGCGTGGCCATGACGTTTCTCCCTTGCTGACGGTCTGTGGTGCCGTCCTGTTTTCCGCGCGCTGGCGGAGGGTTGAAGACGGAGGGCGGTCCTGGGAGCCGCCCCCCGAGAAGGGCTCCGGGGGGGAGGGGAAAGGGCCCCGACAGTGTTTCGGCTGGTCAGCGCCTGCGAGGCCTCCCCCCTGACCCCCCTCCCGGCGGGAGGGGGGAAGCCCCCCTCTCCCATTGGGAGAGGGGCCGGGGGAGAGGGGCTGCAAACAGTGCCATGACGCCCCCCGACGCGTCAGTAGCCGGCGGCGTCCATCGCGTCGGCAGTGATCGCCTGAGCTTTCTCAAGGGCTTCGTCAGCCGACTGCTGACCGGCGAGGGCGGCCGAGAACTCCTGGCCGACCTCGGTCGCGAAGCCCGCGAATTCCGGGATCGCCACGAACTGGACGCCGACATAGGGCACCGGGTCCACGGTCGGGTTCAGCGGATCGGCGGCGTTGATACTGTCCAGCGTCATCTTCGCGAACGGCACCTTGGCATAGTCCGGGTTCTCGTAGAGCGAGGTCCGGCTGCCCGGAGGCACGTTGGCCCAGCCTTCATTCTCGGCGACTAGCGCGAGATAGTCCTTCGAGGTCGCCCACTGGATGAATTCCTTGGCCGCTCCCTCGGCATCGGTCCCGGCCGGGATCGCCAGAGCCCAGGCCCAGAGCCAGTTGCCCCGCTTGCCCTTGCCGGTATCCGGTGCCAGCGCAAAGCCGACCTTGTCGGCGACGGTGGAATCGTCGGGGTTGGTCACGAAGGACGCGGCCACGGTGGCATCGATCCACATGCCGCATTTGCCCTGCTGGAACAGCGACAGGTTCTCGTTGAAGCCGTTATTGGAGGCACCCGGAGGGCCCGCGTCTTCCATCAGGTCGAGATAGAAGTTCAGCGCCTCCTTCCATTCCGGACTGTCGAATTGCGGCTGCCAGTCCTCGTCGAACCACTTTGCGCCGAAAGCATTGGCGGTCGCGGTGAGAAACGCCATGTTCTCGCCCCAGCCGGCCTTGCCGCGCAGGCAGATGCCATAGGTCTCGTTGTCCCGGTCGGTCATGGCCCGCGCCGCTTCGGCGACGAAGTCCCAGCTTGGCGCGTCGGGCATTTCCAGACCGGCGGCCTCCATCAGGTCGGTTCGATACATGATCATCGAGCTTTCGCCGTAGAAGGGGGCGGCATAAAGCGTCCCGTCATGGGACAGGCCGCCGCGCATTGCCGGCAGGATGTCGTCGACATCGTACTCTGCCGGCAGGTCGTCAAGCGGCACCAGCCAGCCGTTGCTGGCCCAGATCGGGGTCTCGTACATGCCGATGGTCATGATATCGAACTGGCCGCCCCTGGCGGTGATATCGGTGGTGACCCGTTGGCGCAGGACGTTTTCCTCCAGCGTCACCCATTCGACCTCGTGTCCGGTCTTGGCGGTGAAGTCGTCGGTCAGGCCCTGCATCCGGATCATGTCGCCGTTATTGACGGTGGCGATGGTGATGGTGTCAGCCCGGGCACCGGCGACAGCGATCAGCGACAGCGCCGTTGCCGCATGAAATGCGTTCCTCAGAAACATCTGAGTCCTCCCTTTGATTATGATTCTATGAACGGGAGGATGCTTTGAGATGGACGCGGTGTCAAATAAAATTTTACGCGCGAAAAGTTTTAAACTGCCTCACGCCGATTCCCGCATCACCAGCTTGCCCTCGAAAAGCGTGGTTTCGTAGGTCTCCGGCGGCCCTCCGCCCTCGACCGCCTGGAAAAGCAATTCAACGGCATGACGCGAAATGGCATCGTAGTTCTGGGCCACGGTGGTCAGCGGCGGGCAGGTGTAGCGCGAGAACGGGTGGTCATCGTGCCCGGCCACCCTGATATCGCAATCGGACATGCGCCCGACCCGAAGCTGCCGTTCGTAGCAGGCGGTCAGGAACCCGATCGCGAGCCGGTCATTGCTGCACAGGACCGTGTTGGTGGGAAAGGCTCCGGCTTCCAGCGCCTTGACCCCCTCGCGACGACCGATCTCTTCGAAGGCCCAGCCTTCACCATCCACCTGTACGATCACCGGTTCATGACCGAGCTGTGCCATTGCGTCCAGATAACCCTGCCGCCGCTTGTTGGCATTGGGATTGGTGGGTTTCTTCATCTCGAAGAAGCAGGGAGGTTCACCGGTGCGGATCAGGAAATCCACCATCAGCCGGACGAATTGTGGGTTGTCCGAGCCGACGAAGGCCATGCCCATGTCCTGAATATTGCTGTCGAAAAGCACGGTCGGCACGTCGGCGCAGAACTTCTCGACCGCCGCCTTGTCCGAGGCCCGGCCCAGAGGCGCCAGCAGGACGCCGGCAGGTTTCAGCGAGCGCAGACTGTCGAGTATGTCGTTTTCCAGCTGCTGCGCACCATGGGCGGAGTAGAGCGTCGGGCGATAGCCGGCCGCGATGCAATGATCCTCGATATTCCGCGCGATCTCGGCAAAAAAGGGATCGGCCAGATACGGAACCACGATGCCGACATTCTTGGTCAGTTTGCGGTTCTGGTTCATGGCGAAGATGTTGGGCCGGTAATCGTATTTTTCGAGCGCCGCCTCTATACGGGCCCGGGTCGATTCCCTGACGCTGCGGGGATCATGGAAAAATTTTGACACTGTCGGTCGGGAAATCCCGCTGAGCGCGGCGAATTCCTCCATGTTTCGGATCTTTCTGTCGCTCATCACTTCCTCAATCCCGGGGATGCCCGCGCCTGCTCCGACCAATTGTGCCGGAGGTGCGTGGTTGGCGTTTTTCAAAATAATTTGCCGCGCGAAAAAGTCACGGAAATTATGTAAGGTTCCCTTTTTCACACGGTCGGCCGCGCCTCCTGGACACGGGCCACGCGCCCGTCATCGGCTGCGCCAGGCGCTGGTTCTTGAATCCCGTCACGACTCCTGGCCGATCCGCTGGCCTGTCAGAGGCACTGCGAAGACTGCGGCAGCGATAGCGCCGATTTCCTGTGGCAGCCGGGACACCGCTCGTGATAAGACAACGCGCAAGAACAGTTTAGCAGGAGGGGTTCTGTCATGGCGAACCTGTTTCAGGAAATCGGCCGCAAGCTGAAAGCACCGTTCGCAGGAGGTCTGGGTGAGGATTACGACCGTATCCGGGCGCATGTTCTCGACCGGTTGACCAACACGGCGATCGGCAAGGAGCCGTTCTATCACTCCTATATAGAGAACATCTTTCCGCAGGACTACTATGACGCGCTGCGGGCCAATATGCTGTCTTACAAGCATTCCGACAAGGTTCAGGAGCGTCTGCAGGACAACAAGGCCTTTGTGAACCGGCGTTACAATCTTGTCGACTGCCCGGATCTGGTGGTCCGCCAGTTTCATGCGATCTTTTCCGATCCCGAGATCAAGAAGGCGATCCTGTCGAAATATTATATCGAGGCGACGCCCGACCTGATCGACGGGACCCGCATCCACGAGGAATTCGAGTTCGTCTTCTGCGAGGCCGACCGGTTCCAGAACATCCATGTCGACATCCCGCCCAAGGTCGCGTCCTTCGTGTTCTACATCCCCGAGCAGCAGGAACTGACCGAGGAAGAGGAAATCCAGAACGCGACAATTCTCTACGGCAAGGACCTGAAGCCGAAATACGGCGCGCGGTTCCGCCCGAACTCGGTCTGTTCCTTCGTGTCGCATTTCTATTCCTATCACGGCTTCGCCTCCAAGACCGAGCGCGACGTGCTGGTGATGTTCTATGTCCACAAGGGCGAATTCGAGCACTGGAAGAAGGCGCGCAAGAACGACAAGCCGCCCTATACCGGCGTGCTGGAGGCGATCGAGGCCAAGATCAACCGGCTGCCGCTGATCGAATACGGCAAGGACCCGGCCAAGATCCAGGCCGAAAAGGAAGCCTGCCAGATCAATGCGCCCAAAGGCCGGGTGATGATCGACTGAATTATTGGGTCGGGCCGGCTCCGGCCCGAAATCCAGTAGCCGCCTCCGCAGCGGGGCGACATTCGAGCGTCACCTTTCCGATGACCGGAACAGAAGCGCCTGAAGCTTGGCTGAGGTGATCTCCCGGGTGAATTCGGCGTCAAAACGCCGCCGCGCGGCCGCCCCAAGACGACGGGCCTCGTCAGGGTGTTGCAGCAACCGGTCGATGGCATCGGCCATGCCCGCTTCGTCATGTTCGGGCACCAGCAGGCCCTCGCGCCCGTTTTCGATGGCTTCGGGAATGCCGCTATGCAGGGTGGATACGATCCCGAGCCCGAGGCTCATGGCTTCGAGGATCGAGACCGGCATGCCCTCTGTATCGCCGCTCTTCGCGGTGACCGAGTGTTGCAGGAACAGCGAGGCGCGGGAAAGCATCTCGCGCACCCGCTCATGCGGCTGGGCACCGTGAAGGGTAATCCGGTCGCCCATCGCCAACTCTGCCGTCAGCGCCAAGGCCGGCTCGATCAGCGCGCCGTTGCCGATGATATCGAGATGGGCGTCGGGGTGCCGGCCGGCGATGCGGGCGAAGGCGCGGATGGTGGTCAGCGGTGCCTTCTTGTCAACCAGGCGCCCGACGGCGATCAGGCGGTTCGGGTCCGGCCGGGGGGCGGGGAACTGGCCGGGGTCGACGCCGCAGGGGATGACATGGGCCTTTTCTGCGGGGCAGCCGGCGGCGACGAGCCGGTCGAGCAGAAAGCGCGACGGGGCAACGATGGCGCGGGCGGCGGTGAAGATCGCCCGGTACTGGCCTCTCAGCAGCGGATTGCGCAGGCGTTTGGTGACGTCGCTGCCGTGGAAATGCACCACGAAGGGGCATCGGGCCGCCTGCAGGATATCGAAGACACGCAAGGCCGTGGGCCCGTACTCGACAAGGACCGGCGGCCTGCCTAGCTCTTGCAGGAAATGCCGGGCACGGGCCTTGTCGGTGTCGGAGAAGCGCCGGCTCAGGAATGTCGGGAACTGCCGTTTCGGCACCTCCAGTGCCAGATGCGTGCCACAGCCGCCGGTGAGGTCGGCCGCCGCGCCGCCCTTCCAAGAAATGGTGCCGGTCCGGCCCGGTGCCAGGGCATCGAGATGGGCGCGGATGAAGGTTTCAGACGGCGCGGTGAAGCTGGGCGCGATGACAACGAGCCGCGTGTCGTTGCTGCCTGTTGTCCCCGCCGCGCCTGCCATCGGTCCCGTTCCGTTCAAATAATCGTTGCACTGCGGAGGAAATTGAAGGACATGCCCATGCATGGCCGACCGCTTCCCGCGTATCCACCTGTTACAGACCGCCATCGCCTCTGACAATGTCGGCGACGAGATCATCGTCGAGGCGTGTCTGCGCGAACTCGCGCCGGTGCTGAAAACCGCCTATGTCACCACCTCGGCCTCCCATGACGGCATGGGGCCGAGCGGCCGGGCGCTGGCGGCGGCGGCGGATGTGGTGCTGATGCTGGGGACCAATGCGCTGCGGGCCCGCAAGGCGGCGCCCTGGCGCTACTATATGTGGAAATTCTCGCGCAGGGATATCGAGGCGGTGGCCGGAAAGGTCGTGCTGATGGGGGTCGGCGCGAACAAGGGATTCGCGGGGTTGCAGGGCGCACAGCGGAGCTATCTGAAACGCATCCTGTCGCCCGGCCATGTGCATTCGGTCCGCGACGCCTCGGCGAAGCAGATCGTCGAGGCCTGCGGGCTGGAGGCGATCCCGACTTCCTGTCCGACCCTCTGGCGCTGGCGCGACGCGGGTCCGGATTGTCCTGCGGGCCGGGCGGCGGGGGCCGTGTTCACGCTGACCAGACACAAGCCCAAGCCGGATCTGGACCGGGCGATGATTGCCATTCTGAGGCAGCGCTATTCGCGCCTGTGGTTCTGGCCGCAGCAGCCGCGCGATCTCGACTACCTCGAAGAGCTCGGAGAGGAAGGCGGCGTGAGTGTGATCCCGCCCAATCTGGCGGCCTATGACGCGGTTCTGGCGGGCGAGGATGTCGATGTGATCGGCACCCGACTGCATGGCACGATCCGGGCCCTGAGCCACAAGCGCCGTCCGATCGTGATCGCGATCGACAGCCGTGCCAGGGAAATCGGCGCTGAAACCGGCCTCACCATCCTGCCGCGCACCGAGATTCCGACCCGCCTCGAAGGGATGATCGAGGCGGGAACGGAAACCCGTCTCGATCTCGACAAGGCGGCGATCGCCCGGTTCCTTGGTCAGTTTCCGTCCGGTTGACCGGGCTCGATCTCGAGGATTGCCGCCAGTTCGGCGAAGACGTCCTCGTCGCCGGTCCGGACCTTCTCGAAGAAACGGTCGAGTTTGGGCCAAACGACGATGGCCTTGTCGATCTCGGGGTCGGAGCCGCGCACGTATAGCCCGGTGCGGATCATCGGCGCGGCGGTCTCGTAGGTGGACAGGAGCCGCCGGGCGCGGGAGATGAGCTGGTTCTCGGCCGCCCCCACAACATCCGGCAGCGACCGCGAGACCGAGCGGCGGACATCGATGGCCGGATAGCGGCCGCGTTCGGCGATGTCGCGGTCGAGCACGATATGACCATCGAGGACGCCGCGCGAGATATCGGCGACCGGCTCGTCCATATCGGACCCGGCGACCAGGACCGAGAAGATGGCCGTGATGTCGCCCTGATCCCCTGTCCCGGGTCCGGCGCGTTCGGTGAGCCCGGCGATCATGTTGGCCGTCGAGGGCGGGAAAGCGCGCAAGGACGGGGCCTCGCCCGCCGTCAGGGCGACCTCGCGATGGGCCTCGGCGAAGCGGGTGACGCTGTCGACCAGCAGCAGGACATGCAGGCCCTGGTCGCGGAAATACTCGGCGATGGCCATGGCCGACCAGGCCGCCCGGCGCTTGACCAGCGGCGAGCGGTCGGAGGTTTCGGTGACGATGACCGAGCGCCGCATGCCCTCGGGGCCGAGCACGTCGTCGGTGAAATGGCGCAATTCGCGACCGCGCTCGCCGATCAGCGCCAGAACGACGATATCGGCATCGACGCCGCGGGCCAGTTCGGCCAGCAGGCTGGATTTGCCGACCCCGGAACCGGCGAAGAGGCCGATACGCTGGCCGCGGGCGAGCGGCAGCATGGTGTCGATGGCAGCGACATGGGTCTTCGCCTGGGCCCCGAGCGGGTTGCGGAAGGCGGCGTCGGGCGCGGCACGGCGCAAGGTGGCCTGGTCCGTGCCGTTCTTGAGCGGCTTGCCGTCGAGCGGGCGGCCGAAACTGTCGACGATGCGGCCCTTCCAGGACGGGTCGGGGCGCAAATCGGAGGCCATGCGCAACTGCGCGCAGGCGCCGATGGGCACCCCGGTGCTGTCGCCATAGGTCATGATAGTGGCCCGGTTGGCGGCCAGCGCCACGATCTCGCCTTCGAGCAGATCCATGTCGCGGCGGTCGATCACCACCTGATCGCCGATCCGCGCGAAGGTCGAGAGGCCGCGTACCCGGACCGAACCCGGTCCCAACTCGTCCACATAGCCGAAGCGGGACTTGATCTTGGTGCGTTCGATCTCGGTCTCGAGGGCGGAAAAATCCAGAAACATGGGCGATCCCTAAAATTGGCTGCTTTTCGCAAACCATTTATCAACCACGAATCCTTAAGGCTTGCTTTCGATACATCTTGGGAGAAGCCCGAAATGGACATAAATCTGGATATTCTGCGCATGGCGCAGGGGATGGCGGCCCACGCGACAGCGCGGCAGGGCATCATTGCCGAGAATATCGCGCACGCCGATACTCCGGGCTATCAGGCCCGGGATTTGAAGCCGTTTGCAGAGACTTACGCGTCGCAGGCGGCCTCTGCCTTCCAGCTGAAAACCACCCGCGAAGGGCATTTGCCCAGCCTCGCCAGTGGCTACGAGGCGCAGGCCGTGCATCTGTCGGCCTTCGGCGCCGAATCACCCAATGGCAACAATGTTTCGCTCGAGGATCAGATGATCCGCGCCTCGGAAGTGAAGGGCCAGCACGATCTGGCGCTGGGGGTTTACCGAAAATCCCTCGACATCCTGCGCATGAGCCTCGGTCGCCGGTAAGGAGTTCCCGATATGAGTGACCTTTTCTCCTCGATGGCGGCCTCAGCCAGCGGCATGGAAGCCCATGCGGCGCGGCTCCGGGTGGTTTCGGAAAACATCGCCAATGCCGACACGCCCGGCTACCGGCGCAAGCTGGTCAATTTCGAGCAGGTGCTCGATAGCCGCGACGCGCGCGCCGTCCGCACCGGGCGGTTGCGACTGGACCAGTCCGAACTGGAGGAGATCTACGATCCCAGCCACCCGCTGGCCAACGAGCAGGGGACCTATGAGGGGTCGAACGTGAACCTCCTTATTGAAATCGCGGATGCGCAGGAAGCGCAGCGCTCTTACGAAGCCAACCTCAAGATGTTCGATCAGGCGCGCCAGATGAAGGCGTCGCTGCTGGATCTGCTTCGTCGCTAGAAAGGCCGAGGTAAATGCAAATCCCATCCCATGTAGCGTCACAGCTCTACAGCAACGCGCAGAATGTCACCAAACCGGGCGACGCGCAGCAGACCCCGGGTTTCGTCGATTTCGCCTCGCAGTTCTTCGAGACGATGAAGGCCGGCGAGGAAACCGTGAAGGCCGGCATGGTCGGCGGCGCCGATGCCCAGGCCGTGGTCGAGGCGCTGGCAGTCACCGAACTGGCCGTACAGACCGCCGTGTCGGTCCGCGACAAGGTGGTCGAGGCCTATCAGGAAATCCTCAGGATGCCGGTCTGATGGGTGAGGCCGAACTGGTTGACGTCCTGCGCGAGGCGCTTTGGCTGGCCTTCGTGATCTCGCTGCCGGTGCTCGGCATCTCGCTGGTCGTCGGCATGGCGATCGGCCTCTTCCAGGCGCTGACCTCGATCCAGGAGATGACGCTGACCTTCGTGCCCAAGCTCGGAGCGATCATCGTTGTCTTCTGGGCGACGATGGCTTTCTCGGGACAGGCGCTGGTCAGCTTCTATCAGGGGTCTGTGGTGCCGAGAATCGAAGGCAGGTAACTGAAAATGCTCATGAAATCTGAAGTAGATAAAATCTTCATCCCGCACACCCATCCTTAACCACGAATCGCTGACAAAGACTACGAAGCCCCACGCCTCACAGAACGGAGGACCGAATGGATACCGCAGGCTATGTTGCCCTGACCCGTCAATCGGGTCTGTTCAACGAGATGCAGTCGGTGGCCAACAACATGGCCAATATCTCGACCGTCGGTTTCCGGCGCGAGGGCGTGGTCTTTGCCGAATATGTCCAGGCGATCCCGGCCGAGGGCGGCTCGGTGGCGATGGCGGTGGCCAAGGGGCGCTATACGTCCGAATTGCAGGGCGGATTCGACAAGACCGATGGCACCTTCGACTTCGCCATCGAGGGACCGGGATTCTTCACCGTCGAAACCCCCGATGGCCCGCGCCTGACCCGGGCCGGGGCCTTCACCCCGAATGCCGAGGGCGATCTCGTCGACATGAACGGCAATCCGGTGCTTGATGCCGGGGAATCGCCCATTTTCATTCCCAATGACGCAAGGGATATCGCGGTAGGTGCCGATGGCACGATTTCCGCCGATGGCCAGCCTATCGGGCAGATCGGGGTGGTCATCCCCGCCGAGGGGGCCACGATAACACGCCAGGACGGGGTGCTGTTCGCCGTCGAAGGCGGCACCGAGCCGGTCGAGAACTCGGCGGTCGTTCAGGGCTATCTGGAGCGGTCGAATGTCGATCCGGTCTCCGAACTCGTCCGCATGATCGAGGTCCAGCGCAGCTACGAACTGGGACAGAATTTTTTCGACAAGGAAGATGAGCGTATCCGCTCGGCCATCCGTACCCTCGGCCAGAGCTGACCCAACAGGAGTAACCAGTAAATGCGTGCCTTGACGATTGCAGCCACCGGGATGGACGCGCAGCAGACGCGCGTCGAGGTGATCTCGAACAACATCGCCAACATGAACACCACCGCCTATAACGCCCGGCGCGCCGATTTCGCCGATCTGCATTACCAGCAGGTGCAAAGGGCCGGCACGATCAATGCCGCCGATGGCACTCAACTGCCGACCGGCGTGCAACTGGGCCTCGGCGTGCGGTCCTCGGCGATCTCGATGAACCCGCAGCAGGGCGCGCTGGAACAGACAGGCGGCGATCTTGATATTGCGCTGGATGGCACCGGTTATTTCGAGGTGGAACTGCCCAACGGCAACACCGCCTATACCCGCGACGGGGCGCTGAAGCGCACGGCGGACGGGCTGATCGTGACATCGGACGGCTATCCGGTGGCGCCGAACATCACCATTCCCGACGACACACGGGCGCTATCGATCAACGCCTCGGGTGAGGTCTATGCCTATTTCGTCGATCAGATCGAGCCGCAGCTTCTGGGCCAGTTCTCCCTGGCCAGTTTCACCAATGAGAAGGGATTGGAGGCGATCGGCAACAACCTCTACCTCGCGACCAACGCCTCGGGCGATGCCCAGGTCGGCAATCCGGGCGAGAATGAGCTGGGGACGATGCGGCAAGGCTATCTGGAGGGCTCGTCGGTCGATATCGTCAAGGAACTCACAGAACTGATCGAGGCGCAGCGCGGCTATGAGCTGAACGCCAAGGTCATCACCGCCGCCGACCAGATGCTGGCCGCGACGACGCAGATCCGCTGATGAGACTGGCGCTCGGCATAGGATTTCTGGCGCTGGTGGCGGCCGATCTGGCCGCCGCCCAGACGGTGGTCGCCAATCGGGCGATCCGGTCGAAAACGGTGCTGAGTGCTGCCGATGTCTCGGTGATCGGCACCTCGACACCGGGCGCCTATTCTTCGGTCGCCGAGATCGTCGGGCTCGAGGCGCGGGTCAATATCTATGCCGGCCGCCCGGTGCGCGAGGGCGAACTGGGCCCGCCGGCGGTGGTGGAGCGGAATTCGCTGGTCACCCTGCGCTACGGCAGGGGGGCGCTGTTGATCGAAACCGACGGCAAGGCGCTGGAGCGTGGCGGGATCGGCGATGTGATGCGCGTGATGAATTTGTCCTCCCGGACGACGGTCACCGGCGTGGTGACCGCACCGGGCGTAGTAGAGGTAAGTCGATGAAACTAGGAACTATCAGTATTTTGGCCGTCGTATTGGCTGCAACGGGCGCCTGCGACCGGCTGTCGAATGTCGGCAAGCCTCCGGGGTTCTCGCCGGTGACGGACGCCTCTGACCGGTCGATTGCCGGGGTCAGCCCGACCCGCGCCGCCCTGGCTTCGCCGCCGCCGCCGGATTACCGGCAGGGCAGTGCGCGGTCGTCGCTGTGGAATGCCGGACCGGCCTCGCTTCTCGGCGACCGGCGGGCGCAGCGGCGCGGCGATATCCTGACGGTGCTGATCGAGATCGACGATCAGGCGAATATCTCCAATTCCTCGAACCGGGCACGCTCGGGTTCGGAAAGCCTCGGTATCGGCTCTCTGGTCGGCATTCCGCAGGTCCTGGAGGGCAAGCTGCCCGGGGACGCGAGTTTCGACGATCTTGCGGATGTGAATTCCTCCTCCTCCTCCTCCGGCAACGGTTCGGTCCAGCGCAACGAGCAGATCGCCCTGAAGATCGCCGCGACCGTGGTCGATGTGCTGCCGAACGGCCATCTGGTGGTGCAGGGCACCCAGGAAGTGCGGGTGAATTTCGAACTGCGCGACCTGCAGGTGGCCGGGATCGTCCGGCCCGAGGATATCTCGCGGCAGAACACCATCACCTATGACAAGATCGCCGGGGCCAGGGTGTCCTATGGCGGGCGCGGGCAGATCACCGACGTGCAGCAGCCGCGCTATGGCCAGCAGGTGACCGACATCCTCCTGCCGTTCTGAGCGGAGGCGGTCGATGGGCAAGATACTTCCGATCCTGATGGTTCTGATTGGTCTCGGCGGTGGTGGGGCGGCAGGGTTCTTCCTCAAGCCACCGCCGATGGTGGCCGAGGGTGAATGCCTGCCCGAGGATACCGAATGTGTGCCGGACGAAGCGCACATGGCCGAGGAATTGCCGGCGGATATCGACCCGGACTCCGAGACCGATTTCGCCAATCTCAACAAGCAGTTCGTCATCCCGATTATCAAGGACGAGAAGGTGGTCGCCCTGGTTGTCGCCTCGCTGGCGCTGGAGGTTTGGCCGGACTCCTATGAGCGGGTCTATGAAAAGGAACCGAAGCTCAGGGACGAGTTTCTGAAGGTGCTTTTCACCCATGCCCATTCTGGAGGTTTCTCGGGAGAATTCACTTCGGGCCATGCGATGGAGGACCTGCGGATACGTCTCTACCAGGTCGCCCGCGAGATCGTCGGCTCGGGGCTGGTGGACGTGCTGATCGTGGAGATCGTGCGCCAGGATATGTGAGGCCTGGGCAGGGCAGGGCGGTTGCGACGGGGCTGCATCGGTGGCACGGTCCAGGTCAGGGCCGGATCGCCGCAGGGGCCTCCGCTTGGGCCTCGAACAGGACAGGATCTCTCCAGTGGGGCGCTGTAACCATCGTGGTTGGATTTCCCTGAGATACTTCATCAATCCGCAATCCCTAGAGTAAAACCGGATCAGATCGAAACAATCTGAATCCAGGGTTTTGCTCAAGCTTATGTCTCTGGACCGGAATTCTATTGCGGACTGCGACAGTCTGAAACATTCTTGGACTGGCGGCGTTTACGAAGCAATTGCGGTCGGGTTACCTGCCGGTACCAGGTCCCAGGCATGCCACTCATATCTAACGCGAGGTCAGGGGACGTACCGGGGCGTCGACACGGCCCCAGATCTGCCAGCCGGTTTCCGACGGATAAAGCAGAGGTGCCCCTTTCAAGGTGACGGTCTCGCCCTCGGGAACGATGCCGAGCTTGGCCTGGTCGCGGAAATAGCGCTCGTTGCGTTCGGGTGCGCCGTCGCGGAGGTTGAGGTCAGTGAGGACATTGAAATCCCCGTCGCGGGGGAGCTTGTCGGGCGGGCCGGACAGGCGGGTGCCGTCCGCACCCGACACGCTGGCATCGAGCCAGGCACCGGTGACGTCGTCATAGGTGCCAAGCCAGACATAGCCGAGCTTGTCGGTCAGCGTGTTCGAAGCCGAGACGTCGATGGCGCGCGAGACTTTGTCGGTTTCGACCTCGTGGATCAGCTGACGCAGCAGCACCGAGCTTTGCCCCGGTGACTGGCTGGAGGCCAGTTCGGCTGGCTCGAGGTCGCCATTGGCTTCGAGTTTGTCCGCCAGAACCTGCAGGTCAGCCTCGGTGCGGCTGATGCGGGCGTCGAAATCGGCGGCGAGTTCGGCGAACTGGATCTTGCGGTCTTCCAACTCGTCGATGACGAACTCGCCCTTGACCCCGAAAGCCTCGAACTTGTCGGGCAGGACGCCGTAGAAGCGGGCCAGCATGGCGGAAATGACCAGCACCAGCGCCACGGCGAGCGTGTCGAAGAAGCGGCGGAAGAAATGTTCGATGAGGCTAATCTTCGCGGCGGCCCTGGCATCGGCCGTGGTGGTTTCGGCCATTGGGGGCCTCCGATGGATGCGACAGAGTCGCAACCATAAGGCGAAGTCGGGGCGGCGGCTGTGACGATTGACACGGCGCGACAAGAAGCTGCCCGACCGCACCATATTATGTGGAAAAGATCGCAATCATAGCCTATATATTGGAAGGACTTCAACATACATGGACAGGAGTAACCAATGACACGAATTAGCTGCATCCTACCGATCGCCCTGGCGCTCGGCATCGCATAGGGCGCGCAGGCGCAGAGTTTCTCCGCAGGGATTGACGTCCTCTACCTCGATTTCTACGCAGCCCAGGGGGCGGGCGGCGATACCGGCAGCAGCCCCGAGGACTATTTCCCGGATTATGGCTACGAACCGGCCTACCGGGTCTGGGGGCAGTTTCATGCCGGAAACGGCTTCGGCATCCGGGCGCGCTATTTCGACTATTCGGTGTCGGAAAACTATCTCGGCGCCGACCGGGACCAGGAAATCAGCACCGCCAGCCTCGAAGGGACCTACCTGTTCGGAACGCCGAGCCGCGGGGTCACGGCCTTCGGCGGTGTCGGCTGGGGAGATATTTCGCTCAGTGGGTCGGATTTCGGCGAACAGAACCTTCTGGACTTCTCCGGCATGGGCCAGACCGTCGGCGCGGATGCGCGTCTCAACGTCTCGGGGCCCTTCTCTGTCAAGGGCGGCGCGCGCTATACGGTGCTCTATGGCGATGACACCGAAAACGATCTGGAAAACATTCTGGTCGATGTCGTCGAGATCAGCCTCGGCGGCGAATACGCGCTGCAGTTCGCCGGCGAGTCCTCGCTCGTCATCGGCTTGGGCTACGAGCACCAGATCTACAATACCGACACCTATTTCCCCGGTGCCATCGACCTCGAAACCAATGGACGGGTCAGTCTCGGCGGCCCGAGCCTGTCGGTCAGCTACAATTTCTGACCTGGGAAACGACCCGGCCCGACCTTCCGGCGGCATCTGACGCCGAAAGGAACCGGCAGGCGGCGGGCTCTCAGAGCGTCAGCCGCCCCGCCATCAGCACCACGCCCTGGCCGCCGACCTTGACGCCCGCGATATCGTCGCTCGGTCCGAGGACCGAGACCCGCGCCTGACCGGGACGACCGAGCCCGTGGCCCTGGCCGGCAGTGAACTCCGGCGCCGCGATCAGGCCGTCGGCCCAAAGATAGGCGCCCATGCAGCCGGTGGCCGACCCGGTAAACGGGTCTTCGGCCGGGCTCGGCGGGGCGAGGAGGAGGCGGGCATAGCTGTCGCAGTCCTCTGGCGCGTCGAGGGTGACAAGGAAGGGTTCCATGACCGCGGCCTGAGGGTGACCGAGGGCTCGCCGCCAGGCGTCCAGGCGCGGGAGGTCGAGGCGGGCGCCGTCGATGGTGGCGCGGTCCCTGACCACGGCGATGCAGAAGGCCGTGCCGGTGGAGACCAGACGCGGAGTGCCGAGGATATCGCCGGGCTGAAGGCCGTAGATGGCGGCGATTTCGCCCGGATCGCTGGCGGGGCCAAACTCGGGTCGGGGCTGGGTCATGGTGATGCGCGGCGCGCCATCCTCGACGGTGACATCGATGGGCAGGACCCCGGCCCCGACCTCAAGGGTCAGCGTCGCGTGGCCGGCCGAGATATCGACCAGCCCGCGATGGATCAGGGATTGCACCGTGGCCACAGTCGGGTGGCCGGCCATGAGGATTTCTCGGTCGGCAAGATAGTAGCGGGCGCCGAAATCGGCCTTGTCGGAGGCGACCAGATAGGCGCATTCCGAGAGCCCGGTCTCGCGGACGATGGCGATGCGGGTGTCGGGCGGCAGGTCGTCGGCGGCATGAAAGACCGCGCAACCATTGCCGCCGAACGGGGTCTGGGTGAAGGCGTCCACCCAGTCGAATTCATACTGTCTCATGCAAGTCCCTCCGCCCCCGGAAAATACCCCGGGGTGGCGGGATGACCAGTGACATCTGGTGATTTCTCCTATTCGTGGCCCTGATGGCCTTGCCATTCCTGCAACGCCGCGTTGCCGGGACTGCTCGCCATCTGATCGGGCGCCGCCGCCGCCGCGTCGAGGGCGCGGACATTCCGCACCACTTCGGCCACCCTCCCAGGCGCCACGCTGGAACTGGCGCCGCGGAAATAATGCAACTCGCGGGCACCGAAATAGAAGGATACGATGGCGCCGAGCAGCCACCAGAGCGGGTCGGGGACCAGCGCCAGCCCCTGCATCCGCGCCCCGAAGCCCAGCGGATCCTTCATCGCATAGGCGAAAAGGCCGATGGCGGAGAAGGCGAGCAGCGGTCTCGGCAGGCGGTTCAGCCCATCGACGAACTGGTCGAACCGGTTGCCGCGGGCGCGGGCGAACTCGGCTTCAAGCTGACCGAGAGTGGCGATCCGGGCGGCATGGGCCTGTTCGGAGCGTTTGGTCTTGTTGTCGACGAAGACCTCGGCGACGCCTTCGACCGCCTGGCCGAGGCCCAGAAGGTTTCCCAGCCCTAGCCCCATGACGCCACCCGCGCGCGGTGCTGCGCGTCCGTGAGGTGGAAGCGCGGCGAGATGAACTCTTCGGCCCGCTTGATCCAGCCGCCCTTGCCGCCATCCTGGCGGCGGGCGTATTTGCGGCTGGCCGGACGGGCATCGGCGAGGGCGTAATAGTAATTCCGCCGCGCGATCCCATAGGCATCGGCGAGATGTCCGGGGGCCTTGGCAAAGGCGCGGGCGGCGGCGGCGGCGGTTTTCGGTCCGATAGCCCCATCCACGGTGACATTCTCGGCGAAATCGTTGAGGAGGCGCTGCAGGATCTTCACCGCATTGGCCCCGGCATTGACATACATGTCGAAGACGCTGGCCTGCAGCGCTTCGGGCAGATCGGCGATGCCGGGGCGTTCGAAATAATGCTCCTTGTAGATGGCCACCGCCTGATCGAGGCCGAGGCGCTGGACATCGGCCGCATCCACATCCCCGTCCCGGTCGAGATCGAGACCGAGGCGGCGCATCGTGTGGATGGTGACGCCGTATTTGGTGGCCCCGCCCGGATCGTCGGGGTCGTTCACATAGCCGCCCTCACGGGCGACGATCTCGCGCGCGATGCTATCGACGCTGGTCATGAAAATGCTCCAAATGAAAACCCCGGAAGGACCGGACGCGGATGGGTGAACCATCCGCGTGGCGGGACTCCCGGGGGGATTGCCGGTAGGGAGGCGGTGCGCCACCCCATCGCTGAAATGCCGGAGACGCTGCCAGAAAATACTGAGCATTTGGTTAAAATTCCCATTATCTCCGTGAATGGCGTTCTGCGTGGACAGACCAGGCGGCGTTTGCCATTTTAGTGTCACGATCACCGACTAGGCGTCCGCGTCAGAAGATGAACTGGGATCGCGAGGTTTGAAGACGTGTCGGAAAAACGCTTCGAGAAACTGGCCGCCCGGGATCGGGCACGGCGGGCCGAAAGGGCGGCTGCGGAATTCGCCAAGGAACCGGAGCGCGCTACCCTTCAGGGGCCGCTTCTTTGGATCGTCGGCATAACCGGTATCGCCCTGGCGGTCATCGTCGTGTTGCTGATTTACGCGATGGCGACGGGCGGGGAAGTGTCGCTCCGCGACCGGTTGCACGATGCGATCTATAGCGGGCTCGGTATGGATGCGGCCTCGCGGAACCCGGATATCCTGGCCCTTGCGCCCGCCCCCGTGGGCTGGCGGCGGGAGGAGTTCACCGGGGTCCGTGACGGGCGGATCGTGCGTGGGGTTGTGGAACTGGCAATCCTGGATGTCGCCGCCGATCCAACGCGCCGTGAAGAGATCATTGCCGGGCTTGTCGAACGCTTCGAGGACGGAGGGCTGGACAGTCTCACTGATGCTGAACAGGAGGTTCTGGGCGGGCCGGCTGCCGTGAACGCCGCGAGGTCGCTGCGCCAGTTCGGCGGCGATATGGCGGTGGCGGTCTATACCAATGGGCGCGAGATTTTCGTTTTGCAGCTCATCCGATCCGGCGGCGGCGGACGGGCCGAGGCCTTTTCGCTGACCGATTTCCAAAGATCCCGGGTCCTGGTCGGCGGCATGGAGTTCGACGACGGCACCCAGAATGCCGGCGGCGATGTCAATCCGATGAGCGGGATCGGAGGGTTGGTTATCCTGTCGCGGGAGCTGAACGAGGATGTCCATCTCACGGTCCACGGGCTCGGAAACCTGAGCGGGGCCGAGGTGCTGATCGGGGCCTCGGATTTCGGGGTGTTCATCGAGGAAGAAGCCGGGGAAGAGGCAGGCGAATAGCCGGGCCTCAAATCTCCGCCGCTATCCCAGCATGGCCGCAGCGGCCAGCACCTGGGCTTCGCCAATGGTCTTGCACTCGCTCAGCCCCGGATTGATGGCCGCGGGCGCACAGGTGGCGTAGGCCGGTCCGGCACCGGCGCCGGCGAAGACCACGCTCTGGTTATAACCGCTGATCTGGTTCGCTCCCGTGACGATCGCTGTATGGGTCGGGTGCTGGGGCCAGAAGAGTACGGTGCCGACCGGTGGCGTGCTCGGGGTGATGGCGAAGTTCCAGGTGCCGGATTTGGCCGTGTCGGTGAAAAAGGCTTGCGGCATCAGATTGGCCGCCGCGATCACCGTCGCATCGGGATCGAGCCCGCCCCCGGCGTTTTCCTGCAGGATCCAGTAAAGCGTGGCGGTGTGGCAGAAGATCGGCAAGGGTGCCTGGGTATTGATCGGATTGGCGGCGCGGGCTCCGAGTGGCATGGTACTCCCCTTTCTACGTGGGTTCGTGTGAGACTGGCAGGGATGAGACGCTGTGGCAAATCCCGAGGTTCAAACGCCCCGACAATTGCCAAGCCCTTCCCCTCGGAGGCGAAAGGGAGGCATAAGGCCTGCCATGACCCGTTTCGCCCCGCATATGGAGACCGCCCTCGCCGAAGCCCGCGCCGCCGCCGGGCGCGGCGAAGTGCCCGTGGGGGCGGTGCTGGTGGACGAAACTGGAGCCGAACTGGCCCGCGACGGCAACCGGACCCGCGAATTGGCCGACCCTACGGCCCATGCCGAGATCCTGGTGATCCGCAGGGCGGCCGGTCTCGCCGGGTCAGAAAGGCTGACCGGGGCCACGCTTTATGTGACGCTGGAACCCTGCCCGATGTGCGCCGCCGCGATTTCCTTCGCCCGGATCGCGCGGCTGGTTTATGGGGCTTCGGACCCGAAATCGGGTGGAGTCGAGCACGGCGCGCGGGTGTTTTCGCATCCCCAATGCCACCACGCGCCCGAGATCGTCGCCGGGATTGGCGAGGCAGCCTCCGAGGCGCTTTTAAAGGAATTTTTCAAGCTGCGTCGCGAGGCTTGACGCCTCCCCTGCCTTCGCCTAAAGAGCGGGCTTCGAGTTGAACCGGGTCCCGCGCCGGACGCAGGCGACCCCGCACGTACTAACCGAGAGGACATGCAACATGTCTCGCCGCTGTGAACTGACCGGCAAGGGTCCGATGGTTGGCAATAATGTCAGCCACGCCAATAACAAGACCAAGCGCCGGTTCCTGCCGAACCTGAACGATGTGACCCTCACCTCCGACACGCTCGGCCAGTCCTTCAAGTTCAAGATTTCCGCCGCTGCCCTTCGCACCGTCGATCACCGGGGCGGGCTGGACGCCTTCCTCGCTAAAGCCAAGGATGCCGACCTGTCGCCTGCCGCGCTGAAGGTCAAGAAGGACATCGCCAAGGCCGCCCAGGCCTGATCCGCTTGCACAAGCAACAAAACAGCCCCGCCCGATGCGATCCGGCGGGGCTGTGGCGTTTTCAGGGGGGCGCGGGCCGATGACCGGCCCGGCAACGCTGCGGCCAGGCAGGGACGGCGACCCCGACTGGATCATCGAAAAACACCGCGACTGGTACGCCGCCGAGTTCGGTTTCACCCCTGATTTCGGCGACGCCATCGCCGGACGCATGGAAGAATTCCTTTCCCTCGACGACCCGTTCAAGCGCCTCTGGATCGCGCGCGACGAAAGCACCCGAGTCGGTTCCATCGCCATTTCCATCCGCCCCGGCAACGCCGCCTTCCTCAATTTCGTCCTCGTCGACCCGACTTGCCGCCGCCAGGGCATCGCGCGGTGCCTCATGGACACGGCCCTCGCCCATGCACGAAGCCACCGCATCGCCACCCTTCGGCTGATGACCTATTCCTGCCTGACCGGAGCCAGGAAACTCTACGCGGCTTATGGGTTCGAAATCGTCGAAATCACGCGGGATATCGAGGCGCATGGTCAGGTCATGGATCAGGAATTCTGGCGGCTGCGACTTTGAGACCTCTAATCTGGCCCAAAGCCTCCGCCCCGATCCTCCTCTTGGGGAGGGTAAATGCGTTCTGATCCCGAAAGGCATGGTGGCGCTTCCCGGAATGTAGACACCGGGTGGTGTGGGTGCGCCGCTGCCGAAATGACGCGAATCGAGCTGCCGAAAAACCGGTCTGACACCCGGGAAACACGCTCAGGACCCTCAATCCCGTCCGGACAAGCCATCATGTCGGCTGGCGAGACCCTCCGTGCAGGCCAGGACAAGCCGACCTGTACTGCACACCGACGTGACGGACAAACTGTCATATCGATCAACAAAATCATCGGTCGCACCCAGCGCGATACCGGGCAGCCTTTCCGCGCATGGCGGCGAGAAGGCGGTTCTCAGGTTTTCCAGGTATTTGCATATTTCCCGGCTGATTGAGTGTCACACTAACCCCGCAATCATCAGCGAAACAACACGCGCGTCTTCCCTCACCAAATTCGTTGAATTTAGGAAAACTCCTATCTTGCTTCGAGAATAATTGCTTTGGGGTCTTTCCCTCTGTGTCCCCTAAACTGCCCAAGCAATTTCATATTCGCCGTAATGTTGCCGTCATTTTGGGGGCGTTCTGTCCCCTGAGTACCGTGCGTGACGAAGTTAGAGAGCGTAATCAGTAATGACCTTGATCAAATCCGCCTGGCTGGCGGTGCTTTGCGGCACCGTGGCTACCCTCAGCCCGACCGACCCTTTCAGCATCTTCAGCGATCCCGGTTCCGGTTCCGCCCGGGCGATTGAGACCGGCAATGGCGGCAAGGCACGGATCAACCTTTCGGGCAAGCTCAGGACTCTGACCCAGCGGATCGCGGCGGCCTCGTGCAATCTGGCCTCGGGGGTCGAGACCGACCAAGCGCAGGTCGAGCTTCTACAGGCGCGCGGCGATTTTTCGCATATTATCAACGCCCTGGAGTTTGGAGATCAGTTGCTAGGCGTGGCCGCCGCGGAAAGCCATCCCAAGGCTTTGGCCGCGCTGACACGTCTGAAACAAGCCTGGGCACCGCTGGACGGTGCCGTTGGGCGGTTACTGGAAGGTGAAAATCTCGCTTCCAGTGCGGCGGTGATCGAGGTCGGTGCCCCAACCCTTCTCGACGCCGCCGACACGGTCGGGTCGCTGATGTCGGGGCTCTATGCCGATCCTGCGACCCTGCTGCAGGTCGACGCGATGGCGATCTCCATCGCCGGGCGGCAGAGGATGTTCTCGCAATCGCTCCGGGCCGAAGCCTGTGCACTCGGGACTGGTCGCGGCGATGCCGATGTGCTGGCCGAGACGGCGGAGGTATTCGAGGCGAGCCTGGAGGCCCTGCGCGATGGACGGGCTGATGCCGGGGTAAGGCCGCCGCCCAATGAGGGTATCCGCGACGAGTTGGACCGGGCCTGGGGCCGCTGGCGCGAGGTGAAACCAGTATTCGACGCGCTTTCCTCGGGCGGAACCGCGGATGCGGCAGCGATCGCGGCAGTCAACCGGGCGGCGGACGGGCTCTTGCTGGATATGGACAATATCGTCACGCGCTATCTCCTGGCCACGCCCGGCAGCGAGGATGTCTACCGGGTGCCGTTGGCCGGCTTTGCCGATGCGCAGCTCGCCGCCTGGACCGAAGAGCCACTGATTGTCGAGGCCCTGCTCGCGCAGAACCGGGGGACGCCGGGGATCACGCAAGCCGTGATCGACGCGCTGGACAAGCAGTGGCGCGCCGAGACGGAAGCCGAAGTTCACCCGCTGATCGACGATCTGATGTCCCGTCCGGCCTCGCGCTGGCTTCAGGGCCGGCAAGCCGAGACGGCGGGTTTCGTCACTGAGGTCTTCGTGATGGACAATGTCGGGCTGAACGTGGCGCAAAGTGCCGTGACGTCTGACTACTGGCAGGGAGACGAGGCCAAATGGCAGGAGACCTACGGAAACGGGTCAGGGACGGTGCATATCTCGGAGGTGGAATTCGACGAGTCGACGCAAGTCTATCAGTCCCAGGTCTCGATGCCGATTTTCGATCCCGCCACTGGTGAGTTGATCGGAGCGGTGACCTTCGGGGTCAATGTGCAATCGCTGCTGTGATGTGGTCGGCAGGCAGGTTCTGAACCCGCAGAGCCAGCCTGCCTCGCCTACCCTTTTCCATTGACGGGACAGGCCATGGCATAGGTATTTGCGCTTCCTCGCGTTTGAGCAAGCGCCGATCGACCGGACCTGATGTCGCATATTCCATTTGCCGGGTCCTCCAAGACGAACGCGCAAAGCGCCGCTGGGCCGAACGGCTATTGTTCTGGATGCAGGCTCTCGACAACTTCGCGCGGCGTGTAGCTTTCGTCATGCTTGGCCAGCACTTCGGTGGCAACGAACACGTCCCCCTCGATCCGGCCCGTAACGATGGTACCAGTGCCCTCGCCGAAGAGGTCCGGCACGATGCCTTCGTAGCGGACCTGCATCTCTTCGGCATAGTCGGTGATGGTGAAGACATGGGTATCACCCCGCTGCCAGGAGCCTTCGAGCACCATGCCGCCAAGCTTGAAGACCTCGCCGGGACGGGGCGGGTCGGCAGTGATCTCGGACGGGCTGCGGTAAAGCTGGATACCCTTGGAGAACCCGTAGCCAATCGCCGTCGCGGCGACGGCGATCAGGACGAAACCAGCGACAATCAGCTGGATGCGGCGTTTCTTCCTCTGACCGGCCATGGGCACCTCCGCCCTCTATCTAGGTTTGCGAAGCGATTCGTCAAAGGGGCGCGGTCTCACGGGAAGAGCGGCGCAAGGTCGAGGCCCGTGGTCTCGGGCAGGCCGAGCATCAGGTTGGCGTTCTGGATTGCCTGCCCGCTGGAGCCCTTGGTGAGGTTGTCGAGCACCGAGACCACGATGGCCCGGCCCGGGCGGCGGTCGGGGACAACGCCGAGAAGGCAGAGGTTGGAGCCGCGGATATGGGCGGTGGAAGGAAACGCGCCAAAGGGCAAGACGCGGAGAAATGTCTCGTTTTCGTAGTGTTTCGAAAGGGTTGCGTGAATGTCTTCGGGTGCGCTCTTGAGGTAGATGGTGGCGAGGATGCCGCGGTTTTGCGGCACCAGATGCGGGGCAAAGGTGCAGGTGACGGGGCGGCCTGCGGCGCGAGAGAATTCCTGTTCGAATTCCGCCAGATGCCGGTGGTTGGCGAGTTTATAGGCGCGGGTGGCCTCGGAGATTTCGGCGTGGAGCATCTCTTCTTTCGCCGACCGTCCGGCCCCCGAGACGCCGGATTTGAGGTCGATCACGATCTCGTCGGGGTCGATGATGCCGGCCTTCAGGAGCGGCAGGATGGCGTAGTTGCCGGTCGCCGCGTTGCAGCCGGTGCCCGCGACCAGCCGGGCGGCGCGGATCTCGTCGCGGTAAAACTCGGTGAGGCCATAGACGGCCTGTTCCTGGAGCTCGGGCGCATAATGCTCCTGCCCGTACCATTTGGCATAGACGGACGGATCGCGGAGGCGGAAATCAGCGGACAGATCGACGATCTTCACCGTCTCCGGCAGGGCAGCGACGACCCTTTGCGAGGTGGCGTGCGGCAGGGCGCAGAAGATGAGGTCGAGCTTGCCTGGGTCCACTTCTTCGATACGGGTGAGGCGGGGCAGGTCCAGATGGGCGAGATGCGGGAAGACGGCGCCCATCTCTTCGCCGGCACGGCGGTCGGCGGTGAGGGCCTTGATGTCTAACGCGGGATGGGTGGCGATGAGGCGGACGAGCTCGGCGCCGGTATAGCCGGAGGCACCGAAGATCGCGACATTGTAGGTCTGCATGGGCCGTTTCCCCTCGAAGTGAAGGAGCGCTATAGGCCGGTTGCCGCGCGCTTGCAATCAGGGGCGTTCGAATTGCGCCTTGCGGCCAAGGAAAAGTTGCGCCCGCGCGCCGACCTCGCCCGGATCGCCACTGGTGAGATAGCGCACGCCCTCGCCGCCGGCGAAGCGCGGATGCCGGCGAAGATAGTCGGCCAGAGCCTCTCCGGCGATCTGGGGTTGCGACAGGATATTGGTGTCGTGGGGCAGGGTGGAGCGGAAGGTCTCGGTCATCAACGGGTAGTGGGTACAGCCGAGGACGGCGGCTTGCGGTTTGGGGCAGCGGGCGAGGATGGCGGCGACCATGTCGCGGGTCAGGGCCTCGGCGGTGGGGCGGTCGCCGGCCTCGATGGCGTCGACGAGGCCGGGGCAGGGCTGGCCGAAGACCTCGACGCCTTTCGCGCGGAAGCCGAGTTCGCGTTCGAAAGCGTGGCTGGCGATGGTGGCCGGGGTGGCGAAGAGGGCGGCGCGTTTGAGGGCGACTTCGCGGGGCGGTGTGTTGTCGGCCCATTGGCGGCCGGCGAGGACCTCGATCATCGGGACGAAGACGCCGAGGACGCGCTTGTCCACCGGAACCCAGGTCTCCTGCAGGCGGCGCAGCGCCACGGCGGAGGCGGTGTTGCAGGCCAGGATGACGAGGTCACACCCATGATCGAACAGGATCTCGCATCCGGCCCGGGTAATCCGGGTGATTTCCTCAGCGGACCGGGTGCCGATCGGGGCGTTGGCGTTGTCGCCGAAATAGACGAAGCCCTGCACCGGCAGCCGGGCGCGGAAGCCCTCCAGCACCGTCAGCCCGCCGAGGCCGCTGTCGAAGACGCCGATCATGGTTTGGAGACCATGCCGTTGGCCGACCGGGTTCCGGTAACCGGTATGCGGGGGTGGGGTCTTGCCGCCTGTCTGCGCATTCCGCTGCTCGCTTTTGAACCCGATTATGGGTGCGCGGAAGGGTCTGACAAGGGAATTCGGCCCGGATGGGGCTGCCAGTTGGCGAATGCAGAAGATAAAAGCATGTCGCGAACGCATCTCTCGGGAGGAACCCATGCCCTACCTAATTCTGGCCGAAGATCATGACGTCATGGAAGCCGCGCGCGAGGAGGTGCGGGACGCGCATCGGGCGCATCTGGCAGCGGCGGGCGAGCGGCTGCTGGCGTCTGGGGCGGTCCTTGCCGAGGACGGGAAGACCATTCTGGGCGGGGCCAGTCTGCTGGATTCGGACGATCCGGAGGAGGCGCGCCGCTTCGAGGCCGAAGACCCCTATGTCAGGGCCGGGATCCGGGCGAAGGTCACCATCATGCGTTGGCGGTTGCGCCAGTGGCGCGGCATGTTCGATGCCGGAGGTATTGCGGCGTACTGAGCGGGCGGCCGGACGGTCCGGGCTCACGAAGGTGTTTGCGGCGGTGACGGCAGCGTGCTTGACCCGCCTTTCCTGCTGTCCCAAAGTCGCGCCGAACCCCCAGAGAAAGCCCTTGGGAGGAAGCCCTTGAACGACCAGTCCCCGTCTGTCCCGCTCGCGAAATTCTCCGACCCATTATTGACCGCCAGAGGCGAGGAACGGGCCGAGGTGAAGCTGACCGGGGCGAAGACGCTTTGGTTCAGCACCGGGACGCTGTGCAACATCGCCTGCACCCATTGCTATATTGAAAGCAGCCCCGAGAATGACCGGCTGGTCTATATCTCGCAATCCGAGGTGGTGAACTATCTCGATCAGATCGAGGCGCGGGGCTGGCCGGTGGAGGAAATCGGCTTCACCGGCGGCGAGCCGTTCATGAACCCGGAAATGATCGCCATGGCCGAGGCGGCGCTGACGCGCGGCTACCGTGTACTGATCCTGACCAACGCCATGCGCCCGATGCAGCGGCGGCGGGTGGCCGAGGGGTTGATACGGCTGCGCGAGACCCATGGCGACCGGCTGGTGCTGCGCATATCGCTCGATCATTTCGACAAGGCCAAGCATGACGAGGAACGCGGGGCCGGGTCGTTCGAGATCACCCTGCAGGGCATGCGCTGGCTCAGGGATAACGGCATCGCCATGGCGGTGGCCGGGCGCACGCTCTGGGGCGATGACGAAACGGAGATGCGCCGCGCCTTTGCCGAGCTGTATGCGCGCGAGGGGTTTGACATCGACGCCGAGGATCCCGCGGCGACGGTGCTGTTTCCCGAGATGGACGAGACGGTCGAGGTGCCCGAGATCACCACCGCCTGCTGGGGCATCCTCGACAAGGACCCGGGCGACGTGATGTGCGCCTCCTCGCGGATGGTGGTCAAGCGCAAGGGGGCCGCGCGGCCCGCTGTGGTGGCCTGTACCCTTCTGCCCTATTCTCCGGAATTCGAGCTGGGCGAGACGCTGGCAGAGGCCGAGCGCCCCATCCACCTCAATCACCCCCATTGCGCCAAATTCTGCGTTCTCGGCGGCGCGAGTTGCTCGGCGTGAACCCTGGCTGGCGGGCATGGGCAGCCCTTGCCGTCACCCTGGTCATCTGGGCCTCGTTCCTCGTCGTCACCCGCGCAGCGATGACGGCGAAGGTCGGGATTGCCGAGGTCGGTCTTTTGCGTTTCGGCGTCGGATCGCTTCTGTACGCGCCGGTTCTGTTGCGGTCCGGACCGATCCCCAAGGGCTGCGGCTGGCGCGAGATGCTGCTGATCCCGATCTGCGGCGGCTTCGGGTTCCTCGTCTTCCTGTCCTTCGGTCTGCAACGCGCGCCGGTGGCGGATTCCGGTATCTTCACCCCCTCAATGCTGCCCTTTCATGTCGCGGTCCTGTCGTATTTCTTTCTCGGCGAGCGCTTCGACCGTACCCGTGTCGCCGGGCTCGCGCTGATCGCCGCCGGTGCGCTGGCCGTCGGCGGCTGGGAAGCGATCGCGAATGCCGGGGATGGGAGATGGCTTGGGCATCTCGCTTTCTCGGCGGCGTCGCTGAGCTGGGCGATCTACACCATTGTCTTCCGCAAATCCGGACTGAAGGTCACCGAAGGGGCGGCGATGATGTGCTTCTGGTCGGCGCTGGCCTTCGTGGTCCTGGCGCTGGTCACCGGCACCGACTTCGCATCGATCCCCACCAGGACATTGCTGATCCAGGGGTTCTTTCAGGGCGTGCTGTCGGGGTTCCTGGCCACCTTTACCTTCTTTTACGCCGTGGCCCGGATCGGAGCTGCCCGCACCGCCGCCTTCGCAGCCCTCGTCCCCGTCCTCGCGGCGCTTGGCGGCTGGGTGGTCCTCGGCGAACCCATCGGCGGGGCCAAGGCAGTCGGGATCGTCATTGTGGCAACCGGCGTGGCGCTGGCTTCGGGCGTCTTGGCGCGGAAGGGCGGAGGCGGATGATCAGGCGCTCCCGCGACTCTGCCCGACCCTGACCCCTTCGAAGATCGCCGCAATGGCCTCGGCGGCTGCGGTCTCGAATTCCTGCTTCATGAAGGCCAGATCGGGTTCCTCGAGGGCCATCGACACCGCCTCGGGCGGGTGGGCTATCGGCCAGAGCCCGGCGATATTGTGGATCACCATATTCAGCCCCTGCAACGCCGCATCCTGCGTCAGCGACGGGATCGCCTTCGAGATCGCCTCGGCGATGCGCAGGAGCAGCCCAACCACCTCGCGCTTCATTTCGATCAGGGTCTCGACCGAGATATTCTGCTCCAGGATCGGGGCCATCCGCGAGATCAGCAAGCAGAAACGCGGCCGGGTGGCGAAATCACCGGCCATGATCCCCGCGAGGGCCGGGATGTCGTCCGTCCCGGCCAGCGGGGCGAGATTGGTGACTCCACTGTCGATCAGGTCGTGGGATTCCTCAAGCATCAGCCGAAACAGGATTTCTTCGCGGCTTTCGAAATAACGGTAGAGATTGGATTTCACCACACCGGCCTCTCTGGCGATCGCCGCCAGGGTCACCGCCTCCAATCCACCCTCGTCCAGCAAAAGCCGCGCCGCGTCGAGGATCTCCTCCGCCCGCTGCGCCTTCTGTTCGGGCCGCCTGGCCCGGATAAAGCTCGTATCGTTCACGCGTTGGTACTCCTCGCTCCCTGCTATGCCGAATGTCGCCAAAAATCAATAAAGAACCCGCGTTCACTTATTGACAGGGTCGCGGATCCCGGTTTATGTGAACGCAAGTCACTTAAATGGAGGGCAGCATGAGGCTGAATATCAACGGACAGGACCGCACATTCGAGGCCGATCCTGACATGCCGCTCCTCTGGGCGCTCAGGGACATTCTCGACATCAAGGGCCCGAAATTCGGTTGCGGGGTGGCGGCTTGCGGTGCCTGCACTGTGCTGATCGACGGCTTCCCGGTCCGTTCCTGCTCGCAGGCCGTCGGCGACACCGAAGGCCGGATCACCACCATCGAGGGCCTCGCCGACGGCGACCGGCTCCATGCCGTACAGGAGGCTTGGCTCCGCCACCAGGTCCCGCAATGCGGCTACTGCCAATCGGGCCAGATCCTGGCCGCTGTGGCGTTGCTGGAAGAGAACCCGTCCCCCACGGACGCTGATATCGACGACGCCATGACCAATCTCTGCCGCTGCGGCACCTATCCGCGGATCCGCGCGGCGATCCACGACGCGGCAAAAGTGATGGAGGGCTGAAGATGGGCAAGGTCTGGAAATACACGAGACGCGGGTTCTTGGGGATCGGCGTCCTCGCCGCCGGCGGCGTCGCCTTCGGATACTACAAGTACAAGCAACCCTATGCCAACCCGCTCGAGGCATCGCTGGCCGAGGGCGAAGCCACCTTCAACCCCTATGTCATCATCGGCCCCGGCGAGAAGATCACCCTCATTGCCCCCCGCGCCGAGATGGGGCAGGGGATCCACACTACTCTCGCTGCCCTCGTCGCCGAGGAACTGGAAGTCTCGCTCGATCAGGTCGAGGTCATCCACGGCCTTGCCGACGAAGCCTACTACAACGAAGCCATGCTCCAGATGGGCGGCCCCTTCCCCTATTTTGACGACAGTTTCACCGCCGAGACGGTGCGGGGCGGCATGGGCGCGGTCACGAAATTCCTCGGATTGCAGATCACCGGCGGCTCCTCCGCCACGATCGACGCCTTCGAGAAGATGCGCACCGCCGGTGCCACCGCCCGCCAGATGCTGATCGCCGCCGCCGCCGCCCGCTGGAACGTCCCCGCCGGCACGCTGAAGGCAGCGAACGGCGCGGTCATCAACCCGCGCACCGAAGAGCGCCTGACCTACGGCGCCCTTGCCCCCGAGGCCGCCGCCCTCGAGCCCCCCACCAGCGTCACCCTCAAACCCACCTCCGACTGGACCCTCCTCGGCAAGGACCAGCCCCGCGTCGAAGGCCGCGAAAAGGTCACCGGCGGCCGTATCTTCGGCATCGACGTGCATCTGCCGGACATGCTCTACGCCACGGTAAAAATCTCCCCCCGCTTTGGTGCCGGCGCCAAGTCCCACGATCCGGCTCCAGCGATGGCTGTTCCCGGCGTCCGCGACGTGGTCGAAATCGCCACCACGACCGGCAAGGGCTTCGGCATCATCGCCGACAATACCTGGGCAGCGTTCCAGGGTGCGGAGGCGCTGGAGGTTGACTGGGACGACGCCCCTTATCCTGGGGACGACACGGCCCAGGGACAACTTTTCGAAACGGCCCTCGCCGCCGAGCCCGACTGGACTTCCGGTGGCACCGGCGACGCCGAGGCAACGCTTGCCGCCGCCGACACCGTTCTGGAGGCCCGCTACGAGGTCCCCTACCTCGCCCATGCCACGATGGAGCCGATGAACGCCACCGCCCGGGTTCGCGACGGCCATCTCGATATCTGGTGCGGCACCCAGGCCCCCGGCATCCTCGAAATGACCGCCGCCTCGCTCCTTGGCCTCGAGACCGAGAGTGTCACTGTCCACACCACCAGACTTGGCGGTGGTTTCGGCCGCCGCGGCGAGGTCGATTTCGGCCTCTACGCCGCCGCCATCGCTGCGAAGACTGACGGTAAGCCCGTCAAGGTCACCTGGACCCGCGAAGAGGACACGACCCACGACCTCTACCGCCCCCGGGCGCTGGGATCGCTCAAGGCCGCCATCCGCCAGGGCCAGCCCCCCGAGGCCATCGACTACCACGTCGCCGCCCCGTCGATCCTGAAATCCCTCATGGGGCGCACCTTCCCCAACCTCCCCATGGGCGGCCCCGACGACACAGTGCTAGACGGTGCCTTCAACCAGCCGCTCGCCTATCCCAACAGCCGTTTCGCCGCCCATGTCGTCGACCTTGCGATCCCCACCGGCTTCTGGCGCTCCGTCGGCAACACCTTCAACGCCTGGTTCCACGAATGCTTCCTCGACGAGGTCGCCGAAGCCTCCGCCCTCGACCCCATCGAGATGCGCCTCGCCATGATGCAAGGCGACACCTTCGCCCCCGCCCGCGCCGTGCTGGAAAAGGCCGCCGAAATGTCCGGCTGGGGCACACCGCTGCCGCAAGGCAAGGCGCGAGGGGTCGCTTTCTGCATGTCCTTCGGCACCTGGGTCGCCGAAGTGGTCCAGGTCGCCGATACCCCCGCCGGCATCCGCATCGAGAAGGTCTGGTGCGCCGCCGACCCCGGCACCGTCCTTGACCCGCGCAATTTCGAAGCCCAGATGTCCGGCGGCATCGTTTATGGCCTCAGCCAGGCGCTGGGCGAGGAGATCACCTTTGAAGGGGGCGAGGTCACCCAGCGGAATTTCTACGATTTCGACGCCATGCGCATGTGGCAATGCCCCGAGATCGACGTTGCGATCCTCGAAAACGCTCCGAAAATGGGCGGCGCCGGCGAGCCTGGTACACCGCCGGCGGCACCAGCCCTGACCAATGCGATTTATGCGCTGACCGGACAGCGGATCAGGCGGATGCCGCTATCGCAGACGGTTGATTTTTTGTAGGCGGGACACCGCAGCTCTCCGGGGGCCCCGAAATCTTTGGAAGATTTCGGTCGCTTTCTTTGCAAGAAAGCGGCGCGTCAGCCATCCGATCAGGGCCGTTTTCCGCTTGAAAGCAATGGCTTGTGACGGGTGCGGGATGCGTGCATTCACGCATCCCGCAACGTCCTAACCGCTCGCGGCCGTATGTGCGTTTGCCAACTCACGCTCGCGCCGCACCAGCAGCTTGTTCAGCGCCCCGACATAGGCCTTGGCAGAGGCGACCACGGTGTCGGTATCGGCGGACTGGCCGGTGACCAGCATACCCTCTTCCTCCATCCGGACCGAGACCGTCGCCTGCGCATCGGTCCCTCCGGTGACGGCATGCACCTGATAAAGCTGCAGTTTAGCCTGATGCGGCACCAGTTTCTGTACCGCGTTGAAGGTCGCGTCCACCGGGCCGTCGCCGGTCGCCTCGACCTGTCTTTCAGCCCCGTCGATGACCAGCGTCAAATCGGCGGTCTGCGGGCCCTCGGTGCCGCAGACGACCTTCAGGCGCTTGACCTGGATTCGGTCCTCGCCGGTATTGGCCGTTGAATCCTGCATCAGCGCCATCAGGTCCTCGTCATAGACCTCCTTCTTGCGGTCGGCGAGCGCCTTGAACCGGACGAAGACGTCGTTCAACTGGTTGTCGCCCAACTGGAAGCCAAGATTCTCCAGCTTCGAACGCAGCGCCGCCCGGCCGGAATGCTTGCCCATGACCAGCGAGGTTTCGGACAGCCCGACATCCTCGGGGCGCATGATCTCGAAGGTCCCGGCGTGTTTCAGCATGCCGTCCTGATGGATGCCGCTTTCATGGGCGAAGGCGTTCTTGCCGACGATGGCCTTGTTGAACTGCACCGGAAAGCCCGAAACCGAGGCGACGATCTGGCTGGCTTGCATGATCTTGGTAGCGTCGATGCCAGTGTGATAGGGCATGATGTCGTTGCGCACCCGCATCGCCATCACCACCTCTTCGAGCGCGGTATTCCCGGCGCGTTCCCCGAGCCCGTTGATCGTGCATTCGATCTGCCGGGCCCCGGCCTCGACCGCGGCCAGAGAATTCGCCGTCGCCATGCCGAGGTCGTTGTGACAATGGGTGGCAAAGACCACCTCGTCCGCGCCAGGTACCTTTTCGATCAGCATGCGGATGATGTCGGCACTCTCGCGCGGCGCGGTGTAGCCGACCGTGTCAGGGATATTGATCGTCGTCGCCCCGGCCTTGATGGCGATCTCGACCGTGCGGCAGAGATAGTCATGCTCGGTCCGCGTGGCGTCCATCGGGCTCCACTGCACGTTGTCGCAGAGGTTGCGGGCATGGGTGACGGTCTCGTGGATGCGCTCGGCCATCGCCTCCTTGTCGAGGCGAACCTGGAATTCGCGGTGCAAGGGCGAGGTCCCTATAAACGTATGAATACGCGGGCGCTTCGCGTTCCTGACCGCCTCCCAGCAGCGGTCGATATCCTTGAAATTGGCGCGCGCCAACCCGCAGATCACCGAGTTGGGCGCTACCTTGGCAATCTCGGTCACCGCCTCGAAATCGCCTTCCGAGGCGATGGGAAAGCCGGCCTCGATAATGTCGACGCCCATCTCATCGAGAAGTGCTGCGATCTCCAGCTTTTCCTTCAGGGTCATGGTGGCACCAGGGCTCTGTTCGCCGTCGCGCAGGGTGGTGTCGAAGATCAGGACATGGTCCTGGTTCTTTTCGTTCGCAGGTTTGGTCATCTGAATGTTCCTTTAGCCTTGATGTCCGGTGCGGCGCGAGCGTGTCTCCCCTGAGCGCGCGCGCCGTGATCCCGGCACGCTCAGAGGCGGCTAAGGAGAAGAAGCGCAGCTAGGGCCTGTACGGCCCGGATCGTGGTGATATGCGCTTCTGTCATCATGGGCGCGGATTATAAGGCGGATTTTGCAAAGATAAAGCGCCAAGAACGGAGAATGTGACGGATTGCGTTCCGGGATGTTCAATCGCTGCAACGGGGCTTCCGGACAAGCCTGCTTTGATCCAGTAAGGTTTCGGTTGGACACCTGCACCCGCACTGGCCGGCAGGGGCAACGGCTTTTCCTCAGAGGCGGCGTTTCCGGCTGTCGTTCCTGATCCTGCGGACCTTTGCACAAACTCACACCCGCTCGGCGTGCCATTCGCAATGCGCCCCAATTTGAGCGACCCCGGTCAGCGGTTGGCAAGCCGAGCCTGCATCAGTCGTGGATTGCGCCATGCGGCTATTGCGGCACAATCCCGCAGTCACTGCCATTGCGGGGGACAGTCTATCGCGTAAATTGATGCTGGAAGGTCGAGCCTCGATCCCGGATCGGAACGAAGGACCCAAGACATGGCTGCACTGATGAAATGTGTTTCAACAGCAAAAGCGTTGCAATGCCGCCGGCGCCGCCTGGTGGATGGAACGGTTCACTCTTCCTCTATGAGGGGGTGATTCGGATGTTTCTCCGAAAGCGGTCTCGTGGCCCCCGCAGACTAATTCTTCACATCGGTGCCCGGAAATGCGGCAGCAGTTCGCTGCAGCAGTTCCTGTCCCAATATCCGGTCATCAAGGGAGAGGATACATATCGCTACGTTGCCTTTACCGAGCAAGGCGACATTCTTGCCGGTCAGAAGCTGAAGGAACAGGCGAACAGGGTCAGCGCCCGTTACGCAAGCAGTCAGTTTCATGCCTTTGCGGATAACCCTGATGCACTCACCGAGGCGCTGATTGAGGTCGCCAGGCGGATACCGGCGACGGATACGGTGGTCATTTCAGCCGAAGGCATGGACTTGAGGAGCGAACTTTTCAGCAGCACCGAGGCAATCGTGAAGGCCGGGTTCGCGGCGGAAGCGGTCTATTTCGTTCGGCCGCAGATCGGCTATTTCAACACAGCCTGGTGGCAATGGAATGTCTGGGTCGGGGATGATCTCGAACACTGGATCCGCGCCGATATCGCGCGTGCCCAGTGGAACCGCCATATCAGGGCCTGGAAATCCGTTCCCGGCGTTGCGAAGGTCGAGGTGTTCGATGCCGCAAGGGGTAGCGTGGCGCAGTTCTGCGCCTATGCCGGCATTGCGAATGGCCGGTCGAATATCCGGTCCAACAAGGCTTCTCCGGCAGCGCTTCTGGATTTCCTGCAGCGGAACCGCGAATTCCGCCCACACCAGCACGATCCCTCCATCGAGTTTCTGCTGGCCAACCACGTCACCTTTACCGGCAAACCCGTCCCGTTTGTGCTGACGAAGGAGCTTCAGAAATTCATCTTCGAGTCTTCGCAAGACGATTTCAGAGAGATGCTCGACGAAATGCCGGAGGCCCGCCGGGCCGAATTTCTGCAGAATCCCGAATGGCTCGATCCGGATTTCCACGCCGACCGGCCGGTGTCACCGGTGACCGGCTATTGTTCGCAGGAGGATCGCGACGCGCTGATCGGCGATCTCATCCGCGCAATTCAGGCGCTTACGAGATGATCTGAACCCTCCCGGCGTCGGGAATGCTGGCATGAAGGATGCCCATGCCCCCCAGTTTCCGAAACCGGCGCTCCAGGCACCGCCCCAGCCAAAAGCGCCCCCCTCAGGTCGCGAGGACGGAAGGGGGCTGGCCGATCTCCGCGCGCTTGCGCCCTGGCTACTGATCCGCCAGCCAGCTTGCAATTTGCGCCAGCGCGGCGTTCCAGTTGATGGTGATCTCGTTTGTCGACCAGCTTTCGATATCGTCGACATAGCAGAATTGCGGCGCGCAACCCTTCAAGAGCCGTTGCGCCACCGGGTCCTGGATCGACGAATTAGGCCCTCCCGCCAGGGCGCCTTTCGGCGGATGCGGCAGGTCGGGGTTCAGCTGGGCGGCGAACCAGCGCGAATGCTGGTTCTTCGCATCCTCCGTGCCATAGCCCGTCACGTAGCTGAGATTGAGCGCATTGCGGCCAAAGATATAGTCCATCGCTTCCAGTGCCCCGCGCCGGTATTTTCCCTGACCGGTCAGCTCATAGGCCGTCGCCAGCACCAGCGCGTTCTGCAGGTGCAGATGGTTCGACCCCCAATCATAGAGCCCGCTTTCCGGCACATAGATTTGCCCGAAGGCCTGGGTGTCTTGCGCGGCGAGATAGGCGTCGGCGGCACCGACGATGCTCTGACGCATCGCTTCGACCTCCGCCCCGGGCAAATCGCTCGGGACCGTGGCGAGGTTCATCCGGGCCAGGGTAGCGGTGAATTTCCAGTCGAAACCGGCCGGGCGGAACACATCTCCGGTCCAGTATTCCGACGCCTTCAGATCGTCGAGATAGACCTCTGCCCCGGTGGTCAGATACAGTTCCGCCGCCGCCCAGTAGAACTCGTCCGTCAGGTCGGTATCGTCATAAGGCCCGCCGCCGGACGCGCCGTCTTCTGGTGTGGCAAAAAGGTCCGGCGTCGCCTTGGCCGCCTCGTAAGAGGCCATCGCCTGTTCCAGCAGCCGGTCGGCGAATTCACCATCATATGGCGCCCACAGCCGGGCCCCCTGCGCCCCGGCAGCTGCCAGATTGAGGGCCGCCGCCGTCGAGGGCCGGTGCAGCTCGCGGGTCTTGTCGTCGAGATGCGGCATCAGCGGCAGGCCGGTCCATTCATTGTCGTGGATCTTGTGGTGCACCAGCCCCGCCAGCGGCGCGCCGTCCGGGACCACCATCTTCAGCATCCATTCCAGCTCCCACCGCGCTTCGTCGAGCACGTCCGGCACGCCATTGCCGACCTCGGGGATCGGCAGCGTGTCGTCGCCGAGAAGCGCCTCGTCGCCACGGGTCAGAAACCGTTCATAGGCCGACAGAAGCTGCGCCACCGAAATCCCGCCATTGACCACATATTTCCCGTGATCCCCGGCATCGTACCAGCCGCCCGTGACCGTCAGCGCGTAGTCGCAGGTCCAAGGCTCGCCATAGACTGCCTCGGACACGTCCGGCGGCTGGCAGCCGACGCCGATATCGCCGGTATTCGGCCTGACATTCAGATGCCCCGCGGGCCGTGCATAGGCCTCGCCGGCGATCTCGCCGCTGATCTCGATGCCGGAGCGGACCGGGTAGAAATACCGCAAGGCGTCCACCCGGAGCGGTTCGTAAAGTCCCGACAGGATGTCAAAGGGGTAGCTCGTCTCGCCATCGGCCATCAGCACATAGCCTTCGCCTTCGCCCTCGACGGCAGAGAAACTGATCACATGCACGTTCAGCCCCGAGCTGTCATCCACCCCGCGCGGTGTCGACCGCCCCGAGGCCACGAAGCGCCCGTCCGGCGCGCGCACCTGCCAGGAGACCGGGGCCGTCGCCTCTGTCACCAGGGTGGCGTTCTTCGGCCCGTCCGGCAGGTAGCCGACCTGATTGACCCGAAGCCTTGGCCCGGTCTCGGGTGCGTAGGCCTGAATGGGCGCACCGCCATTGAGCGAGGCCGAGATCAGGCAAAAGGTCCAGGGCTCGGAACTGCCGCCGACCTGGAACACCACCTGGGCGTCCTCCAGGCCGACGGGCGAGACGAAGCCCGCCTCATAGATGCCTGGCGCGTCGGTGGCGGTGGGGGTCAGCACGACATAGCTGTCCCAGGGATCGACCGGCATCTGCACCAGTGCCCGGACCGGGCCCTGAGGGGTGCCCGAGGCGGAGAAGCGGAAATTGTAGCTCTCTCCGGCGACGAGCGGCACATTGTCCTGGCCGACAATCGCGTCCCAGGGATTGGCTGTCCCGCCCGGCACCTCGGCACAGGCGCCGTTGCCCGAGGCTCCCAATACCAGGTTCCCCGTGGCCCACCATCCCTCGGTGCCGGAGGCGAAATCGCCGTTCTGAAGTTGTTCCTCGGCTGAACCTGCCAGAGGAGCTAGGGCAAGGGCCAATACAACGGCCAGAACGCAACGCGGTCGTTTAAACGACATCGTATCCCCCTCGTCGGATGCTTGCCCTTTCATCCTCCATCCACGGATGCAGGTCAACAGCGGCGTCAGCGATGCCGGCAGTCGGGCAATACACCTCCCGAGACGTCGCGCCACCGGCCCTTCCTCCCGGGCGCCGGGAACCTTGCAGGGGTACATGCGAGATCAGGGGGATCGCCGCGCGTAAGGGCAAATGGTCTTGGAAATTGGCGCGAGGGATGGCGAAAGGGCTCCGGTTGGTCCGGAGCCCTGCGTGATCCCCGCGCCGTGACGCGGGTTTCAGGGATAACGCTTCCGGCCCGGCCGGCGGTCAGCCGACCGGGCCGGGAGGCGCGTCGGGTTCAGGTTCGCGGCACGTTCACCCAGATCTCGACCCGGCGGTTGATCGACCGGCCGTTGATGTCGGTATTGCAGGCGGTCGGAGCCAGTTCGCTGAAACCCTTGGTCTCGAACGCAACATTGCTCAGCCGGTCGGCCCCGAGCGCCTCGATCTCGTTCAGCACCGAGGTGGCCCGACTGCGTGACAAAGACAGGTTGTTGCCAAAGTCGCCCTCATCGTCGGTGAAGCCGACAACCGCGACCTGGCTGCCCTGGGGCAGGTCCTGCAGATAGTCGATCAGCCGGCGGATGTCGTTCCGTGCCTTTTCGCCAAGGGCGGTCGAGCCGGTTTCGAAACGCACGGTCGTCGACAGCCGGTCCCATTTCAGCATTTCGACCAGGAGGTCCTGCTTGGTCGTGGCCTCCGGTCCGTCGGCGCGGGCATTGATTACCTGGGCGAGACGGCCATTTACCTCGGCCTGCTTGATCCGGTCGATGCCGAGATCGACGAAGCCGGAACTGGCGATCACCGCATCGGCGTTTTCCGACATGACATATTGCAGGAAATCCTCCGCCTCGGCGGGCAGATTGTCCGCGCGACTGTAGAGATAGAGCCGACGGCCGAGGGGATATTCCTCGGTCTTGACACTGAAGGGCGTCGCCCGCGCGGTGATCCCGCATTCATTGGTCAGGTTCAGCGCCCGGTTGGCGCCCTTATAGGCGAATCCGACATAGCCGATAGCGTTGGGATCCGCGGCGACGGCGGCGCTCATTTCGGGGTTGTCGCCGCCGGGGAAGGTTACCCGTTCGGCAATATCAAGATCTTCGCCCGAGTTGATCCCGGCTTCGAAGACGCCGCGGGTCGAGGAACCGTCATCGCGCGACAGAACCGTGATCGGGGCGTCATTGCCGCCGAGCTCGGCCCAGTTGGTAATCTCGCCTTCATAGATCTTCACCAGATCGCGCAGACTGATCGTCTCGACCGGATTAGCCGGGTTGACGATGACGGCGAGACTGTCGACCGCGATCACCCGCTCGTTCTGAGGCGTGGTCATCGGCCCGGCGCCGGCCTCGAGCATCAGCGTCTGTTCTTCGTCCTTGATGCGGCGCGAGGTCATGCCGAGATGGGCGGATTTGTCGGCCAGCGCGTCGAAGGCGTCTCCGGACCCGGTCGAGACGACCAGGAACGAGCCGATCTTTTCGCCCGCGCCATTATCGGCGATGAAATTGTGATAGGCCTCGATTTCGCTGTTGGTGGGTATCTTGTCGTCCAGCGCGTTCTTGTATTCGGCATAGCCTTCCATGATCAGCGGCATCAACCCGAGGCCGACGGTGTCGGACCCGGCGAACTTGACGTCCGCGTCATCTTGCGAAGGGGTGTCCTGCGCGAAAACGGGCATTGCCACGGCAAAACTCAGCGCGGCAACCGGGAGCGTCAAGCGCAGCCAAGTGGGTATGAGTGGGGTCATTTTTGTTTCCAATCCAGAGATGACGATTTAACGACACGCAAATCCGGGGAACACACGCAAAAATACCAGACATTCAGCCCACCCATTTTCTTGATTTGGAATAATTAACGAAACGTTAAATATTCCTTAATTTAGTTAAAAATTGCGCAATATCAGGGTAAATGTTTGGAATGAATGTCGATATATGAGGGATGCCGGAACGATACTTGGCAAAATCTGGCCGCTCGATGATGTGCCGATGCGCAATGACTTTCTGATATGCTCGACCTGTTGTCCGACCAGAAGGTCAGGCGACACCAATCCGATCAGCAGTCTCCAGGGACTGGGTCAGCCCTTGGGGCGTGTCGCGTTCATTGGCATCCACGCGACACGCCCGAGCTTCTCGGTACCGCGTCTCCAAAGAGTTCAGACCCGGGACCCACGATCGGGTTGCACGCCTTACGGCTCGACCCGGAAGAACAGCGTCTCGCCGGAGCTGTCATCGACACCGCCATTGTCGGTGACCACCCAGACCGACCCGTCGCCGGTCACAGCCATGCCCTCGACCTTGTCCGGGACATAGCCGCTCAGCTGCAGGAGATCCGGCATCAGGTCATGAACCAGTTCCTTGTCGACGACCGGCAGGTCTTCGTCCAGTGGCGCGGGCTGCAAGTCGCCTAGCGACACCCGGTAGATGCGCTTGGTCGCGGCATCCTCGCCAATGCGGTTGTCGGTTTCCATCACATAGAGATCGTCGCCATGCACCGACAGTTCAGAAATCCCGATCCAGCCGTCCTTCGGCGTGTCAGTGGGGTAAAGAACCGCCCCCCAGTCGCCATTGGCCAGATCATAGGCGATCAGCTTGACATGACCCTCGGGATCGTCGCTCCAGCCGCGTTGCGAAGCGACCAGCAACCGGTCGCCGGCCACTGTCACGCCCTGAAAGCCCGAGACCTTCTGCACATCCTTCAACAGCGGCGGCAGGTCCAACTCGCTGTCGATCTCGCCATCGGCATTCACATGCACGATCCCGCCAGCGCCGTCGCCATCCGAGACCAGCCAGAACCCGTAGGTCTCATCCCGAGCGATCCCTTCCAGATCAAGCCCTTCCGCCGCCGATCCGTCCCGTGTCACTAGCACCGCGCGGGTAATCCTCGCCGGTGTCGTGCTGGCATCGATGGTGTAGATACGCGGCTGCAGGTTGTAGTAGCCGTCGCTGACGGCAAAGACTTCCGTCCCTTCGCCGGCCACCAGGCCCGAAATCGCGCCCCAGCCAATCAGATCTTCCGTGCCTTCCGAGGTCAGCATCGGATAGGCGGGTGCCGCTTCGGTGAATTCATAGACCATCACATGCGCCCGCGCTCCGCCCTCGGCCCCCAAATCGGCCTCGTTGGCCGAGACCAGAAGGTTGCGCTCGGGCAGCGCGACATAGCTTTCCGGCGCGATCCCCGAGGGCAGGATCTGGGTCAGGACCGGGTGTTGCAGATCGGATATGTCATAGACCCCGATCGCCGAACCCCGTTCCGAGCCGACAAGGACATAAGGCGTCTCCCCGAACCGGGCGACGGCAATGGCTTCAGGCTCGACGCCCTTGTTCTCGGATCGGCTCTCCGGATAGTGGCCGACCCGGATCAGCGCGTGTTCGAACGAGGCCCCGCTTTCATAGACAACCTCGCCTTCCGTGTTGAAGATCGTCCAGCCCCGCGAGCCGCCATCCATATCGCCTTCGTTGGCGATGGCGAAATGCCGCGTGTCGATCCAGGCCACGGAATCCGGCTCACGCAGCTGTCCCTTCAATGTCCCGGTGAAATCCAGCGCCCCGTCCTCTTCGGAGATATCGATCTCCTCCAGATCCACCGCACCGGCCGAGAAATGGGTCAGAACGGTACCGTCGCGGTCGAGGATGACGATATGGTTGTTCTCCTGAAGGGTCACGACGGTCTGGCCGAGCGCATTGATCGAGACATATTCCGGTTCGGGATCCTCGGGCGAAACCTCGGCCAGCCCGGTCACGTCGGCCCGGATCAGCCCGGGGCAATCGAGGCCGTTTCCATCCAGCGCCACCAGCGATACCCAGCCCGCCGGCATCTGCCCGGTGCGCCCGTCGCCGAAATCCTCGTCACGCTCGTTCTCGATGGCCACGGCCACGAAGCCGCCATCCGGCGCGACCGCCACGCTGTCAGGCTGCCCGCCGAGATCGCAGCGGCCCAGCTCCTGCCGGGTGCCGATATCGAACGCCATCAAAAAGCCCGAGGGCTCGGTAAAGCTCGGTGAGGTGTTCACCCCGATAAAGGCGATTTCTCCGCGCACGGCGACCGAGGTCGGTTCGCCCTCCAGCGCGATATTGCCCAGGGGAATTGGGTGCCGTGGATCGGAGATATCGATCAGTCCCGCCGCCTTGAGGGGGCTGTCGGTATAGATGACGGTCATTCCGTCTTCGGTCGCCGCGATGATCTCGGCGGAGGTTTCACGACTGCGATCCTCGCCTTCGGCCATGTTGAGTGGCGTGGCAAATCCCGCAATGCGGTTGAACGCCTTATCTGCCACAGACGGGGTTGCGACAACTGAGAAACCGACCACTGCACACAGACTGATCCTGATCACGACGGGACCTCCTAAAATGATGACGAACGATTTTTGGTCCCGCGATACTCCTTGGTTGGCACTTCGCTGATATCCTTACGGACATCTGCCCAATCGGGCCTGCGGGACTGAATTAGCCCTTGGAGCCAAGGCCATAACAATACAGGTTCATAAAAATGTCAACCTTGGGTTGTTAATAAAGGTTCTGTTACATTGGATGGTGTTTTCAGTCCTGCTTTTCGAGACCTATATCCGCAAAGCGATTCTGTTGGCGCGCCCATGTTCTGGAACAATCCTTCTCGCATGTCTCTGTGTCGGAAAGAAAAAACCTGGTGCGCCGCACCCGTTTTTGTCCAATTCGCGATAGCGTGAGTTGCCAGACGCTCGGTGGCCATTCCGATGAATGGCTGCCGGTGCGAAGTGACGGAACTTGTTTCTTCCATTTTGACGACCTGGCGCCACCTGATTTTCTTGAAACTTTCCAGGAATTTGAGCAGTGGCATCCGATCCTTGAACAATAAGATGACGCGATCCTGCCGGACCTCGACAACGAACGGCCCCGCCCCGTTGTCATGGTCTCCTGCGTGACGGACGCCATCAATCCGAGACCTGGGCGGGGGCATTCCCGCTGGCGTTCCACATCAAGTCCGTGGTTTTGTCCGATAAGACCCCCGATACCGCCCGATACCGGAAAAGAAGTGGAGAGGGTGACCACATCTTGCGGAACGCCAGCTTCCGGACCAAGTGCCGTCGGGTTCGGGTGACGCGAGGCGGAAAGGGCAGGGAGAAGTGACCAAGAAGGAGCATGCCGCATGACCAACCATCTATTTGCAGCAATCCGCGCGGGGCTGCGACCGGATGCCCCCTTTATCGAAACGGTTGCCGGGCGGGTCTGGACCTATGGCGACATGCTGGGCCAGTCGGCGCAGTTTGCCGCGGCACTGGTGAAACTGGGCGTCCAACCCGGCGACCGGGTGGCCGTGCAAGTGGAAAAAAGTCCCGAGGCGCTTATGCTCTATCTCGGCTGCATCCGTGCCGGCGCGATCTATCTGCCATTGAACACCGCATATACCCTGGCGGAGTTCGACTATTTCATCAACGATGCGGAGCCCCGTCTGGTGGTGTGCGGCCCGAAGGCCAGGGACGGTCTCGAACCGATTGCCACCGCCAAGCGCGCCCGCGTGGAAACGCTGGATGAAAATGGTGGCGGCAGTCTGACGGCACTGGCGGCGGTAGAAGGCACGCTGTTCGACGATGTCGCGCGCGATGCGGACGACCTCGCCGCAATCCTTTATACATCAGGCACGACGGGCCGCTCGAAGGGCGCCATGCTGTCCCACGACAACCTGCTTTCCAACGCTGCAACCTTGCGCGACGCTTGGCGTTTCACCAGCGCCGACCGTCTGATCCACGCCCTGCCGATCTTTCACACTCACGGCCTTTTCGTGGCGTCCAATGTCATCCTGTTGTCCGGGGCATCCATGTATCTCCTGCCGAAATTCGATCCTGATCGGGTCCTTGGCCTGATGCCAAAAGCGACGGTGCTGATGGGTGTTCCAACCTTTTACGTTCGCCTGATCCAGAGCCCTGATCTCACGCCCGACCGGGCGGCCAACATGCGCCTGTTCATTTCCGGCTCGGCACCTCTGCTTGCCGAAACACACCGCGCATTCGAAGCCAGGACCGGCCACCGCATCCTCGAGCGCTATGGCATGACCGAAACCAACATGAACACGTCCAACCCCTATGACGGAGCGCGTGTCGCAGGCACCGTGGGTTTTCCCTTGCCGGGTGTTTCGGCGCGCGTCACCGATCCCGCGGACGGCACACCCATTGCCAATGGCGAAATCGGCATGATTGAGGTCAAGGGGCCGAATGTCTTCAAGGGGTACTGGCGTATGCCAGAAAAGACCGCGGCGGAGTTCCGCAGCGACGGGTTTTTCATCACCGGCGATCTCGGCATGATCGATGCCAGGGGCTATGTGCATATCGTCGGACGCGGCAAGGACCTCGTGATTTCCGGCGGTTACAATATCTATCCCAAAGAGGTCGAGACGGAGATCGACCAGATCGAGGGCGTGTTCGAAAGCGCGGTCATCGGAGTTCCCCATCCCGATTTCGGGGAAGGCGTGACGGCCGTCGTTGTGCCGAAGCCCGGTGCGAAACTGACAGAGGCGGGAATTCTTGCCGCGCTCAGCGACCGTTTGGCGCGCTACAAGCAGCCCAAACACGTCGCATTCGTTGATGAACTGCCGCGAAACACGATGAGCAAGGTGCAAAAAAACGTCCTGCGCGAGACCTATGCCGATCTCTATCAGCCGAAGGAAACTGCCGCAGGTTGAAAGAAAGTTCGGCTTGGCGGTCAGGCGCGACACGCTCACATCTAGCTGGGCAGGTACTCGGCGCTCCAGCTATCGCTGATCTGACCGGATTTCAGCATCCGCTCTATTGCCGCATCGGAATAACCGAGATCGCTCAGGATTGCCCTCGTCGAGGTGCCGAATTTTTCGGTCGGCGACAGGGCAAAGACTTTTGCGCGCGTCGGGCGCACCGCGTAGGGATCGAGCTGGATTACCTCGTGTCCACTTGGATGATCGCCGTAATGCGAAAACGAATAGCTGCCCCGGTCGGTGCCGGGGGTGCCATCCGGCTCGCGCAGATTTTCAGAGCGTAGCGCGTCGATATTGTTGCAGATTGCACAGCCGATATCCGCCGCGCGCAGGCGAGCGATCCATTCGGTCGCGGGTTGGGTCTGGAACGCTCCAGCGAGGAAGGCCGCACGGTCCTCTTCGGGCAGATCGGGTAGGTCCGACAAATCCTCGACTGCATGAAAACGCGGCAGATCGGTCTCGTAGGCGCTCAGCAGGATGTAGACCCCCGAGGCAGTGCTGTAGAAGCGGTTGAGCGGGCCGTAGCCGATGGCTTCCGGGCCGGAGGGTTCGTCGAACAGCCCGCGCCCCCTGAAGTCATAGGCAAAGGGCACCTGGAGCAAGCCACTGTTGGCGCTGAGCGAGGTGCGACCGCGCCCGATACGGCCAAAACGGTGTTTCTGATAGAGCGCCGCCGCCACGGCAAGCGCGCCGCCAAAGCCACACATCACGTCGATGGTGCCGACATGGGCGTGCTCCTCGGGGCGGTCCATCGCGCCGCCGAAGCGCAGCATGATCCCGGTGGTTGCCTGCACCAGATCGTCATAGCCGATATAATCGGTGCGCACGCCGCGCCGCACACCGCTGAAGCAGTCGAGTTTGCAGAAGATGGCTTCGGGATTGAGCTTGCGAAGCTGGTCGGCGTCCAGCCCCATCCGGTTGATCTGGCTGTCCGGAGCATTCCAGAAAACGACATCGGCGGATTTCACCAGATCCTCGAACACCTTGCGCCCGTGTTCGGACTTCACATCCGCCAGGATCGACCGCTTTCCGCGCCCCTGGCTGAGGCCATAGATCACCGTGTTCCAGCTGTCATAGAGGGGTTTGGCAGGGTCGAGCTTGATGACCTCGGCGCCGAAACGCGCCAGATAGCTGGCGGCATGCGGTCCGGCGATGACGTTGCACATGTCCAGCACGCGTACCCCCGAAAGCCACCCCTCTTGAACAGCGCCGTCCTCGGGATCGGGAATATCGGTCCGCAGCTTGCGCAGCACCTTCAGGGCCTCGTCGAATTCGACCCAGCGGCGCGGTGCAGGGCTCAACGCCTCTTCGCCGCTTTCCTCCATCCAGACCACCGGACCGGGTTGGGTCATCTCGCCATATTCAGGATCCCAGACATCGATCATCAGACCGGAAGCCTCGGCGTATTCGTCGTTGATCCATTCTTGCAGCCAGCGCTGCGGCGCGCCGGGGATGCCCGCGCGGCCAAACATGCGCTTCCATTCGTGCGAAGTGCGGGTCATGAAGACCTCTTTCATCCGCGCAGCGATCTTGTCGGCCCAGAATTTCGGCATCGGGTAAACGCCCAGCGAAGTGTCTGTTTCCCATTCCGACTGCGGCTTGTAGGTGTCCTCCTCCTCCTGCAGACCCTCCTCGATCATCTCGTCCAAAAGGCCCAGCACCTTGAGACAGCGGCGGGCGTGGTGTTTGTGGCTGGGGCAGACCACGTAGAACATCCGCCCGTCCTTGCACATGTAGCTGCGGAAAAACGGGTCGAGCAGTTCTTGCAGATCCTCATAGGACATATTCATCGGCAGGCCCTCGATCCGGCGGCGCTCGATCTCGGTCTCGCGCTGCGTCAGGTAGCGTTCGGGCATGTCCGACACCTTGATGGAGTTGTAGCACAGCCCCTCCATCACCGCCGCCGCCAGCGGCACCTCGATCTGGTCGCCAAGCCCCGTCACCTGCCGCGATTGCAGCGCCAACACAGTGGCCGAAGCCGCGATTTGCGAGGCATAGGCCGACGACAGAGGCAGCGGCGAGAATGATGGGCTCAACCCCATCAGCACTCGGTTCAGCCCCATATCGGTGAACACGCCGGAACTGGCCGCGACGACGCTTTCAAAGGCGCGTTGTTCGCGCCGTTCCAGATCGTTGGACGCAAAGCCGGGGATCGACAGGGTGATGAGTTCCGGGCGCTCCTCGCGCATGGTGGCAAAGTCTATCCCGAGTGCTGCGAGTTTGCCGGGGCGGAAGTTCTCGACGATAATGTCGGCTTCGGCGCAGAGCGCACGCGCCTTGGCCAGCCCGTCATCGGACTTGAGGTCAAGGTTTACGATCAGCTTGTTGCGCATCAGGGTCGCATTGGCCGGACTGTCCCACATCGGGCCGTCCGGCGGGTCGATATGCACGACAGTTGCCCCCAGATCACCCAGTAGCATCGCCACGGCAGGCCCTGCGATATATTGCCCGAAATCAACCACTTTGACCCCGGTCAGCGGCAGCTTGGAGAACGAATTACGCATGGTTCCTCCCATTTCGGACGCGCGTGTCATTGACCGGCCAGGATCCAGCGGGCCGCCTTTTCCGCGATCATGAGCGTCGGGGAGTTGGTATTGCCACTGGTAATTTCGGGCATGATGCTGGCATCGACGACGCGCAGCCCGGCCACGCCCTTCATTCGCAGATGCGGGTCCAGAACGGCGCTGTCGTCACCGTCGCGCCCCATCTTCACGGTCCCGACAGGGTGAAAGATCGTGCTGGCGATGTCTCCGGCCAGCTTGGCGAGCTCCTCGTCGCTCTGGTACTGGACACCTGGTTTGAATTCCTCCGGCTGGTAGCTTGCCATCGCGGGCTGGGACATGATCCGGCGGACCTGCCGCAGGCTGTCAGCGGCGATCTTCCGGTCTTCCTCGGTCGCCAGGTAGTTCGGCGAAATCATCGGCGCATCGCGGAAGTCGGCAGAGCGGATGCGCACGTAGCCCCGGCTGGTGGGGTTCAGGTTGCAGACACTGACCGTCATCGCCGGGAAGTCGTGCAGCGGCTCACCGAATGCATCAAGGCTGAGAGGCTGCACGTGATATTCAAGATTGGCATGGGGCCGATCCGGGTCAGACCGGGTGAAGGCCCCAAGCTGGCTGGGCGACATGCTCATCGGACCGGATCGTTTCAGCGCATATTCCGCGCCGATCATCGCCTTGCCCAACAGGGTATTGGCCAGCACGTTGAGCGTGCGGGTGCCGCTCACCTTGAAGACCGTGCGAATTTGCAGGTGGTCCTGCAGATTTTCGCCCACGGGGGCATCGCACACCACCTCGATGCCATGTTCGCGGAGCAGATGCGCCGGACCGACCCCAGACAGTTGCAGGATCTGTGGAGAGTTGACCGCCCCGGCCGACAGCACCGTCTCGCGTCGGGCCGTCACGTCAACGGTTTTTCCCTTGTGATCGACCCGCGCACCAGTGCAGCGCAGCGCACCGTTGGCGTCCCTCTCGAAGGTCAGTCGCTGAACCAGCGCCTCGGTCCAGACTGTCAGGTTGCGCCGTGCCTTGGCAGGCTTTAGGAAGGCCTTGGACGTGTTCCAGCGCCAGCCCGACCGTTGGTTCACGTCAAAATAGCCGACACCCGCATTGTCTCCGCTGTTGAAGTCATCGGTCTTTTCGATCCCGGCCTCTTCGGCAGCATCGGCAAAACTGTCCAGCACGTCCCAGCGCAGACGCTGCTTTTCCACCCGCCATTCGCCGCCATGCCCGTGCATGTCGGAGAAGCGTTGGTTGTCGCCCATCACAGGGTCGGCACCATCGTCCAGTTTGTAGTGGTCCTCATGCGTCTTGAAGTCGGTCAGCGCACCGTCCCAGGACCAGTCGTCCTCGCCGGTCAGCGCCGCCCAGTTGTCGTAGTCGCGGGCCTGACCGCGCATGTAGATCATGCCATTGATCGACGAACAGCCGCCCAGCGTCTTGCCACGCGGGTAGCGCAGGCTGCGTCCGTTCAGGCCCTTGTCGGCCTCGGTGTTGTACATCCAGTCGGTGCGCGGGTTGCCGATGCAGTAGAGATAGCCCACCGGTACGTGAATCCACGGATAGCTGTCCACCTTGCCCGCTTCCAGCAACAGGACGCGGTTGGCCGGATCGGCGCTCAGCCGGTTGGCCAGAAGACAGCCCGCGGACCCGCCGCCGATCACGATGAAATCGAATTCGGTTGCTATTCCGGCCATGTAGTCCCTCGCCTTTCGCGCAGGACATGCAACGCCCTCCGCACCGCCCCTCGAAACGGGGCTGCCGGGCCGAGGGCTTCCTCCCTGCGCATCTACGGCTTCCGGTTTAGGGGGGCCGTACGCATATTCCCAATGACATATCTCTCTGACAGATATTAAATTCCGTAATATGGAAAGATACTCCAACCTCAACAGTCTCCTCGCCTTTGTCACGGTCGCCCGGGAAGGCAGCGTTTCGCGGGCGGCCGAGGTGCTGAACCTCACGCAACCGGCGATCAGTCACCAGATCAGGCGCCTCAGCGAAGAGACCGGCGTCACCTTCTTCAAGCGCGCGCCGCACGGGCTGGACCTGACGCCGGAAGGCAGGGCGCTGCTGCCGAAGGCCGAGGCCGTTCTGAGCGCCATGGCGGACTTCCGGAAAAGCGTCGTCGGACGGGATGGTCAGGTCTCGGGTTCGCTGCGCATCGGGACGATCGTGGACCCGGAATTCATTCGCCTCGGAAGCCTGTTGAGCCATCTGGGCAAAACTCACCCCGGCATCACCACCGAACTTGTGCATGGCATCAGCGGAGAAATCCTCGAAAAACTTCGGCGCCGGAAGATCGATGCCGGATTCTACCTGACAGACACCGGTGGGGTCGACGTTCTTGCTTCCGTCGAAGCCATGCAGGTGAGGATGCTGGCCACTTTCAAATACCGGATCATCGCGCCCATGGGCTGGGAGGCCCGGGTCGCCACCGCCAGTTGGCGCGAGCTGGCGGCGCTTCCGTGGATCGGCACGACCAGAGTGTCCGTCCACAACCGGCTGCTAAGCCGGATCTTTTCGGAACACGACTGCACACAGAACATCGTCGCTCTGGTGGATCACGAGGCGTCGATGCTGGAGATGGTCCGCGCCGGGGTCGGCCTGTGCCTGTGTCGCGAGACCATCGCCCTGGATCAGCGGCATTCCTTCGGCCTCAGCCTTTGCGAAACCCAAAGCGTTCCGGCCAGCCTCGTGATGCTCTCCCCGGAAGCGCGCAAGTCAGCGCCAGTCGTCGCCGCCCTTTTCGAGCAGCTTGCCATCGTCTGGGGCTGAGGGATCGTGGCACCACCTCGGCGTGACCTGCCGCGTTCCGCCTTTTCCCGGATACATCACATATCCCCAACCCACGTTGAAATCGATGGATTGCAGTCAGCGATCGGTGATGCGCGTGAACGGCGGTATTCCTCCAGATTTTTCGTATCGGGCCACCGTAGCTCAGCCGGTAGTGTACGTCCTTGCATTCATGCAAGAACCGTTGCGTAAGCAATGACCATTTGTATTTGATTGGGAATCTCTGTGTGAAAATGTGAGTGAGATTGTGAATCTTCAGAGATTCCAATACGTTACAAAGCGCATGAAAACCAACTAAGTAGCTAAACTCATTGGATATATGTTGGTGCCGGTGATAGGACTCGAACCTACGACCCCATCATTACGAATGACGTGCTCTACCAGCTGAGCTACACCGGCAACTTCGCGCAGCCGCACCATGTCGCGCGGACGCCCCGGGGCTTCAGGTCCGCCGGGTTGGGGGGGCTTTTAGCGAGTGTGCCTCAACGGTGCAAGAGGCTTACAGGGTGACGGCCCGAAAACCCGACTGGGACGGCAGACCGCTGTAAAATCTTGCGTGCCGGTCAATCTTCGGCTCGCTGTTGTCACGTCAAATCTGATCCTGCGAATATTTCGGCCGTTGAAACGCGCGAGACCAGCCGACATTCCCGATTATCAGGAGAAGCGGGGATCGTTGCAGGCGCCTGAGCACCGGCAGAACCCGCAACGTTGAAAGCGACTGGCGTGGGCAAGGGGTTCGGCGCTACAATGGATCCGCCCCGTGTCGCGGGCCGTTGCGGGAGGGGACGCGGATGAAAGGGATTCTCAATCGGATCCGCGACGCCATTGCGCCGATCGAGACCCTGGCCTGGCCCGACGTGAAGGCCGACCTTGTCACACGGATCGCGCCTCTTGTCGCGCCCTGGGGGCTGGAGCATCAGCGTGGGCTGGACTTCGTGGGCGCTGACGCCAATGCCGACGGGATGCGGCGGCTGTTCCGCATTCATGACGCCGGCTGGGGTCGGCCGCTGACGGCAAACTGGGGCTATTGCCTTGATTTCGTACCACATCTGGCCGCCCAGCAGGTTCACCGGCACCGGACATTCAAGTCGGCGCGAGCGGATTTCTGGATGCTCTGCCGCGACGGGGTGCAACCCAATCCGGCACTCGGTCGCCGCGCCTATGACCGTGACCTGCCGGAGCTTCTGGCCTTCGGCCTGGAGCAAGCCACCGTCCTTTGGCGGGAGAAGCATGGGCTTGAGGACTTGCTGGGACTGATCGAAAGCGCCGCTGCGCATGATTGGTGGCGCACGGGCGCGGTTCCCCAGGGGCGGGACGGCTTTGTCAGCCTCAAATCCGATTTCGCCGAACCTTTCACCCTGGCGCGGTGCGGACAGCTGGACGCGGCGCTTCGCAAGCTCGACTTTGCCGCGTCCGCGCTGGACCTGTCGCAAGAGCTCAAGGGCGCGCTTCGAAACCGGCTGTTGGAAAGTGCGAGACCCGTCGCCGTGCCCGGCGGGCAAGCCGGTCTCTGAACCACCGCCAAAAAAAGCCCCGCCACGAGGGCGGGGCAGTCAAGTGCCGCAAGGCACCGGCGGTAACATCGTTCAGCCCGTTCTGGGGCTAATTCATTTCCGAGCGTATCTGCTGGCGCAGAACGTCGATCGAGATCTGTTTGCCGTCGCGTTTGAAAGTCCAATAGCTCCAGCCGTTGCACGAGGGTGCGCCTTCCAGCGCGGCCCCCACCTGATGGATCGAACCTTTGGCGTCGCGGGCGATCAGGGTGCCGTCGGCGCGGATTTTCGCGCTGTAGCGGCCATTATAGGACTGCAGCGTCTCGCCGGCTGCCAGCATGCCGCGTTCGACCAGCTGGCCGAAGGGGACGCGCGGCTCGGCGCGCTTGGACTGGGTGACTTCCAGCACCGACTTGTCCAGCGGGCGGATGGCTGCGAGGCGGGTCTCGGCGGCGGCGCGGTAAGCCTCTTCGCGTTCGATGCCGATGAAGTGGCGGCCGAGACGCTTGGCAACAGCGCCGGTGGTGCCCGTCCCGAAGAACGGATCGAGGATTACGTCACCGGGTTTGGTCGAGCCCACCAGCACCCGATGCAGCAGCGCCTCGGGCTTTTGGGTCGGATGCGCCTTGTCGCCGTCCTCGGTCTTCAGTCGCTCGTGACCGTTGCAGATCGGCAACAGCCAGTCCGAGCGCATCTGCACGCCGTCATTCAGTTCCTTCAGTGCCTCATAGTTGAACGTGTATTTGGACGCGTCGGATTTCCCGGCCCAGATCATCGTCTCATGGGCATTGGTCAGCCGCTTGCCGCGGAAATTCGGCATTGGGTTCGACTTGCGCCAGACCACGTCGTTGAGGATCCAGAACCCGGCATCCTGCAGCGCGGTACCAACGCGGAAAATATTGTGATATGAACCGATTACCCAGATTGCTGCATCCGGTTTCAGGATGCGGCGCGCCGCTGTCAGCCAGGCGCGGGTAAAGGCGTCATAGGTCTCGAAACTGGCGAAACGGTCCCAGTGATCGTCCACCGCGTCGACCCTCGAATTGTCGGGCCGGTGCAATTCGCCCTTCAGCTGCAGGTTATAGGGCGGGTCGGCGAAAATCAGGTCGACCGAGCATTCCGGCATACCGTTCATTACCTCGATACAGTCGCCTGCAAGGATGGAATCGAGCGGCAAGGTCCGGCTGGCCGGGGATTTTTTCGTCGTCGTCATGTTCTCTGCCCAGGGCCTTCGGTCCCGTTATCTTGGTGTTGATGGCAGAATGAGTCATCGGCGATTCGCGGTCAAATTCTTTTTGAATCAGAATGTTAGTTAATTTTCTTCACTCAATATATTGTGGATGGGTTTGAAGGAACGCCTATGATGTGGGGTTACCCCTAGCGAGATCAGTGCCTGGTGATGCGCCTTTACCCCATATCCCATATTGGTCTCCCAGCCATAGCAGGGGAACTGTTGCGAAAGCGCCACCATGATCCGGTCGCGTGTGACCTTGGCAACGATCGAGGCCGCCGCGATAGACAGCGACCGCGCGTCGCCCCTGACGATTGCCTGGGACGGACAGGGCAGGCCCGGCGGGTTGAACTTGCCGTCGATCAGGGCATGGGCGGGGGCCACCGGCAGCGCCTCGATGGCGCGGGTCATCGCCAGATAGGTGGCCTTGCCGATATTCAGTGCGTCGATCTCGGCGACCTCGGCCTTCCCGACACCGACCTGTGCGCAGGCACCGATTTCGTCGAACAGCGCTGCCCGGCGCCTCGCCGAAAGCGCCTTGGAATCGTTCAGTCCATCGGGAACCCGCTCGGGGTCCAGTACCACGGCGGCGGCCACAACCGGCCCGGCCCAGGGGCCTCGCCCGGCCTCGTCCACGCCGCAGACCGGAGTGGCGGCCGCTGTCTCGAACCGGAAATCCGGCAGCGTCACCGGCATTGCTGCGCACGCTCCTGGGCCAGGAGCCGGTCGATCTCGCGTTTGTCGGCATCGCTCATCGGAATGTCGCCGGCCGCCACGCCCTGCAGGCAGCCCGCATTCGAGAACGCCGCCCGTCCGCGGGCACTTTGAAAGCAATAGCCATTGCGCGCGAATACGGCGTTGCGCTGGAGCCAGAGACGGTCGCAATCCGCCTCGGGGACCGGCGCGCGCGCGCCGACGAAGCGGATCCAGTTCGAATGCGCCCAGCCTTCATGCCCGGCCTCGGTCACCACATGGAACCAGACCCCATCCTGGCCCAAAACACTGAGCCGGGTGCCCTCGGTCATCTTCAAGAGCCGCTCCGATCCCCGCGCTGTGCCACTGCGCAGGGCGAGAAACCCGTCGCCCTGCGGGTCGAGCCCGGCGACCTCGTAGGGAAAAACGCTTTGCGGAGCGGGTTGCGGCACCGGCGCGGGATCGTCCTGCACAAGTGGAGGCGCGTCCGGCAGCCGGGGCTCGGGTTGCGATTCCCCAGGGCTGCGCGCGGCCAGATAGATCCGTTCGATCAGCGACGAGTTCTCCCAAGGGATCTGCGTGCTTCCGGTCTCTTCGACCACGTCGCGGCGCACCTTGCGCATCACTTCATGCAAATCGTCACCTTCGGATGGCACATGCCGCAACAGCGCGGCGGTGAACGGGCTGTTCCGCCCGGTTCCGTCCAGTGCCACGTTCCCAGGTTGGGTCGAGAAGGCGATAAAGGACCCCACTCCCGCATCGAGCTTCGCCAGCCCGCGCACCGGCCCGCCGATGGCCCGCGCCGAGGCGGGCAGGTCGAAGGGATTGTTGCGACAGGCGTCGAGGATGACGATATTGCGGTCGGCCCGGTTTTCCATCTCTGCGAGCACCGTCTGCAGCTTGACCGAGCGATCGCGGATCGTGGCCTCATCCGAGCCGAAGGCGTCGACCGGGATCAGGTAGTTCTCGGCCCCAAACTGCACCGCGTGGCCAGAGAAGTAGAATAATGCAATATCCTGGGGGGCGAGGCGCCTGCGTACATCCCGGGTGAGGGTCAGGATTTCGGCGCGGGCAAGGTCGGTGCCGAGGATCACCCGAAAGCCGATCCCCTCCAGCGCCGTTGCGATATCGCGTGCGTCGTTGGCGGCATTCGGCAGGTGGGCGACGTGTTCATAGGTGGAATTGCCGATCACCAGCGCCACCTTTTCGGCCGCGGCAGGGCCGGAAAGGGTCAGAAGCAGAAGGTAGAAAACCCGGGCCAGCATGTCCCCTCGCGATTGCATGATGCGGCATTGCGAGACTAGGCCATCGTGCCGTCCGGGTCCACCGCGCCGCCGTTCGAACAAACAAGAATTCTGTCGCAATGAGCGACCTGAGACATAGGTGACAAAACGTACCGGACACATGGGTAACACTTTTGGCTTTTGGCCGGAGGTGTTGATGCCGTTGAGAAAGAGTTCGGTTATGGAGGAACGTCTACGTTTCGTTGCCCGCCTTCTGGAGGGAGAGGGCATGAGTGCTGTGTGCCGGGAGTTCGGCATCTCGCGCAAGACTGGCTACAGGATCTTCAATCGCTACAAGGCCGAGGGCATGGATGCGTTTTGCGACCGCTCGCGGCGGCCGGTGCGCTATGCCAACCCGTTGCCCGACCCTGTCGAGCGGCTGATCGTCGCCACCAGGCGCGACAAGCTGCATTGGGGCGCCAGGAAGATACGTGAGCTGCGCGTCAGGCGCCTTGCCGGCGACCTACGCATCCCGGCCAAATCGACGGTCCATGCGGTGCTCGACCGCCATGGGCTTGTCAGACGCGCCAGGCAGCGCCGCCGGATGAAGGCCGAAGGAACGTCACCTTCCGCAGGCCTTCATCCCAACGATCTGTGGTGCTGCGACGACAAGGGCGCGTTCAGGACCGGCAATGGCCGCTACTGTTACCCGTTGACCGTGACCGACCATGCCTCACGGGCGCTTCTGATGATCGAAGCCCATGAGAACACGCGCGAGATCAATGCTCTGGAAGCCTTCCGGCGCTTGTTCTGAGGAATACGGCTCTTTCGCATGCTATCCTGGATAACTCCAACTACGTTATCTAGGACAGCCCCAAATGTAATTGGCGACCCCGGCAGGATTCGAACCTGCAACCTGCCCCTTAGGAGGGGGCTGCTCTATCCAGTTGAGCCACGGGGTCTGTGGGGCCGATTCCATAGAGATGTTCGCAAAAGATTGAAACCCCGAAGCCGAGGTCCGATGTATGACAGGTCCAAGACCGCTGAATTGGAGTGCCCATGCGTATCCTGAAGATCGCCGCCGTCGCCCTCGCCTTCTCTCCCCTGCCGGCGGGTGCGTCCGGTCGCGAAGCCGGGGATGCCGCGGAAGGGGCGCGGATGCATGACCAGATCGTGGCGCATTTCGGCGGCGTCTATGACGAACATCCGGTGGCGGATTATGTCTCGGATCTCGGTCACCGCCTTGCCGCCCATTCCGATCAGGCCGACGAGGACTGGACCTTTACGGTGCTGGATACGCCGGTCGTCAATGCCTTCGCCAATCCCGGCGGCTATATCTATGTCACGCGCGGCCTCCTGGCGCTGGCCGATGACGAGGCGCAGCTTGCCGGTGTTCTGGGCCACGAGATCGGCCATGTGACCGAGAACCATTTCGCCGAGCGCAACGAACAGGGGGCCAAGGCCGGGATCGGATTGGTGGTCGGTGCTGTGATCGGCGGTCTCTGGAATGGCAAGGAGGGGGTGCGGGACGCACTGGAGACCGGCTCGAAGCTCGCCATCGGCTATGTGGCGGGCCACTCGCGCGAACAGGAATACGAGGCCGATACCGAAGGTGTGCGGCTTTTGGTCCGCGCCGGGTACGACCCCCGCGCCCAGGCGGATTTCCTTGATGCGCTGGCCGGGCAATACGCGCTGGATGCCCAACTCCGGGGCCGCGAATACAATCCCGGCCGGGTCGATTTCTTCGCGTCCCACCCCGCACCCGACGCCCGGGTCCGCCGTGCCCTGCGCACCGCCGATCGCGAAAGCGACGGCACCACCTATCGTGGCGAGGATGCCTATCTCGACGCGATCGACGGCATGATCTACGGCGACACGCCGTCGCAGGGTTTCGTCCGCGGCCACCGCTTCGAGCATCCCGAGATGCGCTTCGCCTACGAGGTGCCCGAGGGATTCACCATCCTCAATTCCGACCGTATGGTCGTGGCAACCGGGCCGGGCGACGCCGAGTTCATTCTCGATGGCGGCCGCGCGCCTTCGGGGCGTCTGGACCGGTTCATCGCAAGGGAATGGGCGCCAGTGGTGGCGCGGGGACGCGAGGCAGGCGCGCTTTTCGACTTGCGGCAGATCGAGGTCGACGGGATCGAGGGGGCGACCGGTTTCATGCAGGTCCATTACAAGGGCGAGTTGCGGATGGTGCAGTTGACGGTGTTCCGGATCGATCGCCGCCTCTTCCGTTTTCAGGGTATTTCCCGTCTCGACGATACCGTCACCCGCGAAGCACTCGACCAGGCGATTCTCAGCTTCGAGCAACTCTCCGAGGCCGAGGCCGCTGCGCTTTCGCCGCATCGCATCCGCATCCACGAGGCTGGACCGGGCGACAGTCTGGATAGCCTGGCTGCGACTCTCCCGATGGCCAGTTTGCAGGTCGAGCGGTTACGGCTGATGAACGGTTATGGCGACGGCGAGGTGCTTCGGACCGGCGACCGGGTCAAGCTGATCGGCGAATAGCGGCGGCGGACGCCATATCCCGGTTGTCCCTGTGGATGGTCACGACCCATCCGATGTCACACATTGCTCCGGTGGGATCGATTTTGCCCGGCGAACCGGCGTTCTTCTGCTTCGGAGCCATGCAGTCCCTCGTCGGGATCGCCGATATCGGCAGCGAAACGGCGCTCGATCCGGTCGGCTATCGCAGGCGGCAACAGGTTTTCGAGCCGGACGAGCAGGGACGGCAGCCAGGGCACGGAGATGCGGGCGCGGCGGCGGCGAAGGCCGGTCGCGATCCGGCTGGCCGCGCGGTCGGCATCGATGCGGAAGGGGCGGGGGCCATGGTGCCGGTCGGACATCGGCGACCGGAAAAAGCCCGGGGTGACGATGCTGACGGCCAGTCCCTTTTTACGCAGTCGCCGGCGGAGGGCCACGCCCCAGGCGACGATGGCCGCCTTGGAGGCGGAATAAGCAGGGAGGTCGCCCGACGGCCTGATGGCCGCCAGCGAGGCGATCAGCGCGATCTGGCCCTGGCCTCTTGCCGAAAGGCGTGGAAGGAGCGGCTGGATGGTGTTGTGCGTGCCGCCGAGATTGGTGGCAAGGATCTCGACACTCAGTTCGGGCGGCTCCAGACTGCGGCCCGGGCCAAGGCCACGGGCGATCCCGGCATTGGCGATGACCAGATCCACAGGGTGACGGTCGTCATAGGACAGCAGCACCCGCGCCAGCCCCTCGGCATCGCGGATATCGATGGCGGCGGTCTCGACGATCGCGCCTTTCCCGGCAGCTTCGGCGGCGGTCGCTGCGAGCCTTTCCGGGTCGCGGGCGATGAGCAACATCGCGGTGCCGGGACCAGCAAGCTCGACGGCCAGCGCCCGGCCGAGACCGGAGGAGGCTCCGGTCAGGACGATGCTGCGCCAGGGCGGCATCAGGCAGCCTCTTTCAGGGGTTGGGCGTCGATTCCGGTGGGCGGGGCGCAGAGACGCTCAGCGAGGGCGGCGGCACCGGAGGCGGCTCCTGGCCCGTCAAAGGCGCCTGGGATGAGGGCGCGATGCTTGAGAAGCCGAATGAAGGCGTCGGTTAGCGCGGGTTCGGGGGGCTGTGCGTCCAGCCAGAACCTGTCGAGCGGCCGGTTATCGGTCAGCCCGTCGATCCTGTAGAGCGCCGACCCCGACAACCAGACCGGTATCCCCTGGCGGAGCGCGTCCAGCCCGGCGGTGGAATTGACGCAAAGCACGCCGTCGCAGCCGCGAAACAGCCGCTCCAGCGGTCCGGTTTCGAGATAGATGCAGCGGTCGCGCACCCCGTATCCTGCCGCGGCGGTTTCGATCTCGCGGACGAACGGGGTCCAGCCATTGTCGAGCGGGTGGCGCTTGAAGACCAGCAGCCGGTCGGTGGGCGCATGGGCGGCGAAACTGGCGATGAGACGGCGGATCTGCGGGATCTGACCACCCGGCGGGCCGTGGTGACGGATCTGGAAGTCGGTTTCGAGTTGCAGAGGGACAAGGAAATGCCGCCTGCCGGTCAGGCAGCCGAGGTTCCGGGCGGTGTGGCGGGCAACGGAACCGCGCTTCAGGCCCCGTCCGATCCAGCCGGCCCATTCCTTCAGCGGATGATCGAGCGCGTGGCGGCTGTAATGGGGATAGAGCGCCCAGGCGGTGGCGAGATTGGCGAGGTGATAACCGACATCGAGGGCGGCGTAGGCGGCAAAACTGGACGGGTAGGCCGGGTCAGGGCGGTCGGGCAGGCCGGTGGACGCGGCGAGAATGGCGGCGCGGTCGCGCGGCAGGGGAGAATTGGGTCCGATGCCGGTCTCCTCTGCGGTCAGCCAGCCGGGGCGGATATAGCCGTGTTCGACCACGGTCAGGCGGATGGGAGTGTCGCGCAGCGTGTCGATGGCCTCGCGGTGGCGGGGGCGGCTGTCGCCGAGGCAGACGAGATCGGTGATGCGGTGGCGGTTGACGAGACGGGTGAGAAAGCCGGGCCAGTCCCCGGCGCGACCGCGAAAGGGGACGAGGCGACCGGCGGCGGGGCGGTGATAGAGGCTGTCTCCGGGACAGAAGGTGACGCGGGTGACGGCAGCCCCCCTTGCCCGGAGCGCCATGCCGAGACGGGCGAAGAAGGGCGAGGCGGGGCCCTGGAGGAGGAGGACATGGCGGCTTGGCGCGGTCATTCGGGCTCCGGGAGCGGATGTTTCTGTTAACCATTTAGCGGTGGAGCGGTTAACACTTTCCAAACGCCTCGGCGCTATCGCTGGGCGCATCATGAACCAGCTGCTCCGAGAGACCGATTTCCTGCCGCACCCCTCCCACCGGGCGGTGCCGGAAGCCGCTGCCTGGCGGCGACAATCCGAAGAACCACCGGCTCTGTCCCGTCCCGCTTCCGGGCGGCTGGCGGGGCGCTGCTTTCTGTTCCTGCAGGGCCCGCCCACCGGGTTCTGGCATCGCCTGGCCACACGGCTGCAGGCGGAGGGCGCACGGGTCGAGAAGGTCACTCTTTGTCTCGCCGACCGGCTGTTCTGGCCGAAGCGCGGCGCCGTGGCGTACCGCGGCACGCTCAAGTTCTGGCCGCGCTGGCTGGCGGGTTTCGCGGCGGAGCGGGGGGTGACGGATCTGCTCTACTATGCCGACCGGCAGCCCTATCACCGGGCCGCGGTAGCCCTAGCAGAGGCAACGGGCCTTAGGGGCTGGGCGATGGAATTCGGCTATCTCCGGCCCGATTGGCTGACCCTGGTCGAAGGCAGGATGGGGGCGGAGAACCTGCCTGGCGATGAAATCGTCCGGCGAATGGCCGCAGACGCCGAAGAGCCCGACTGGACCCCTCGCTACGCCCACAGCTTCCTCGAAGAAGCCGCAGCTGAGGTCGGGTTCCATCTGTCGAATTATCTTGGCGCCCTGGCTTTCCCCGGCTACCGCGCCGACCGCTTCCACTGGCCGCCGCTGGACTATCTGGCCTGGCTGCCGGAATTCTGGCGCGAACGGCGCTACGGGCCGGAGGCGCGGGCAGTGGTGCGGCGCTTCGCCGAAGGTGGCACGCCGTTCTACACGGTGGCGATGCAGCTCGAAAGCGATTACCAGATTCGCGCCGCCTCGCCCTTTCCGCGCCAGATCGACATGATCCGCAACATTTTCGCCTCATTTGCCGCCCTGGCCGACCCGAAGGCGCATCTCGTCATCAAGATCCATCCGCTCGATAACGGGCTGGAACGCTGGCCTGCCCGCATCGCCCGGCTGGCGGCGAATTTCGGGCTGGGCGCGCGGGTGCATGTCATCAAGGGCGGCGATCTCGACCGCTTGCTGGCCCGCACCAAAGGGGTGCTCCTGGCCAATTCGACCGTCGGGCTGCACGCGATCCGGGCCGGGGTGCCGGTTCTGGCCTTCGGAGAGGCGGTCTTCAACCGCAAAGGGTTGACACATCAAGGGAATCTCGATCAGTTTTGGACAGGGCCCGATCCGGTTCAGCCCGATTTCGCCGCGGCGTTCCTCAAGGCACTCGGGGCGATCCAGTTGAAAGGGTCGTTCTACGACCGGACAGGCCAGGCCAGCGCAATCGCACAGGCAGTCACGCGGTTCGCCGGGCCCGAGCAAGCCAAGGACCGGGCCAAACAGTCACGGTCGTTAACGGAATATAAATTCCGGGTTGGCCAATAATTAAGCTTCCGTAAATGTGGCGCGGGTTCCGCCATCATTCTGCCGCGTTAAGCAGTATTTTTGTCATGTTGTCCCGGGGTTTGCGTGAAGGATTGTGCTGGGCATGTTTCAGGTCGTGATATCTGACTACGGTCCGCATGTTGCGGGCTATCTGCAGGTATTCAATCCGCTCGGCGAGCGGGTTCTTCTGACGCGGCCCTTTACCGGCGAGGCAATCATCCAGCACCTGATGCTGGGCGAGGATCGTATCCTCTGCCTTTCGGCCACCGGCAAGATGGCGATCTTCGACCTGACAGCGGGGAAATATCTGGCCACGGGACGGGTGCCGCAGGGCTATACTGGCAAGCTGGCCTATCTGCATGAACGCGAGATGGTGGCGCTGTGGAACAGCGAGGTGATGCTGTTCTTCGATGTCCGCACGCTCGACTATGTCACCGGATTTGACGGCGCGATCTGGGACGGCAAGGAAGGCACGCTGGTCGAGGTCGAGATCAAGGCCGATACCTCCGGGCTGGCCCAGACCGAGGAGGTCGCCCGCGATCCGGCCTGGCGCCCGCTGCATCTGAGCGGCTTTCTGGTGGAATCGATCGATGGCCGCGTCTCGGCGGGGTATCACTATGCCGAAAGCCGCTATCGCGAGGGTGACCGGCCCGACGGGCTGATGGTTCCCGAAGACCCGGCGGACCGCTACGGGGTCTACGACATCAATCCCCGGGCCAGGATGATCCGCCGCTCCGAGGTCAACCGGACCATCGACGCCGACAGCGCTGAACCCATGATTGGCATCAGCCCGTGTGGGCGCTTCGCGGTGCGGATGAACACGTCGCGGCTGATACGGGCGGAAGGCTCGAAAGACGGACTGATGTCGCGGATGTTCAAGGGCGATCAGCCCCGGCACCGCGATATCCAGCCCGACGGCATGCCGCGTTACGCGGTCGAGATCGATATCTGGGCGCTGGCGCCGCTGCAACTGGTCCGCACCGTGCCGGTGGGTTGGTTCCCGGTGCATTCCAAGCTGCTCGACAGCCGCTTTGCCGCCCTTGCCAAGCAAAAGGGCGAGGGGTCCGATCCCCAGGTCTTCTGCCTGAACGAGGCGGTTCCGGGTGTGTCCGATCCGAAGAACCTCGCGCGGTCCTGGGCCGAGTTCCGGTCGGTCATTCCCCTCGACACATTGCACTGGGAGGATGACAGTCTCGCTTTCTGGCTGTCGACGGCAAACGGGCTGGTCCGGCGGGTGGGGCTTGATGGCACGGTCTCGCCCTACGTGGTTTTCGAGCGCTTCGCGCAACTCAAGGACTGGCCCTTCGACGCCGCCAAGGCCGAGGGAGGGATCAGCCGCGAAATGCTGGAGGTACAGCGCAGCGACCGGACCGTGCGGGTGGAGACCGGCACCGGTGTCCTCCGCTTCGACACCGAGCTTCTCGACGCCGAGGCCCCCTTCGCCGTGGTGCCTGCCAATGGGGACGGGTACGATGAAGAAGGCGCAAGGGCGATCACCGGCGAGGAGGTCTTCGACCTCGTCACCCATCCGATCCTTCTGGAGAACCTTGCCGAGGACGATGCCAACGAGGCCTTCTCCAATCTCAGTCTGGAGCTTTCCGACGGTATCGACCGTTTCCTGCGCGGGCCCGCCGGCTATCCCGGTTTCGAGTTTGGATTTATCGGCGACGGGCGGCGGCTGTATGAATACGAGCTTTTCGGCCAGGCGGATGCCGAGGGCTGGAAACTGGCCACGACCCTGAAACCGCTGATGCAGATCTGGCTCGCCGGCTATCAGGACTATATCGCCCGGATGGGCCGCTTTTGCCCGATCGCGGGCCCGAGCGATCCCAATGACGGGCAGATCATCCCGGCGATGGCGCTGGCGATGCGGCACTTGATCCTGGAGGACCCGAAATCGCTGGACATGTTCCGCCTGTTCCTCGCGCTCCGCGACGGGCCGAACGACGCGGTGGCGACCGACCTGATCGGTATGGAATATTTCGAGCGCAACGAATTCCGGCTGGAACGGGATGTCGCCTTCGGCATCTATTTCGCCATGGTCCGCAACCGCGATGGGCGGGGGCCGATGAACGTGCTCTGGAACGAGCATGGCACGCTCGGTGGTGCCTATGAGTTCCTGCGCCCCGACGAGTTTGCCGCCCTGGCACTGAAGGAGATCCGCACCGATCATCCGGGGCTGGAGGTCTCGGACGAGATGAAGGACCTCCTGATCGATTCGCTGATCGAGACCCTGACCGAGGATCCGAGCTGGGGGATGAAGGCTTCGGAGAAACTGGCCGAGCTGCGCCTTGTCCCACCCGAAACGCCGCCCGAGCCTGAGGCCTCGCGGCAGGAGGCCGGTGAAGACAGCGAGGCTGCGGGCAATCGCGGCGGCGAGGAGGACAATGGCGATGAGGGGCTGGTCCGGGCGGTGTCCTGACCCGGAGACCCCGCGATACCGGAGTTTGCCTTGGCAGGGCCCGGGCAAAAGCGCGGCTTGACATTCCCGATAATTTCACTCAGGATATATCAATCCCCAGCCAGGCCGTGCATGGCCAAGCGCGGAGGAACCGACAGAATGGAGCCTCGTCATGCACAATCCCCTATCGCGCCTGGACCTGATCCTGCTTACTCTGCGCGCGCTGACACAAGATTTCCCGCTTGAAGCCATGCTTGACCGGTACGAGGCGGCGTCATGACGTCCCAGGATCATTCCGCCTTCGAGACCCGTATGCCGGTCTCCCTTCCCGTCCACGATGCCCGCGAACTGACGCGTGAGCAGGGCGAGGCGAGGATCGTGCTGGATGACAAGGTCTATACGCTGAGGATCACCCGGCAGGGCAAGCTGATCCTGACGAAATAGGGATTGGACGGGGACGGGTTTCCGTGATCGGTCCCCTTCACCGGAACAGCGCCTCGGAAAACGTTTCCGGGCCCGCTTGCCCCGTGCGTTCGAAGTATTTCTGCAGCACCAATAGCCCCACCAGCCGCTCGCGGTCCTTGTCGAGGAACTGGCGCCACCAGGCTTGAGCGTTGTCGATGATTGCACGGGCCTCGTCGGGATGGGCCTCGTAATGGGCGATGCGGTCTTCGAGATCGGCGAAATCGGGGCGGAGCTCGGCGAAATGCACGCCGGGTTTCAGTCGGCCCTCCATGAACCAGGTCTCAAAGCGCATGCGCGGCGAGAGGCAGAGCGCGTTCGACGACATGATCCATTTCAAGCTGGTGGCCACATCGTTGCCCTCGACCGACAGGATATAGCGGTGGCGGCAATGTTCGGGAATTGACAGAAAGCGTTTCGGAGCAACGCCCTGCGCATCGAAGCCAATGCGCGAGCCCTTGACCGCATAGCCGATATCGAAAGTGGGATGGTGTTCGAACTTCCGGGCCAGTGTGAGGCGCATGTCGTTGCAGAGCCGGCCGCGCCAGACGGCAGTGGGGGATTTTTCCTCGAAGGGGATGCGATCCCAGGCGTCGCGGAAATGGCGGAACCTGTTGAGGTTCAGAAGCACCGAATTGGCGTTGTCGCTGCCAATGGGGCGGCTTTTGACGATGGTCGGCGTGTCGGGGACGTGTTTGATGTCGCCGAAGAGATAGGCGATGCGGCGGTAGAGGCCGAAAGGCTTGGCCAGGGTCATCGTGTCATGGAAATAGCGGGACCGGGTGCGGGGCAGGGCCGAGAGGGGGATGTCTCCCTCCAGAGTGTGGGTGCCGCTCAACTTGTTGTAATAGTTTACCCTTTCAGCGACCTGCTGCGGCAGTTCGCCAAGCTCCAGCCGGTCGAAGAGGGTGCGGAGCGCGCGTTTCTGACGGCTTTCCGGGATCAGGTCGTTGCGGAAACTCTCGGCGTAATAGCCAAGCTGCCCGGCCAGGCGCCGGACAGCATCGAGAGTAAGCTTGGCCCTGAAATCGCGCAGCTCGCCCTTTTCCAGCGCCATCGGAGTGCCTTAGCCCTGATAGGCCTCGGCCACCTGCCGCTGCCGCCCAAGCCCCTTGACCTCGACTTCCATGACATCGCCAGGGGCGAGGAAGCGCGGCGGTTTCTGGCCCATGCCGACGCCTGAGGGGGTGCCAGTGGCGAAGATGTCGCCGGGCTGCAGGACCATGAACTGGCTGACATGAGAGACGATCTGGCGGACAGTGAAGATCATGTCCGACGTGCTTTCGGCCTGCTGGACCTCGCCGTTCAGCGTCAGTTCGACCTCCAGCGCCTGCGGGTCCGGAACTTCGTCGGCGGTGACAAGATAGGGGCCGACGGGACCGAAGGTGGGGGCCGACTTGCCCTTGATCCACTGGCCGGAGCGTTCGATCTGGAAGGCACGTTCCGAGACATCGTTGATGGTGCAATAAGCCGAGACATAGTCGAGCGCGTCTTCTTCCGAGACATAGGAGGCCTCGCGTCCAATGACGACGCCGAGCTCGACCTCCCAGTCGGTCTTTTCCGAGCCTTTGGGGATGATTACCGGATCGAAAGGACCCGACAGCGCCGAGGTGGCCTTGGAGAACAGGATCGGTTCCTTCGGCGGGGTGGCGCCGGTTTCGGCGGCGTGCTTGGCATAGTTCAGGCCGATGCAGAAGAAATTCGGCACCTCCGACAGGCACGACCCGATCCGCACGCCCTCTGGCGCCAACGGCAGGCTCTCGGGATCGATGGCAGCGAGCCCGGCCAGCGCGTCGATGGAGACAGCCTGCCCACGGAAATCGCGGCTATGGGCAGAGATGTCGCGGATGCGGCCTTCGGAATCGAGGATTCCGGGTTTCTCCTGACCCTTCGGTCCGAATCGTAGGAATTTCATGGATGGTCCCTTCTTGGATTTTCCCTCGGGGAATGACCCGAAAGTCGGAGGCTTTTCAACCGGTATTTGTTAACTTGTATACCAGTTACTGGGGTTCGGTGATTCTTATTGGCCAACGGAAAACCTCCTAACGAATTGAACATAAATACATATATTAGCTTCAACCTGGGTCCCTGCGGGAGCGGATCGGGGTAAACTACTTGCCACGAGGGTCATACCGGCTTAGCTTCCGCCCCAAGGTACGTCCGAAAAAGTGCCTTTTGAGAAAACGCGCGCGCTCGATGTGGCGCAATGGGAGGAAACATGAGACTCACCGTGACAATCGCGGGTGCTGCTGCTGCATCCGTACTGGCGATTTCCGCCTCGGCGCAGGAATTCAACTTGCGCTTCCAGACCCACTACACGCCGGAATCGGTGTCGGGCCAGCTGGCCCAGGAATTCATCGACAACGTGCAGACCATGTCCGGCGGCCGGGTGGCCATCGAAATGTTCTGGGCTTCGTCGGTGGTCTCTTCGGTCGAAGGCTTCGACGCCGCGGCCTCGGGTGTGCTTGATGGCGAGATGCATGGCGGTGCCTACCAGACCGGCAAGAACCCCGCTTTCCAGTTCGTCGGCGACCCGATGGGCAGCTACAACACACCGTGGGAATTGTATTCCTGGCTGTGGATCGGCGGCGGCCTGGAGCCGGCAAACGAGCTCTACAACCAGTACAACATGCAACTGATCGGCTGGTGGGCCGGCGGTCAGGAGGCCATGTCCTCGACCAAGCCGCTGGCAGGTCCCGAGGACCTGGTTGACTGGAAATTTCGTTCGCCTCCGGGTCTCGAGACCGAGATCTTCGCCGAAATGGGTGCTTCGCCCATCGTGATGGACTTCACCGAGATCTTCACGGCGCTCGAGACTGGCATCATCGACGGTGCGGACGCTTCGTCGCTGGCCAACAATGTCGGCCTTGGGCTTTATGACATCGCCGGTCACGCGACCTTCCCCGGCTTCCACTCGATGCCGGCGGACCACGTGACCATCAACCTCGATGTCTGGAACTCGTTCCCCGATGACATCAAGCGCATCTTCGAAGTTGCCACCCAGGCGCTGGCGCTGCAGACTTCGATGACCTTCGCCGTTGCCAACGGCGAGGCCGCGAAGGACCTGCAGGCCAAAGGTATCGTGCTTTATGACTGGAGCGCCGAGGACCGTCTTGCGTTCCGTCAGGCGGCGCAGGTTGCCTGGGACGGTTGGGCAGACCGCACGCCGGAAGCGCGCGCCATTGTCGACAGCCACCGCGCCTTCATGTCCAAAATCGGCCTGATTGAGTAATCGGGTGCGATAGCCAACGCGCAGGCGGGCCCCGGTCGGGGCCCGTTCTGTCCTGACGGCAACGTCATCTCACGAGGGGTTGAGTGATGAGCGATCCGAACGCTTCGGTCTGGCTGCTAGGGGCAAGGTCCCTGATCCACAAGGCTGCAATCGGCGCGGGCGCGATCTTTCTCGCCCTCTCGGCCTGGCTGGTCCTCGGCCAGTTCATCTCGGCCGAGCCCTCTTCGGTCCCGGCCACATTGCACCCGTCCCGGTCGGCGCTCATCCTGGCCTTTGACGTAATGATGCTGGTGACATTGGTTCTTTGGGGGCTCTATTTCTCGGACTTCAAGGGCCAGATCGAACAGGACCGCACCGGGCCGATGGATATCGTGTCGCTGGTGCTTGGCCGCATCGCGATGATCCTGATCGCCTTCGTCGTGGTGGTGATGTTCTACGAGGTCGTCGTGCGCTACGTCTTTGAACGTCCCACGCTCTGGGCCAACGAACTGTCGCTCTGGATGGCCGGGTTCGTGTTCCTGCTGGCCGGACTCTACGCCATGCAGCAACGCAGCCATATCCGTATCTATGTGATCTACGACCTGATGCCGCGCTGGATGCAGAAGGCTTCGGATATTCTGTCGGTACTGCTGATCTGGCTCTTTGCCTTCGCGATGATCTGGGGCGGCTTCAATGAGGCGCGCGACAAGTTCAACCGCTGGGAGACACTGGGCACCGCCTTCGACCCGCCGATCCCGGCGACCGTCAAGCCGGTGCTGCTGATCCTCGTTGTGCTGGTGGCGCTGCAGGCGCTTTCGAACCTGATCGCCGACTGGAACAAGGCACCCGAGCATCACTCGCCCCTCGACGATATCGACGAAGCCGAGATCGAAGAGCTGAAGAAGAAACTGGCAGACGAATGAAGCGCCCGCTCAGAAGGATCGCTCAGTAATGGATATCGGTACGATTTCCCTCATCCTGCTGTTCGGGATGTTTTTCCTGTTGGCCATCGGCATGCCGCTGGGTTTCGCCTCGGCCTTTCTGGCCGTGGTCGTGCTGCTGCTGAAATTCGGATATTCGGAGACAAGGGGGTTTGAGCCTTTGTTCGACATGTTCGAACCCTCAAAGTTCGGACGCGGATCGCTGAATGTCCTGTCCCTGAGCATCTACCGACAAATGGTGAATTACGTGCTGATATCGGTACCGTTATTCATCTTCATGGCCGCCTTGCTGGAACGCTTCGGCATTGCCAAGGACATGTACAACTCGCTGAACATGTGGCTCAGCCGCACCCGCGGCGGCATCGCGCTGGTCACCGCGGTGATGGCGGTGATCATGGCGGCGATGTCGGGCATCATCGGCGGCGAGGTGGTGCTGCTGGGGCTTATCGCCCTGCCGCAGATGCTTCGGCTGGGCTACAACCAGAATCTCGCCATCGGGACGATCTGCGCGAGCGGATCGCTCGGCACCATGATCCCGCCCTCGATCGTGCTGATCTTTTACGGGCTGATCACCGAGACCTCGATCAAGTCGCTGTTCACCGCCTCCTTCCTGCCGGGCTTCATGCTGGCCTCGTTCTTCATCATCTACATCATCGCCCGCACGCGGCTGCATCCAGAACAGGCACCGCTGCCCGAGACCGACGAAGACTATTCCAGTTACGGCACCAGCATTCTTGCCCAGATCCTCTATGGCGCCGGGGCGATTTTCGCGATCTACATGTTCGGCTCCGTGGTTCTGGCGCTGAAGAACGGCACCGTTCCCGAGGACGTCAATCCGGTCGGCCTGCTGCTGACGGCGGGTTTTTCTCTGATTATCGCCCTCACCTTCTTCCGCATGACCTTCATTCCAAAGGGCACGCTGTTTCTGGCCTTCCTCAACATCCTCGTTGCCGGATTCGCCCTGCTGCTGGTCGGCCGCGCCCTGTTCTTCACCGTCACAGGTTTCAATACCATAACCGAAGGGGTCCAGCCGATCGCGCTTGGAATGGTCGCCGATATTCCCTACCTCCTTGCGGTTCTCGTGGCAGGGCTTTTCAACGTCTTCGTGGTCTTCGGCCGGACCCGGGCGGCCCAGGGATGGGAAATGGGCAAGGGGCTGGTGGCGCCTGTCGTCGTCATCCTCGTGGTCCTGGGCTCGATCTACATGGGCATCACCGGCATTACCGAAGCCGCCGGAATGGGGGTTGTCGCCGTCCTCGTCATCTCGGCCCTGCGCCGCGAGTTGAACTTTGACGTGGTCTGGGACAGCCTGATGCGGACGCTGAAATCCACGGGCACGATCATCTGGGTGACGATAGGCGCCGCCGCGCTGGCCGCTGCCTACACGCTGGCCGGGGGCCCGAGCTATGTCGCCAATACCATCGTCGGGGCGGAGTTGCCGACCATGGGGATCATCCTGACCATGATGGTGATCTTCCTGATCATGGGTATGTTCATGGACTGGGTCGGGATCGTTTTGTTGATCATGCCGGTCTTCCTGCCGATCGTCCTGAAACTGCCGCTCGAGGAGATCGGGGTGCTCGGGCAGCTCGATCCGTCCCATGTCGCGATCTGGTTCGGGGTGGTGTTCTGCATGAACATGCAGGTCAGCTTCCTGTCGCCGCCATTCGGGCCGGCGGCCTTTTATCTGAAGTCGGTGGCGCCGCCGCATATCTCGCTGACGGACATCTTTTCGGGCTTCCTGCCCTTTATCGGCATCCAGTTGCTGGCACTGTCGGTGCTGCTTGTCTGGCCGCCGATTATCGAGGTCTTCCTTTGAGGGGGGGGTGCGCATAGGCAAGCCCCAAACGGGGTGGCACCGCGTTCTTTCAAAGAACGCGGCCGAAATCTTTGAAAGATTTCGGTGCTTCGAGGCCCACCACAAGTCCGGGCGCTAAACTCTGACGCCGCTGTGGGTGACCTGGCCAAAGTCGCGCTGAACATTTCGGGCGACAAAGGGCTCTCCGGGGCTGGAAGAACGGAATTCCCCTCTTGTCTGAAGCGGGCGCAAGGAGATAATCGCGCCTATGTCCCAGCGACCGGTCCGTACCCATGTTTTCATCATCGACGGCACCATGAGCCGGCTGTCGGAGGGGCATGAGACCAATGCCGGCTTGCTCTACAAGCTGCTGCGGGACATGGGGCCACGGGTCGACCAGAGCTTTGCCTATGATCCCGGCGTTCAGGGGCTGGGCCCGCGCAAATGGCTGACCGTGGCGGCAGGCCTGGGGATCAACCGATCGATCGAGCAGGGTTACGCGGCGCTGGCCAGCCGCTACGAGCCCGGCGACCGGATCATGCTCTTCGGCTTTTCGCGCGGGGCCTATGCGGTGCGTTCGCTGGCCGGGTTCATTTCGTCCATCGGCCTTCTGAGGCGCAACCACGCCACCCATCGCCGCGTCATCCGCGCCTTTCGCTATTACGAGGCCGATTACCCGACCGAGCATTCGCGGCTCTTCTCGGAGAAATTCTGCCACGATCATGTCCCCATCGAGATGATCGGGGTCTGGGACACCGTCGGCGCGCTCGGCCTGCCCTATCCGGTCCTGTCGCGGATCGCCCCCATGGCGACCGAGTTTCACAACCACAATCTCGGCCATAATATCCGCCATGCCTTCCACGCCCTTGCCCTCGACGAGACCCGCACCGCCTATGCGCCGATCCTCTGGCAGCCCGAGCGGGGCTGGGACGGCGTTCTGGAGCAGGTCTGGTTTCCCGGTGCCCATGCCGATATCGGCGGCCAAGTTGCCCGGTTCGAGGCGGCGCGGCCGCTGTCGAACATCCCCTTTCGCTGGATGCTGGACCGCGCCGTGGCCTGCGGATTGCGGCTGCCCGAGGACTGGCAGGCGCGGTTTCCCACCGATCCGGCCGCACCGATGGTCGGGGACCGGCGCGATGTCGGGCGGCTGTTCCTGATGAGGCAGCCCAGGGTGATCGAGGCGGCGGAAGGTCACGGGCTCCATGCCTCGGTGGCGCATCGCCGCGAGGCACTGCCCAAATACCGGCCAAGGGCGCGGTGGCCTGATGGGGCAGAAATCGGCGCGTGAGACCGCGACCGGTGCCGGGTTCAGGCGTCCTCGCCGAAACGGTCGGCGACGAGCGCCTTAAGCGCACCGGCGAGTGCCTCGGCCTCGGGGCCCTCGGTGGTGACATGGATCGAGCTGCCCTTGGCGGCGGCCAGCATCAACAGGCCCATGATCGAATCTCCCGACACGCTCATGCCATCGCGCGAGACCCGGGCGCTGGCATCATGGGCCTCGACCACTTCGACGAATTTCGCCGAAGCGCGGGCATGCAGGCCTTTTTCGTTGATGATTTCGAGGTCCATTTCGGGCCTTCAATGCGAGACGACGGCGGGTCCGGGCAGCACCAGATCGGCGCAGTTGATATATTTCCGTCCGGCGTCTAGGGCAGCGGCCACCGCGTCGTCAAGGCTTCCGCCGCGCGCCTTGGCCAATTTCACCAGCATTGGCAGATTGGCGCCGTAGAGCACGCGCCGGTCGGCGCGCCTGCAAGCGGCGACAGCAAGGTTCGAAGGGGTGCCGCCGAACATGTCGGTGACGACAACCACGCCATCCCCGGTGTCGACGGAGGCGACGGCGGCATCGATCTCGGCCTGTTTGGTGGCGCGGTTGTCTGTGTCGCCGATTGCGACGGCGATCGTGCCCGGGCCCTTGCCCACGACATGTTCCAGAGCGGAAAGATACTCCGCCGCGAGGCCCCCATGCGCCACGATCACGATACCGATCAATTCACCCTCTCGACACTCATGCTACGCGGTCTCATTACGTTCCAGCTCGCGGTGACGGACAGAGATTAACCACCCGTCCGAGGCGAGTTCATCTGCCAGCGCCCGCGCGACGCAGACCGACCGATGCCTCCCCCCGGTACATCCCAGTCCTATTGAGAAATAGGACTTACCCTCGGCCTTGTATGCAGGCAGCAGAAACCGACTGATGTCCACCAGTTTCTCGAAAAAGTGTAAATATTTGCTGTCCTGTTGCACATACTCCGCCACCGCGGGGTCGAGCCCGGTCAGGGGGCGTAAATCAGCCTGCCAGTGGGGGTTGGCGAGGAACCGGCAGTCCATGACCATGTCGAGCCCGTGCGGGATGCCGCGCTTGTAGGAAAAGCTTTGAACCGAAACCGATAGTCCCGGCGAGCGGGCATTGGAGAACCAGCGTTCCAGTTCGGTCCTCAGTTCGTGCGGCGTCATCGACGAGGTGTCGATGACAAGGTCGGCGCGGTCAGGAAGTCCCTGGAAGAGTTTGCGTTCCAGTTCGATCCCGACGATGGGCGAATCGTTGGGAGCCATCGGATGGCGGCGGCGGGTCTCGGAATAGCGGCGGATCAGGGCCTCGGTGGAGCAATCGAGGAATACCAGTTTCAGATCAAGGTCTTGCTGGGACGACAGTGCGTCCAGCATCTCGGCCAGCGCTTCGCTGGAAAAGCCCCGCGTGCGGGTGTCGATACCGACGGCGATGTTCGAGATGTCGTCGGGTCCGGTGATCAGCCGGGGCAGGAGGGCGAGGGGGACGTTGTCGATGGCCTCGAAATCGAGATCCTCCAGCGCCGAGATCGCCGTCGAACGCCCGGCGCCCGAGGGGCCGGTGACGATGAGCAGCTGAAGGGGCTCGGATGCGGACATCGTTTCTCCTGTTTTCGGCGGTTATCCGGGAGCAAAACCGGTCTTTGACAGGACGAGGATTGCTTCTGCCAGATTTGGGACCTCGCGCCCGGCGATCAACGGCAACGCGATCCCCTCAAGCGAAATTGTTCGCGCGTCAGGAAGGCGAGAGCCGGGAGCGGCGTCCATATCCACCACGATGCCGACCGTGGTAGACGGTTCGCTGCTGCACTGCAACACACCAATTCGTCTCGCCTCGATCCGGCCCTTGATGGCGGGAGGGCATGTGGCGTCGAGCCTGCCGTTCCGGGCGGTGATTTCGGTCTGGTCGTCGGCAATGAGGCTCGCTCCAAAGGCGAGCAGCCTGAGCGCGAGGCCGGATTTTCCGCTGCCCGAGGTGCCGGTGATCAGGACGCCGGTGTCGCCCAGAGCGACGCAGGTGGCGTGGATCAGGGGCATGGGGGCGCGGGATATTGAAGGACGGTCGGGGGAATTGGGTGAGGGTTGGCCAGACCTCCCCCCCGACCCCCGTCCCAGGGGGAGGGGGGCATGGCCGGGATCGGGAGCGGGGACGCCCCCCTCTCCCCTTGGGAGAGGGGCTGGGGGAGAGGGGTTGGGCCGCGACGGCGTGGCAAGCCCGGCCCCTAGAGCGGCAGTTCGACCGAGAAACGGGCGCCGAGCGGGTGAACGTCCAACCCCGCGCCCTCGGGGCGCATGTTCTCGGCCCAGATCTCGCCGCCGTGGGCCTCGACAATCTGTTTGGAAATGGCGAGGCCGAGGCCGGAATGGTTGCCGAACTCCTGGCCTGGCCGTTCGGAATAGAAGCGCGAGAAGACGTCCTTGAGGTTGTCGTCGGGGATGCCCGGGCCCTCGTCCTCGACGGTGACGACGACCTTGTCTCCCTTGATCTTGGTGGAAACGCGGACGACGTCGCGTTCCTGGGCAAAGGAGATGGCATTGGTGATCAGGTTGACGAAGACCTGGGCGAGGCGGCCCTCGAGACCATGCAGGATCAGCGGCTTGTCCAGATTGACGGCAACCACAGTGGCGCCCTTTTCCTGGGCCAGATCGGCATGGTAATCGACGAGGTTGTTCAAAAGCTGGTGCAGGTCGAATTCCTCCATCTCGTCACGGACCAGCTCGCTGTCCAGCCGCGAGGCATTGGAGATATCGGTGACCAGACGGTCGAGCCGCCGCACGTCGTGTTCGATGACCGCGATCAGCTGCGCGCGGGCCTCGTCGTCGCGGGCGTAGCGCATGGTCTCGACGGCGGAGCGCAGCGAGGTCAGCGGGTTCTTGATCTCGTGGGCGACATCGGCCGCGAACATCTCGTTGGCCTCGATCCGGTCGTAAAGGGCGGTGGTCATGACCTGCATGGCGCCGGACAGATAGCCGATCTCGTCGGGGCGGCCGGTCATATCGGGGATGTGGATGCGTTCGGGGTTGACGTTGCGGCTGTCGCGCGCCCCGCCCTTTTCGGCGGCCTCGGCAAGGTCGCGCAAGGGCCGGACGATGGTGTTGGCCAGCACGAATGACAGGAAGATCGACGAGATCATCGCGAGAGCAAAGACCTGCAGGATCTGCTCGCGCTCGCCGCGAACGAACGTGTCGATATCGCCCGCATAGGTGGACAGTGCCACCGCCCCGAGGATCATCTCGTCCTTCACGATGGGAATGGCGACGGTCAGGATGGTCTGGCCGGTCTCGTTATTGGCCTGGCGGCGGGTGACCCGGCCGGTCTCGATCGCCTCGGCAGCGACGGGGTTGAAAAAGACCGCGTCCACCGGGGCGCCGGAATCCGGTTCATTGTCCTCGAACATCCGCTCGGCGCGTTCCCAGACCTCGTTCAGGATCGAGGTCAGCGCCGAAGTGCGGGGCGGATCGACGACGGGCCGAGGCTCGACGGACTCGCTTTGGTCGTTGGGGCTGGTGGCACCGAGGAACTGGCCCGCAGCGTCGTACAGACGGACGCGGGCGGTCGAGACCGCGGACAGGGATCTGAGCGCGCCGAGGGCAGAGGTGACGCTGACTTCCGTGGTGAGCTCGGTGCCGATCGCCTCGGTGACAGCGGCGGCCATCATCTGTCCCTCTGTCTCGAGCGACTGTTCGCGCAAGCTTGCCAGTCCGCCCTGGAACTGGTTGAGATAGAGGATACCTGCAACCAGAAGGCCAAGGGCGATCAGGTTGAAGGTGATGATCTTGCGCGTCAGCGGCGAGCGGCGGCGGAAACTGGTCTTCCAGTCCAGAAGGTCCGGCGTCCGGCGCTGCTGCGGCTCGTCGGCCCAGCGTTCGCCCAGAATGATCCTGGGAGAGCGCCGGTCCTGTGCGTCTCCCGTATCGGTCATGGACAATCAGGCCTCGTTATAGCGGTAACCGATGCCATATAGGGTTTCGATTGAGGCGAAATCAGGGTCGGAGGCCTTGAATTTCTTGCGCACCCGCTTGATGTGGCTGTCGATGGTGCGGTCATCGACATAGACTTGGTCGTCATAGGCGACATCCAGCAGCTGATCGCGGCTTTTGACGAAACCCGGGCGCTGGGCGAGGGCCTGCAGGATCAGGAATTCGGTCACAGTGAGGGTGATCGGTTGGCCCTTCCATTCGACCGTGTGACGCAGCTGGTCCATCTTCAGCGAGCCCCGGACGATAACAGTATCATTGGCCTCGGCGCCGCCATTGCCCTCGGCGATCGCCTCGCGGCGGCGGAGGATGACCCGGATGCGTTCCACGAGGAGGCGCTGCGAAAACGGCTTGCGGACGAAATCGTCCGCCCCCATGCGGAGCCCGATCAACTCGTCGATTTCCTCGTCCTTGGAAGTCAGGAAAATCACCGGAAGGTCGGTTTTCTGACGCAGGCGGCGCAACAGTTCCATCCCGTCCATTCGCGGCATCTTGATGTCGAGAACGGCGAGATCGGGTTCCTGTTTGGCAAAGGCATTCAGCGCCGAGACCCCGTCATTGTAGGTCTGGACCGTATATCCTTCTGCTTCCAGCGCCATTGACACGGATGTCAGGATGTTGCGGTCATCATCGACCAGCGCAATCGTTGCTGCCATATTTGCCTCGGCGTGAAAAATTCTTTTCTGGGGTCACTTTTCACCATCACGGGCGGTGAATCAACCAAATCCTTGAAAAGCCAGTTCCGGAAGCGCTTTCCTTGGTGCCAGGCCGCGCGCCCAGACTGCGGCTGATTGTCCACGTTTTCCCGGGTGTCACCCCTTGGGCGTTGTGGTACTGTCCCCGTGCGAAACCGTCGCAGGGCGGGAGGGATTCGTCCCTCCCCGGAGATGGCCCTCTCCGGCATCCGGCGGCAGATTAGGGGAGAGAATGCCTTCCCGGGTGCCCGCCCGGGACCGGCATTCCACAGCCTGTGGAGAAAACGGGATAATGATCAAAGGGACCTGCAATCCGGCCACCAGGCTGGACGCAACCGGTATGCCGCAAGTCGGCACCGTCCATTACAACCTGACCGATGCGGCCCTGATGCAGGAAGCCGTTCGCCGCAGGGAAGGCGAAATCGGGCAGGGGGGGACGTTTCTGGTCTCGACCGGTGCCCATACGGGGCGGTCTCCGGGTGACAAGTTCATTGTCTCGGAACCGTCCGTGGAGCCGCATATCTGGCGGGAAGCCAACAAGGCGATGGCACCGGAGGATTTCGCACAGCTCCGGGCGGATATGGAGGCCCATTGCGCAGGGGCCGAGCTGTTCGTGCAGGATCTCTATGCCGGGGCGGATGCGGAATACCGGCTGAATGTCCGGGTGGTGACGGAACTGGCCTGGCACGGGCTTTTCATCCGCCACTTGCTCCGGCGGCCCGATCGCGTGGAACTGGCCGGGTTCGAGCCGGAATTCACCATCCTGAACTGCCCCAGTTTCAGGGCCGATCCGGCAAGGCATGGCTGCCGGTCGGAGACGGTGATCGCGATATCCTTCGAGTCCAGGACGATCCTGATCGGCGGGACGGCTTATGCCGGGGAAAACAAGAAATCGGTGTTCTCGGTGCTGAATTACCTGCTGCCAGAGCAGGGCGTGATGCCGATGCATTGCTCGGCCAACCATGCCAGGGACGACGCGGACGACGTGGCGGTGTTCTTCGGCCTGTCGGGGACCGGCAAGACGACGCTGTCGGCGGACCCTAAAAGGGTGCTGATCGGCGATGACGAACATGGCTGGTCGGACCGGGGCGTGTTCAATTTCGAAGGCGGCTGTTATGCCAAGACCATCGGGCTGGACCCGGCGAACGAGCCGGAGATCCATGCGACGACGGGAATGTTCTCGACGGTGATCGAGAACATGGTCTATGACCCTCAGACGCGGGCGCTGGATTTCGAGGATGACAGCCTGACGGCGAATATGCGCTGTGCTTATCCGCTGCACTACATCTCGAACGCCTCGCCGACCGCCTTGGGCGGGGCGCCGCGCCATGTGGTGATGCTGACCTGCGACGCTTTCGGGGTGCTGCCGCCGATCGCGCGGCTGCGGCCGGAGGAGGCGATGTATCACTTCCTGTCGGGTTTCACGTCGAAAGTTGCAGGGACCGAGCAGGGGATTACCGAGCCGCAGCCGACCTTCTCGACCTGTTTCGGAGCGCCGTTCATGCCGCGTCGGCCGCAGGAATATGGTGAGCTGCTCAGGGAGCGGATCGCCGAGAGCGGGGCGAGCTGCTGGCTGGTGAATACCGGCTGGACGGGCGGGGCCTACGGGACCGGGTCGCGGATGCCCATCGGGGCGACGCGGGGCTTGCTGGCGGCGGCGCTGTCGGGGCGGCTCGATGGGGCCGAATACCGGAGGGACGCCCATTTCGGCTTCGAGGTGCCGGTGGCGGTCGAAGGGGTCGATGCGGGACTTCTGGACCCGCGCGGAACCTGGGGCGATCCGGCGGCCTATGATGCGCAGGCGGCGAAGCTGGTGGCGATGTTCGAGGAGAATTTCGAGCAGTTCTTGCCGACGAGCGATACCGGAGAAGAGCGGGTCAAGGCTCGGCTGATTGCGTGAAACGAAAGGTGGGGAGTGATGGGTGCGGAGCACACATCCTATGCTTGGTGGTGGGTTTTGCACGCGTGCAAAGATGACTAATACCACCGGCTTGATCAATTGACTGCTATCCAGTCTCTACTGGTGATAGAGGTTATTCGGTCAGGCTCGTTGGCAAAGAAGTTCCAGGCGGCTTGGCATTTGTCGAGGATGTGCTCGTAGGTATCGAAAACCGTGA
>JBNKVT010000050.1:0-51378 GCA_050299335.1 Paracoccaceae bacterium | reverse complement strand
TTTTCGGTTCGTGTTCGCGGGCGAACGCCTCGACCTGATCATAGTCGATCAGGCCCGTATCGGCGACGACGCCGTACTGCACGGCATTGAACCATTTTCCGGACAGGTTGGGGCGCGCACCGTGGGTCAGATGACCGCCGGCGTCGAGGCTCATGCCCAGGATCGTGTCTCCGGGCCTGACCAGCGCGAGCATGACGGCCTGGTTCGCCTGACTGCCCGAATTGGGCTGCACGTTGGCGTGACTGCAGCCGAAAAGCTTCGTCACGCGCTCGATCGCCAGCGATTCCGCGATGTCGACATATTGACAGCCGCCATAGTAGCGGCGGCCCGGATACCCTTCTGCGTATTTGTTCGTCATGACCGACCCCTGTGCCTCAAGGACAGCGGCGGAGACGATGTTTTCCGATGCGATCAGCTCGATCTCGTCGCGCTGCCTCCCCAGCTCGCCGGTGATCGCGCCGAACAGTTCGGGATCGCGGGTGTCGAGGCGTTCGGAAAAGAAGCCGGTATCGCGGGTCTGGGCATCCATCAGGGGTCTCCGTCGCTTGAGGTGGCGCTTCTCTAGCGCAAGTTGGCGCGCGGCCAAACCGTAAAATGGTCGCGGTCCGAAGATATGCGCCGCCCTTGCGTCTGGCACCGGCACCGAATTTTCCGAACGGAAACCGGGGTCGGGGCGCAGGACCGGATACAGGGTGACGGACAGGCGCGGACAACGGGCTGGGAATCGCTACCGGAAACAAGGCTTGAGTTCGCGCCCCTCGCGTCTAACATGACCGTCCTGACCAAGCCCCAGGGGGTATCGTGGGTTTTGAAAAGATCTGTTTCGTCGCCGCCGACGCCGCCCCGGCGCTCGCCGCGCTGAAGACGCTGTCGGAACGCTACGGCAATGTCCCGGCCGTCGATGCGGAGGTGATCGTCGCGCTTGGTGGCGACGGGTTCATGCTGTCGACGCTGCACGACACCCAGGAGCTCGACTGCCCTGTCTACGGCATGAATCGCGGCACGGTCGGCTTTTTAATGAACGCCTATGACGAGGACGGGCTGACCGCGCGGCTGGACATGGCCGAGGAGGCGCGGATCAATCCCTTGCGCATGGTGGCTACCGGTATGGACGACACGGTCGAACAGAAGCTGGCGATCAACGAGGTTTCGCTCCTGCGCTCGGGCCCGCAGACGGCGAAGTTGCGGATCAGTGTCGATGGCCGCCAGCGGATGGCCGAGCTGGTTTGCGACGGGGCCATCGTCTCCACCCCCGCAGGCTCGACGGCGTACAATTACTCGGCCCACGGCCCGATCCTGCCCATTGATGCCGATATCCTGGCCCTGACTGCCGTCGCCCCGTTCCGCCCCCGCCGTTGGCGCGGGGCGCTTCTGCCCAAGAACGCCAGGGTCCGGTTCGACGTGCTGGAGCCCCACAAACGGGCGGTGGCGGCAAGTGCTGACGGCAAGGAGGTGCGTAATGTGCGGTCGGTGGATGTCACCACGGAAAGCGGCGTTTCGCACCGGCTTCTGTTCGATCCCGGTCACGGGCTGGAGGAACGGCTGATCCGCGAGCAATTCGTGTAGGAGGCGGGGGTGGAGGCCGGGACCAAATCCTGCCCCGGCAACCGAAAACTCGCCAGATGCCGCGGCTTCAGGTTCAGGTGCCCCGGGGCGACAAATGCGACCGGCACCGGGTGCCGGCCCTGCCAGTCCTGTCCCGGTGCTGGTCTCCGGCGTGGGGAAACCCGGGTCAGGATCGCGGGTCTCGCGCGATGTTACGACACGGGAGCCCGCGTCAAATGGATGCCCGACTTGTATTGCCGGTCCGGCAACTCCATTTCGAAACCTGCCATTTCGGATGTTCGTTGGCCCATTTCGCCAGTTCCGGCTGCGCCTGCATCATGCAGGTCATCGGGCTCATGTTTTCCGCGAAGATCAAGGAGCGTTCTTCACAGTATCCGGAATTGGAGGTCAAGCAGGCGACAAATACCAACTCGATCATTACGATCCCCTTTCAGATACGGGGTTGCTGCCAATTCCTCCCTTTCGAATTTCGTTGGACATTACTGCCTACTCGTTAATCCGGGGTAAATCTTCGTGAAGTTATTGTTGCCGGATCAGGCTAGCACTGGCAACTGTTGCAGTGCAATATCCGCAGGACCTGTCACCTTTCATATGATCCCGGCGGACCGCAGATACGCCGCGAGTTTTTCCATCTGTTTTTCGCCATATCGCACATTGGCATGATACTTGTCCGACTTTGATTCCGAGTGAAACTCGGTACGGATGTAGCTTTCGCGAGGTGCGCCCTGGTAGGAATCCTCCGGACAGGTAACCACGTCCAGGCCCATATCGGCGATTTCCCGATCAAGAACCGCGCGGCCAAGCGCATTGAGATAGAGGCTGCGGGTCAACCCGCTCCGCTGGGTCTCGTCGGTCCCGGAATCGTCACGAATTGGTGGAGACTCGACAACAATCACCTGGTTGCACATCTGTCTGAGTTCACCAATAAAACCAAGAATATTCGAGGCATTGTGCTTCACGGCGCGCTCAATCAGCGCGTCGCTGACGAGCGGACGACCCTTCACAGGAAACGACCAGGGTGAAAAACGCCGCCAGACCGAATTCGTGTTCACCGTGGCCCGATAGGGCATTGATACGACATAAACCACGTCGGCTTCCGGCCTGATCCGCGACAGGTCCTGATCGTCAGTCAACCTCACACCGCGCTCGGATTTCCTGACGACGATTTCATCGCCGTCCCGCTCCCAGAAGGATTTCAAGGCATTCGGGAACGGGAAAAACTTCGAAAACTCCACATCGGATTCATTGCGAAACTTCTCGCGCAGGCTCTCATTGCTCTGGTATGCGCGCCCCAAGGCAACGATATCCGAGTCACCGACAATCCTGATCTTCATACGGTTGTACCATCGTCCAGGGAAAGTTCGTCGCAAACCGCGCTCATTTCGGCGGTCAGGTCGCGCTGCTCCCTATCGATCTTTTCCGCGACCGTTTCCTTCGCCGTCCGTTCCTCCGAGCTGTCAATCCCATGCGCGGAAAAGAACACGTCCATCACCTCGGCGACCGCATCGTCACGAACGTCCCGCAGGTCTTCCGCATACCCGGCACCCGAACTCAGATGTGATGAGATAATCTCGTAGGATGGAAAATAGTCGACGAAATTGTAAGCATCCCTCAACTGACCCGCCGCGGCCCTCAACACGGCCTTGGAATGGCCCGTGGCCGCAACGACATGGTCTCCCGTTGCGGTGGCAACCAGGGGAACCGGCGATACCGTAAGCAGGATCTTGACGTCCCGATTTCGACTCCGGCACCGTTTAATGAATCGTTTAAGATCACCCACAACGCTGCTGGTATCCAGATTCCTGAACGCGTGCCGGTCGGGATCAAACCGGCCCGCAGTAGTGCCCGGACAAATCTGGTAGGTGTAGCCTGTCTCGGTATTGTACCAGCTTTCGGTCAGTCCCAGGGTAAAGATGAAAACCTCTGTCTTCCGCAACAGCTGGCGTATGGCCTTCAGGTGATCGTATCGCATCGCGATGACTTCCTCGCGTGACGCGAATCCATTGGGTTCTATCGTCGGGCGGAAAGGATCAAAGAAGCGGCCATCCTCCTCCCAGACCTCGTCATGAACCTTGTTGAGGAACGCATCCCTGACCAGTTCTGACAGCTGGCGCGAGGTGTAGATATTTCCATAGCGGGCCGAAAAGAGCCCATAGCCGAATTCGGACAGGGTGTCGTCGGACAGGGAGAAGGGCGCCGGCTCTGCGTCGATATAATTGAATCCGCGATTTTTCAGATAGCGCCCGATATGCTGGGCGAAACAACTTCCGGCCGACGCGATCGCCGTTTCCGGCGTGATTGGAAACTTCGGCTTGTAGATATTGTCAAACCGCCCCTTTTTCCAAGCGGAAGACGCCACGCGCCAGAAGCTTTCGCGCGGCAGGCTCTGATAGGGTGTCGGGGATTTTCGCATTCGGCGTCACGTCCTGCTCGGTTGCTTCCATCAAGGATGTAGCAATTGCCAAAGTGGAACAAGGCCGAAAATGCTGTATATCCAAACGCCTGAATGCGTGGTTAACGATGCTTGTCGCCGACCCGCACCACATTGTCAGAGCCCCGGCTTGCCTGCCTGATCCGGGTGGCGCGCCACGTAATCGGCCTTGATCAGCTTCGAGGTCCGGCGCGTCCCGTCATGGCTCCAGCCGGGTGGGGCGAAGGCGTAGAGGAACCGCTCCTTGAGGGACAGGCCGGGGCGGAAGACGTCCCGGAACAGGCCGACCCATTCGTGGAAGGCGACGCGCAGCGGGTTGAAGGTGCCGATATTGTGGACGATCCCATATTGGACCTTCTCGTCGGCCTGCTCAGGGACAAAGGTGCCGAAGAGCCTGTCCCAGATGATGAAGGTCCCGGCATAATTGGCGTCCAGATAGCGCGCGTTGCGGCCATGATGCACCCGGTGATGCGACGGCGTGTTCATCACCGCCTCGAACCAGCGGGGCAGTTTGACGATGGCCTCGGTATGGATCCAGAACTGGTAGATCAGGTTCAGCGCCCCGCAGAACAGCACCATCAGCGGGTGGAAGCCGATCAGGATCAGCGGCGCCCGCATCACCAGCATGAAGGTGAAAGTGCCGGTCCAGGACTGCCTCAGCGCCGTCGACAGGTTGTAATGCTGCGAGGAATGATGGTTCACATGGCTCGCCCAGACCCAGCGGATCGTGTGGCCGAAGCGGTGGACCCAGTAATAGCGCAGATCGTCGAGGAAGAAGCAGATCGCCACCACGACCCAGGCGGTACCGAGATCGAAGATCCTGAACTGCCAGAGCCACATGTAGAACCCGTAGGCGATGAAGGCGAGAAGGATATCGGAGGCAAAGTTCCCCGCCCCCATCAGGAGCGAGGTCAACGTGTCCCGGGTCTCGTAGGACCCGCCCTTGCGTTTCAGCTTGATCCAGATGATCTCGCCGATCATGAACAGGATGAACAGCGGCACGGCGAGCGCAATTGCGTCGGGGAAATGGATGTCTTCCATCAGGCGGCCTCCTTCCGACCGGCGAGAATGGCGGCCCAGCGATTGCGGTCGGCGGGATCGACGAGGCGGATATGCAGTTTCGGGGCCGTGAAATCGCCGAGGCGGATGCAGAGCCCGGTTTCGGTCTCTTCCACCGGTCTGGGATCGTGCAGGCGCCGCACCACCGCCTCGTCACCAAAGGCCCAGATCAGTCCGATTCCACCACCCGCCAGCGTCAGGAGCACGGCGCAGCGGTCGTCGCTGACCAGAAAATCACCAATCGTCTCGTCGGGGTAGAAATCCGCCCAGATCGCCCGGATATCCTCCGGCGCGCCGAATTGGCGGGTGCCGGACCAGCCCATGAGATGCACGAGGGCCACCGTGGCCGAGATCCCGGCGATGACGATGAGCAACGTGATTTCGAGTGGCAATCCGCCATCCTCCCCGGCCGGGATATTAACGCTGTGGTTGAACCGATCAAGCCGGACGCCGGGTCAGCCGAGCGTGGCCACGAACCGGGCGATCTCGTGCCGCGATCGCAGCCGGTACCGCGGTGCATGTTCCGGTGCCCGGGCGAGCAGGCGCGCCGCCCGGGACCGCGAGCGGCGGCGAAACCACCAGGCCTTCCAGAGAATGCGACGCTGGTTGTAGAGCCGGAAAACGCGGTTGCGGCCGGGAAACTTGCGGCAGCGTCCGGACAGGACGCGGCAGAGAATGCCCCAGATCCGGATGGGCACCGGAAGGTCGAGCCAAATGCAGGTATCGGCGGCCTCGACCGCCGTGATGCTTCTTGCGAACCACGCGCCCTCGATGATCCAGCGTTCGTCCTCCCCGGCCCGGTTGACCTTGGCGACCGACGCCGCGATCTGCGGCGACCGACCATCGACCGGTGCGAGAAAATCATCCGCCTCGGTCAGGGGCAGGCCGGTGCGGTCGGCCAACGCCCGTGCCAGTGTCGTCTTCCCGGCACCCGGGCCTCCTATGATAAGGATACGCTGCACCGAGGTCCCTTTCCGGTCAGTCGGCACAATTAGTCCGCACCGCTCGGCGGGGTCAATCCGCGCAACCTGTGCAGGAAAGTGGCCACCTCCGCACGCGTCCTCAGGCGGACAAGGTCGCAATGTGGGTCCGGGGTGGCGAAGATCGCCGCCGGTTTCACCCGGCCGCTCCGGCGCGTTGTCCAGATCCATCTGGCAAATTCCCAGCTGAATTGCTCGGGACAGCCTTCCGGCAGGTCCGGTCGTGTGCGTCCGTAATGTTTCAGCGTCCGCCGGACCACGCAGGCAGCGCGGAACCAGAGCGGGAAATCCAGCCAGATACAGGTATCGGCCCGTGCCAGCCGCTCGTCCCAGCTGCGCGAGAGCCCGCCTTCGAGGATCCATTCCTCGAGGTCATGGACCGCGCTCACAAGACGCAATTTATCTTTGGGCTCGCGCTCGATCCAGCCCGGTTTCCAGTGAATGTGGTCCATATGATAGACCGGCAGCCCGGTGACCTTCCCCATCTCCCGTGCCAGCCAGGATTTCCCCGAGCCAGGCTGGCCGATAATCATGACCCGTTGCATCGGCTTGCCCATTTGGCGAGATCTCCAGGCATCAGAAACCGCGTGAAGGCGTTGACTTAACGCATCCCGGATCTTGATGAAATCGCCAATATCCCCTTCCCTCCCTCGCGCGCGGCTCTGAACTTGCAGGGTGCGACCAGCGACTTGCGCCAAGGCAGCGAGATCCCTGTATCTAAGATTGCCTGCCCCAGGGCATTCCGGGGGGGGCGCCGGAGTTGGGATCGGGACCGTCAAGGTCAGACCTGCAGTAGCCGGAGCTGCGTGAGGGCGCGCCCTGCGACGACAGGCAAAATCGAGTGTGCAAGATGAGGTGCGCCATCCGCCGATCTGCGATCAAGACGCACGCCGGTCCATCGCCTCGGTTCCGCCCGCCTGCCCCGTAGCCCCTGTCCCCGGCGCGGCGGCGCGGTGACAAAAGACCGGCCCACGGCAAAGAACTGATGGCAAAACCGGGCCAGATGGGCGACATCTTTCCCATGCGAGGCAATCGTCAGCATCCGGGGGGAAAGCCCGATCCGCTTTCCATCATCTTCGTCCTGGACCTGCCGGGGATCGACGAATGGTCGATCCCGCTTCTGTGCTCGCTCAAGATCCACGCGCCTAAGGATGCAGCACTGACTGCTTATGTGCCGGACCGGAAATGGCCCTTCCTGACACCGTCGGTCAAGGCTCTCCTCAAAGAGACCGGCGTCGAGACGCGGCTGTTCCCGCCGGACAGGGGCAGGCGGCTATTCGCCACGCGCTACCCGCATGGCAACAAGATCGTCGCCTGCCTGATGGCAGAGGAACAGGCGCGCGGGCGGGTGCTGTTTCTGGATACGGATGTATTTCTGAATGCCCCGCTGGACGCCGATGCGCTGTTCGGCGATACGCCGGTGGCGGTCTGTCCGGCGGAATACAATTCCTTTTCGAGCAGGTCCAAGGTCTGGGGGCCGATATACGGGCTTTTTGGCCTGGACCTTCCGCCGCGCGACCGGGTGGCGCAACGCTCCGGGATCGGGATGTTTCCCTATTACAATGCCGGGGTGATCGGCTTCGATGCGGCAGCCGGGTTTGCCGGGGTCTGGGCGGAGACGGCGGCGAAGATCGATCACGAGGCGAAGGGGTTCGACAAGCGGCCCTGGCTGGATCAGATCGCGCTGCCGGTGGCGTTGGCGCGGATGGGGATGCCGGTGCGGGAACTGGCACCGGACTGGAACTTCTCGCTCAATGGCGGCGAGGCTGGGCGCGACCTTGAGGACACGGTCAGGATCGCGCACTGGCATTGGGTGCGGTTCCTGAAATACCCCAGGACCCATGCGCGATGCCTCGAAATCCTCCGCGAGGTGCTGGGCGACGTCACCCTGCACGGGATCGCCGCCCGGGCCCTGCAGGAACGCGCGCAGATCCTCTCGGGCCTGCCGCCCGGGCGCGAAACCCGCGGCATTCGCAGGCAGCTGGAACGCGCGCAGGTACTGAGCGAGCGGCGGCGCGACCAGTTGGAAGGGTTCTGACACGCTCGGCCTGTTCCGGTGGCGGAAGCTCCGGTAAGCTGGCGGAAGGGCACCATGCCGGATTCAGGAACCGGCCGCGCGCCCTGCGCCTCAGGGCTTGAACTCCAGCACGCCCGGCCCAGGGGCCGCCTCGACCGCCTCGACCGCCTCGCCCTCGCCATCGAACTCGAAATTCTCCAGCCGCCCGGCCCGCCGCCCGACCTTGTCCGAGGATATCTTGATATCCCTCAGGTCCTTCGCCGCCTGTTCGAAATGCCGGTCGAGATTGCCGACCCGCGTCTCCAGCCGGTCGATATCCTTGGTCAGCAGCGACAATTCGCGACGGATCGCTCCCGCCTGCTCGCGCATCTGCGCGTCTTTCAGGATCGCCCGCATGGTGTTCAGCGTCGCCATGCAGGTGGTCGGCGACACGATCCAGACCCGGGCGGCGAACCCCTCGCGCACCAGGTCGGGGAAACTGGCATGCAGCTCAGCATAGACGGCCTCGGACGGCAGGAACATCAGCGCCCCGTCCGCGGTTTCGCCCTCGATGATGTATTTCTCGGCAATAGCCCGGATATGGGCCCGCACCGCCGCTCGCATCTGCCGCGCGGCGTCTTTCAGTTCGCCCTCGCTCCCGGATCGGACCAGCGCCTCATAGGCCACCAGCGGGAACTTCGAGTCGACCACGATCGGCCCCGGAGGGTTCGGCAGGTGAATGAGGCAATCCGCCCGCCTGCCGTTCGACAGCGTCGCCTGCAGCGAATAGGCGTTGGGCGGCAGCGCCTTGCCGACGATATCGGTCAGCTGGATTTCCCCGAAGGCGCCGCGCGTCTGCTTGTTTGACAGGATGTCCTGCAGCGACAGAACGTCGCCAGACAGTTTCTCGATATTGCTCTGCGCCTTGTCGATGGTCGCCAGCCGTTCCTGCAGTTCCGTCAGCGACCGGGTCGTCCGCACCGTGCTGCCATGCAGGCTTTCGACCATCCCCTTCTGGACCGCGGCCAGCCGCGCCTCCATCGTCGCCATCAGCGCCGACTGCGCCGCGATCTGCGCCTCCGAAACGCTTTTCAGGCCGCCCTGCAACTGGTGCTGGTTGTCGCCCAACGCCCGCACAGTGTCCGCCAGATTGGCGATATGCCGCGACAGGGGTTCGGTGGACCGGGCCGAGCGAGTGGTGGCCCGCAGCACCAGAAAAACCAGCAAAAACAGGCAGGTCAGCAACACAGCCCCGATCCCGTAGGCCAGCGCATAGGGGCTGCCTGTCACCTCCGAAATCAGCTGATCCAGGCTCATGTGCGGCCAAACAGGCGCTCGATATCGGCCAGCCTCAGCGTTACATAAGTCGGCCGCCCGTGATTGCACTGGCCCGAATGCGGCGTCGCCTCCATCTCGCGCAAGAGCGCGTTCATCTCCGGAGCACTCATCCGCCGCCCCGAGCGGACCGAGCCGTGGCAGGCCATGCGCGACAGGATCGCTTCGATCCGGTCCGGGACGATCTGCGTGTTCCCGCTTTCGGCGATCTCGTCGGCGATATCGCGCAGCAGCGCCTTCGCATCGACCTCGCCGAGGATCGCAGGCGTCTCGCGCACGCAGATCGCGCCGTTGCCGAAGGGCTCGATGACCAGCCCCGCCTGTTCCAGCAGCCCGGCAGCGTCGAGCAGCCGCGCGGCATCGTCGGCAGGCATCTCAACAATATCAGGGATCAGCAGCGCCTGCCGCGCGATACCGTTCTCCGCCATCCGTGCCTTCAGCCGCTCATAGACCAGCCGTTCATGGGCCGCATGCTGGTCGATAATGGCAATCCCGTCGCCGGTCTGGGCGATGATGTAATTCTTATGCACCTGCGCCCGCGCCGCGCCCAGCGGCAGCCGTTCCGCATCATCCGGGTCGCCCGCATCCTCCGGCTCCACCCGCGCCGCGAACGCGGTCGCGGTCTCGGCAAAGCCCGGAGACTGCGCCTGATACCCGGCCTGCAAAGCCCCCCGCGACGGCCGGTCCATCTGGTAGACCGGCGCGGTGGGTCCGGGCCGGAACGCGCCCAGCGTCTCCGTCGACACCGTCGTCGAGGCCCGGTGCCCGGCCTCGGCCAGCGCATGTTTCAAGGCCGAGACCACCAGCCCCCGCGCCAGCCCCGGATCGCGGAACCGCACCTCGGCCTTCGCGGGATGCACATTGACATCGACCAACTCCGGATCGCAGTCCAGAAACAGCGCCACCGCCGGGTGCCGGTCCCGTGACAGGAAGTCCGAATAGGCCCCGCGCAGGGCCCCGATCAACAGCTTGTCCCGCACCGGCCGATGATTGACAAACAGGAATTGCGACACCGCCGCGCCGCGCGAGTAGGTCGGCAGGGCGGCGTAGCCGGTCAGGTGCAGCCCCTCGCGCTCGGCGTCGATGGGCAGGGCATTTTCGATGAATTCGCGGCCCATCACTACCCGAAGCCGCGCCCTCAGCGCCTCGAACATGTCGCCGGTCTCGGCATCGGCCCGGAACACCAGCCGCTCGTCGCCGCCTGAAACGTCGCGCAGCGTAAACCCCACAGCCGGAGCCGCCATCGCCAGCCGCCTGACCGTGTCCGAGACCGCCTGCATCTCGGCCCGGTCGGTCCTGAGAAACTTCAGCCGCGCCGGGGTGGCGTGGAAGAGATCACGCAACTCGACCACCGTGCCTTGCGCCAGCGCCGCCGGTTCCACCTGTCCCGTCCGTCCGCCATCCACCGCCAGCCGCGCCGCCTCCGCCCCATGGCGCGAAGTCACGGACAGCCGCCCGACCGCCCCGAGCGACGGCAAGGCCTCGCCCCGGAAGCCGAAGGAATGGATGTTCAGCAGGTCAGAGCCGTCGATCTTCGAGGTGGCGTGGCGGGACAGGGCCAGAGGCAGTTCCGCGCCAGGTATCCCATGCCCGTCATCGGTCACCCGGATCAGCGTCTTGCCGCCATCAGCCACCGCGATATCGATCCGCAATGCCCCGGCATCGAGCGCGTTTTCCACCAGTTCCTTCACCGCCGAGGCCGGTCGTTCGACCACCTCGCCAGCCGCAATCCGGTTGGCCGCCGCATCGTCCAGCTGACGTATCGGGCGCCGTTCAGGCTCTATATTGCGGTGCGGAGCGTTCATCCCACAACAACTAGCAGACCTCCGGCGATTCTGCCACACGCCATTTGCCTGCGGAGCTCGCTCCTCGCTTCGAGGCGGACGCTTTCCCGGCAGAACGAATGATCGGAGATTCCATCATCCGTCTGCATGGTTTAGGCTCGGGCGAGGCAATCGGACTGGAGGACATGCAGGAATCCCGCGAAATCGGCGCGCTCGACCGGCTGATCGCCTGTCCGAAATGCGACGTCCTGCACGAGACGGGCCGGGTCGCCGAGGGTGAAACCGCGCGATGCCGGCGCTGCCATGCCATCCTGATCGCCCCCTCGCGCGATGCGCTGTCCCGGGTGATCACCCTGGCGCTGACGGTGCTGATCCTGATGCTGGCGGCGGTGTTCTTTCCGTTTCTGGAACTCCATGCCGGTCAGATCGCGCATCATTCCTCGGTCTTCGACACCGTGGCGAGTTTCTCGCACCGCGCGATGCTGCCGCTTTCCGTCGCCGTCGCCGCCTTCATCATCGTCATCCCGGTGATCCGGGTGCTGGCGATCCTCTATACGCTCTGGCCGTTGGTCCTGGACCGCCCGGCCTACGCTCATGCGCCGCGCGCCATGCGGCTGGCCGAGGCGCTGAAACCCTGGGCGATGGCGGAGATTTTCGTCATCGGCGTGGCGGTGTCGCTGGTCAAGGTCGGTGGCATGGCACAGCTCTCGCTGGGTCCGGCCTTCTGGGCCTTTGCTGCGCTGGTGATCGTGGTGGCCCTGCAAGATACCTTCATGTGCAAATGGACGATATGGACGCGTCTCGAGAACAGCCATACCTGACTGCCCGCGCGGCGGGGCTGGTGGCCTGTCAGGCCTGTGGCAAGGTGCACCAGGCCGAGGAACCGGTCTGCCGCCGCTGCGGCATCCTTTTGCAAAGCCGCGCGCCCGACGCTCTGCAGAAGGTCTGGGCCTGGATGCTGGCGGGGCTGATCGCCTATATCCCGGCGAATATCTACCCGATGTTGCTGACCTCGACGCTGGGCCGACAGGAGGAGAACACCATCATCGGCGGCATCGTCGAACTGACCGAACATGGGTCCTGGGGCGTGGCGCTGATCATCTTCGTGGCCTCGGTGGTCATTCCCATCGGCAAGTTCATCGCCATTGCCTATCTGGCGATCTCCGTGCGATACCCGTCGGCGCTGAGCGACCATTACCGGCATCTGCTGTATGAGGTGGTCGAGTTTGTGGGGCGGTGGTCGATGATTGATGTCTTCGTGGTGGCGATCCTGTCTGCACTGGTGCAACTCGACGTCATCGCGACGATCAATCCCGGACCGGCGGCGGTGAGTTTCGCGCTATCGGTGGCCTTCACCATGTTGGCCGCGCAGGCCTTCGATTCACGCGCGATCTGGGACGAGGACAGCGAGGTGGCGGCTTGAGCGACGCGCTGGGACCGACAAAGCTCGATATCCGGCCGAAAAAACCGCCGATCTGGTCGCGAATCTCGGTGGTCTGGCTGGTGCCGGTTCTGGCGCTGGCGGTATCTCTGGGCATCGCCTGGAAAAGTTATTCCGAGCGGGGCGAACTGATCCAGATCGCCTTTTCGAACGCTTTGGGGATCGAGGCCGGGCAGACCGTCCTGAAATATCGGGATGTGACGGTGGGGCAGGTCGAGGACCTGAGCTTCACACCTGACCTGTCGCGAGTGGTGGTCTCGGTCCGGGCCGACCGGGAGATCCTGCCGTTTCTCGATAGGAGCGCGCAGTTCTGGGTGGTTCGACCGGAGATCACGACCCAGGGAATTTCCGGGCTGAACACAGTCCTGTCCGGTGTCCATATCGAGGGCACCTGGGACCGGGACCCAGAGGGCGAGGCGACCCGGACCTTTCTGGGGCTCGACGCCGCGCCGACGGTCACGGCGAACGAGGACGGGACCTGGGTCACGCTGCGGGCCAGCGATGGGGGCCGGCTGACCGCCGGCGCGCCGGTGCTCTTTCGCGGTATCGAGGTCGGGCGGCTGCAGAATCCGCGCCTGTCGCGAACGGGTGATGCGGTGCTGATCGATGCCTTCATCTACGCTCCCGAAGACCGGCGGCTGACCTCGGCGACCCGGTTCTGGGACCGCTCGGGCTTCGATATTTCGCTCGATACGACCGGAGTGCGGCTGAATGTCGGAACGCTGGCCTCGCTGGTTCAGGGCGGCGTCAGCTTCGACACGGTGTTTTCGGGCGGAGACCCGCTGGACGAGAACACGGTCTTCGACATTTTCGAGGACGAGCAGGCGGCGCGGAACAGTCTCTTCAACGCCGCAGAGGCAGCGGAGGTGCCGCTGTCGGTGGTCTTTAACACGTCCGTCAACGGCCTCTCGGTCGGTTCGGTGGTGCGTTTCAAGGGCATCAATGTCGGCCGGGTGACGAATATTTCCGCCTATGTCGATGAGGACGGAGTACGGCCGGAGGTGCGGCTTTTAGCGAATTTCACCGTCCAGCCCTCGAAACTGGGCCTGCATGAGGATGCAACGGAAGAGGAAACCATCGACTTCCTGCAGGCGTCGGTGGCCGGGGGGCTCCGGGTGCGGCTGGCGACCCAGAGCCTGATCTCAGGGGCGCTGATGCTGGAACTGGTGGAGGTCCCCGACGCGGCCGAGGACGCCATAGACCGGGACGCGCAACCCTATCCGCGGATGCCGAGTGTCGCCGCCGAACTAACCGATTTCACCGCCACCGCCGAGGGGGTTTTCGAGCGGATCAACGCATTGCCGGTCGAAGAGCTGATGCAGGCGGCGATCGAAGTGCTGGAGAACACCAACGCCGTGGTTTCGAACCAGAGCGCGCGGGAACTGCCCGACGAGTTGCTGGCATTGCTGGGCGACGCGCGGGGGCTGGTGAATTCCGAGGATCTGCGGGCGGCGCCTGTGGAATTGCGGGCGGCGATGGCGGATCTGAACGAGCTGATCTCCTCGATCAAGGAGGGGGGTGCCGCGGCAAACCTCTTGGCGGCTCTCGACGATGCTGCTGCTGCTGCGGCGAATGTCAGCGCAGCGTCGGAGGGGATGCCGGCACTGGTCGAGCAACTGAACGCGCTCTCGGCAAAGGCCAACGCGCTGCCTGTGGAAGAGTTGGTGACCGCGACCACGGCGCTTGTCGAGCGGGCGGATGCGATCATCGGAACCGAAGAGGCGGCGGCGATCCCCGGCGAGATGCGCGCCGCGCTTGCAGATGTGAATGCGATGCTGGCCCAGCTTCGCGGCGGTGGGGCGGCGGCGAACCTGGTGACCGCCCTGGAAGAGGCGAGTGCGGCGAGCGTCAGCATCAACTCGGCCTCGGAAGGCCTGCCCGCGCTGGTCGAGGACCTTGAGGCGTTGGCAGCGAAGGCCAATGATCTGCCGCTGAGCGACCTGGTGACCTCGGCGACGTCGCTGGTCGAGACCGCCGACGGGCTGATCGGGACCGAGGATGCCGCCGGGGTTCCGGCGGCACTGAACGGGGCGCTGGCGGAAGTCCGCACCGTGCTGGTCGAGATCAGGGAGGGCGGGGCGGTGGCGAATGCCAATGCCACTTTCGCCTCGATACAGTCCGCCGCCCAGGCGGTGGAGGAAGCGGCGGCATCGCTGCCTGCCCTGGCCGAGCGGCTGAACGGGCTGGTGGCGCGTGCGGAGGCGACGCTGGGCGGTTATGGGGCGGATTCGCGCTTCAACGAACAGACGCTTGCAACGCTCCGCGAGGTCCGCGAGGCTGCCGAGGCGCTGTCGTCGCTGGCCCGCGCCATCGAACGGCGGCCGGATTCGCTGATCAGGGGCCGCTGACATGAGATTTCGCTTCCACCTCCTCGCGCTTCTCCTGCCGCTCGCCGCCTGCGGCTCCGGCAACGAAAGCTTCTACCTGCTCGATCCGGCCCCCAGCGAGTTGCGGCTCGCCAGCCGGGCGCGGTCGGTGGAGCTGCGGGAAGTGCGGCTGCCGGAATATGCCGCCGCCCCCGAGATCGCCACGCTCGGCGTGGATGGCGCGGTGCGGAGCGATACAGAAATCCTCTGGGCCGATATTCCCGCCAGTGCCATCGCCAATGCCCTGACCCGCAGCCTCGGCGAGATCACCGGCGCGACGGTGGCCGCCGAACCCTGGCCACTGCCGGGCTATGCGGATATGCGCCTTGAGGTGCGGATCGACCGGATGCTGGCCGGGGCCGATGGCCGGTTCCGGCTGGTGGGACAGTATTTCCTGTCCCCCGACGGGCGCAACCTGCCCGCCCGCTCGGGACGGTTCGATATCGCCGAACCGATCCTCGCCGAAGGCACGCCCGCCCTGACGGAGGCGGCGGGACGGGCGCTGACAGAACTGGCGGAGACGATCGCACGGGCGATGGCGCGGTGACGGACGCAGCGGGTCAGAGACTGCTGGCCGAGCTTGGCTACAGGCCGCCGACGATGACGGAGATCCTGAAGGCGCAGATGGCGGCCTTGCGGCGGTTTCTGAGGTCCGGCCCGAAGCCGCGACCCTCAAAGACGATGATATTCAGAAAGATCAGCGCCGAGCCGCTTGTGATCTTCTCGGGCACATCGGCGGACAGCCTCATCGGATTGCCGGGGCTCTACCGGGGGCGGCGGCTCGGCACGAAGGGCTGGCACCTGATCTCTCCGACCTGGACCATCGACCGTGCTGAAACCGCCCGCGGGATGCGGCGGGCGGCACTACGGCACCGGCTCGTCTATCCGGGGCACCGGCTGGTCTTTGTCTGCAATACCGATGGCGAGACGGCGCGGATGCGCGGCCTTGGCGAAGCAGCGGTCACAAGCAGCGGCAATAGCAGCATCGACCCGAACATCTTTCGCCCGCTTGCCGGGGTCGAGCGGAAATTCGATGCGATCTACAACGCCCAGCTTACCCCGTGGAAGCGCCACGAACTGACCCTGGCCACGGAAAGCTGCGCCTTCATCTACTACCGGGCCGATATGGCCGGCTGGCTTGGCCAGTATGAGGAAATGCTGCTGATACGGCACAGAACACGCGCGCCAGGTCATGTTTTTCTCAACGATTTCGACTTTCGCCGTCGTCCGGTGCGCATGCCGTCCAAGGAGGTCAATCGCCATCTGAACGCGGCGCATGTCGGGCTGTGCCTGTCGGCGGTCGAAGGCTCGATGCTGTCCTCGCTGGAATATCTTCTGGCCGGCCTGCCAGTGGTCTCGACTGCATCCCTGGGCGGACGGGACCGGTTTTTCGATGACGATTACTGCCTGATCGTCGAGGACACGCCTCAGGCCGTCGCCCGAGGCGTGGCGGAGCTGAAATCCCGCAATCTCGACCCCGAGACGATCCGCGCCCGGACCATTGCCAGGATGTACCAGGACCGCGCGGTGCTGCGGCAGCTCGTGAACCGGATTTTCGAGGCCGAGGCCAGCGATCTCCGGCTGGCGGAGGACTGGACCGGAACCGGGCCGTTTTCGCGCCTGTGGCGCGCCGCCAACGATGTGTTCCGAGCAGCGCATGACAGTTCGGAGCCCGCCTCGGCGCAGCCCGGCGGAAACGGAGCCGATGCAAGGTCGGCTGAACTGCCTGAAACCACACCCGGTCAGGAGATCCCTCTGGCCGCTGAAAGGGATGAACCGGCCCCCGTCCGGGCAAGCGTCGCCGAAAGACCGCTGATCTCGGTCCTGCAGATGGGCTACAACCAGGCCGACATGATCGAGCCGTCGCTCCGGGCGGTGCTGGCACAGACCTATTCGCCGCTCGAAGTGGTCTTCAGCGACGATTGCAGCCAGGACGGAACCTTCGAGATCATGCAAAAGGTGGCGGCGGAGTATTCGGGACCGCACCGGATCGTCCTGAACCGCAACCCCGAGAACCTCGGCCTGGTGGGGAACCTGAACCGCGCCGTGGCGCTGTCGGGCGGCGAGATACTGATCCAGGCCAATGGCGACGACCTCAGCTACCCCGAACGGGCGGCGCGAGTCCACGACACTTGGGCGGAGGATCCAGGTACGATCAAGCTGATCTTTTGCGACATGGACCGGATCGATATGGAGGGGCGCAAGATCGGGCTACCGCGATCGACCTCTGTGACACGGCTGGATCCGTCGCCCGAGGACCTGCTGCGCGACAATGGCTACGTGGTCGGCTCGGCGAGCGCCTATCACCGCGACCTGTTCGACTGCTTCGGTCCGTTGCCCGATTGTGCCATCGTCGAGGATCATGTTCTGCCCTTCCGCGCCAGCATCCTCGGGCGGTTTGCCCATGTCCCCGAACCATTGGTTGCCTGGCGAACCGGCGGGATATCCTGGGTGAGCGACGAGGAGCGCCTTCATCCCGATACCGTTCTATTCGGGCACCGATTGGGCCTCATAGGCAGGTTGCGCGCCAACTATCTGGCCTGCCTGCAGGATTGCGCTACAATCGATTTCCCTCAGAGGGCGCGCTGCGAGGCGCTGTCACGGGTGAAGGTCTCGAACTATACCTACACGCTGCAGGCCGCCTCCGCCGATCCGCTCAGCCTTGTGGCCATGACGCCGCTGGCGCTGGCAAAATCGGTGCTGATGGCGGACAGGCACTGCATGGATGCCCATTTCCGGTATCTGTTTTGCGGATATGGTTATCGGCAGGCACTCCGGTCACACAGGGCTGGATTGCGCCGTCGCCGGGAATGGGAAAGACTGGGCGAACCGGCAGAAGCCGGAGTGAAGGGCGCAGGAAATGGTATTGCTTAGTGAGAAGACCTGTCTTGTGACTGGCGGGGCCGGGTTTATCGGCGCGCATCTGTGCCGCCGGCTTACCGCCGAGGGCGCCCGGGTGATCTGCCTCGATGACCTGTCGACGGGCACGGCAGCGAACCTGGCCGGACTGGCGACCGCGCCCGGTTTCCGGATGATCCGGGGCGGGGTACAGGATTGCGCAACGCTGCTGGGCGAGCTGGACGCGCGCATCGATCTGATCTTCAACCTGGCCTGCCCGGCCTCGCCGCCGCAATATCAGGCCCGCCAGATTGCCACGCTGGAAACCTGCTTTCTCGGGATGCGGGCGGTTCTGGACCTGGCGCTGGCCCATGGCGCGCGCGTGGTGCAGGCCTCGACCTCGGAGGTCTACGGCATCCCGCAGGAGCATCCGCAGCGCGAGAGTTATTTCGGCAATGTGAACGCCTTCGGGATTCGGGCCTGCTATGACGAGGGCAAACGCTCCGCCGAGGCGCTGTGCTATGCCTATCGGCGGGAATGCGGCGCGGATATCCGGATCGGGCGAATCTTTAACACCTATGGGCCGGGGATGCGGCCCGATGACGGCCGGGTGGTGTCGAATTTCATCTGCCAGGCGCTGCTGGGGGCCGATCTGACGCTCTTTGGCGACGGCACGCAGACCCGGTCCTTCTGCTATGTGGACGATATGGTCACGGCCCTTCTGGCGCTGGCGAAGTCCGGGCCGGAGACGGACGGACCGGTCAATCTCGGCAATCCGGAGGAACTGTCGATGCTGGATCTGGCGGCGCTGGTGCTGGAAAAAATCGGTACGGGGTCGCAGCTGGTGGTCATGGACAGCGTGCCCGACGACCCCCATTGCCGTCAGCCGGATATCACGAGGGCGCGGGAGTTGCTGGGCTGGGCGCCGGAGACGGATATCTCGACAGGGCTCGACCGGACGATCGACTATTTCCGCCGGATTGTCCTGCCGTCGCACAAACGCGCCAGCGGCTGACAGGGCTTTCCCTTGGGGGCGGTGCGTGCGGAGCACGCACCCTACGCGGGGTCCCGGCAGGGTGCCGATATCTCAATCGTCGCTTTCGCGGGCGTAGACATCCTCATAGCGGATGATGTCGTCCTCACCCAGATAGGACCCGGTCTGCACCTCGATCAGGTGCATGCCGACCTTGCCGGGGTTCTCCATCCGGTGGACGGCTCCGAGAGGGATATAGACCGACTGGTTCTCGGACAAGAGCCGCTCTTCGCTGTCCAGCGTCACCTTGGCCGTGCCCCGCACCACGACCCAGTGTTCAGAGCGGTGGTGGTGACTTTGCAGCGACAGCACCCCGCCCGGCTTGACCATGATCTCCTTGACCTGGAAGCGGTCACCGAGGTCGAGAGTCTCGTACCAGCCCCAGGGGCGATGATGCCGGGCGAAGCTTTCGGCCTGGGGCGCACCCTTGGATTTGAGCAGTTCGACGGCCTTCTTGACGTCCTGGGCCTCGTTCATGTCGGCGACGAGCACCGCGTCGCGGGTGGCGATGGCGACAATATTCTTTAGGCCGAGCCCGACGAGACGGATGTCGCGGCCTTGGGTCCTGAGGAGCGTGTTCTCGCAGTCTATGGCATCGGCGAGCCCGGTGGTCACGACACCGTTCTCGTCCGGAGCACTTTCCTGCCAGACGGATTGCCACGACCCGAGATCGTTCCAGCCGAGATCGGCCGGAACGACCATGCCCGCCTCGCGCTCCATGATCGCGTGATCGATGGAGATGTCCTTGCACTTCTCGTAGCTGTCGGCCAGGCGGAAGAAGTCGAGATCCTCCTTGCCCGCGTCGACCGACTTGCGAATGGTGGCGAGAAGCTCGGGCTCATGGGCCTCGAAAGCGGCAATCAGCTTGCCGACCGGGAACAGGAACATGCCCGAATTCCACAGGTAGCGGCCCGAGGCGAGCATGTCCTCGGCGGTGGCGGCGTCGGGTTTTTCGACGAAGCGCAGGAAATCGCGGGCGGTGTCGTCGGCGGGCGGCGTTTCAAGCTCGATATAGCCATATCCGGTCTCGGGGCGGTCCGGGGTGATGCCGAACACCACGAAATTTCCCTTCGCGGCGGCAATGGCCGCTTCCCTGACGGCCTGTTCGAAGGCGGCGGGATTCCGGATGGCGCTGTCGGAATGGGCTACCAGCATCAGCGCCTCGGGATTGTCCCTGGCAAGAATCAGGGCCGCGGCGGCCACCGCAGGGGCGGTGTTGCGTCCGACCGGTTCGATGACGATGGCGCGGGGTTCGGCCCCGATCTCGCTCATCTGCTCGCCGACGATGAACCGGTAGTCGACGCCGGTCAGCATGACCGGCGGGCCGCAGCCGATGGCGGACAGGCGCTGGGCGGTTTCCTGGAGCAGGGAACGGTCTCCGAGGAGGCGGGAGAACTGCTTGGGGTGGGATTTGCGGGACAGGGGCCAGAGGCGCTTACCGGACCCGCCGCAGAGGATGACCGGGCAGATGTCGTTGAGATGCATGGAAACTCCCGATGTTTGTTCCCCGGTCATGCTAGTGGCCCCGCAAAGGGGCTTAAAGGGGGAATTGTCCTGACAATGGGGAGGCGCGGAAAGGTTCCGGGGCTCCGGCGGGAACGCCGCTGCGGAACGCGCCGGTAACGCGGTGTTCAGAGACAGGAAGATTGGCGGAGTGGTTGCCGCCGGGGATCCGGGTAGGTGTTCACGGTGAAACGCGGTCTAACTATATGATAATAAATCATATCCATATCGCCATCCGAGGGCGCAGCCGACCGGTCGGTCCTCCGGCATTCCTTTCGGTCTCAGCCGGCCGAGAAGATACCCAGACGGTGGGCGATCAGGTAGATGCCGGTGCGCGACAGGGTGACGTCATTGCCGAAACCACGCCGGTCGCGGGCGTCGCGGAAGCGCTGCATCTGCATCTCGATGGCGATACGGCGCAGCTCGCGCAGCTCGGCCTGTTTTTGTCCTTCCAGACACATGCGTGTCAGGTCGTTGGAATAATGATCCCGGGGTTGGTTGAAGGCGAGGGCGGCGTACCAGCCGCAAAGATCGACCTGGGGACGTTCGAGAAGCCGTTCCTGGGCTGCGCCCTGCAAGGCGGTGGCGGTCAGGAATGCAGCTGTTAGAAGGGATTGTTTTAGCATGGGATTGACAACCTCCTTGCGACAAGCTGTCGCAGAAAAGTGTCATAAAAATGTATAGAAATTACCAAATCGGAAATTTCTGCGGCGGGGCGATGCCGAAAAGACTCAGGCGGGACGTCGGAAAGTGGCCCGTCAGGCGGATCTGGTGCTGGCGGTGACGTAGTTCACCGACAGATCGCGGTCGGAGAGCGTCCAGCTCCAGGCAAGCGGGTTGAAGACGAAACCCTGGCGGTCGACCGGGGTGAGACCCGCCTCGGCGAGCATGGCGAAAAGCTCGTCGGGGGTGATGAATTTCCGCCAGTCATGGGTGCCCTTCGGCAACCAGCGCATGACATGCTCGGCCCCGATGATGGCGGCGAGATAGCTCTTGGGATTGCGGTTGAGGGTCGAGCAGATCATCAGCCCGCCGGGGTTCAGGAGTGTGGCACAGGTGGTCAGGAAGGCCTGTGGGTCGGCGACATGTTCGACGACTTCCAAGTTCAGCACCACGTCGAAACGCTCGCCATCGGCGGCGAGGGCCTCGGCGGTGGTGTGGCGGTAGTCGACCTCGACGCCCATCTGTTCGGCATGAAGCCGGGCGATGGGGATATTGCCTTCGGCGGCATCCGCGCCGGTCACGCTGGCCCCGAGCCGTGACATCGGCTCGCACAGGAGCCCGCCGCCGCAGCCGATATCGAGAAGGCGGAGCCCTGCAAAGGGCCGGTCGGTGGCCGGGGCGCGGTCGAACTCGGCGGCGATCTGGGCGATGATATAGTCCAGACGGCAGGGGTTGAGCATGTGCAAGGGCTTGAACTTGCCCTCGGGGTCCCACCATTCGGCGGCCATGGCCTCGAACTTGGCGATCTCGGTGGCTTCGACAGAGTGGGATTCGGGTGCGGTCATGGCCGAGAGATTGCACCCGTAGGCGACCGGAGCGCAACCACCCGGGCGTCGGGGTCAGGCCCGGGCCAGTTCCGGGAGCCCTTGTATCTGTCGCGATCCGGCCATCGGGCGCGGAAAGGCGGCCAGGAGCGGCAGGCGCAGGGCGGCGAGGTCGGGAAGGGGTGCTGAGTGGGATATCGTCTCGAGCTGAGCCGCCGTGAGGTCGGCTTCGAGCCGGATCGGGTTCAGGCCCGTGATGCCGGAAGCGGCAAAATAGTCCCGATACTTGACGCCGTCGCCCTGGAGGCAGGACCAGGCATCGACCCAGGCGCAAGGCAGGCCGTAGGTGTGGGCAACGACCAGGCCATGCAGCGAGGAGGACAGGAGCGATCCGCAGCTCAGGATATCGCTGACCACGGTTTCGACATCGCGGGTCGGGTCGATGACCAGGATATCCGGATGGCCGGAATAGACGTTCTGAATGGCGGCCAGGTCCTGGAAATGCGGGACGATGCCGACGCGGTGGCGGAGCGCGGTGCCGGGGCTGAAGCAGAGCGGCAGCAGGATCGCCGGATCGCCGAAGACGTCCGAGGTTGGATATCCAAGTCTGTGCAGATGGTCGCGCGTGAACGGGCCCCGTACCGCATGAACAGCACGCGGGCGCTCGAACTGATCGTCGGCACTGATGATGCCGCTGCCCCAGACATCGGCACGTCCGGGCCGATCCAAATGACGCAGGATCGAGCCGACGGAGAACAGCGTCCGGCTGAAGCGGGACACCCTGGTCCGGGCGTGTACCGGAACCAGACCGGTCATGTGTTCGAAGAGATAGGGACCGATCCAGTCACCGAAGTTTCTGGGCTCGTAGAAGGACCAGAAGAGATTCCGGTCGTTCCCCAAACCCAGATCCTGCACCAGCCGCGTTACGCGCGGCGGTCTGCAAAAATCGTTGCTCGTCTTCAACTTTTTCGTCCCAGGCCGGCTTCGATACGCGCGGAGCTGGCCAATTTGCACCAAATTCACTATTGAGGCAAAACCCCCGGTATTCCAGTATCAAAGTGGAATTTGCAGGTGAAATGGACAATTTTCTTTAGTGATCCACAGTGATAATCGCCACTCGAGGTTGCCAATCCTAAGTAATACACGCTAGGGCTTACTTGCCCGGGGCAACATTATAGGGAAATCGCGATGGATTGCTCTACTATAAGGCGAGAAGGTCCGGAATGATTGTCCTGTCCGATTTCCGCGTCGAAGAGGCCGGAGACGAAGTTGCGGCGTCCTGTGCTATCCGAGGCGAAGGCTTTCCAGAGCGGCTGGTGTTCCGCACCGACAAGGCCCAGGCGGACATGATCGAGATCGGCGAGCCGAACTGGGCGGCGGTGGCGCTGTATTACCAGGCGATGAAGCTGGGACAGGATATGGTTGTCGAGGCCGACCTGTCGCCGCGCTTGCTGTACAATCTCCGGAACGACCTGATGGCGCTCTTTCGCAGCTACGAGCCGACGCTGCAGCCGGTCAGGATCGAGGCGGGGATGAGCGCCGGGCAGCACGCGCCGCGCGCCAGGCGCGGGGTGGCGACAGGGTTTTCGGGCGGGGTCGACAGTTTCTGCACGACAATGCTCTATGACGGCCCCGACGTGCCCGAGCAACTGCGCCTGAACACGCTGGCGATCTTTCATGTCGGGGCGTTCGGGCCGACTTCGGACCCTGCCAGCGAAGGACCTTATGAGAAGGCTTCGCAGGAGGCGCGGGACTATGCGGCGCACAAGGGCTACAGGTTCTGCCGGGTGTCGGCCAACATGACGGAGGTTTTCGACGCTGCCGGAGTTACCGGCGCGAAAGGTTTCGTCAAGACGGTCGGATTGCGCAATGTGGCGGCGGCGATGGTCCTGCAGGGGGGCTTGAGCGCCTATCTGCCCTCCTCGTCGGTGGCGATCCACGAGGTGCATTGCGGGCCAGGTTACTATACAGGTTCGTTCGAGCCGGTTTCGCTGCCGCTTTTGTCTACGGAGCGTCTGCATCTGCAATCGGCCGGGGCCGGGGTGCCGAGATTCGCAAAGACCGCGATGATCGCGGAGAATCCCGACACTTACACGCGGCTCAATATCTGTGTCGCATCGATGGAGAAACGCACGGCAGGTCAGGCCCTCAATTGCGGGCAGTGCTGGAAATGTCTTCAGACAATGGTAACGCTCGAGACGACAGGGCACCTTGACCGTTATGATGCGGTCTTCGATCTCGGCCAGTACCGGCGCAATCACAAGTGGCTGATGCAGGAACTCTCCGATCAGTCGGCTCGCCGGGGATTCGGCCTGAGGGCAATTGCCAATGCCAGGGCGGCGGGGATTCGTATTCCGAGGCCGCGGACCAAGCTGGAGAGGGAAATCGGGCGCATTTTCCGGCGGATGAAGGGCAGGAGCGGGTAAGTGTCGTGGCTTTGGCTTTCCAGGCCAGAGCAACGATCCATTCCAGAGGGGGGCATTTTGCGTCAATTTGAATTTCTCGGCGCTTTGCTCAGACGCGTTCAAATCTTGCGCCGGACAGCGCAAACTGCAATTCTAGGCATCGTGAAACCGATGAAGCCCAGCAGCACATATGCCTGAAAGCCACCGCCAGGATACCACCCGCCGCGGCCTCTATCCGCAGGTCGAGCCGTTCCGGCAGAAGGTGATGGATGTCCCGGGCGATCATCGCATCTATTTCGAGGAATGCGGGGAGAAGAACGGCCAGCCGGTCGTGGTGCTCCATGGCGGACCCGGCGGCGGCTGTTCACCGGGGATGCGGCGGTTTTTCGATCCCGATCACTATCGGACGGTGCTGTTCGACCAGCGCGGCTGTGGCAAGTCGCTGCCCAACGCCTCGGTGACCAGCAACACCACCTGGGACCTCGTCGAGGATATCGAGCGCATTCGCCGCGCGCTCGGCATCCGCAAATGGATTGTCTTCGGCGGCTCCTGGGGGGCAACGCTGGCGCTCGTCTATGCGCAGACCTATCCAGAAAGCGTCGAGGCGCTGGTGCTGCGCGGAGTTTTTCTGATGACGCGGGCAGAACTGGACTGGTTTTATGGCGGCGGCGCTGGCGGGTTCTGGCCCGAGGAATGGCGGAAATTCGTCGGTATGATCCCCGAAAACGAACGTGGCGACCTGATCGCGGCCTATAACAAGCGATTGTTCTCGGGCGACCGGGACGAGGAGACGCGGTTCGGTGCCGCCTGGGCCGGTTGGGAAAGTGCGCTGGCCGTCCTGCAGGGCGGGCGCGGTCGGGGTCGGCCGACCGGGGCCTATGCGCGGACCTTCGCGCGGCTGGAGAACTATTATTTCACCAATCACGGGTTCCTGGAGGAGGACGGGCATATCCTCAACCGGATGGGCCGGATCAAGGCGATCCCAGGCCATATCGTCCAGGGCCGCTATGACATGATCTGCCCGCCGCATACCGCTCAGACGCTGCACGAGGCCTGGCAGGGCTCGACGTTGCGCATGGTCGAGGATGCGGGGCACGCGTTGTCAGAGCCGGGGATCACCACCGAACTGGTGTCGATCATGGACCGGCTGAGGACGTAGGGGATGCAGAAGGTTCTCGGATTCGGCGGATTCTTCTTCCGGGCGGAGGATCCCAAGGCACTGGCCGAATGGTACGAGACGCATCTGGGGATCCTGCGGGTGCCGGGCGACTACGACACGCCCAGCTGGCAGCAGGAGGCGGGATCGACGGTGTTTGCGCCATTCGAGAAAGTGACGGACTATTTCGGCAACCGCGAGAAGCAGTTCATGCTGAATTTCCGGGTCGCCGATCTGGAGGCGATGATCGCCCAGCTTGAAGCAGCGGGGATCGCTGTCCGGCGCGATCCGGAGGACTATCCGAACGGAAAATTCGCCTGGCTGAACGATCCCGAGGGCAATCCGATCGAACTCTGGGAACCGACGCCGGGGAGTTGAATCGCGATGCACCGCTCGGCGTCCCTTCGCCTAGGCCCCCGCCTCCGCAAGCAGCGCCTTGAGGTCGAGCCGGGCATTGACCATGGCGAGGTGGCCGTCTTCGGTCATGGGCCAGGCTTCGCGGGGTTTGTCCCAGTAGAGCTCGACCCCGTTCTGGTCCGGGTCGCGGAGATAGAGCGCCTCGCTCACCCCGTGATCGGCAGCGCCGTCGAGGGGGATACCGGCCTCCCTGACCCGCTTCAGGGCGCGTCCGAGATCGGCCCGGGTCGGATAGAGGAACGCGGTATGGTAGAGACCGGTCGTGCCCAGTGGCGGTGGTGTGCCCCCGGCGCTTTCCCATGTGTTGAGGCCGATATGGTGATGGTAGTCGCCGGCGGCCAGGAATGCCGCGCCGGTGCCGTAGGTCTGCATGACCGAGAAGCCCAGGACGCCGGAATAGAAGCCGATGGCGCGGTCGAGATCTGAAACCTTGAGATGGACATGGCCGATGCGGGTCTGCGGTGAGACTGGATCGGAAGCGGGGCGGAACGGGGTCATTGTGTGGTCCTTGTTGCTTGATAGAGAGATAGTCCCGTTACGAAAGCGGAACAATGCTTCCAATTGGGAACAATAAATTCGCAGGGCGGGGTCTTTGGGCGGGGCTTTTCATTGGCGCGGGAATGGTTCTATCACGGGGGCCATGAGCGAACATGTCATTGAAAGACTGGGGCATCTCGGAGACGGGTTGAGTGCCGATGGCGAGGTGAGGATACCCCTGACCCTGCCCGGTGAGCGGGTGGAGCTTGCGGACGGCGCGCTCCACCGCGTGATGGCGGCCTCGCCCGAGCGGGTGCCGCCACCCTGTGGGGCCTATGGGCGCTGCGGCGGCTGTGCCTTGCAGCATGGGTCGGACGAGTTCGTGGCGGCGTGGAAGGTTGGCGTGGTCAAGCAGGCATTGGCGGCGCGGGGGTTGGAGGCGGCGTTCCGGCCCATCGCGGTTTCGCCGCCCCGGTCGCGGCGGCGGGCGGTATTTACGGGGCGGCGGACGAAGAAGGGGGTGATCGTCGGGTTTCATGCGCGGCGGAGCGGAGAGATTGTCGATATTACGGCCTGTGAGGTGGTGCGACCGGAGTTGATGGCGGTGCGGCCTGCCCTGGAAGAGCTGGTGCGGATGGGCGCGTCGCGAACGTCCGAGGTGCGGCTGGTGGCGACGCTGTTCGGGAATGGGGTCGAGGTGGCGGTCGAAGGAGGGAAACCTCTGGACGGGGCGATGCAGGCGGCACTTGGACAGATTTGCGAAGGGCATGGGCTGGTGCGGCTGTGTTGGAACGGCGAGCCGGTGGCGATGCGGGAGGCACCGGTGGTGGCTTTTGGCGGCGTGACGGTCTCGCCGCCGCCGGGGGCGTTCCTGCAGGCGACGGCGGAGGGCGAGGCGGCGCTGGTGGCGGCGGTTTCGGAGGCCGTCCGGGGTGCGGGTCGCGTGGCTGATCTCTTTGCCGGATGCGGGACCTTTGCGCTGGCGCTGGCGCGGCAGGCGGAGGTGCTGGCGGTGGAGGGGGAAGCCGGGCTGGTGGCCGCCTTGGAGAAGGCCTGGCGCGGCGGGACCGGGTTGAAGCGGGTGGAGGCGGCGCGGCGGGACCTGTTCCGGCGGCCTTTGCTGGCGGCGGAGTTGCGGGGGTTCGATGCGGTGGTGATCGACCCGCCAAGGGCCGGGGCGGAGGCGCAGGTGGCCGAGATTGCCAGGGCCGGGGTGCCGGTGGTGGCGTCGGTATCGTGCAATCCGGTGACATTTGCGCGAGATGCCGCTGTTCTGGTCGCGGCGGGATATCGGCTGGATTGGGTGCAGGTGGTGGACCAGTTCCGCTGGTCGGCACATGTGGAGCTGGTGGCGCTTCTTTCAGGGGGGAAGCGCGATCTCGGCGAGGGCTGAAGCCCTCACCTCGACCGCGCTGTCGACTGCGCTCCGGGAGCCTGCGGTGGGGATTGGCTGTGGTCGGTGGGCTCGAGCCAGCCCTTGTAGTGCACGAGGAGACCGGCGAGCGGGGCGGAGAGGCGGACGTCGAAGTGGAAGCGGTCGTTTTCGACATGCTCGGTGGTTTCGCTGATCGGGAGGAGCGGTTTCGGGAGCGGCAGGCCGAAGAACCAGCCTTTGCGGACGGGCATGGAAAGGCGGTGGTTTTCGATTGGTAGATCCATCTCGAAGGTGAAGGGGCCGAAGCGTTCACGGAAGCGGGCGGGGCCTGCCGGGGTGAGGTGGGAGCGGAAGCGGTGGCCGGCGAAGTTTCGTTCCCAGGTTTCTCCGGTTGCGGTGCGGGTCATTGTGACGGTGACAGGGAGGCGCTCTGCGGCTTTGGGGAAGCCGAAGATTGTGGCGGTGAGGCGGGAGAGTGGCGAGGTGCCTCGGGTAACGGAGGCTTCGCCCTTGGCCTCGAGGCGGTCCCAGAGGTCGTGGAGGGCGTGGAACTCTGCGGGCATCTGGTGCCATGTGGGGCCGAGGGCGGTTTCGAAGAGGCGGGGGGCCGGGGTGGTTTCTGTCGTGCAGGTGGTGGCAAGGGCTGAGAGGGCGGTTTCGGCTTCGGTGAGGGTGAATTCGGTGAGGCAGGGGCGGGCGCCGGGCTCGGGTGGCGTGTGGCTCCAGCGGTTGATGAGGAGGCGGGCGGGGATGGCCGGGATGAAGGGGCCGTCTCCGGCGGCGGCTTCGAGGGTCCAGCGGCGGGTTTCGGGGGTGCCTTCGGGCGTGCGGCCCGAGACCTCGACGATCATGCCGCCGGTGTCGGTGCCGAAGGGTTCCAGGAGTTGGGCTATGTGGTGGAGCGGCGTGAGGAGGCGCTCGGGCGGGATGAGCGGGCGGAGGCGGGCGAGGAGGCGCAGCGTGTGGTGCATGACCCCCAGTTCGAGGCCGGCGCGGAAGAGGACGGAGCGGGCGTTGAAGTGCTTGGGGAAGAGGGTGAGGTCGGGGGCGCCGATGAGGGAGGCGGGGCGGTTGGCGGGGCCGAGCGGGATACGGACGGTGTCGGTCCAGCCTTTGGCCTCGATCCATTGGTTGCCGCGCCAGAGCCGTAAGGGCGCGCCGGTCTGGGAGAGGATGGAAGCCATGACGGAGCGGCCTCTCGGGGCGCGGTTGCCGGGCAGGATGGCGGTGTGGATGAGGGCGATCTCGGAGAGGCCCTCGGCCAGGGTGGCGACGGCGGCGGAGGACAGGGCGGGGACCGACGAGACGCCGGAGAGGGCGGTGCGGTTGCGGGATCTGGCGAGCGGGTCGAGGGTGGCGATGCCGGTGGTGAAGGCGGCGTCGTCGGAGAGGTCGAGATAGTGGGCGTTTGCTTCAAGGGCGGTGCGGGGGACGCGGTAAGGGTCGGCTCCGTAGTTCTGGTAGGGGCCGGCGGCGTCGACGATGATGTCCTGGCCGTTGAAGGCCTGGCTGAGGGGGGCGTCGCGGGAGAGGGTGAGGGGGGTGCCGCCATATTGGGTGCAGAAGGCCTTGGTGCGGGCGATGTTGCGGGCGGCGATGGTGACTGTGTGACCGTCGGCGATGAGCATCCGGGCGAGGCGGCTGCCGAAGGTGCCGGTGCCGCCGAGGATCAGGATTTTCATTCGATCAGCCGGGCGCGGAGTTCGGGGTCAGGGAGGGCGCAAAGCTCGGCGCGGCCCATCAGGCGGTAGCGGTTGCGGGCGACGAGGCGGTAGAGGCGGTCGCGGAGCGGTTTCGGCAGGAGGGCGAAGGGGAGGAAGAGGAGCCACGGGCCTCGGAGGCGGCGGGCGGTGCGGATGGCGGCGTCGAGGGATGAGTAGGCCGTGCCGTTTTCGAGGAGCAGCCAGGTGGAGGGGTCGTCGGGGTCGAGGCCGTAATGGATGAGGACGGCGCGGCCGAGGGGGCTTTGCACGGTGGCGATACGGAATTCGTGTCTTCGGTCGTAGCGGGCGATGGCACGGGCGCCGCGCGAGCAGAGGCCGCAGGCGCCGTCCATGAAGGCGACGCAACCCTCGTCGGGGAAGGCGGGGACGCTCGGGTCGGCGCGGTGGGAGAAAGGCGGGAAGCTGTCCATTTGGGGCCATGGGTGGTTTCCCTTTATCTAAGGACGGATGCGGGGGATGGGAAGGCGGAGCATATCCTTTGAGGGGGAAGCGCGATCTCGGCGAGGGCTGGGGCCCTCACCTCGACCGCGCTGTCGGCTGACGCCTCCGGGAGCCTGCGGGGAGGGCGGGTATTGTTGTCGGTTGTGCGATGCGGCATTTGCGTTCGCCGAAAACTAAGGTATTTATCTAGAAAGGGTTTGAGACCTTGGCCGAAACCGGGATAGAACCCGAGCGAATTCCTGTCTGACGCCAGCGGCGTGCAGACCAGCCAGTAGCCGACAGGAGGCCCTATGTCCGACGGCAAGGCGCGACCGCGTCCGATTTCTCCGCATCTGACGGTTTGGAAATGGCAACTGAACGCCATCATGTCGATCCTGCACCGGGCGACCGGGGTGGCGATGGCCGTGGGCGCGATGCTGATCGTCTGGTGGTTTCTGGCCGCGGCCAGCGGCGAGGCGGCCTTTGCGGTGGCCGACGGGATCATGACCTCGTGGCTGGGCGGGCTGATCATGATCGGGTTTCTGTTCGCGCTCTGGTATCATTTCTGCAACGGGATCAGGCATCTGATCTGGGATGTCGGCCGCGGGTTCGAGCTGGAAGATGTCGAGAAATCGGGGGTGATCGCCTGTACGGCGGCTGTCGCGCTGACGATCTTCACCCTGATCGTGATGTGAGGAGGCGGCGATGAGTTATCAGACGGATCGGTCGCGCGTTGACGGGCTTGGCTCGGCCAAGGAGGGGACGCATCATTTCTCGGTGCAGCGGATCACGGCGGTGGCCTTGGTGCCGCTGACGCTGTTGTTCATCTTCACCTTTGCCCAGGCGATGGGCAGTTCGCTAGAGGAGGTTCGCGCCATCTATGGCCGGCCTTTCAATGCCATCGTGGCCATCCTGTTTCTGGGGACCGCCTTTTACCACCTGAAGCTGGGGCTGCAGGTGGTGATCGAGGACTACATCCATGGCAAGGCGGCCCGGACGGGGCTGTTGCTGGCCAATATCCTGTTGTGCTGGGCCTTCGGCCTGTCGGGCGTCTTTGCCGTCGCCAAAATTGCTTTCACTGCCTGAGATCGGGGTCGTCCATGTCCGCATATGAATTCATCGATCATGAATATGACGTGGTGGTGGTCGGGGCCGGTGGCTCGGGTCTGCGCGCCACGCTGGGGATGGCCGAGCAGGGGCTTAAGACAGCTTGTGTGACCAAGGTCTTCCCGACGCGGTCCCATACGGTGGCCGCGCAGGGCGGGATCGCGGCGAGCCTCGGGAACATGGGGCCGGACAGCTGGCAGTGGCATCTCTATGACACGGTGAAGGGCTCGGACTGGCTGGGGGATACCGATGCGATGGAGTATCTCGCGCGGGAGGCGCCGAAGGCGGTGTACGAGCTGGAGCATTATGGGGTTCCGTTCTCTCGCACCGAAGAGGGCAAGATCTATCAGCGGCCCTTTGGCGGGCATACGACGGAATTTGGCGAGGGGCCGCCGGTGCAGCGGACCTGTGCGGCGGCTGACCGGACGGGGCATGCGATCCTGCATACGCTTTACGGTCAGAGCCTGAAGAACAATGCCGAGTTCTTCATCGAGTATTTCGCCATCGATCTGATCATGGCCGAGGATGGGTCCTGTCAGGGGGTGATCGCGTGGAAGCTGGATGACGGGACCATGCATCGGTTCAGCGCCAAGATGGTGGTGCTGGCGACCGGGGGCTATGGGCGGGCCTATTTCAGTGCGACTTCGGCCCATACCTGCACTGGCGACGGTGGCGGGATGGTGGCGCGGCAGGGGCTGCCCTTGCAGGATATGGAGTTCGTGCAGTTCCATCCGACGGGGATCTATGGTGCGGGCTGTCTGATTACCGAAGGGGCGCGCGGGGAGGGCGGGTATCTGACCAACTCCGAGGGCGAGCGGTTCATGGAGCGGTATGCACCGACCTACAAGGACCTGGCCTCGCGCGACGTGGTGAGCCGCTGCATGACCATGGAAATCCGAGAGGGTCGCGGCGTGGGGCCTGAGAAGGACCATATCTTCCTGCATCTCGATCACCTGCCGAAAGAGGCGCTGGCCGAGCGGTTGCCGGGGATATCGGAAAGTGCGCGCATCTTTGCCGGGGTCGATGTGACCAAGGCCCCGATCCCGGTACTGCCGACGGTGCATTACAATATGGGCGGGATACCGACCAACTATTGGGGCGAGGTGCTGGACCCGACCGATAGCGATCACGACCGCATCCTGCCCGGGCTGATGGCAGTGGGCGAGGCCGGCTGTGCGAGCGTTCACGGGGCGAACCGGCTGGGGTCGAACTCGCTGATTGACCTTGTGGTCTTTGGCCGGGCGGCGGCGATCAGAGCGGGTGAGGTCGTGAACCCTAGTGAGGCGAACCGGCCGCTGAACGAAGCGTCGGTCGAGAAGGCGATGGAGCGGTTTGACCGGCTGAGGAACGCCAAAGGCTCGACGCCAACCGCCGAGTTGCGCCTGACCATGCAGAAGACCATGCAGGAGGATGCCGCCGTCTTCCGCACCGACAAGACGCTGAAGGAAGGCTGCGAGAAGATGGCCGAGGTCGCGGCACAGATGGATGACATCAAGGTCTCGGACCGGTCGCTGATCTGGAACTCGGACCTGATGGAGACGCTGGAGCTCGACAATCTGATGCCGAACGCGCTGACCACCATCGTCTCGGCCGAGGCCCGCAAGGAAAGCCGCGGGGCGCATGCGCAGGAGGATCACCCGGACCGCGACGACACCAACTGGCGCAAGCACACGCTGGCGCGGATGGATGGCAATGCGGTGAAACTGAGCTATCGTGATGTTCATGTCGATCCACTGACCACGCCGGATCAGGGCGGGATCGATCCGAAGAAAATCGCGCCCAAGGCGCGGGTTTACTGACTGGAAGGGGATAGGAATGATTGCACGACTGGTACTTCTGGGCGCGGTTTCGGTCGCACTACTGGGCTGCGAGCCGGTGGAGACCACCTCAGACGGCGAGGATGCCACCGCGACGGTCGCTGGCGACACGTCCCGACCGGACGGACTGACCGCGTCCGAACGGGAGGCCTGGCAGTTTTACACACCGGAGGCCAGGGCCAAGATCAATGCATGCATGGCAACCGGCAAGAGCTTCAAGGCTTGCGGCGGTTGATCCTGGGAAGGGTAAGGCGATGACGAAGGCAGACACGAGAGTGGTAAAGAGCATTTCCGGAGCGGCGGCCCTGGCCCTGTTTGTCAGCGGCTGCGGCGTGTCCGAGCCGACGCCGAAATTCAACAACGACATCGAAAAGGCGTGCTATTTCGAGGCCCGCGACGCGCTGCCGAACGAGAACACGAAGCTGGCGCGCAAGGGTGACCGGTTCGTCGAGGTGGTGACAGTCGAGGGCTTCGTCCGCGATCAGCGCAATTCGAAGGTCTTTGACGACTGCATGGTGCGTCGCTTTGGCGACAACGCTCCGAACAAGCTGTCGGCCGAGGGCGCTTTGACCTTCACTGGCGAGGAACAGAAAATCTGGAACGGGTTGTCGGATGACGAGCGCCAGGCGGCTTACCGGTTCATCCGCGAAGGCGGGACACTGACGGAATGGGCGGCGGGCAACTAGGCATGCAGGGTCGCGCCATTCATTCGCTTGCAACAGGAATACCCGGTGGCCCATATGGCAGCCGCGTGTCCGTGTCTCCCGTGATCGCGGCAGCGCGCGGGCTGCTGGCTTCCGAAGCCTTGCGGCAAGGATGGTCCGTATTCGCTGAAGCCAGCAATGACAGCCCGGACAAAGCACCCACGGACAAGACATGATTCCCAACAAGGTCCAAAATGAACTGAAGCAACGGGGCCTGCGTATTGCGCCGAACAGGCTTTCCAGGCTCTATCTGGATCAGTACGCATTCGATCCCGACCTTGTTGTCGATATCGGTGTCCATTCAGGTACCCCGTTCCTGTACAACGCCTTTCCCGACAAGAAATTCGTGCCAATCGACCTGTTTGCGGCGAACCGGAAGCGGCTCGACAAGAACTGGCAGGGTAAGATCGGCTACGATTTCAAGGAGGTTGCGGTCGGACCAAGGAAGGGCAAGATCACCCTGCAGGTGCCCAACAATCGCAACAAGCGCCATCACCTGAACGCGGTCAGTACCATGGAGCGTATCGACATTTCCGGCGCGGCCTTTGTCGAGTACCGGGAACACGAGGTCGAAATGATGACCTACGATTCTATCATGGCCGATTATGAAGGCCGCGTCGGCATAAAGGTGGATACCGAAGGTTTTGAACTGGAAGTGCTCAAGGGCGCGCGCAAGAAGCTTGAAAGGGCTGACTTCGTCATTCTGGAATTCACGGTTACCAAGCGTTTCGAAGGCTTCGAGCCGCCCGGCAAGATGATCGCGCTCATGGCCAAATACGGGCTGGAACTGCACGATCCGATTGACCAGTTGAAGATCCATGATGGCGATACGCGGCCGCGTTTTTTTCGATATGCTGTTCACACCCTGGGATGCCGCGTGAATGGATACAGGTTTGAGGACACACAGGAGTACGAGCCGTGGTTGAACTGACCCTTCCGAAGAACTCCCGCATCGTGGTCGGCAAGACCTGGCCCAAGCCGGCCGGGGCCAATGTGCGGGCGTTCAAGATCTATCGCTACGATCCCGATAGCGGCCAGAATCCGCGGCTGGACACCTATTGGCTCAATCTCGACGAATGCGGGCCGATGGTTCTGGACGCGCTCATCAAGATCAAGAACGAGATCGATCCTACGCTCACCTTCCGCCGCTCCTGCCGCGAGGGTATCTGCGGGTCCTGCGCGATGAATATCGACGGGATCAACACGCTGGCCTGCATCTACGGGCTGGACGAGGTCGAGGGCGATGTGAAGATCTATCCCCTGCCCCATATGGAGGTGGTCAAGGACCTTGTCCCGGACCTGACGCATTTCTATGCCCAGCACGCCAGCATCATGCCCTGGCTGGAGACCAAGACCAACCGCCCGGCAAAGGAATGGCGCCAGTCGATCGAGGACCGCAAGAAGCTGGACGGTCTTTACGAATGCGTGATGTGCGCGTCCTGTTCGACCTCGTGCCCTTCCTACTGGTGGAACTCCGACCGCTATCTCGGCCCGGCGGCGCTGTTGCACGCCTATCGCTGGATCATCGACAGCCGCGACGAGGCGACGGGCGAGCGGTTGGATGATCTTGAGGATCCGTTCAAGCTTTATCGCTGCCACACGATCATGAACTGCACCAAGACTTGTCCGAAGGGTCTGAACCCGGCGAAATCGATTGCCGAGATCAAGAAGATGATGGTCGAAAGGACGATGTAGCGCCGTGGCGGAGCTGGTCTTTCACCTCGGCTTCATGAAAACCGGGACCTCGACGATCCAGGCGACGATCAGCCGCAACCGGAACCGGTTCAAGGATCGTGTCTGGTTCCGCATTCGCGGCGGCAAGACCCGCCGGTTGCGTCAGCTATCGGCCAAGTTCCAGCGCCGCAACCGCGACAAGGATCGAGACGAGATGTTTGCCGGGTTGCAGGCGGTTGGCGAGGAAATCGCCGCGTCTGGCACGGCAAAGGCCCTGTTCTCGGACGAAACCCTTGTTGCCATTGACTATTTCAATTCAAAAGGCCCCGACTACATCGCCTCGGCCGAGCGCGTCATGCCGATGATCGTCGAGGCGATGCCGCAGCACGAGATCAGCTTTGTCTATTACACCCGCGAAATGGCCCCCTGGCTGAAATCCAGCTACAAGCAGTTCATCTACACAAGGGGCATGACCGAGACCTACGAGGAATGGCTGGCCCGCAACAGCTTTCCCGGCGACTGGCCGACGATCGAGGCGCGGCTGGTGGCGGCCACGGACAAGCCGGTCGGATTTGTCCCGATGGAAAGCGAGTTGGGCGAGGGCAAGGTGCTGGGGGCGGCATTGTTCCGCGCCGTCGGGTTCTCGGATGAGGAAATCGCCGGGTTCAACGTCCCCGAGCTGCAGAATGCCGGCCTCTCCCCGGGCGCGGTGGAGTTTCTCAGGGCGGCCAACGGGTCCGATTATGCAGAGGAAAAGCTCTGGCAGATCCGCAAGCTGGTCCGCCAGAACCCCGATTGCTTCCGGTAATGCGATGGCCTTGAACCCGGTAAGGAGTTCAGGGCCATCTCGCTAGCGCGGCAGCGACCTGATATCAGCGACGATCCGGTCAAACAGCGCATCGGTCTCCATGTCGGGCGTGAAGGTATCGGCAAAGGACACCGGCCCTGTCAGCACCTCCTCCAGCGTTTCAACGCAGCTGAAATCCCCGGCCACCGCCTTGACTTTGGCATTGTCGAAATGCACCGAATGGCTCTTGTCGCCCTTCAGCCGGCCGGGGCCAATGTCCGCGCCTTCAAGATCTATCGCTACGACCCCGATAGCGGTCAGAACCCGCGTCTGGATACCTATTGGCTCAATTTCGACGAGTGCGGGCCGATGGTTCTGGATGCGCTGATCAAGATCAAGAACGAGATCGACCCGACCCTGACCTTCCGCCGCTCCTGCCGCGAGGGCATCTGCGGGTCCTGCGCGATGAATATCGACGGGATCAATACGCTGGCTTGCATCTACGGGCTGGACGAGGTCGAAGGCGACGTGAAAATCTATCCGCTGCCCCATATGGAAGTGGTCAAGGATCTCGTCCCGGACCTGACGCATTTCTATGCCCAGCACGCCTCGATCATGCCCTGGCTGGAGACCAGGACCAACCGCCCGGCCAAGGAATGGCGCCAGTCGATCGAGGATCGGAAGAAACTCGACGGGCTTTATGAATGCGTGATGTGCGCGTCCTGCTCGACCTCGTGCCCGTCCTACTGGTGGAATTCCGACCGCTATCTCGGCCCTGCGGCGCTGTTGCACGCCTACCGCTGGATCATCGATAGCCGCGACGAGGCGACTGGCGAGCGGCTGGACGATCTGGAGGATCCGTTCAAGCTCTATCGCTGCCACACGATCATGAACTGCACCAAGACCTGCCCGAAGGGGCTGAACCCGGCCAAGTCGATTGCCGAGATCAAGAAGATGATGGTCGAGCGGACCATGTAGCTTCGCGGCGGAGCCGGTCCGTTGCCCTTCAAGCGGCTTTCTGTTCGGAAAGGCGGCCGGAAGAGTTGCCTTGCCACCCGGAAAGTCGCGTTCGCCGGGATTTGGAGCTTGCGGCGGAAATTTCAGCGGGTAGCTTGACGTTCTGAACCATCCGCCAGGCCCCGCATGACCTTCGATTTCGACGAACCGATCGACCGCCGCAACACCCATTGTGCCAAATGGGACGCGATGGAGAGCGTCTATGGCGTCTCGCCCGATGACGGGATCGCCATGTGGGTGGCCAGCATGGATTTCCGTACCGCACCGGCGGTGAACGACGCCCTTATGAAGGCGGTTGCCCATGGGGTGCATGGCTATTTCGCCGGGGATACCGAGTTCCGGCAGGCGGTGGTTTCGTGGATGGCACGGCGGCATGGCTGGGAGATTGCGCCGGATTGGATACAGGTGACCTCGGGCATCGTCTCGGCCATCGGCATCGCGCTGCAGGCCTTTACCGAGCCCGGCGACGGGGTGATCGTCTTCTCGCCGGTCTACCATGCGTTCGGGCGCATCATCACCGCCAATGACCGGACCCTGCACGAGCTGGAGATGGGGAACGAGGGCGGGCTCTACCGCCTGGATTTCGACGCGCTGGCCGCATCGCTGGACCCGCGGGACAGGGTAGTGATCCTTTGCTCACCCCATAACCCGGGCGGGCGGGTCTGGGAGGCGGACGAATTGAAGGCGGTGGCGGATTTCTGCATTGCCCATGACCTTCTGCTGATCTCGGACGAAATCCATCACGATCTGGTGTTTCCCGGCAATCGCCACCGGGTACTGGCGACGGTGGCCCCCGAGGTCTCGGACCGGCTCCTGACCATGGTGTCGGCATCGAAGACCTTCAATCTCGCCGGAACGATGACCGGCTGCGCGGTGATCGAGAACGACACGTTGCGGCGGCGCTATGCGGCCACGCAGGCGGCGGCGGGGATTTCGCCCAACAAGTTCGGGATGATCGCCACCGAGCACGCCTATGGCAGCGGCGAGACCTGGCTGATGGCGCTTCTGCCCTATCTGGCTGAAAACGCCCGAATCTTCGACGAGGGGCTCAATGCCATTCCCGGCCTGCACTCGATGGCGCTGCAGGGGACCTATCTTTCCTGGGTGGATTTCTCGGGCACCGGCATGCCCGGAGCCGAGATCATCGAGCGGGTGCAGAACCGCGCCCGGATCGTCGCCAATCACGGCTCCACCTTCGGCAAGGGGGGTGAGAATTTCATGCGGTTCAACATCGCCACAGACCGCGCTCGGGTAAAAGAGGCGGTCACCCGCTTGCAAGAGGCGTTTTCAGACCTACAATAAGATGACCGGAGGTCTTCTATTCCAAAGCGGTTTGGTGCGAATTATTACTTCCCGGCAGATAGGCAAACATTAAATCAGGGCCTCCATGGCTGACATCGCCGATAAACCCAGCGCCGTCTGGCTGGATCGCCAGACGCCGCCACATATCGCCACTCTGGTGCTGATCGCCGGTGTGGCGGCGCTGAACATGAACATCTTCCTGCCGTCGCTGCCGTCGATGGCGGCGTTCTTCCAGGCCGATTACGCATTGGTGCAGTTGACGGTCTCGGCCTATCTCGGCGTCACCGCGATCCTGCAACTGGTGATCGGCCCGCTTTCGGATCGCTACGGGCGGCGGCCTGTGCTGATCGTTTCGATTGTCGTGTTTCTTCTGGCGACGCTGGGCTGCGTGCTGGCCACGAACATCTATGTCTTTCTCACCTTCCGCCTGATCCAGGCCTCGGTGGCGGGGGGGCTGGTATTGTCCCGGGCCATCGTGCGCGACATGGTGGACACGGCGCGGGCCGCCTCGATGATCGGCTATGTGACCATGGGCATGTCGCTGGTGCCGATGGTGGGTCCGCTGATCGGAGGCATCCTGGACGAGACATTCGGCTGGCAGGCGAGTTTCCTGTTCACTGGGCTATTCGGGGTCATCGTGCTGGCAATCGTCGCCATCGATCTTGGCGAGACCATTTCCGAGAAATCCGGCTCCTTCGGGTCGCAGGTCGCGGCCTATCCCGAATTGCTGACCTCGCGCCGCTTCTGGGGCTATTCCCTGACAGCGGCCTTCGCCTCGGGCGCGTTCTTTGCCTTTCTCGGCGGCGGGCCTTATGTGGCGAGCGAGGTGCTGCAGGTCTCGCCGGCGCTGGTGGGGTTCTATTTCGGCTTTCCGGCCTGCGGCTACATGCTGGGGAACTTCCTGTCCGGACAATATGTGCAGCGGGTCGGCATCAACGAGATGATGCTGGCCGGAAGCATCGTCGCCGCCGCCGGGATGGCGCTGTCGCTGCTCCTGTTCATTGCCGGGTTCACCCATCCTTTGGCGCTTTTCGGCCCGATCTTCTTTCTCGGCCTCGGCAATGGCATGTGCCTGCCCAGCGCCAATGCCGGGATCGTCTCGGTCCGTCCTAATCTCGCCGGCAGTGCCTCGGGGCTGGGTGGGGCGCTAATGATCGGTGGCGGCGCGGGACTGTCGGCGGTGACCGGTGCGCTGGTCAATCCCGAGACCGGCGTCTGGTCGCTTCTAGGCATGATGTTGGCCTCGGCGACAGCCGGGATCCTGGCCACGCTCTACGTGATCAGCGTCGAGCGGCGGCTGAATTCATGACACCGATCCGGGGTGAAAAGCTCTAGACCAAAATCGCTTCAGACTGTCGCAGTCTGAAACGATTTTGGTCCAGAGACGTAGGCTTGAGCAAAATCCTGGGATCAGATTGGTTCAATCTGATCCGGTTTTACTCTATAGCATTTTGCGCCAAATCGAATTCATTCCAAACCGCGAACGCATTTGCTATGCAAACGCTGTCTCGCGGATCGGAATGAATAAGTGAATCCGGTCAGGCGCAAAGCGCTCTAACACCAAAGTGGGCGCGGTAAGAAACCGCAACACGCTGTAACACAAATTTTGTATGCAGGGCGGCAGCGGCGAATGCAAACTGGCAGGCATCCTGGATGCCACCGCAAACGGACAATCGAAACCCGGGACCCCAACCCCGTGGGGGCCCAAGATCGGAAGCAAACGGAGTTTCAAACATGAAGAATATACTGATCGGCAGCCTCGGCGTTCTGACCCTCCTGGCCGGTTCCGCCCAGGCACAGGATGCCGAAGAGGGCGAGCGGGTGTTCCGCAAGTGCCAGGCCTGTCACGCGGTCGGTGACGACGCCCAGAACAAGGTCGGCCCGATCCTGAACGGCATTGTCGGGCGTGCGGCCGGCTCGAATGAGGAATTCGAATATTCCGATGCGATGCAGGCCGCCGCCGCCGACGGTCTGGTCTGGGACGAGGCCGCGCTCGACGCTTTCCTGACCAAACCCAAGGAGTACATGGACGGCACCAAGATGGCCTTCCCCGGCCTCCGCAAGGAAGATGACCGCGCTAACATCATCGCCTATCTCTCGACCTTCGGCGACGACGACTGAGCGGCGCGAGAATTCGCACCGAGCGAACCTGAAAACACCGGGTCGCAGAACCCGGTTTTTTCGTTATTTCAGAACCTGTTAAGAACCGGCAAAGAGGAGCGCCAAATGTTTACGGAACCGGCACTTTCTCTGACGATACTACTTTAGACTTGAATCGCCTCAGGGGTGTTGACGGCGCGCCCCCGTATCTCGTTGAATACTTATGCAATGTCGGACACCCGTTGTCCCGTGCCGTCGGTCGTCCTGTAAAGCAGTCAGGGACTCCACCTTCGAATTCACGAGTCTGAGGGTCGCCCTCACAGTAAAACTCGACTGAACTGGGAGGAATCAAATCCATGAAATACACTGTAGCCGGCACTGTCGCCGCGCTGCTGGCAAGCAGCCTTGGCGCCGCCGCCAATGACAGCGTCCTTACCATGCAGAACAACCCGAATGACTGGATTCTGCAGACAGGAAACTATGCCAACCACCGCTATTCGTCGCTCGACCAGATCAACAAGTCTAATGTCGGCGATCTGCAAGTGGCCTGGACCTTCTCGACCGGCGTTCTGCGCGGGCATGAGGGCTCTCCGCTGGTGGTCGGCGACACGATGTACGTGCACACGCCGTTCCCGAACATCGTCTACGCGCTCGACCTCAACAACAACGGCGCCATCAAGTGGAAATACGAGCCCAAGCAGGATCCGGACGTGATCCCGGTGATGTGCTGCGACACCGTCAACCGCGGTCTCGCCTATGCCAACGGCATGGTCTTCCTGCACCAGGCCGACACCACCGTCGTCGCCCTCGATGCCAATTCGGGTGCGGTGAAATGGTCGGTCGTCAACGGCGATCCGTCCAAGGGCGAGACCAACACCGCGACCGTTCTGCCGGTCAAGGACATGGTCATCGTCGGCATTTCGGGCGGCGAATTCGGTGTGCAGTCCCACGTGACCGCCTATGACATCAACACCGGCGAACAGCGCTGGCGCGCCTATTCGATGGGGCCTGACGATCAGATCCTGGTCGATCCGGAAAACACCACCCATCTCGGCGAGCCTGTTGGCGAGAACTCGGGCACCAACACCTGGGAAGGCGACCAGTGGATGATCGGCGGCGGGGCGACCTGGGGCTGGTATTCCTACGATCCCGATCTCGACCTGTTCTACTACGGGACCGGCAACCCTTCGACCTGGAACCCGGCCCAGAGGCCCGGTGACAACCGCTGGTCGATGACCATCATGGCCCGTGACCCCGATGATGGCATGGCCAAGTGGTTCTACCAGATGACCCCCCATGACGAGTGGGACTATGACGGCATCAACGAAATGATCCTCACCAATCAGGAAATTGATGGCGAGATGCGCAAGCTTCTGACCCATTTCGACCGGAACGGCTTCGGCTACACGCTCGACCGCGAAAGCGGCGAGTTGCTCGTCGCCGAGAAGTTCGACCCGGTGGTCAACTGGGCGACCCATGTGGTGATGGACCCCGACGATCCCGAATACGGACGGCCTCAGGTCGTGTCGCGCTACTCCACCGAACAGAACGGTGAAGACGTGAACACCACCGAGATCTGCCCGGCCGCTTTGGGGTCCAAGGACCAGCAGCCCGCCGCCTACAGCCCGCGGACCGAACTGTTCTACGTGCCGACCAACCACGTCTGCATGGACTACGAACCGTTCCGCGTCAGCTACACCGCCGGTCAGCCCTATGTCGGGGCCACGCTGGCGATGTATCCGGCCATGGACAGCCATGGCGGCATGGGTAACTTCATCGCCTGGGACGGCAAGACCGGCGAGATCGTCTGGTCCCTGCCCGAGCAGTTCTCGGTCTGGTCCGGCGCTCTGGCCACGGCCGGTGACGTCGTGTTCTACGGCACGCTCGAAGGCTACCTGAAGGCGGTCGACGCCAATACCGGTCAGGAACTCTACAAGTTCAAGACCCCGTCGGGCATCATCGGCAACGTCATGACCTATTCCCATGACGGCACGCAGTATGTCGCTGTCCTGTCGGGCGTCGGCGGCTGGGCCGGGATTGGCCTGGCGGCTGGCCTCACCAATCCCAATGACGGTCTGGGTGCTGTGGGCGGCTATGCCGCGCTCAGCAACTACACCGCGCTCGGTGGCCAGCTGACGGTCTTTGCCCTGCCGTAAGGGGTTTAGACGACACTTATGGAACCGGCGCAGTTTTCTTGGCAGAACTGCGCCGGTTTCGTTTCCCAGGGAGTGAAGAAATGAAAACGTCAGCGCGTCGTCTGAAATGCACCATCCTGTGCGTCGCCATCGCCCTGCCTGGTGCCACAAGCGCCCAGGATGACGAGATCGACAACATCACCGCCGCCTATTCCGAAGGCGGCAAATACTATACCGAAGACGACATCCCCACCTACAATGTCGGCGAAGACGGCAAGCTCGACTGGCCGGCCTATTCCGGTTTCCGCCGCTACCATTCCGAATGCCATGTCTGTCACGGCCCCGAGGGCGAAGGCTCGTCCTACGCCCCCGCCATCAAGAACTCCGCCGTCGAGATGGACTATTACGACTTCGTCGACGTGGTGGTGAACGGCCGCAAGCGCGTCTCGGCCTCGGAAAACTCGGTGATGCCCTCTTTTGGCGATAACCTCAACGTCATGTGCTATCTCGACGACATCTACGTCTATCTCAAGGGCCGCGGCACCGGGGACATCCCCCGCGGACGTCCCGCCGGGCGCGAGGAGAAATCCGATGAAATCCGCGCAGATGAGGCCGCCTGCCTTGGCGACTGATGTCTTCAGACGTATCGCCCTGGCCGCCGCGCTCCTGGCCTCGGTTCAACTGCACCCTGCGCCTGTAAAAGCGCAGGTTTCCGACCTCGTGTCCCATTCCGCCTTCCGCGTCTGCGCCGACCCGGCCAATTATCCGTTCTCGCACCGCGACAAGGGCGGGTTCGAGATGGAGATCGCCGAGCTTCTCGCCGCCGAGCTTGACCGCCCGGTACAATATTTCTGGTTCCCCATGGCCACCGGCTTCGTCCGCAAGACCCTGTCGGAAAACCGCTGCGACGTCATCATCGGCTTCGCCCAGGGCCATGAACTGGTGCTGAACACCAACCATTACTACACGTCGGCCTTCGTGCTGGTCACCAAACCCGACAGCCCGCTTGCTGCCGTCGAGACCCTTGGCGACCCGGCCCTGCAGGGCAAGCGCATCGGCATCATCGCCGGATCGCCGCCGGGCAACCAGCTGGCCCGCTATGGACTGATCGCGCGGGCCAAGCCCTATAACCTGATGGTCGATCGCCGCCATGAATCGCCCAATGAGGACATGATCGCCGACCTCGTCTCGGGCGAGATCGACGCCGCCATCATGTGGGGCCCCATCGGCGGCAACCTCGCCATGCAGCAGGATCCGCCAATGACCGTCACCCCTCTTCTGCGCGAGGAATTCCCGCCCAAGCTCTTCTACCGCATCACCATGGGCGTGCGGCAGGGCGAGTTGGTCTGGAAACGCCAACTGAATTCGCTGATCCGCAAGACGCAACCCGAGATCGACGCCATCCTGACCCGCTGGGGCGTACCGCTGATCGACGACATGGGCACCGGCCTGAAAACCGTCTCGCAATGATCCGCGCCGCCATTTTGGCCCTGTGCTTCGCCAGCCCCGCTCTGGCCCAGGTTGCCGAGCCAGACGGCTACCGCGACGACCATTACCGCGACCCGGTCCCGGCGACGCTGGAAGGCGCCGCTGTCGTTACAGACGCGGAGGCCCACGCGCTCTGGCAGGCGGGTGAGACGGTCTTCGTCGATGTCCTCCCCCGCCCCCCGAAACCCGCCAACCTGCCCGAAGGCACGCTCTGGCGCGACCAGCCCCGCGACAGTATCCCGGGTGCCGTCTGGCTGCCCAATGTGGGCTATGGCCGCCTCGCAGACGAAACGCTGGCCTATTTCCTCGATGGCCTTGCCGCTGCCACCGCCGACAAGTCCCACCCGGTGCTGTTCTTCTGCCTGATGGACTGCTGGATGTCCTGGAACGCCGCCAAGCGGGCGCTGGAGCACGGATACGAGACAGTCTACTGGTATCCCGGTGGCACCGATGGCTGGGGCTTCATGGAATACCCCCTGGAGCGGGTGGAACCGGCGGAATGACCCCGGAAACCCCCGGCCCCGCCCCCGGGAAACGCCGAAATCCGCCATCCGGCATCTGCGATATTGCAACCGGGTTGGGGTTGGGTCACAAAGGCCGGACCTGAAATCCGCGTTGGTTCGAATGCGACGTCTCTATCATCAACCGCTCTCTCCGTTCTGCCGCAAGGTGCGGCTTGTGCTGGCCGAGAAGAAGATCGAGGTCGAGCTGGTGGAGGAGCGGCCCTGGGAAAAGCGCATGGACTACCTGCGGCTGAACCCCTCGGGCAAGGTGCCGATGCTGCGGATCGACGGGGTGGACCTCGCCGAGTCCACGGCGATCTGCGAGTATCTCGAAGAGGTCTATCCCGACCCGCCGCTCCTGCCGAAGGACCCGGTGGCCCGCGCCGAGGCGCGGCGGCTGGATCAGTGGTTCTCGGACAAGTTCCACCATGAGGTCACCGCGAACCTGCTTTATGAGCGGGTCAACAAGCGGCTGGAGAAGACCGGCTATCCTGACTCGACGAAGATCATGGCCGGGACCAAGAACATCAAGTTCCATCTCGACTATATCGGCTGGCTGATGGAGGAGCGGCGCTATCTGGCGGGCGATCAGCTGACCATTGCCGATTTTGCCGCTGCCGCACAGCTGTCCTCGCTGGATTATATCGGCGATGTGGACTGGGAACGGTCGCAGCCCCTGAAGGACTGGTACGCGAAGATCAAGTCGCGTCCGGCCTTCCGGTCGATCCTGGCCGATATCGTTCCGGGGATCCGGCCGAAGGAACATTACGCGGACCTGGATTTCTGACATGGCCCGGGCCGCGACAGACGGCCTTCGCGCGGCGCTGAGGGAGCGGGCCCTGGAAGAAGGCTTTGCCGCCATGGGCATCTGTGCGCCTGACGCCATTCCCGAAGCACCCGCACGTCTGGAGGCGTTTTTGAAGGCGGTCTATCACGGGCAGATGGAGTGGCTGGAAAAGCGCAAGGGCTGGCGGGCCGATCCCGCCGCTCTCTGGCCCGAGGCGCGGTCGGTGATCATGCTGGCCGAGATGTACACGCCATTCGAGAACCCGATGTGGCTGTTGGAGATGAAGGACCGGGGAAATATCTCGGTCTATGCGCGGAACCGCGATTATCATGATTTGGTCAAGAAGCGGCTGAAGCGGCTGGGCCGCTGGCTGATCGAAACCGCAGGCGGTGGGATCAAGGTGTTTGTCGATACCGCTCCGGTGATGGAGAAACCGCTGGCCGCCGCCGCCGGGCTGGGCTGGCAGGGCAAGCATACCAACCTTCTGTCGGCGGAGCTGGGGAACTGGTTCTTCCTGGGGGCGATCTTCACCACGCTGGACCTACCGAAGGACGCGCCGGGCGAGGATCATTGCGGCTCCTGCCGCCGCTGCCTCGATATCTGTCCGACCGATGCCTTCCCGGCGCCCTACCAGCTGGATGCGCGGCGCTGCATTTCCTATCTCACCATCGAGCATCACGGGCCGGTGGACGAGGATTTGCGGCCGCTGATGGGCAACCGGATCTATGGATGCGATGACTGTCTCGCGGTCTGCCCCTGGAACAAATTCGCCCAGGCGGCCTCGGAGGCGGGGTACTGGGCGCGGATCGAGTTGAGTTGTCCGAAACTGGCGCATCTGGTGTCGCTGAACGACAGGGAGTTCAGCGAGATCTTCTCCGGCTCGCCGATCAAGCGCATCGGACGGGACCGGTTCGTGCGCAATGTGCTTTACGCCATCGGCAATTCCGGCGAGGCGGGGTTGATGCCCTATGCCGCGCCTTTGCTGGAGGATGCCGACGAGACGGTCCGGGACGCGGCGCGGTGGGCCGTCGCGCGATTGCCCGGGTAGCGAACTTCCGTCCATGTCCGACCCGACCCTTCCCCTCCACCGACGCATCCCGTGCGCGAGCGGGGGCACCGCATGTAAATCTTGCCTTTCCGTATCTTTGAACATGCGCGTCTATCGCGCCACCTCGGCTCGGAAATGCGGGTCGCGTCCGCCCCTCGGGGGGGGCAGGCCGGGCGCGGCCCGGTGCTGGTCGCATCGTGCGGGGGTTGAGCGGGGTGCGGTTGAGGATGGCTTGGGCCCTGGATTGGGGTGGGAGGTTGTGGCGGTTTCCGTGAGATCCCGAAATGCATGAAAGGGCGTGCAGGGCGGGCGGCCCGCATGGCCTATTCCAGCGCCAGCGCCTCGGGATCGACCCAAAGCCGTGTTCCTTCGCCGGTCTCGACTTCGACCAGCATCGAGGCCTGGTCCCAATCGGTCAGGGTCACCGCCGTTTCCGGCTCCAGCCACAACGCGATGGCCATGCCGTCGGGCTCGGGGCTCTGGGCCGAGGCCCCCTCCGGGCCGACGATTGCAGTCAGTGGAGACATTTCGTCATGGAGCCCCAAACCCTCTGCGACGACCATCCGGTCGAGCGCGGTGCCGTCGGCGGCGAAGACCTCGCGCAATTCGAATCCGGCAAAGGTGATCGTGTGCTGCGCCTGGCGGTAGGGCAGGCCATCGGGGCCGATATCCCAGCGCTCGCGATACCAGAACGGGCCCGAACGAGCGCTGGTTGTGAAACCGGTATGGCCAGGCGTGAATTCGGGGTTGGCGACGGCACCGGCCTCGCGCCAGCCGCCTTCGGCGTCGCGGATCAGCGGAGCGTAGAACAGATTGACCCCGCCATAGCCGATATCGGTGCGGATCATCAGATCAGTCCGCCCGTCGCCGTTGATATCCCCCGCCAGCCCGGCCATGCGGTCGATTTCCGGCTGGAAGAGCGGCACGTCGTAGCGGCTTTCGGACCCGGCGGGGCCAGACAGTGTGACAATGTCGCCATCCCGCGACAGATGCGCTTTCTGCCCGTCCTCCAGAACAATGGACAGGCTGGAGCCGGCGCCGAAATCCAGTTCCATGACCTGTGCCTGCGCGTAAGGTCCCCAGAGCGCGACAGCCGCAACCAGATGCATCACCCTCATCCCGCCGTCCCTTCCCTGACTTTTCCGGCCGGGCCGACCGTGGCCCGCGCCTTCAGGGAATCTATACCGGCAAATCGCCGGTCCCAAGGACGGAATTGTTCCGGCAGGCAATGAGCAGCCCTCGGTTGCCCGTGCCCCGCGCCTTACTTGACCGAGCTGCATCCGGATGGTGCTTCAGGGCAGCTCCGCGTCAACCTCCTCGGGCAAGACCAGGTTCAGCACGATGGCCAGCAGCGCCGCTGGCAGCAGCCCCGAGGTCATCAGCACCCTGGCCCATTCCGGCAGATAGACGACCGCGTCCGGCTCCAGTTGCAGGCCAAGGCCGATGGACAGCGAAATCGCGAAGATCACCATGTTGCGGCGGTTCCAGGTGACGTCCGACAGCATCGACACACCCGCCGCGACCACCATGCCGAACATCACGATCACCCCGCCGCCGAGCACCTCGATCGGCACCGTGCGGATGATGCCGCCGACCTTGGGAACGAGGCCGCAAAGGATCAGGAACAGCGCGCCGAAGGTGACGACATGGCGGCTCATCACGCCGGTCATGGCGATCAGTCCGACATTCTGGCTGAAGGAAGTATTCGGCAGCCCACCGAAGAGACCCGCCACCGCCGTGCCAAGACCGTCGGCATAGGTGGCGCCTGCGATCTCCTTGTCGGTGGCCTCGCGCCCTGCGCCGCCCTTGGTGATTCCCGAGACGTCGCCGACGGTCTCGATAGCCGAGATGAAGGCCATCATGCAAAAACCGATCACGGCGGCGGCGGAGAACTCGAACCCGTATTTGAACAGTTGCGGCAGTTCGAAGGCGGCGGCGTTGTTCCACGACCCGGTGATGGCGTCGATGCTGAGAATGCCGACAGCCAGGGCGTAGACATACCCGACGATCAGCCCGATCAGCACCGCCGAAACCGACAGCATGCCGTGGGTAAAGAACTTCAGGCCCAGGGTGACGAGGATCACCACGATCGCCGCCGACCAGTTCAGAAGCGATCCGTATTCCGGCGTCCCGATGGCCGGAACCCCGCCTGCCGCATACTGGATGCCGACCCGCACCAGTGCCAGCCCGATCATGGTAACCACAAGCCCGGTGACCAGCGGCGGCAGCGCGAAGCGGATGCGCCCGATGACAAGACCAAGGCTGGCATGGAACAGCCCGCCGATCAGCACGCCGCCGAACAACGCGGCCAGCGCCTCGGTGCCCTTGCCCTCGACCAGCGGGAGCATGATCGGGATGAAGGCAAAGGACGTGCCCTGGACCACCGGCAACCGCGCCCCCACGGGGCCGAGGGTGATGGTCTGCAACAGCGTGGCGATGCCCGCGAACAGCATCGACATCTGGATCAGGTAGGTCATGTCCGGGAAACCCTGCGCGCCCGCATCCGAGCCGAAGCCGAACCCGGCAGCCCCCGCGACGATGATCGCCGGGGTGACGTTCGAGACGAACATCGCCATCACATGCTGGATGCCAAGCGGGATCGCCTTCAGCAAAGGCGGCGTATAGTCGGGATCGCGAAGTTCCTCCGGCGTTCCTATCGAAGTCATGGCCATTGTCTTGTCCTCTCGTTGATGGGACGCGTGGCCGTTCTTTTCGACGGCATCGCGTCAGTCGCCTACGTAGATCGTCTCCTCCAGATGATGTTCTTCCAGATTGTCGCCCTCGCCGATGCGGTCGATGACGGCAAAAAGCCCGGGCGCATGGATAGGCGTCAGCACCCCGTGCCAGATGCCCCGGTGGAAATTGATCCCCTGATGCGGCGCGGTCAGGAAGGCGTGAATGGCGCCGGGGCTGCCATCGGGCATTCTGGATGCCGTGACGACGACAAACGGATGCGAGGTCATCGGGATGAAGGCCTGCGACCCCTCGGGATGCCGCTCGACCAGCGGCAGGTGGAAGGGCAGGGTCCGGGGCTCGGCCTTGAACAGGCTGATACCGGCACGCCCGTCGCCGAAATCCAGCCGCGCCCGGTCGTGATAGCGGCCGCAGAGGCCCTGGTTGATGATTCTGTCAGGCGGGCCCTCGCAATCGAGAACGTCGCCAAATTCCGCGAACCCTTCGCGGGTCAGCGGCTCATATCGCACCAGGATCGCCATCAGGAAAACTGGTCCCGCAGCCGCAGTTCGGCGATGCGCTCGACCTGTGCGCAGGCTTCGGCGAACTCGGTCGCACGGTCGTTGTCGAGACGACGGCGGAAGGTGGCGAGGATCTGATCCCTGGAATGATCGCGGACGGCGATGATGAAGGGGAAGTCGAATTTCGCGCGATAGGCATCGTTCAATTCGGTAAAGGCGGCGCGTTCTGCATCGGTCAGCGCGTCCAGCCCGGCCGAGGCCTGTTCGGCGGTGGAATCGGGCGTCAGGCGTTTCGCGGCGGCAAGCCTGCCAGCGAGATCGGGGTGGGATTTCAGCACCTCAAGGCGCTTTTCCTCCGATGCACCGCGGAAAGCACGGGTCAGGGCGCTGTGGATGCCCGTCGCGCTGTCATGGGCGGGGCCAAGTTCGAGGGAATGGGCGATTTCGGCGATCCAGGGGGAATGCTCGTAGACGCCGCCGAACCGCTCGACAAAGCGGGGGCGGGGCATTTCGGAGGGACGATCGAAGGGTGAGGGCGGGTGGTGCTCGTGCCAGTGCCGGGCGATGTCGATGCGGCGGGCGAACCAGACACCTTCCTGGGCGGCGGCATATTCGAGGAAGTGCTTCAGCGCCCGGATGCGGCCCGGCCTGCCGACGAGGCGGCAATGGAGGCCGATGGACATCATCTTGGGATGCCCGGCCTCGCCTTCCTCACGAAGGGTGTCGAACGTGTCCTTCAGATAGGCCTGGAACTGCACCCCGGAATTGAATCCCTGGGGGGTGGCGAAGCGCATGTCGTTGGCATCGAGCGTATAGGGCACGATCAGCTGGTCGCGGCCATGGGCATGGTGCCAGTAAGGCAGATCGTCGGCATAGCTGTCGGCGACATAGAGAAACCCGCCCTCTTGCGCGGCGAGATCGACGGTGTTCACCGAACAGCGGCCGGTATACCAGCCAAGCGGGCGTTCCCCGGTAACCTCCGCATGAAGGCGGATGGCTTCCGCCATATGGGTGCGCTCGAGTTCGGGCGCGAAATCCTTGTATTCGATCCATTTCAGCCCGTGGCTGGCGATCTCCCAACCGACATCGCGCATGGCGCGGACCTGTTCCGGAGCACGTGCCAGGGCGGTGGCGACACCGTAGACGGTGACAGGGATATTCAGGTCGGTAAACAGCCGGTGGAGCCGCCAGAATCCGGCGCGGGCGCCGTATTCGTAGATGCTCTCCATGTTCCAATGGCGCTGACCGGGCCATTGGGCGGCACCGACGATCTCGGAGAGGAAGGCCTCGGAACCGGCATCGTCATGGAGGATGTTGTTCTCGCCGCCTTCCTCGTAGTTCACCACGACTTGCACCGCGATGCGTGCACCGTTCGGCCACTTGGCATCGGGCGGCCACGCGCCATATCCGGTCATGTCGCGGGGATAACGGGGGGCGTCGGTCATCTGGGAAAACTTTCCTTCAAGAGTCACGAAAAAATTACCCGCCCCAAGGGGGGCGGGCAATAGAGCTCAGATCAGGCCAAGGGTCAGGACCCCGAACCGCCCGACATTCCACCGGCGATCTCTTCAGTTGCCGCATCGTCCAGATGCTCCGGCAGGATCAGGTTCAGCACGATGGCGATGATCGCCGCGGGCAGCAGGCCCGAGGTCAGCAGGATCTTCAGCGTTGGCCCAAGATGCTGAAGCGCCGAGGGTTCCAGTTGCAGGCCGAAACCGACCGACAGCGAAATGGCGAAGATCACCATATTGCGCCGGTTCCAGTCGACCTCGGACAGCATCGAGATGCCAGCCGCGACGACCATGCCGAACATGACGATCACGCCGCCGCCCAGCACCTCGATGGGTACTGTCGAGATCAGTGCGCCGATCTTGGGCACCAGCCCGCAAAATATCAGGAAGACCGCCCCGATGGTCACCACG
>JBNKVT010000049.1:0-37163 GCA_050299335.1 Paracoccaceae bacterium | reverse complement strand
ATCACGGTTTTCGATACCTACGAGCACATCCTCGACAAATGCCAAGCCGCCTGGAACTTCTTTGCCAACGAGCCTGACCGAATAACCTCTATCACCAGTAGAGACTGGATAGCAGTCAATTGATCAAGCCGGTGGTATTACACAATGTTTCAAATTGTGAGGACCGATCATGAGAACGATTATCGCAGCGCTTACAGCCCTGGCCCTGGCAGCCTGCACATCCGTCAAGACCAGCGTCGATGCCTACTCGACCCTCGGCGACGAAGCCATCGGCAAGGCCGTCGCCATCAAGCCGTTCAACCCCGAGGATGCCGGGTCGCTGCAATGGCGGTCGAACGCCGGCATTCTGGCCGGGGAACTGCAGGCCAAGGGCATGCGGGTGGCGCAATCGGCCGAAAGTGCTGACTATATCGTCTATTTCGGCTACGCCATCGACAAGGGCGAGACAGTCACCACCCAGTACAACACGCCCGTCTACGGCACCGTCGGCTATAACCGGCCCTATGTCTACGGCAACACCTATATCCCGGGATCGCCGCAGACCGGCGTTGTCGGCTACGTGCCGAACACGTCTTCCAACACGGTCTACACCCGTTCACTGGCCGTCGATATCGTCGAACGCGGCAGCGGTAACAAGGTCTTCGAGGCCCGCTCGACCAGCCGGGGCACCTGCAGCAGATTTTCGGGAGTAGCACCGGAGATCATCGCTTCGTCGCTCAAGGATTTCCCGAAAGCCGCGCGCGGCTCGGTCGAAATTCCCTATGACGGCGACTGCTGAGGCCCACATGCACGGAACAAGACCCGAAGGCACCGCGCGTTGCGGTGCCTTCAAGCGTTGTCCAGGCGCGGCACGCACCATCCCGCAGGTGCTCGGTCAACAGCGTCCCTGATCGGATTTCGCCCATCGAAAGGCCAAAGCGCGTTGTGGGACAACGAACATCAAAAGAATTTTTCTTGTTTACTTTCAGTGCTTTGAATTTGGCTTCACGATGAACGCCCGCATTCACACCAGATACAGCACCGTCCCCAGCACCAGCGGCACCGGGATCGACAACGTCCAGCGGCGCAGCAGGAACCCCCAGCCCATGAACCCCGCCTCATAGGCCAGGGACTGGTTGATGCAGACCGCCATCCAGGCCGTCACATAGGCCAGCACCGCCCCCTCGCCCGCCCCGGCCTTCAGCGCCGCCGCCCCCACCGCGAAGGCCACGAACGGCCCGCCCGGGGTCAGCGCACCCAGGACCACGGCCAGCGGCACGGCGCCGTATCCGGCCCCTTCCCCGAACAGGGTCTCGATGCTCTCGCGCGGCATCATCTCGGCCAGAAACCCCGCCCCAACGATCCCGAGCGCCACCCGCGGCAGGATGAAGACAAAGGTATCCTTCGCGCGGGCCACCGCATCGCCCAGCATCGCTTCGTCCTGCGTCCTCAGACGCCTAATCAGCCAGATCGCCGCCGCCCAGAGCAGCACCGTCCCGATGATGATATTCATGAACCACCTCCGTTACGCCGCACCAGCGCCCGGCAGGCCAGCCCGATCAGCACCGGCATCGGCAGGCAGAGCGCATAGCGCAACAGCACGAGATCGGAGGGCAGGAAGCTCATCTCCCAGATCAGCGTCCTGTTGATCCCCAGCATCAGCCAGCCCGATATCAGCGCCATCGCAGCACCCGTATCCGCGCCCTTGGCCACCAGCCCGGTCACCAAGGGCAGCGTCACCATCGGCCCCCCCGGCACCGCCGCCCCGGCAATCGTCGCCACGATCAGCCCGGCGACACCGGACTCCGGCCCGATCCAGCGCATGATCCATTCGCGCGACAGCAGCATCGGAATGATCGAAGCCACCAGCACGCCCGCGACGATCTTGGGCAGAAGGATCACCGCAAAGCCGAGATCGCGCAGCAGGATGTCCCGAAAGGTCTCCCAACCCCGCGTCGCCAGCACCCCGCTCCCTGCGCCGCCTGCCAGCACCAGCAGCACGGCCAGACCACTGTCGAACATTTTTCTTTTCGGGGGATCGGTCCGCATCTCACCTCGCTTCGCTTGCCGCCTAGCCGGTCTGGAGCGGGAAGAAAAGATGCAAGATGTCCGGACTGATGCCGATCCTGCGCCGGCTGTCCCCCACTAAAATAAATAGTTTCGCCCCAAAACCGGCCTTTGGGCCGCTTTTGAGCCGCGCTCCGATTGACCTGTTGTGGCAATTCGGCTTTGGTCCCGCCAAAATCGGACACTGTCTAAGGGAGGAGCAAGCATGAGCGATTTTTTCAAAGGTATCGACAAGGTCACCTATGGCGGGCCCGAAACCGCTGACCCGCTGAAATTCCGCCACTACAACCCCGATCAGATGGTCGGGGGCAAGAGCCTCAAGGACCATCTGCGCTTCGCCGTCGCCTATTGGCATTCCTTCTGCATGAACGGCATCGACCCGTTCGGCAGCGCCACCCTGCAGCGCCCCTGGTTCACCGATGACATGGCCGGCGCGAAGCTGAAGGCCGATGTCGCCTTCGAAATGTTCGACATTCTGCAGGCGCCTTATTTCTGTTTCCACGATGCCGATGTGGCCCCCGAGGGCAGCTCGCTGGCCGAGTTCGGTCGCAATCTCCGCGAGATCGCCGATATCTTCGCCCGCAAGATGGAAACGTCCCAGACCAGGCTCCTCTGGGGCACCGCCAACATGTTCACCAACCGTCGCTTCATGGCGGGTGCCGCGACCAATCCCGATCCGGATGTCTTCGCCTGGTGCGCGGGTCAGGTGAAGAACGTGCTGGAGGTCACCCACCAGCTCGGCGGCGAGAACTACGTGCTCTGGGGCGGCCGCGAAGGCTATGAGACGCTTCTCAACACCAATCTCAAGCAGGAGATGGACCAGGCCGGCCGCTTCCTGTCGCTGGTCGTCGAGCACAAGCACAAGATCGGTTTCAACGGCACCATCCTGATCGAACCGAAACCGCAGGAGCCTTCGAAGCACCAGTATGATTTCGACGTCGCCACGGTCTACGGCTTCCTCAAGGCTTACGGGCTGGAGAACGAGGTCAAGGTCAATATCGAGCAGGGTCACGCGATCCTCGCTGGCCATTCCTTCGAGCACGAGATCGCCCTGGCCGGTGCGCTTGGCATCTTCGGATCGATCGACATGAACCGCAACGACTACCAGTCGGGCTGGGACACCGACCAGTTCCCGAATTCGGTGAACGAGACGGCTCTGGCCTATTACTACATCCTGAAAAACGGCGGCTTCACCACTGGCGGGACCAATTTCGACGCCAAGATCCGCCGCCAGTCGCTGGACCCGGTGGACCTGATCGCCGCCCATGTCGGCGGCATGGATATCTGCGCCCGGTCCCTGATCGCGGCGGCTCAGATGCTGGAGGACAAGGCCCTCGAGACCCCGCTCGCCGAGCGTTACGCCGGCTGGCAGAGCCCCGAGGCCCAGGCGATGCTGAACGGCGAACGCTCGCTGGCCGATATCGCCGCGCGGGTCGAGGCCGAGAACATCAACCCGCAGCCCCGCTCGGGCCGCCAGGAAATCCTCGAAAACATTGTCAGCCGTTACGTCTGACCTGCAATCCTCGAAACGAAAATCCCCGAGGGTGCGACCCTCGGGGATTTTCTTTTGTGATCAACATATTGATCGACTTCGGCGCATCTGCGACGCGGAGCCGATTGCCGCCAAAGTAGCGGATCCGGACGCGACAACACAAAGACGCTGAACAGCCGGACAGATACATAACCCGGACCGCAAACCCACCCTGTGCGCCATATCAATACTTCTCAGTACGGTTGACAGCGAACAATACGCTTCAACTAATACGAATCAGGGGGCCCGTGGCATGGAAATTTTCATTGCTGTCTTTGTAGCGATTGCCGTTCTCGTCTTCATCAATGGGGGCCGAAGCTCCAGTCGAGGCACCCGGCGCAAACTTCCGCCCAAGGTCCGGCCCGTCCGACGGACTGCCAACACCCGGGCTGCCCCTGCGAAGTTCGGGGACGACATCGGCCATCCACCACGCGTAACTCCCCCCGACCCCAACGCCCAGAAAAGCCACGCACGCGAGGTGCAGGAGAACCAAACCCGACTCACCCACCGCCGCCTGCTCGACAGGGGCGTGCTGAAGGGCCGGGCCTATGTGATCGACGGCGACACCATTGCCATCGGCCGCATCAAGCTGCGGCTCGACAGTATCGACGCCCCGGAACTGGACCAGCCTTACGGGCGCAAGGCGAAATGGGCGATGGTGGATATCTGCCGCGGCCACGAGATCACCGCGCGGCTGACCGGCGATGTATCCTATGACCGGCTGCTGGCCGACTGCACCCTGCCCGACGGCACCAACATAGGCGAAGAGCTGATCCGGCGCGGCCTCGCCATCGACTACGACCATTTCTCGAACGGCCGCTTCCGCCATCTCGAGATCCGCGAAGAGCACCGCCATATCCGCATGGCCCGCGCCCGCCGCCGCTGACTTGACCTCGCCTTCCGGGGCCCCCAAGACTGGAGCCTGAAAGGTTCCCCCCTCATGTCCGCTCAGCAGGCGCCTGCGTCCTTCTCCATCGACAATTTCCGCGGCATCGCCTGGATGATGTTGTCGGTCGTCGCCTCCAGCGCGATGACCCTGGCTGTCCGCGGCGCCTCTCTGTCAGTGAATCCGCGCATGGTGGTGCTCTTGCGCGCCTCGCTCACCCTCATCGCCCTGACAATCGGGCTCATCCTCTTCGCCCGCCTCCGCCGCCAACTGAATTTCTCGCGCCCCTGGCTGCACCTGTCACGCGGCGCGATGATCGGCATCTCGACCCATCTGGGCTTCTACACCATCGCCACCATCCCGCTTGCCACCGCCACCGTCCTCTTCTTCCTCGCCCCCATATTCGCCACCATCTTGTCGGTGCTCTTCATGGGCGAGAAAGTCGGCCCCCGCCGCATCATCGCCATCCTCCTTGGCTTCTCAGGCGCGCTGGTCATCATCCGCCCCGGCTTCGAGACCATCCACCCCGCGATGCTCTCGGCGCTGGCCTCCTCGATCCTCTTCGCCGGAGCGCTCACCCAGTCCCGCGACCTCGCCGAGGCCGATGGCAGCTTCTCGGCGCTCTTTTCGTCGGTCCTCGTCACCATGATCCTGTCGATCCCGCTGGCCGCCCCGGTCTTCGCGTTGCCCTCTGGCCTCATCCCCTGGACCTGGATCCTCGTCATGGTCGCCACCGGCGCCATCCGCAATCTCGGCGATATCGAGGCCTACCGCTACGCCGAAGCCGCCATCCTCGCGCCTTTCACCTATCTCAGACTGGTGCTGATCGGGGCAGCGGCCGTTCTCTTTTTCGGCGAGATCCCCGACCGCTACACCCTGATCGGGGCGGTCGTCATCATCGCCGCGACGTTCTACATTGCCCATCGGGAGCGGCAGGTGCGGCGGCAGGCGGTCCCACCGGTGTAAGCCCGACAGAACCTCTCCCCCGACCCCTCTCCCAGAGGGAGAGGGGGGCGCCAGAGGCGATCATCCGTGCCTTCCCCCTCCTCTTGGAAGGGGCGGAAGGGGGAAGCTTTCTTTAGACACAAAGCCTTAACACCCGCCTCAGAAGGCCTTGCGCGCCTTCAGCGCCGCCGAGATCGTGCCGTCATCAAGGTAATCCAGCTCGCCCCCCACCGGAACCCCCTGCGCCAGCGAGGTCACCGTCACCCCGGCCCCTTCCAGCTGGTCGGCGATATAATGCGCCGTCGTCTGCCCGTCGATGGTCGCCCCCAGCGCCAGAATGACCTCCGAGACCCCCTCCTCGGCCACCCTGCCCAACAGCTTCGGGATCCGCAATTCATCCGGCCCGACCCCATCGAGCGCCGACAACACGCCACCCAGCACGTGATAGCGCCCCGGAAACACGCCCGCCCGCTCCATCGCCCAGAGGTCGGCCACATCCTCGACGACGCAAATCTGCCCCACCGCCCGCTTCTCGGACACACAAATCTCGCAGCGCTCTGCCGTCCCGACATTGCCGCAGACCACGCATTCGCGCACCGTCGCCGACACCTCGGCCAGTGCCCGCGCCAGCGGTTCCAGCATCAGCGCGCGTTTCTTGATCATCACCAGCACCGCCCGCCGTGCCGAGCGCGGCCCCAGCCCCGGCAGCTTGGCTATCAGGTCCACCAGCCGCTCGATCTCCTTGCCGCCTTCGCTCACGCGCCCTCCTCCGCGATTCGGGTCCGGGTCAAGGCCCGAGGAACGAGCGGCCTTGAGGCGGGCGCGAATCGCATTCCACAATCGACAAGGTTCTCTGTGGAACAGACCTGTTCCTCAGAGAACCTCCCCAGCAGCCCAACCGCTTTGTTTCTGTAGCGCCAGCGAAAGAAACAAGGCTCAAAAACTGTGCCTCGCGCCAGCGAGGCTCCGCTTGGTCCAAGGATCACGATGCCCGCCTGACGATCACCGACCCAACCGAATACCCGGCGCCGAAAGAACAGATCAACCCAAGATCGCCGTCGCTCAGATCGCCCGAAAATTTCGAAAAAGCGATAATCGACCCAGCCGACGAGGTATTGGCATAGTCCTGCAGGATGTTCGGCTGTTCGCCCGGCTCGGGATCGCGCCCCAGCACCTTCTTGCCGATATAGTCGTTCATGGTCTTGTTCGCCTGATGCAGCCAGAGGCGTTTCAGGTCGCCGGCCTCGATCCCGGTTTCCTCCAGATGCCCGAGGATATGCGCCGAGACGATCGGCAGCACCTCCTTGAACACCTTCCGCCCCTCTTGCACGAACTGCATATCGCGGCGGTCCGTGAGCCCGTCGGGGCGAGACCGGCGCAGAAATCCGTTATTGTTACGGATATTGTTCGAGAACTTCGTCAGGCACTTCGTCCCCAGAATATCAAACCGGGCACCTTGGGCATCCTCCGCCCGCTCCAGAACCACCGCGGTACACACGTCTCCAAAAATGAAATGACAATCCCGGTCGCGCCATTCGAGATGCCCCGAACAGATCTCGGGATTCACCATCAGCACCGACCGCACCGAGCCCGACCGGATCATGTCCGCCGCCGCCTGGATGCCGAAAGTCGCCGAGGAACAGGCGACGTTCATGTCGAAGGCAAACCCCTCGATCCCCAGCAACTCCTGCACCTCTATGGCTATTGCCGGATAGGGCCGCTCCATGTTCGAGGCGGCGACAATCACCGCGCCGATTTCCGCGGGGGCCCGACCCGCCTGCGCCAGCGCGACCGCGCCGGCCTTCAGCGCCATCTCGGCCATGATCGACGGCTCGTCGTCGGAGCGTTGCCTTAGTGCGGGATACATCCGGCCCGGGTCCAGAACGCCGGACTTGTCCATCACATGGCGCTGCTCGATGCCGCTGGCATTGAAGATAAACTCGGCAGAGGAATGCGCCTTGGCCTCGATCTCGCCAGCCGCTATCGCCGCCGCATTCTCGGCATTATACCGATCAGCATAAGCGTTGAAGGCCACGACCAGCTCGTCATTGGTGATGACTTCCTCGGGCGTGAAAACCCCCGTGCCGGTGATCGCGGGCGCGTACATCTCAGAAGGGCAGCTTCATGCCCGGCGGCAGGTTCAGCCCCTCGGTCACCTTGCCCATCTCGGTCTGGGCGGCCTGCGCCGCACGGGCCTGCGCGTCCTTGATCGCGGCGAGGATCAGGTCCTCGGCAACCTCCTTGTCATCGGGCGAGAAGATCGAGGGGTCGATATCGAGCCCGACAAGCTCCCCCTTCGCCGTCGCGGTCGCCTTCACCAGCCCCGCCCCGGCCTCGCCGGTGACGGTGATCTCGTCAAGCCGCGCCTGCGCGTCGGCCATTTTCTCCTGCATCTCCTGGGCCTGTTTCATGATCTTGGCCATGTCGCCCAGCTGGCCCAGTCCCTTGAGCATGTCTGTTCTCCGGTTTTGCTTTTCGACGTGAACTTAGTGAAGGCTGCGCCTCGGTGCAATCGGGGGAGTGGGGTGTTTGGTGGCCAGAGGTTTCGCCCCGCCTTCGGCGTGCCGATCCGCGGGGGGTGAGGAGGATCAGAAAACGCTCCAGTGGAGCGTTTTCCCGACGAACGCCCCCGTCGCCATTGGTCTCTCGAACCAATGGCGCTCCCAATGGCGACCCCCCGGGAGGTATTTACGAGAAGGAGGAAGGGGATCAGTCGTCGAATGGGTCCCAGTTTTCGTCGATTTCGTCCGGGTCGATTGGCACCACGGCTTCGGTGTCTTCCTCGGTTTCTTCGATGACGCGGATGTTTTCGTCGGTGAGGCCGGGAAAAGCGTCGAAGACGGCGCGGACGAGGGGGTGGGTGAGGGCCTTGCCGACGAGGTCGGAGCGTTTCTCGGCGCGGGTCTCGGCGAGGGTGGGGCCGCCACCCTCGGAGACGACGGAGACCCCCCAGCGGGTGCCGGTCCAGCGTTGCAGGGCGCCGGCGAGGCGGGAGGCGAGGTCGGCGGGGGCTGTGTCGGTGGGTTCGAACTCGATGCGGCCTGGGGTGTAGCGGGCGAGGCGGAGATAGGTTTCGACCTCGACAAGGAGTTTCAGATCCTTGCGGGCGCGGATCAGGGCGACGACGTCGTCGAAGCGCTGGTAGCGGGCCAGCGCGTCGGGTTGGGCTGCGCGGGGGGCGGGCTGCGGGGCTGGTTGGGCCTGGGTGCGGCTGGTTGCCATGGCGGTGGGGCCGGTGCCGCTGGTCGGAGCCTGGCCGCCGGGGCCGCCGCGCGGCGGCGGGTTGGACTGGAGCTGGCGGACGAGGTCTCCCGGCGTGGGCAGTTCGGCGACATGGGTCAGGCGGATGATAGCCATTTCGGCGGCCATCATGGCGTTGGGGGCGACGGCGACCTCTTCGAGCGCCTTCAGGAGCATCTGCCAGGCGCGGGTAAGGGCGCGCATGGGCAGGGCGGAGGCCATTTCGGTGCCGCGGGTGCGCTCGTCGGGGGAGATCGTCGGGTCCTCGGCGGCGTCGGGGGAGATTTTCACCACCGAGACCCAATGGGTGACCTCGGCGAGGTCGCGGAGGACGGACATGGGGTCCGCACCCTCGGCATATTGCTCGGAGAGCTCGGTGAGGGCCGCCGCGGCATCGCCTTTCATGACGAGGTCGAAGAGGTCGAGGACGCGGCCCCGGTCGGCGAGGCCGAGCATGGCGCGGACCTGATCCGCACCGGTTTCGCCGGCGCCGTGGGCAATGGCCTGGTCGAGGAGAGACAGGGCGTCGCGGGCGGAGCCTTCGGCGGCGCGGGTGATGAGGGCGAGGGCGTCCGGAGCAATCTGTGCGTCCTCTTTCGCGGCGATGCCTTCGAGGAAGGCGATCATCACCTCGGGCTCGATCCGGCGGAGATCGAAGCGCTGGCAGCGCGACAGCACCGTCACCGGGACCTTGCGGATCTCGGTGGTGGCGAAGATGAATTTCACATGCTCGGGGGGCTCTTCGAGGGTCTTCAACAGGGCGTTGAAGGCGTTGGTCGAGAGCATGTGGACTTCGTCGATGATGTAGACCTTGTAGCGGGCCGAGGCGGCGCGATAGTTCACGCTGTCGATGATCTCGCGGATGTCGCCGACCCCGGTTCGCGACGCGGCGTCCATCTCCATCACATCCACATGCCGGCCCTCGGCGATGGCGCGGCAGGGCTCGCAGACCCCGCAGGGCTCGATGGTGGGGCCGCCCAGGCCGTCGGGGCCGACGCAGTTCAGGCCCTTGGCGACGATCCTTGCCGTCGTGGTCTTGCCGATGCCGCGCACCCCGGTGAGGATGAAGGCATGGGCGATGCGGTCGGCCTCGAAGGCGTTCTTCAGGGTGCGGACCATCGCCTCCTGACCGATGAGATCGGCGAAGGTCGCGGGCCGGTATTTCCGGGCCAGAACCTGGTAGGAATTGCCGGGCTCGTCAGCCATCTCGCGCCTCTTCGAATACTGCCCCCGGACTGTAGACAGGGGGGGGCGGCGGGACAAGGGGGAGGGCGGGGCCGGTTGGTGATCAGGGGCTTTGCACGCGTGCAAAAACGAAAATCTCATTGAAATCATTCAGAAAAATAGTTAACGTTGCGTGTATTTCCGCAAGACATGACGCCTGGATTTGCTGAGATCGATTGCGGCAGGCCGCTGCCTTGGGGGTCGTTGCGGCACGCGGATCGGTCCTTCGGAATCGCCGGAAGGTGCCGGGCCCTGTTCGAAGCCGGAACTCCCGAAAGCCGGGTGCGATTTGCGCCATCGCGCGATCGGTGTCGGACGGTTCGCCGCCTTCCATCCGACCGGCCCCGGGGCCCGGCCCGGTTCATCTCTTCCAGCGGGGCGCCATCGCTCCTGAGCCCGGTCGATGTCGCCGGAGCGGCTTGTTCGCGCCCCGCGACAGGGGTAAACCCGGGAGGGAAAACGCTTGACGGGAATGTGCATGTCTCCATCCTATCACACACCCAAGGGTGGCCTGCCCGGGCAGACGCAGCTTCTGACCGACCGGGCGGTCTTCACCGAGGCTTATGCGGTCATCCCGGGTCGGTCGCTGAGCGATATCGTCGCCAGTCGCTTTCCCGGATGGGAAGGCACGCGCGGCTGGATCCTCGCCCGGCCGATGAGCGGTTTTGCCGAGAGCTTCGCGCAGACGATCATGGAACTGGCACCGGGCGGAGGCAGCGACACGCCCGAACCGGACCCAAGGGCAGAGGCGGCGCTGTTCGTCACCGCCGGGCGGGTCGAACTGGCACTGGACGGCACGACCCATATGCTGGAACCGGGCAGCCATGCCTATATCCCGCCCGGCATGGCCTGGTCGATCCGCAACCGGGGCGCCGAGCCCGCCGGGTTCCACTGGATCCGGAAGCTTTACGAACCGGTGCCGGGGATGGCCCCGCCGCCGTCTCAGGTCGCGCGCGATCAGGACACGCCGCCCGACCCGATGCCGGACACCGGCGGCTGCTGGGCGACGACGCGCTTTGTCGATCCGGCCGATCTGCGCCATGACATGGCCGTCACCATCGTCACCTTTCAGCCCGGCGGCACCATCCCCTTCATGGAGACCCATGTCATGGAGCACGGGCTCTATGTGCTGGAGGGCAAGGCGGCCTACAAGCTGAACCGCGACTGGGTCGAGGTCGAGGCCGGGGATTTCATGTGGCTCCGCGCCTTCTGCCCCCAGGCCTGCATCGCCGCCGGGCCGGGGCCGTTCCGCTATCTGCTTTACAAGAACGTCAACCGGCATCCGCCGCTGGGACCGGTGGTCGCGGACGGCTCTTGACGGGGGCTGGGGAATGGGCTGACCGTCCGCTCGCAATTCCGTTCCTTGACCGGAGCGCCCTTGCGGCCCTAGCCTTCCCCGACCCTCCGGGAGAAGCCCCATGCCCCGCCCGCTGCCCCTGATCGCCTGCCTTCTGGCCGCCGCCTGCGTCACCACCACCGAGCGCAGCGGCTCCATCGTGACGACCGGCGCGCCGATCACCTCGGGCACCGCCGTCTACGATCCCTATATCAAGGATTACGTGATTCTGCCCGACGGTACCGCCCGGGTGACCTATTATGACGAGCAGGTCACCACCTCGGGTGTGCTGGTCATCATTCAGCCCATCTGCGGGCCCGAGCGCCGGCCCTATCCCATAGGCCGCCCCTATCCGCCGGATCGGTACCGGGGGCCTGGAAAGCGAAACGCAGGCGGGACGGCCTCGACGAGTACCGTCACCATCAACTGCCGCTGACCGGCAAGTCCCGACCAGAACTTCTGCTTGCAAATGACCCCGCAGCATTTGGGGATGCCGGTCAGACACGAAATGCGTTAGGGCTTGGCGCATGGGACTTGAGGGACGATCCATCTCCATTCTTGGCGCAGGTATCGGCGGTCTTGCGGCTGCCGTCGCCCTGTCCCTGCGCGGCGCATCGGTGCAGGTCTTCGAGCGCGCAACTGTGCTGGGCGAGGTCGGCGGCGGGTTGCAGATCGGGCCCAACGGCACGAAGGTCCTGCGCGCCCTCGGCGTCGAGCCTTCTGCCTCGCGCCCTGATGCCGTCGAGCTGCGCGACTACCGGCAAGGCCGCCTCGTCGCCCGCGTCCCGATGGGTGACATTGCCGAGGCCCGTTACGGTGCACCCTACAACCAAGTCCACCGCGCTGACCTGGTCGAAGCACTGGTGACGCGCGCCACGGGGCTGGGTGTCGACATCCGCCTCGGTTCCGACGTCACCGATATCGCGGAGGACGGCACTCTCGGCCTCGGCCCCGACCGTATCTCCGCCGATCTCCTCGTCGCCGCCGACGGCATCCGCTCGCTCACCCGTTCGCGCCTTTTCTCCGGGGAGCCTCCGGTCTTCACCGGCCAGGTCGCCTGGCGCGCCACCGTCCCCGCCGAGCGTATTCCCGACCTCCCCGCCGCCACCTGCGTTTTCATGGGCCCGGGCCGCCACCTCGTCACCTATCCCCTGCGGGGCGGGTCCTTGCGCAACATCGTCGCCGTCGAGGAACGCCGCGACTGGACCGAGGAAGGCTGGAGCCATCCCGCCAACCCCGAAACCCTGCGTGCCGCCTTCACCGGCTGGTGCGAACCGGTGATCGCCCTGACCACCTCAGTCGAGGAGTGCCACCTCTGGGGCCTCTTCACCCACCCCGAACTTCCACTCTGGCAGAACGGTCGCGTGGCGCTGCTGGGAGACGCCTGCCACCCCATGCTGCCCTTCCTCGCCCAGGGGGCGGGGATGGCGCTGGAGGATGCCTGGGTGCTGGCCGACTGCCTGGACCACGAGGCTCAGCCTGTTGCGCTGACTGCCTACGAGGCGAAGCGAAAGCCAAGGGCGACGCGGGTGCAGAGGGCATCGGCGGCGAATGCGGGGGTGTATCACTTCCGGGTGCCGGTGTTGCGGCAGGGGCTGCATCTGGGGATGCGGGTGGTGTCGGGGGTGATGCCGGAAAGGCTGTTGGGGCGGTTTGACTGGGTTTATGGGGAGGATGTGACCGTCTGAGCGTCACCCCGCCTGCCGGATCGGTTCGATAGCGTCGAGCGCGGCGGCTTTGGCCGGGTCGTTGGCGCCCATGCTCAGACTATAGTTTGTCTGCAGGTTCAGCCAGAATTCCGGCGTCGTCCCCAGGGCGCGCGCCAGGCGCAGGGCGGTGTCGGTGGAGACCTCGCTCTGCCCCTTCAGCACCCGCTCGATCCGCTGCCGGTCGAGACCGCAGGCGCGGGCGAGGTCGGCTTGGGTGATGCCGAGCTCGTCGAGGAAATCATGTTTCAGCACCTCGCCGGGATGCACCGGGTTTTTCAGTTTCACCATGCCAACCACCCTTCAGTGATAGTCCACAATTTCCACGTCATGGGCGTCACCGTCCTGCCAGACGAAACAGAGCCGCCACTGGTCATTGATCCGGATCGAATGCTGTCCCTGCCGGTCGCCGCCCAGCGCTTCGAGCCGGTTCCCGGGCGGCGCGCGAAGGTCGTCGAGCGCGTGCGCAGCATCGAGGATCGCGATTTTCCGCTCGGCTCGCCGCACCAGGTCGGCCGGAAAGCCTTTCGGAATCTTACCCCCGATCAGCCGTTCGATGGCCTTGCCGTATGTGGACCGGATCATTTCACAAGGAGTGTATCACATGATGACGCATCATGCAACGATACAGTTCATGCGTTAACCTGCGAGCCTCAAGCCGCCAGTTCCACCCACACCGGCACATGATCCGAGGGCTTCTCGCGGCCCCTGACATGGGCGTCGACTTCGCAGGTAACCAGCAGGTCGGCCGCCTGCGGGGTCAGGAGGAAGTGGTCGATGCGGATGCCGTCATTGCGCTCCCAGGCGCCGCGCTGGAAGTCCCAGAAGGTGTAGGTCTCGGGGGCCGAGTTCACCGTCCGGAGCGCCTCGGTGAAGCCGAGGTTGAGGATGCGGCGGTAGGCGTCGCGGCTGTCGAGCAGGAACAGGGCGTCGTCGCGCCAGGCATCGGGGCGGGCGGCGTCTTCGGGTTGCGGGATGATGTTGTAGTCGCCGCACATCAGGGCCGGTTCCTCGGCCGCCATCAGCTCGGCAGCCCGCGCCTTCATGCGCTCCATCCAGGCGAGCTTGTAGTCGTATTTCGGGCCCGGGGCGGGGTTGCCGTTGGGCAGGTACAGGCCGCAGACGCGGATGGCGCGGTCTCCTATCACCGTTGCTTCGATCCAGCGGGCCTGTTCGTCTTCGTCGTCGCCGGGGAGGCCACGGGTGACATCCTCGAGCGGCAGTTTCGACAGGATGGCGACGCCGTTGAAGCTTTTCTGGCCGTGGGTTTCGACATTGTAGCCGAGGTCCTCGAAATGTTCGCGCGGGAAGGCCTCGTCCAGGCACTTGATTTCCTGCAGGATCACCACGTCGGGGGCGGCTTCCTCCAGCCAGTCGGTCACCGCCGGCAAACGCGCCCGGATACCGTTGATGTTGAAGCTGGCGATCTTCATCAGATCGAGAAGGAGGTGCCGCAGCCGCAGCTGGAGGTCGCGTTCGGGTTGTTGATGACGAAGCGCGCGCCGATCAGTTCGGCGGAGAAATCGATCTCGGCATTGGCGAGGAAGGGCAGCGAGACCGGGTCGATCAGCACTTTCTGGCCGTCTTTCTCAAGCACCAGATCGTCCTCGGCGGCGGCCTCTTCCAGCGCGATATCGTATTGAAACCCCGAACAGCCTCCGCCTTCGACCGCCACGCGCAGGCACTGCGCCGCACCGCCGGAATTGATCTCGGCGAGACGCTGGAAGGCGCGGTCGGTGACTTTCGGCGGAACGGTGAGGTCCATCTTTTGCCTATGGTCGCAATGGTGTAGGTATCCCAATGTAATCCCGCCTTAGGCAGACAACAAGAGCGGAGCAAGACATGCTGGCCCGATATGCGACCACGGCAGGGGAATGCCGGGGGCGATTGTATGCGGAAGAGGATTCCGCCCACCGCTCGCCCTATCAGCGGGACCGGGACCGGATCATTCATTCCTCGGCCTTCCGGCGGCTCAAGCACAAGACCCAGGTCTTTGTCGAGCATGAGGGAGACTACTACCGCACCCGCCTGACCCATACGATCGAGGTGGCGCAGGTGGCGCGGACCATCGCCCGGACGCTTGGGCTCAACGAGGACCTGACCGAGGCGGTGGCGCTGGCCCATGATCTTGGGCATACGCCCTTCGGGCATACCGGCGAGGATGCGCTGGCCGAGGCGATGGCGCCCTGGGGCGGGTTCGATCACAATGCCCAGGCCATCAAGATCGTGACCTCGCTGGAACGGCATTATGCGGATTTCGACGGGCTGAACCTGAGCTGGGAAACGCTGGAGGGGATCGCCAAGCATAACGGCCCGGTGACCGGTGCGGTGCCCTATGCGCTGGCCGAATACACGGCGCGGCACGACCTGGAACTCTACACCCATGCCAGCGCCGAGGCCCAGGTGGCCGCCCTGTCCGACGACATCGCCTATAACAACCACGACCTGATGGACGGGCTTCGCGCCGGGCTGTTCTCGGAAGAGGAAATCCGCGACCTGCCGCTGATCGGCGACTGTTTCATCGCCGTGGACCGCAAATGGCCCGACCTACCCGCCGACCGCCGCCAGCACGAGGCCTTGCGGCGGGTATTCGGGGTGATGGTCGAGGACGTGCTGCGCGAAAGCGCTCAGATCCTCGAACGCGCCACGCCCGGTTCGGCGGCGGAAATCCGCGACCTGGGCAGTCAGGTGATCCGGTTCTCGCGCCCGCTCTGGGAGGATCTCAACATCATCCGCAAGTTCTTCTTCGACAACATGTACCGGCACTGGCAGGTGCGGCGGATGCGGCGCAAGGCCGGGATCGTGGTTGCGGACCTCTTCAACGTCTTCATGGAGGATACCGGCCTTCTGCCCGACGAATGGCGCCGGGAGGCCAATTTCGCCGGCGAGGGGGAGGGGGCGGCGCGGGTGATCGCGGATTATATCGCCGGGATGACCGACCGGTTCGCGCTGCACGAGCACCGCAAGATCATGGACCCGACCCAAAAGAGCTGACCCAAAAGAGCTGACCCCGCCGCGGCGTGTCCGTAGGGTGCGTGATTTCACGCACCTTGCCTCCGGATGACCGGAGCCGGTCAGGCGCGGCACACCCTAGACCAAAATCGTTTCAGACTGAATCAGTCTGAAAAAGAATTTTGGTCCAGAATCAAATGCTTGAGCAAAATCCCAGGATCAGATTGATTCAATCTGATCCGGTTTTGCTCTATGCGAATTCCCCCTGCACGAACCAGCCGCCGCCCGTCTCGCCGCCAAGGGCGCGGAAGGCCCAGAGGCGCAGGCCGTCTTCGGTCTCGATCCGCCAGTAATCCCTCGGCCCGGAACGCCAGGCCGGGTCGTCGAGCCACCATTCGGGCAGCAGGCGCTCGGGGCCAAGGGCGAGGGCGCTCCGGTGGCGGCGGCGGCGCCACCGGAACTGCGGCGGTGGGGCGGTGCCGGTCCCTGCCCCGGTTACGGGTCCCGTTTCGGATCCAGTTTCTGGCCCAGTTTCTGGCCCAATTTCTGGTCCAAATTCTGGCCCAATTTCTGGCCCAATTTCTGGCCCGGTCACGGGTCCGGGTTTCTCGGGCCAGAGCGGTTCGGGTGGGAACAGGCGGATGGGGCGGGGGCGGGTCGGGGCGGGCCAGTCGGGGGCCGGAGCGGCATAGGCGGCGGTCAGGATGGTGGCGGATTTCTCGGGGATATGGCTGTCGGCGGGGTGGAGCCGGGTGATCATCTCGACCCCCAGCCGCACGCCCAGGCGGCTGATCAACTCGCCCAGCGCGTCGCTGCCCGCCACCTGCGCCTCGGCATGGCCGCTATGCTGGCGGGCGGCCAGTTTCTCGACAATCACCGCTTCGAGCCTCAGCATGTCGATCCCGAATCCGGCCTCGATATCACCGATCCTCATTCCCAGGAGCGGCGCGATCCTTGCCGGGTCGCGGGCGGGCCGCGCCAGGCTGACCTCGACGATCTGCCGGCCCCCGTCGGTCCGTACCGCCGTCAGCCGCAGCGTCCGCGCCCCCTTGCCGGCCGTCTCCAGCCGGGCGCAGAGCGGCACCAGCAGCCGGTCGATCCCGGCGCGGATATCGGTCTCGAGGCCGATCGGCTCGGGAAAGCTCATGCGCGCGGCGAAGTGATGCGGCGGGCGGGCGGGCGAGACCGGCTCGGGCTCGGCCCCGAAGGCCTGATCGAGACGCCGCACCACCCCCGGCCCGGCGCGGCGGGCCAGGGCGGCGCGCGGCAGGGTGGCGAGGTCCTCGATCCGTCTCAGGCCGAGGCGCAGGAGTGCCTGAACGGCGTCCTCGTCGAGCCGCAGCGCCGTCAGCGGCAGCGGTCCCAGCGTTGCCCGCGACCGCCCCGGCGGCACGATGCGCGGCGCGGCGGCATCGGGGAGCTTCGGCAGGGGCGGAGTGCCGCCGCGCTCCCAGTTGCGGCGCTTCGCGGCGCGCGCCCGGGTGGCCGGGGCCTCCTGGTCGATGGCGTCGCCCGAATGCCGCGCCTGGATCCCTGCCCCGGCGAAGCGGGCGACGGCCCAGGCCGCCCCCACCGTATCGGCGATGCCGATCCGGACCGTCAGGCCGAGCCGGGCGCAATCGGCATGGATCTCGGTCGCCAGCCCCGGCTCGCCGCCGAAGAGATGGGCGCAGCCGGTGATATCGAGCACCAGCGCATCGGCCCCTTCCTCGGCCACCCAGGGCGAAAACCGCCCCGCCCAGCGCCGGAGCGAGGCGAGGAAGGCCGCCGCCCCGGCCGGGTCGGCGGCGCGCGAGATCAGCCCGGGGCAGAGCGCGCGGGCCTCCGACAGCGCCATGCCGGGTTTCAGCCCCTGGGCGGAGGCCGGGGCGGAGAGACCGGCGATGACCTGCATCTGCCGCTCCTCGGCGGCGATGACGAAGGGCAGGCCCGCCAGTTGCGGCTCGCGGCGCAGAAGGCGGTCGGCGAGCAGGCGGGGAAACCAGAGGGACAGGGCGCGGCGATGGGGCATGGCATGGATGTTCGCGTTATGTTCTCATCCTAGCGCGGGAACTGGGGCGGAGTCGAGTCCGTGCGGACAAAGAGAGAGCCGGTAGGGCGGGGTTCACCCCGCCTACCTTTTCGGAGCGGCGGGGTGACCCCCGCCCTACGGGAACCCGCATTTCAGAACCACTGGCCGGGTTCCATGAACCCCAGTTCAAGCAACTGCTGCGAATTCCACTCGAAAACTGCGGATTGCGGTGCGTGGAAACTTGTGATCGCGGCGCGCGAGCCGGGATTGTGCACCAGCCCCCGCGCGGTGCGGAAACTGGCCACCGCGATGGTGAGGTTATTGTGCCAGGGACAGCAGATCGTGTTGTATTCCGGCAGGTTGAACAGCCCGTCCGCATCCATCTCCAGCCCCGGTGCCGCCTTGAACAGGCTCACCCGATCGACCCGGCGTTGCACCCAGGGGATATGCTCCTCGAAGCGCCATTTCAGACCGCCGATCACGTCATACTGGCGCTCCAGCGGCTCGGGCCCGTCATAGCGCTGCAGCCCGAAATAGCCCGAAATGTCGAGCCTGGCCCCGGCGCGCGGATCGCCGTCCGATCCGGTCAGGAGACCGTCGGAGAACAGGTCCACCGCCGTCGTCGCCACCGATTCGCGGCGTTCTTCCTCCATGAAGGTCACCACATCGGCGATGGACCGGGTCTCGCAATGGGGGAAGAACAGGAACTCGCAATTATAACACCAGAAGATCCACCGCCCCGGGTTGGTTTCGATGATGTGATCAAGTATCGCCGCGACCTCGGCATTGCCGCGGAAAAACAGATTGACCCAGTGGACAGACGAAACCACTGTCTCGTCATGCGAAACAGCTGCCGATTCGATCAGCGCGATTTCCTCGAAACCCTGTGACCGCAGATGTTCGATGGTCTCGGCCACCAGAAACCCGTCCTCGGAGAACACCACCGCCAGGGGCAGGCTCTTGGCCTTGCCGCTGGCGAGTTTCTCGCAAAGTCCGTCGAGGGTCTGATACTGCAATTCTCTGTCCGGGGCTGATTGTCCGAGCGGACATTCCGCCATTCCGGCCCCGAATGCAACGTCTGACCCCAAGGCGGCCCGTCTGGATTCGGCAAGTAATCGCGCGTGAAACATCTTAGTACTGGGTATTTTAATTTTGCACTTGTAAACCCTCCGTCAACCAAATAACTGACATGTACATCACATGGCATCTCAAAGTGCCGGAATGAACACCAAGTACAGCTATGGCGGGGAAGGCTGTATCAGCTAGTTGGAAGCAGAAAGTAAACGAATGTCCGAAGCACAAGCGATTGACAAAGGCGAACTTCTCGCCCTCACCTCCGAAATCGTTTCGTCCCATGTGGCGAACAATACGGTTGAAAAAAGCGACCTGGTCGAGCTGATCCAGTCGGTCTATGGCAAGCTCAGCGACCTGGCCTCCGGTGAGGATGACAAGAAACAGGATCTGACCCCGGCCGTTCCGGTCAAGAAGTCGGTGACGCCCGATCACATCATCTGCCTCGAAGACGGCAAGAAGCTGAAGATGCTCAAGCGGCACCTGATGACCGCCTACGGGCTCACCCCCGACGAGTACCGCGCCAAGTGGAGCCTGCCCTCGGACTATCCGATGGTCGCGCCGAACTACGCCGCCAAGCGTCAGGAGCTGGCCAAGAAGATCGGTCTGGGCCGCAAGCCGAAGACTGCAAGCGCTGCCGCCAAGGCTCCGGCCAGAAAGGCCGCTCCGAAGAAAGCCGCCCCGCGCAAGAAGGCCGCGCCCAAGAAGGCCGCCGCAGGCTGACACCGGCCCATGGCCGTTGCGTGACGGCCATGATTGCAGTATGAGACCAGCGCCCGGAGCAATCCGGGCGTTTTGCATTTGAGGAACCGCGATGCCCGCGCCGAAGAAGCTCTTCGTCAAGACCTATGGCTGTCAGATGAATGTCTATGACAGCGAGAGGATGACCGACGCGCTCGGCCCCGACGCTCTGGGGGCCGACGGCTATATGGCGACCGACCGGCCAGAGGATGCCGACCTGATCCTCCTGAACACCTGTCATATCCGCGAGAAGGCCGCCGAAAAGGTCTATTCGGAACTGGGCCGCTACCGCGATCTCAAAGCCGCCCGCCCCGATCTGAAGATCGGCGTCGCCGGCTGCGTCGCCCAGGCCGAGGGCGAGGAAATCATCCGCCGCCAGCCCATGGTCGATCTCGTCGTCGGCCCCCAGGCTTATCACCGCCTGCCCGAGATGCTGGCGAAGACGAAGGGCGGCACCCGTGCCGTCGATACCGACTTTCCGGAAGAGGACAAGTTCGACCATCTGCCGCGCGGCCCCAAGGCGCGCCGTGCCCCGACGGCGTTTCTGACCGTCCAGGAGGGCTGCGACAAGTTCTGCGCCTTCTGCGTGGTGCCCTATACCCGCGGCGCCGAGGTTTCGCGCCCGCCCGAGCGTCTGCTGGCCGAAGCCCGCGACCTTGCCGAACGCGGCGTGGTCGAAATCACCCTCCTCGGCCAGAACGTCAACGCCTATCACGGGCGCGGCGCCGACAGCGACTGGTCGCTGGCCCGTCTGATCCGCGAACTGGCCCGGATCGACGGCATCGAGCGGCTGCGCTTCACCACTTCGCATCCGAACGACATGTCCGACGACCTGATCGCGGCCTTCGCCGATGTGGATAAGCTGATGCCCTATCTGCATCTGCCGGTACAGTCGGGCTCGGACAAGGTGCTGAAGGCGATGAACCGGCGGCATACGGCGGAGGGTTATCTCCGCCTCATCGACCGTATCCGCGCCGCGCGGCCCGACATCGCCATGTCGGGCGACTTCATCGTCGGCTTCCCCGGCGAGGAGGAGGCGGATTTCGAGGCCACCCTCGCACTTTGTGAATCGGTCCGCTACGCCCAGGCCTATTCCTTCAAGTATTCCGCCCGCCCCGGCACCCCCGCCGCCGACAGGACGGAGGTGCCTGAGGCTGAGAAATCCGAGCGGTTGCAACGGCTTCAGGCGCTCCTGACCGAACATCAGCACGCGTTTCAGGACAGCATGATCGGCCGCACGATACCGGTCCTGATCGAGAAACCAGGGCGAATGCCGGGCCAGATGGTCGGCCGTTCGCCGTGGCTGCAGGCCGTCCATCTTCAGGCCGACCCCACACGCGTCGGTGAAATCGTCGAGGTTCGCATCTCGCAGGCCGGTCCCAATTCACTGGCCGGGGAAGAGGCGGTTTTCGCCTGATGGTCGTATGTTTTTCTTGCGTCCCGCCCCGGCTTGCGGCACGCTTTTGTCCATGCAGCACACCCCATGCCTGACGAAATGAACCTGGCGACCCCGGCCACCGACCCCTCCGATGGCGACGCCCCCGAAACCGGGCTGAGTTTCCCCGATAACCGCCTCCTGATCGAGCTTTGCGGCGAGTTCGACCGCAATCTCGCGCAGATCGAGCAGGGATTAGGGCTGATGATCGCCCGGCGCGGAAACGAACTGGTTCTGCATGGTGGCGAGGCAGAACGCGCCCGTGCCGCCGAGATCCTGACCCATCTCTATCAGCGGCTCGAACAGGGCAAGCCGGTCGATACCGGCGTCATCGATGGCGCGATCCGCATGGGGGCCGAGGAGGACAGCGCCGCCGACCCGGCCAGTCAGCCGGATATGTTCAATGGTGAACCAGTTGAGATCCGCACCCGCAAGAAGCTGATCGAACCGCGCAGCACGGCCCAGAAGGCCTATGTCCGGGCGCTCTATTCCAACGAGCTGGTCTTTGGCATCGGCCCCGCCGGCACCGGCAAGACCTATCTCGCCGTCGCCGTCGCCGTGTCGATGTTCATCGACGGCCATGTCGACCGCATCATCCTGTCGCGTCCCGCCGTCGAGGCCGGGGAACGGCTCGGCTTCCTTCCCGGCGACATGAAGGAGAAGGTCGATCCTTACATGCAGCCGCTTTACGACGCCCTGAACGACTTCCTGCCGTCGAAGCAGGTGGTGCGTCTGATCGAGGAAAAACAGATTGAAATCGCGCCCTTGGCCTTCATGCGCGGGCGGACCCTGTCGCGGGCCTATGTGGTGCTGGACGAGGCGCAGAACGCCACTTCGATGCAGATGAAGATGTTCCTGACCCGTCTCGGAGAGGGCTCGCGGATGGCGGTGACCGGCGACATGACCCAGATCGACCTGCCCAAGGGCCAGCTTTCGGGCCTCGTCGAGACCGAACGCCTACTGGCCGATGTCGAGGGCATCGGCTTCGCGCGGTTCACCTCCCGCGACGTCGTCCGGCACAAGCTGGTGGCGCGGATCATCGAGGCTTACGAAAACAGTGACGCCTGAAATCCCGGTGCTTGTCGATCTCGTCAGCGAGGATTCGCGGTGGGATGATTTAAATCTCAACCAAATCGCCGACCGCGCTGCCCGGACCGTGCTGACGGACTTCGAACTGGAGACTGACGACTTCGAAATCAGCCTCCTCGCCTGCAGCGACGCCCGCATCCGCGAACTCAATGCGGGCTTCCGCGGCAAGGATCAGCCGACCAACGTCCTGTCCTGGCCCGCCACCGACCTCGCCCCCGCGACCCCCGGCGGCCAACCCGCCCAGCCGCCCTTGGGCTTTCTCGGCGACATTGCCATCGCCTTTGAGACCACAGCCAAGGAAGCAGCAACAGCGGGGCTTGACCTTGAGGCCCATGTCACCCATCTGCTCGTTCACGCAACGTTACACCTTCTGGGCTACGATCACGAAACCGACACCGATGCCACGCTGATGGAAGGGCTGGAGATCAAAGCTCTTGCCAGACTGGGTCTCGGCAACCCATATTCGAATGACAACAACGATGATGACGCGGAATAAACCGATGAGTGACAAGCCCGATCCGTCTTCGGATGACGGCGCGGACAGTGTTTCCGACAGTAGCGAACCTCCGTCTATCAGCCTCTTCCAGCGCCTGTTCCGGCGCGAGGAAGACGAGGAACAGCCGCCAAGGGGTCATGGCACCCTGTCCGAGCTGGCCGCCGCGAACCGGGGCGCCCGCGAGATGCTGGTCAATATCCGCAACATGCGCGATACGAGGATCGACGATGTCTCGGTCCCGCGCGCCGATATCGTTGCCCTTGCCGACAGCGCCACCCTGACCGACGCGGTCGAGGCGTTCCGGTCCTCGACCTATTCGCGGCTGCCGATCTATTCCGACACGCTCGACAATCCCCTGGGCTTCGTCCATCTCAAGGACCTCGCCCTGCGCTACGGCTTCAACGGCCACGACCTCGATGCCTTTGATATCAAGACGCTTTTGCGGCCCCTCCTCTATGTGCCGCCATCGATGTCCGTCGGGGTGCTGCTGCAGAAGATGCAAAGCGCGCGCATCCACATGGCGCTCGTTATCGACGAATATGGCGGCGTTGACGGGCTGGTGACGATCGAGGACCTGGTGGAGGAAATCGTCGGCGAGATCGCCGACGAGCACGACGCCGAAGAGGGCGATCTCTGGGTCGAGGAAGGCCCGGGCGTCTATGTCTGCAACTCCCGTGCCCCGCTGGAAGAATTCGAAAAGGTCGCCGGGGTGGACCTTTTGTCGGATACGCTCGACGAGGAGGTCGACACGCTCGGCGGTCTCGTCTTCATGCTGACCGGCCGGGTGCCACTGCGCGGCGAGGTGATCCGCGACGAGCAGGGCCACGAATTCGAGATTCTCGACGCCGACCCCCGCATGGTCAAGCGCCTGCGCGTGCGGATCAACGGTGCCAAGCCCTTGGACAAGGCGGCGGAATAGGGTGTGACCGGGGGGACAGGGGTGCCTTTGGCAATCGACCGCCGCTGGCCCGCTGCCGGACTGGCCCTTCTGTCCGGGGTGCTGATGGCGCTGGGACAGGCGCCGTTTTCGCTGCCGGTCCTGGTCTTCGCCGGGTTTCCGCTGCTCTGCATCCTCCTCGGTCGTGCCCCCGGTCTGAGACGCGCCGCCTGGATCGGCCTCGTCGCCGGGACCGGCTATTTCGCCACCTCGCTGCACTGGATCGTCGAGCCGTTCCTCATCGACATCCCCCGCCACGGCTGGATGGCGCCCTTCGCGCTGGTCTTCATGTCGGTGGGACTGGCGCTGTTCTGGATGGGGGCCGCCCTGGTTGCCCGGCGATTCGCCGCCGGTCTTCCGCTGGCGCTTGCCGCCGCCCTGACCTTGGCCGAGTTCCTCCGCGCCCAAATCCTCACCGGCTTTCCCTGGGCCATGATCTCGCATGCCTGGGCCGAGACCTCGGTGATCCAGCTCGCCTCCCTGACCGGCGCCCATGGCCTGACCCTCCTGACCCTCGCCACCGCCGGGCTGCTGGCCCTCCGGCGTCCGCTTCCCGCCATGTTGGCGGTGGTATTGGTCGGCGCGGGATGGACCTTTGGCTGGAACAGGTTGAACGCTGAACTACCTCGGCGCGACACGCCGGTTCTCGTCCGCCTGATCCAGCCCAACGCCCCGCAGGACCAGAAGTGGCGCCCCGAGATGGCCGCCGTTTTCTATGAACGCCAGCTCCGCCTCACCGCCGCCGGCGGCGGCCCCCGCCCCGACATCACCCTCTGGCCAGAGGCCGCCGTGCCGTTCCTGATGCATGACCGCCCCGACCTGCAGGCCAATATCGCCGGGATTGCAGGCCCCGGGACCACAGTCATCCTCGGCATCCGCCGCGTCGACGAAGCCCGCCGCTGGTACAACTCCCTCGCCGTTCTCGGACCGGACGGCGCGGTCCTCGCCGCATACGACAAGCACCATCTTGTCCCCTTCGGCGAATACATCCCATTTTCCGACTTCTTCCGGCAATTCGGCATCACCAGCCTCGCCGGTCAGTCGCTCAATGGGTTCTCCCCCGGCTCCGGCCCGGCGCGGATCGACACCACCCCCGCCCCGCCCTTCATCCCGCTGATCTGTTACGAGATGATCTTCCCCGGCGAGATCCGCCAGGCACAGCGCCCCGAATGGCTGGTCCACCTGACCAACGATGCCTGGTTCGGCGCCTTTTCCGGCCCCTATCAGCATCTCGCCCAGACCCGCCTGCGCGCCATCGAGTTCGGCCTGCCGGTGGCACGTTCGGCCAATACCGGCATTTCGGCGATGATCGATCCGATGGGTCGGATCACCGCGTCGCTGCCGCTGAACGAGGAAGGCTATCTCGACGCCCTCCTCCCCTCAGCCCTGCCGCCCACCCTCTATTCAAGGACCGGCGACTGGCCATCGGTGCTTGCAGCACTGGCGCTTTTTGGTATCTGCGTGGTCCGAACCCGCAGACAAGGCTGACCGTCCCGATGACCGATCCCGAGACCTCTCCCAAGGGCGCATGGCGCAATTTCCACGGCCGCCGCTTTGGCAAGAAGCTCCGCAAGGGGCAGGTGGCGCATATGGAAAACACCCTGCCGGGGCTGAAGGTGCCGGGGGTCGAAATCGCCGAAAATCCGGACCGTGTGCCGGTTGACGTGATGGCGCTCTTTGCCCGGAACGCACCGCTCTGGCTGGAAATCGGCTTCGGGTCGGGCGAGCACCTTCTGGCGCTGGCGAAGGACAATCCCGACACGGATTTCATCGGCTGCGAGCCCTATATCAACGGCGTCGCGGCCCTGGTCCCGCGAATCGCCGAGGCGGGCCTTGGGAACATCCGCCTGCATCCCGGCGACGCCCGCGATCTGTTCGACGTGCTGCCCCCGGCCTCGGTCTCGCGGGCCTTCCTGCTCTATCCCGATCCCTGGCCGAAGACCCGCCACCACAACCGGCGCTTCGTCACACCCGAGCATCTCGACCCGCTGGCCGCGCTTCTGACCTCCGGCGCGCGCTTTCATGTCGCCACCGATATCGGCGACTATGTGCGCCAGACGCTGGAGCAGATGCTGGCCAGGGAGGACTTCACCTGGGAAGCGGAAGGGCCGGAAGACTGGCGGACCCCCTGGTCCGACTGGCACCGCACCCGTTACGAGGCCAAGGCCCTGCGCGAAGGGCGGGTGGCCCATTACATGACCTTCGTCAGACGGTAACGGGCCGCGCACAGGTTGTCCGGTGAGCCCGTAGGGTGCGTGATTTCACGCACCATTCCCCAAGGAAATACGCGCTGGCTTCCCGGTCCCCAAGGCGGATGGTGCGTGCGGAGCACGCACCCTACGGGATATTGTGGATCGGCCTCGATCCGATTACAGAAAGGGCGGACCGACTGGCCCGCCCTTTCCGGCATTACATAGACGTTGCGCGATCAGTTATCCGCGCAGAAGCCCGGATCGTCCTGGTTGCAGACATCGAGCCCGGTATAGAGCGGGTCGGCGACATCTTCGCCATTGATCAGCTGGATCATCACGTCAGGTGATTTCAGGCCCATCTCGAAGGGGCGCTGGCCGACCTGGGCGTGGGACCGGCCTTCGCGGAAGGCCTTGGTCTGCGGCGGCAGCGTGTCGCCGGCGATGATGATCAGCTCCTGGGATTCCAGCTTGTCCATCACCTGGTCGGTCACCTGCGCATAGGCCTGCGGGGCGAACTGGGCCCAGCCGCCGACGAGGATGAAGGCGTCCAGATCGGGATTGGCGATGAAGACATCCGACATCTGCTGGTTGGCAAGGTCGGCCTGGTCATTGGTGAAGACCGGGCAGCCTTCGATCTCGGACCAGCCGTTTTCGCCAGCCAGACGGTCAATGCCTTCGGCACCGCCCGCGGTGTCGCGGAAACCCTGCGCACGGGCATTGATGTTGTCAGCCGCCACGTTGCCGAGCTGCAGGCAGACGGAACCGCCCTCGGGCTTCAGCTTCATGGCTTCTTCGGCCATCTTGACGCCCATCAGGTAGTTGTCGGTGCCGAGATAGGTGGCCCGGATGTCGCGGTCTTCGGCCAGGAAGTCGGCATCGACCGTCATCACCGGCACGTCGGGCGCGATTTCACGAACGCGGTTGGCCATGGCCGGTGCGTTCGACGGCGAAATGGCGATCGCGGCGACACCCTTGGTCAGGAGGTCATCGACGATCTGCACCTCGCCGGCTTCGTCCGCCGAAGAGGCCGGGCCGGTATAGAGACATTCGTACTCGCTGTCGGGGTTGTTGGCCATCCACTCTTGGCAGCCGAGATTGATCTGCTCGAAGAACGGGTTGTCGAGGCCCTTGACCACGATGGCCAGGGTCTGCTTGTCCTGGGCCAGCGTGGCCCCCGCCGAAACTGCCATGGCAGCCGCGCCAGTCAGAAGCATCAGTTTACGTTTCAAAGTCTTACCTCCCTAAGGTGTGTTCGGTCCCGGCGGCTCTGTGGCCCACTATCCCGGATACCAGATTTTACGCGGGTCTTCGGACCCCCGCTGATAGGCCCATGCTTGCTCGATAAGCGCCTCAAGGTCAATCACCGGCGTCCACCCAAGTTGCGCGCGCGCCTTGGAATTGTCCAGCCGGTTGGAATGATAGGGCGTGGCGATCTCGGCCACCGGTGCCCCGTATTTGCGGTTGATGATGGCGGCGGCCTCGCCGTAATCCATCGGTTCGGTCATGCTGATATTGAACATCTCGCCCTCGGCCTTCGGGTTGTCGAGCGCGGCGAGGATGGCGCCGACGAGATCGCTGACATGAACGAAATTGCGCTTCAGCGGCTCCCCGGTCGCATCGCGCATCAAGGGCACGGCACCGGCTTCGGCGTGACGGCGGGTTGCCTCCTCGCCGATCAGCTCGGGCCAGAGCGGGCCGCCGAACTGGTCGGGGCCGAAACTGAGCGCATAGCGGAAATCGTCCTTTTCCATGATCCAGGGCGCGCGGAGGATACAGCCGTTCAGCCCGTACTGGATCCCGTATTGCTCCAGCATCACCTCTTCGAGCACCTTGGTCAGCGCATAGCAGCCCGGATAGGCGCGGCGAGGCGAGGCCTCGGTGACCGGACCGTCATAATCGTGGAAGATATGGCCGACCGAACAGTCGCCGCCGATGAGAATGAATTGCGTCGCGGTCGGCGAGACGCGGAATTCCTCCAGCATCAGGAACATGCCCTTGACCGCCACATCGATGGCCATGTCGGGGCTTTCCTTGACCGCTGCCATATGCAGGACGTGGCTGACACCATTGAGCGCGGTTTTCAGGGTCGCGGCATCGGCGAGCGAGCCCTTGACCACCTGGACGCGTGCCGATTCTGGGATCGTCCGGTTGTTGCAGAGCGCGACCACCGACCAGTCCGCGAAGCGTTCTGACGCGAGGAACCGGGGCAGGAAATTCTGCCCGACTTTCCCGGTCGCTCCTGTCAGCAGCAGTTTCATGGACTCCCCACACTCTTTGCGGAAAAGATATTATTTACTAATATTAATTGGTCAAGTATGGATGTGCGCCTTTAGGGTGGATCGGCCCCTGATTTTGGGGTCATAGTATGCAGAGTAGAGCGCCGGTCATGGCGCCTGAGAGGGAGGATGGATGTCAAGGCTGAAGCTTAGCGGCATCTCGAAGAATTTCGGGGCCATTCAGGCACTGAGCGACGTGTCGCTGGAAATCGCACCCGGCGAGGTTCTGGGTCTGATGGGCGACAATGGCGCGGGTAAATCAACGCTGGTCAAGGTGGTGGCGGGGAATTTCCGGCCGAGCCATGGCGAGATCAGGATCGACGACCAGCCGGTGGAATTTCACAAGCCCATCGACGCGCAGCGGGGCGGGATCGAGGTGGTCTATCAGGACCTTGCCTTGTGTGACAATCTGTCCGCGGCGTCGAACGTGTATCTGGGGCGCGAGCCGGTCGTCTCGCTGGGGCCGATCCGCTATATCGACTACCGGCAGATGAACGCGCGCTCGGCCGAACTGTTCAAGCAGCTGAAATCCGAGACGCGCCCCCGCGACCTTGTCCGCAAGATGTCGGGCGGTCAGCGCCAGGCGGTGGCAATTGCCCGCACGCTGCTGTCCGAACCGAAGATCGTGCTGATGGACGAACCGACGGCGGCAATCTCGGTCCGGCAGGTGGCAGAGGTGCTGGACCTGATCAGGCGGCTCAGGGATCACGGGATCTCGGTGATTCTCATCAGCCACAGGATGCCGGACGTGTTCGCGGTGGCCGACAGTATCGCTGTGCTCAGACGCGGCCAGCTGGTGGCGCATAAGGAGGCGGCGCTTTCGTCGCCCGAGGAAGTGACCGGTCTGATTACCGGTGCGTTGGAAGCGGCGTAAAGGAGTAAGATTGATGACCACCCTTGACGATGTCATTGCCCAGTCGCAGCACCGGACCTGGCTTTCGCGCCTGTTCGCGCACCAGGTATTCTGGGTTTTTTCCGCCGCCGTGCTGGCCTGTCTGGCGCTGACCTTCATGACCGACGCCTTCGCGACCGAGCGCAACCTCTTCAATGTCGCCCGCAACTTCGCCTTCGTCGCCATCATCGCCATCGGCATGACGGCGGTGATTGCCTCGGGCGGGATCGACCTGTCGGTGGGCTCGACCGTTGTCTTGTCGGCGATGACCATTTCCGTGGTCATGGCCGCCGGCTGGCCCTTCTGGATGGGGGCCCTTGCAGCCCTTGCGGCAGCCCTTGCGGTCGGAACGATCAACGGCGTGCTGATCGCCTATGCGGGGATGCCGGCCTTCGTTGTCACATTGGGAATGCTGTCGGCGGCGCGGTCGGCGGCGATGGTGCTGTCGAACAACAAGATGATCTGGGAGTTCGGGCCGGACCACGACCTCCTGCTCTGGATCGGCGGCGGCTCGACGGCGGGCCTGCCGCATCCGCTTTATGCGCTGGGGTTCCTCGGGATCACCATGTCCTTCGTCTTCCGCTGGACCCGCTGGGGGCAGCACCTGTTCGCCATTGGCGGCAGCGAGAGTGCCGCGACCCTGACAGGTATTCCGGTGAAGCGGCAGAAGGTATCGATCTACATGTTCTCGGCCTTCACCGCCGGGATCGCGGGGATCCTGATGGCCGGGTGGCTGGGCTCGGTCACGACCAATCTCGGCCAGGCAATGGAACTGACGGTGATCGCGGCGGCGGTGATCGGGGGGGCCAACCTGGCTGGCGGCGAGGGCAACGTCGCCGGGGCGGTGGTCGGGGCGCTCCTGATCGAGGTGATCCGCAACTCGCTGATCCTTCTCGGCATCTCGACCTTCTGGCAGGGGATGTTCATCGGCACCTTCATCATCATCGCAGTGGCCTTCGACCGGTTCCGGGATATGCGGACGAGCTGACGGGTCGGGCTTCAGCCGAAGTTGAGGTAGGGCGGGGTCAACCCCGCCCTACGCTTTTGGTGAGACGGGTTTGCACGCGTGCAAAAACGGAAACTTCGTTGAATTTGTTGGATAAAATAGTTAACGATGGGTGAATTTTCGAGGGGTGATGGGTGCGGAGCACCCATCCTACGCTAGCTAAAAGCCATTCATTTGCCTCCAGTTATCTCATGCCACGCAAATATTTTTCGTGCTCTGGTTGCAGTTCTGGCTTGGTGTCCAACCATGCAAGATATTCCGGGACCTCGTTTGAGGCCGTCCACTCTTCGTCAAGCTCTACTGCCAAGTGCGCTCTAAGACCTGAAATCTTTGCTTTTTTAAATGCGACCATCAGTTCATCCGAGATAAAACACGAACCCGGAGAAATAATTGTGGAACTCCACAAATGACAATTCTCAATGGATTTCTTGCTCAGAACAGCACCTTCGTCTTCACAGAAATAATAGGGCGAACCCTCTAATGGCCCTGCCTTTATTCGGCCTACTGGTTGACAATTTGATTTGCTGAAAAGTATGCATGGAAATGCTTTCCTTACCCTCATAATATGAAATTCATCAGGCAAAGGTTCGCCCTTGCTGTTTTTCATTATTACAGGAAAGAACTGGTGCGTACTTGGTTCCAGAAGCTCGATCGTGCTCCTGAATTTTTCGCTGACTACAACCGCCCTTCCGGAGCTAGCTGTATTCACGTAAAAGGCATCGGTCCTGAGTGGCTTGGTATCCTCCGCGACACCTCGCGTCGGCAAATCCTGAGAGTCGACAATTTGATCACCCCCCACAAATCCGGTTAAGTATATTTTCTCCGCGCCATCTTCAAAATGGCACATCGGATGTGACCCTTCGCGAATTGAAATAAACCAAGCCATCAGCCCGCGTCCCCCACCTTCTTCGCCCCCATCATCTCCAGCGCCTCCTTGTCAACCAGCCGGGTGACCAGCGGATGCAGGCGGAGGTATCCGTCCTTCACCACCTGCTTGAAATTGGCGATCACCGAGGCCGTGCCGTCGCGGGTCGGGGCGTTCGCTGTCCGGCTCGGATCGGTGGCGCTGGGCGGCTCACCGTCAAAAAGACAGTTGATCTCTCCGCTCGCCCACTCGTCGGCCTTCAGCCGCACCGGAAACACCCCGGCCTTGATCTGCTCGCGCAGCTTGGGGTTGGCCGCATGAAGTGGCTGGATGGTTTGTTCATTGAAATACCTTTTTGTCAAAGAGATGGGTGGAAAGAACCCACCCGGCGCTTGTGGTTTTCGGATGGAGGAACTCTATCGGGGGCGCTGAAATATGCAAATGTCGTGTTGTTTTGGGAGGGGTCGGTGGATTGGGAAGGGCGATGGGTGCAGAGCACCCATCCTACGACTCGCGGCAGCGGTGCGGTGTGGGGGTTAACTTTCGCTTGGCATCCTGTTCTTCAGCGATATCAGCGGCATACACCCCATTTCACCGTGAACACCACCCTCATCCTTCCGCCGCCGCGTCCTTCTCGGACGCCTTCAGCGCCGTCAGGGTCCCGGCCTGCCGCCTTGCATCGCGGAGGCGGGCGAACTGGGTGTCGGCGATCACCCCGATCAGGATCACCGAGCCCATGACGGCGAAGTTCAGCGAGGACGGGATGCCGAGGAGGTTGACGAGGTTCTGCAGCTCCTGCAGCAGGATCACGCCTAAGACCACGCCGATGATCGAGCCCTCGCCGCCGCGCAGGGAGAAGCCGCCGAGGACGGCTGCTGCGATGCCGTAGAGCTCGTAGAAATTGCCGTGGGAGGCCGGGTGGACCGACCGCGTATACATGGCGAAGAAGATCGCCGAGAGGCCGGTGAGGACCATGCAGATCACGTAGGCCAGGACGATGACGCGCTTGGTGTTGATCCCGGCGAAGCGGGCGGCCTCCTCGTTCTTGCCGACGGCGAAGAGGTGGCGGCCGAAGACGGTGCGGTGCAGCAGGAACCAGGCGCAGATCGCCACGACCGTGAAGGCAAAGACCGAATGCGGGATGCCGGCGGTGCGGCCGGAGACGAGGAATTCCAGCATCGGGAACTCGTCGCCGAACGAGAACCCTGCCGTGCCGTCCTCGGTATAGAACCGGGCGATGCCGCGATAGATCAAGAGGCCGCAGAGGGTGACGACGAAGGGTTGCAGTTTGAGCTTGGTGACCAGCCAGCCATGGATGAAACCGAAGGCCGCGCCAAAAACGAGGACGATGACGATCGCCAGCGGCCAGGGCACGCCCTGGACGACGATCAGGTCGATGAAGACCACCCCGAGAAGGGCGATGACCGAGCCCACCGACAGCTCGATCCCGGCGGTGACGATGACAAAGGCCTCGGCGATGGAGAAGAGGCCAAAGAGACCGATCAGGTTGGCGGTGTTCGCGAGGTTGATCGGCGACAGGAAGCGCGGGTTGATCAGGGCCACCACGGCGCCGACGGTGAGAACCAGCAGGGCCAGTCCGATATCCTTCTTGTGCATGTCTTCCCCTTACTCCACCGCAAGCCGGAGGATGTTTTCCTCCGTCATGTCTGCTCGTTCCACCATTCCGGCAATCCGGCCCCGGCACATCACCGCGACCCTGTCGGCGACGCCGATCACTTCTTCCATGTCCGACGAGATCATCAGCACCGCGCCGCCCTTGTCGGCGAGGTCCTGCATCAGGCCGTAGACTTCTGATTTCGCTCCGACATCGATGCCGCGCGTCGGTTCGTCGAAGATGAAGACCGAGGGCTGCATTTCCAGCCATTTCGCCAGCACGACCTTTTGCTGGTTGCCGCCTGACAGTTCCGCCGCCGCGCGGCGCATGTCGCTGGCCTTGATGCCGAGGCGTTTCTTCGAGGTCTCGGCGAGCGCGCGTTCGGCGGCGAGGTTGACGAAGATGGTCGAGGTCATTCGTTCGAGACCGGGCAGCGAGATATTGTGGTCGATGCCGAAATCCAGCAGCAGCCCCTGCCCCTTGCGGTCTTCGGGGACCAGCGAGACCCCGGCGGCGATGGCCTCCTTGGCCGTGTGGCCGCTGAGGGCCGTTTCGCCAATGAGGATCTCACCGCCCAGCACCGGGTCGATGCCGAAAATGGCGCGGGCCAGTTCGGTGCGACCGGCCCCGACCAGCCCCGCCAGCCCGAGGATCTCGCCCTTGTGAAGGGTGAGGCTGACCTCGACATTCGGGTAGGCCGTCGTCCTGAGCGCCCGGAGTTCGAGGGCGGCAGGCCCGGGTTCATGGGCGTGTCGGTCGTAGAAACGGGAGATGTCGCGGCCGATCATCATCCGGACCATGCGGTCCTTTTCGATCTGCTCGCGGGGGAGTTCCCCGGCATTGCGGCCGTCGCGGAGGCAGATGACCCGGTCGGCCACCGCCTCGATCTCGTGCAGGCGGTGGGTGATGAACAGGACGGCGACGCCGTCGTCGCGGAGCTGGCGGATGACGTCCAAAAGCTGGTTGGTCTCGGCTATGGTCAGGCTGGAGGTCGGCTCGTCGAGGATGACGAGCCGGGCGTTCATCGACAGGGCGCGGGCGATTTCCAGCAACTGCTGGTCGGCCAGCGACAGGTTGGCCGCCGGATCGTTCGGTTTGAAACGGGCACCGAGGAGATCGAGGATCGGCTGCACCTGCGCCGCCATGGCCTTGCGGTCGAGGAACCTGAGGGGGCCCTTGCGCAATTCGCGGCCCAGAAGGACGTTTGCGGCAACGTCGAGATTGTCGAACGGGTTGAGTTCCTGATGGACGAAGGCAATGCCAAGCTCGGCGGCCCGCGACGGGGTCATATCGGTGATATGCGAACCATCGACGAGAATGGTGCCTTCCTCGGGCGTGATGGTGCCGCCGAGGGTCTTCATCAGGGTGGATTTCCCCGCCCCGTTCTCGCCGATCAGCCCGACGACCTCGCCGCCCCGGATCGACATCGAGACGTCTTCAAGCGCAATCGCGCCGGGATAGACCTTGGTCACGCCGCTGAGGGTGAGTTCGATGCCTGGTCGGTTCATGTCATTCTTGTCCGGTCCGGTTGGCCCCACCTGCCCGGGTCTGGCGGTATCGGGGCCGCGAAAGGCTACTCTGTTTCGACCGGAATTGCACCAGATCTCGCGCCTTCCGCCTCAATTCGCACCGCCCGGGGGGAAGACCCCCGGGCAGCTGCCGATCTGCGGGTGGGAGAACCGCTTAGTTGCCGGCGATGCGGGCTTTCAGCTCGGCTTCGAAGTCATCGACATTCGACTGGTCGATGATCTTGGTCGGGACGATGATCAGACCATCATCCGGCACGTCCGACTTGTCGCCTTCGAGGAATTTCGCCATCAGGTGCATGCCCTGATAGCCCCACTGATAGGGATCCTGCACGACGGTCCCGGCGAAGCTGCCCTCGCGAACGGCGCCGAGCGTGATCGGGTCCTCGTCAAAGGCGATGACGGTGATTTCGCCCAACTTGCCGGCGGCCTGCAGGGCTTCGTAGATCTTCGGCGGGTTATAGGAATAGAACCCCACCATGCAGTTGATCTCGGGCATCGCCGCGAGCACGTCGTCGACATTGGCGCGCGCACGGGCGAAATCGACATCGTCGCCGCGGACATCCACGAGTTCGACGCCGGAGCCCTCAACGGCAGCGCGGAAACCGTCGATCCGCTCGATGGCGTTGTCCGCACCGAGGAAGCCGACAAAGCCCATGCATTTGCCGCCATCGGGCAGCGCCTGGACCGCGACTTCGCCTGCCTGTTCACCGGCCAGCGTGTTCGACGAGCCGAGATAGGCGATGCGGTCGGACTGAGGTGCGTCGGAATCGGTGGTGAACAGCGGCACCTGCCCGGCGATCCGGTTGAAGGCGTCGATGGAGTTCTTCGGGTCCGCCGACGAGATCATGATCGAATCCGCCCCGGCGGCGACGAGGTCGTCCATCAGCGCGTTCTGAGCCGCCGCGGTGCCCTGAGCGGGATAGCGGAACTGGGTTTCGTAATCCGGCAGTTCGGCCTGGGCCGCTTTGACGCCCGCTTCGGCAAGTTTCCAGAAGTCGGACGCTGCGTTGACCACGAAGACCAGCGTCGGCTTGTCCTGGGCCTGCGCGCCCATCGCGGCGGTCAGTGCCACGGATGCGGCCATGAAGGTCGTCTTGAGTTTCATATTATCCTCCCTGCGCCGGGTTTTCCGGCTCTTCGTTACTGGTGCCCGCAGAATCGCCTGCGGCCATGTTCATTAATATTATTGATTCTTTAGCACGATCAATGGCAATTAACATAAAAGGGGCGGAATCGAGTCGGTTTTTGCCCGACAAGGGTGCCGGAACGGCGCGGGTCGCGTGGGGGAATTTCCTATAATTGTGGGAAAAACCTGTGATAATCCATCGCGGCAGTGAGTTGCGTGGCTTCCGGGCCGTCATAGAAGAGTTGTTATGGAAGCCAAGCCGAGACCCAGACCAACGATGAACGATGTGGCCGCCAAGGCCGGGGTGTCGCAGGCAACGGTGTCGCTGATTCTCAATGACAGTCCCTCGGCGCGGTTTTCCGAGACGACGCGCGAGCGGGTGCAGAACGCGGCGCAGATACTGGGCTACAAGCTCGACCGGCGGCCGCCGGCGACCTCGACCGACACAGCGCGGATGATCCTGTTCCTGGTCGACGAACTGGCCTCGGACCCCTGGATGACGCTGGGCTACGAGGGAATTCGCGAAAAGGCGACCGAGACCGGGGTCGAGGTCGGGCTGAACGTTGCCCGCAGCTTCGAGATCGAGCAGGTGGCGGCGAGCTATGGCGCCTTGGCACCGATGGGCATCATTTACGGCACGATCCTGACCCGGCGGATCACCCCGCCGCCCTTGCTTATGAACACGCCGACGGTGCTTTTGAACTGCTATGACGAGGAGCGCCGGATCGCCTCGGTGCTGCCGGGTGACACGGTGGGTGGACGCGAGGCGACCGAGCATTTGATCCGCCAGGGCTGCAAGCGGATTGCTTATATCAACGGTCAGGCCGAAATCGACGCCTCCCATGACAGGCTGAACGGCTACCGCCAGGCGCTGGCAAGCCACGACATGGCGATCCGCGACGAACTGATCCGGCCCGGCAACTGGGAGCCTTCGGCCGGGTATGAGCAGACGCGGGCGCTGATGGCGCTGCCGGAACCGCCGGACGGGATCTTCTGCGCCAACGACCTGATGGCGACAGGCTGCTACGAGGCGCTGAAGGAACTGGGGCTGCGGATACCTCAGGACGTTTCGGTGGTCGGATTCGACGACCGCGAGATCGCCCAATACATGCGCCCGCCGCTGACGACGCTGATCCTGCCGCATCTGGATATGGGCCGGGTCGCAGCCGAGTTGCTGCTGGACATCGTCGGCGGCATCAACGGTCGCCGGGACCAGCTGAAGGTCGAATGCCCCCTGGTCCCGCGCCAGTCCTAGATCCCCGAAGGCTCCACGGCTGCGGGTGCCGACGTCGCCGGCACCGGGTTTTGCACATGTGCAAAATCGGGATTTGGGCTGATTTTGTTGGTTTTTTGTATTGATGAGGGGTTGAGACCTGTGTGGGAAGCGATTGCGTGGTTTGTTGCGTCGTGATTCCATCCTTGTGATACCAACCGCCCGACGACCTGACTCGATTTCTGGGATTCCCTCCCTGTCGAAACTGGGACTCAATGGTGGCCTGAGCAGAGGAGGCTGAAATGGCCATCTTCCAGTACATCAATGGCTTGTACAATCCGCGACGGCGACACTCAGCTCTGGGCTGGAAAAGCCCGGTCGCCTTCGAAAGGAAAGTGGCCTGAACGAGCACTTGGAGCGGCACAGAAACGTGACAGGTCCAAGTTTGAACCGCCCGACGTCGGACAACGCGCTCTCTACCTCGGGCCCCGTTGCGAAGGTGAGAAAACCCCTGCCCTGCTCAGAGACCGGGAACGGAGAGGTCGCCAGCGCTCGTTTGACACTCTGGTCATCGGTAGCTCCTGACGGCTCATAGAAGTTGATGTGGTCCGGCACATCCTCAACGCGGAGCCAATTTGATGTGAGCCGCTCCGGTTCGGCGATTATACCAGCCGCAGAATTCATTGACTCCTTTTAGGGATTCCCACTGGGCAGGAAGTCTGACTCTATGGCGTTGAGCAACATGGAGGCGGGAATGACGGTGAATGTGACGCGTGAAGACCTTGCGGCGCGGGATTTGCGCT
>JBNKVT010000048.1:0-39505 GCA_050299335.1 Paracoccaceae bacterium | reverse complement strand
GTCAAGCACGTCGCCCATCTTGCGCGGATCGGGGTGAGTGACGCCGAGGCGGAGGCGTTGCAGACCGATTTGAACGCGATCCTCGCCTTCGTCGAGCAGCTCAACGAGGTCGATATCGAAGGCGTCGAGCCGATGACGTCGGTGATTGCCATGTCGATGAAAATGCGCGGCGATCGGGTCACCGAGGGCGATCGGGCGGACGATGTTGTCGCCAACGCACCGACTCACGACGACAGCTTCTTTGTCGTTCCCAAGGTGGTCGAATGAGCGCGTCCAGCGAACCGGCGTCTCGCATCGACGGCAGGGTGCGCCGGGTATGAGCGACCTGACAACCCTGACCATCGCCGGGATCCGCGACGGTCTTGCCGGCAAGTCCTTTTCTGCAAGCGAACTCGCCGAGGCGTATATCGCCAATATCGAGGCGGCGCGGGCACTCAACGCCTTTGTCTGCGAAACGCCGGAACGGGCGCTGGCCATGGCGGCCGCATCCGACAGGCGGATTGCCGCGGGTGATGCCCGGGCCCTGGAGGGCGTGCCGCTTGGCATCAAGGATCTGTTCTGCACCGAGGGCGTGCCCGCCCAGGCCGCCTCGGGCATTCTTGAGGATTTCCGGCCGCCTTATGAAAGCACCGTGACGACCCGGCTTTGGGATGCCGGCGCGGTGATGCTCGGCAAGCTCAACATGGACGAGTTCGCCATGGGCTCGTCGAACGAGACTTCCTGCTACGGTCCCGCCATCAGCCCCTGGCGGCGTGGGGGTGGGTCGAATGCCGATCTGACCCCGGGCGGGTCCTCGGGCGGCTCGGCCTCGGCGGTCTCGGCCGATCTGTGCCTGGCGGCGACCGGCACCGATACCGGTGGGTCGATCCGCCAGCCTGCGGCCTTTACCGGCATTGTCGGGGTCAAGCCGACCTATGGCCGCGTGTCGCGCTGGGGCATCATCGCCTTTGCCTCGTCGCTGGATCAGGCCGGGCCGATGACCAAGTCGGTGCGCGATGCGGCGATCATGCTGGAGGCCATGTCCGGGCATGACCCGAAGGACAGCACCTCGGCCGATATCCCCGTACCGGATTTCGAGGCGGCGCTGACCGGCGATATCCGCGGCAGGAAGATCGGCATTCCAAAGGAGTACCGGGTCGACGGTATGCCCGCGGAGATCGAGAAGCTCTGGCAGCAAGGGGCCGAGATGCTGCGCGATGCCGGGGCGGAACTGGTCGATATCTCGTTGCCGCACACGAAATACGCCCTGCCGGCCTATTACGTGATCGCGCCTGCCGAGGCCTCTTCCAACCTCGCCCGTTACGACGGGGTCCGCTACGGGCACCGGGCGAAGATCGCGGCGGGCGAGGGGATCACCGAGATGTACGAGCGCAGCCGGGCCGAAGGCTTCGGGGCCGAGGTCAAGCGCCGGGTGATGATCGGCGCCTATGTGCTGTCGGCGGGCTTCTATGACGCCTATTACAAACGGGCGCAGCGGGTGCGGACGCTGATCAAGCGCGATTTCGAGACGGTGTTCGCCGAAGGGATCGATGCCATCTTGACCCCGGCGACGCCGTCGGCCGCCTTCGGGATCGGCGAGTTGGCCGATGCCGACCCGATCAAGATGTATCTCAACGACGTCTTCACCGTTACGGTGAACCTGGCCGGTCTTCCCGGCGTTTCGGTTCCGACGGGGCGCGATGCGCAGGGTCTGCCGCTGGGACTGCAGATCATCGGGCAGCCTTGGGGTGAGGCGGATATGCTAAACATTGCCTATTCTTTGGAAAATGCCGCCGGTTTTACTGCAAAAGCGGAAAAATGGTGGTAAAGTCCGGCAAAACGACAAGAAGACCCGAGGCACCCAGACCCATGTACCGCATGATATTGCCGTTGATTGCCGCAACTCTCGCCGGTTGCTCGTCCGAGCCCGCCGGAGGCCGTGGCCCTTTCGATCCCGTCGATCTGCCGCCCGTCCAGCGTTCACCGTCGCAAGTGATCGTGCCGCCGCCGGCTTCGGCCCCGCCGCCATCTGTTGCACAGGCGACACAGCCCGTGGCCGATCCGCTGGTCCGCGACGTCGAACAGACCCTCGCCGGAACCGCCCCCGCCGCTCCGCCGCCCGCGGGAAGCTCCCCCACCGGCATCGGCATTGATCCGAACGCGCAGGAGATCAACCTCGCCCTGACCACGCTGGAACAGCAGAAGGTCGAACGCGAAGAGGCCGCCCGCCGCCGCGAGGCGGCGCGCCAGCAATTGGTGGTCATCAATCCAGAAGAGGCGCCGCAGGTGAATACCAACGCAAACGCAAATGTGGTGCGCTTCGCGCGCACCACCACCCATGCCGTTGGGGACAAGATCTACAAGCGCGACGTGTTCCGCTCGCGCTCGCAATCGGCCAGCGTTTGCCGCCGTTTCGACGCGGCCGAGGATGCCCAGCGCCAGTTCCTGGCCAATGGCGGGCCGCAGGAGGATCGCTACAATCTCGACCCCGATGGCGACGGTTTTGCCTGCGAATTCGATCCGACGCTCTATCGGCGGCTGCGTTTCTGAGCGGCACCTTGCCCCGGCTCCCGTGGACAACCGCGGCTCCCAAATAAAACGCCCCGCAGGGCCGGGGCGTTTTACCGTTCTGAAATCAACGCGCCCGCGTCAGCTCACCTTCAGTTCGCCCGCGCTTTTTCGCCCATTGCGGCCATCGACCAGCTCGAATTCGATCGGCTGATTGTCGGCGAGTGAGGTCAGACCGGCGGCCTGAACCGCGGTGATATGGACAAAGACGTCGCTTCCCCCATCCTCGGGCTGAATGAACCCGTATCCCTTGTCAGTGTTGAACCACTTCACGGTTCCTTTAGGCATTTCTGCAAGTCCTTCAAATACTTACCGGTGCAACGCGCACCGGTTTCTGCGCAGTCGCGTCCTTGAGTATTACCCCCCCGCAGGTCATGCAGTAGTTCATCAGGCCGTAACTTCGTGGCGAAAGCATAACGCGAATCACGCTTTTGCAACAAATTTTTCTGGTCCCCATATGACAATTTCCCGGTAAATCGGCCTTAACTACAGACAATAACGGCTGATTTCCCTACAAATCGCCACGCCAATTCAGACGGGAGCGCAACGACATGGCCGACCTCTTCACCCTCGCCAATCTCGGCGATCTTGCGATGCTGATCTTCCTGCAGGCGGTGCTCGGCTTCGACAACCTGCTCTATATCTCCATCGAGTCGCAGCGCGCCCCGGCCGACAGCCAGGCCAAGGTCCGCCGCTGGGGTATCCTGATCGCCATCGCGCTCCGGATTGTGCTCCTGTTCACCATGATCCAGCTGATCGCAGCCCTGCAGGCGCCGTTCTTCTCGGTCCATCTCCCCGGCATTATCGAGGGCGACTTCAATTTCGCCGTCATCGTCTTCCTCTTCGGCGGGGTCTTCATCATGTATACGGCGGTGAAAGAGATCCACCACATGCTGTCGATCGAGCATCTGAACAAGGCCATCGACGGCAAGACGGGCTCCAAGTCGGCGACCCAGGTCGTGGCGTTGATCGTCTTCATGAACCTGATCTTCTCTTTCGATTCGATCCTGTCTGCCCTGGCGATCACCGAGGTCTTCCCGATCCTTGCCATCGCCATAATCCTGTCAGGCGTGGCCATGCTGCTCCTGGCCGATGGGGTGACAGAGTTCCTGAAGAAGAACCGCATGTACGAGGTGCTTGGACTATTCGTCCTGCTGATCGTCGGCGTGGTGCTCCTGGGCGAGGGCGGGCATCTGGCGCATCTGAAGCTCTTTGGGTTCGCGGTCGAGCCGATGGCCAAGACCACCTTCTATTTCTCGATCTTCGTGCTGTTCATGGTCGAGATCGTACAGGGGGGCTACCAGAAGAAGCTGGCGGCGGAACGGACGCTGGAGCAGGGGCAGCCGGGGCACGGTGTGTAGGGGGCGATGCTTCGCGATTCACGCAGGGACCTTGGTGCTGAGTATCCCGTAAAGCACCGAAATCTTTGGAAGATTTCGGCCGCTTTCTTTCGAAGAAAGCGGGGCGCCCCGGGGCTGGCCTCCGGTTCAGGAGGCCTGGAACCGGTACCGGTGCAGCCCGGTGCCATGTGCCCGCAGCCAGTCCCTGGAACCGACATAGTCCGGTCGCAACCGGGCCACCAGCTTCCAGAATTCCGGCGAATGGTTCATCTCGACCAGATGGGCCGCCTCATGGGCGGCGACATAGTCCAGCACCTCCGGCGGTGCCATGATCAGGCGCCAGGAAAACATCAGGTTACCGTCCTCGGAACACGACCCCCAGCGCGAGCGGGTGTCTCTGAGCGTGATCCGTCCATGGGTCCGGCCCAGAGCGGCTGCATATCTCCCCGACGCCTCGACAAGCCGGTCGCGCGCCAGCATCTGCAGATAGGCCTTCAGCCGCGCGGGCACGGCCTGAGGCGCGCCGCCCAGCGACAGCCTGTCACCGTCCCGGGTGATCCCGCGCCGCGCCGCCTCCAGACGCACCATCTCGCCCTCGATCGGCACAAGGCCACCAAGCGCCGGCAGGATCGGCGGCGATAGGGATGCGAGCTTTTCCTTCAGCCAGCCCTCTTGCCCGGCGACGAAACGCTCCGCCTCGCGGCGCGACAGGCCTGGCGGCACCGTCAGCGTCGCCTTGCCGGTGACCGAAGAGACACGAAGGACCAACCTGCGGGCGCGGCGGTCGGGTTTCAGCAGGATCTCGACCGGTGGCGACCCGATGCGAAGGGGCGCAAGCCCGCGCATGGCTTACCGGGCCCTGGTTCGGTGCCTGGCGATGAAGTCGCGCACCTGAGGCTGGATCGACTTGCGCCAGCGCGATCCGTTGAAGACGCCGTAATGGCCGACCTTTTCCGCCACGAAATGCTGTTTCTTCTTGTTGGGCAGGTTCAGGAGCAGGTCATGCGCCGCCCCGGTCTGGCCCAACCCGGTGATGTCGTCCTTCTCGCCCTCGATGGTGAGGAACGCGATGTCCGTGATCTTCTCAGGTTTCACCAGACGATCGCGGTAGACATAGGTGCCCTGGGCCAGAAGCCGTTTCTGGAACACCCGCTCGATGGTCTGGAGATAGAATTCCGCCGTCAGGTCCATGACGGCCATATACTCGTCGTAGAATTTCCGGTGCGCCGCCGCGCTGTCTCCGTCGCCCTGGATCAAATGCCGAAACTGCGACATATGCGCATCCACATGCCGGTCGAGATTCATCGTCATGAAGCCGGACAGCTGCAAGAACCCTGGATAGACCCGTCGCAGGAATCCCTTGTTCGGCCAGGGTACATGCACGACGACATTGTTTTCGAACCAGCCCAGGGGCCGCGAGGTCGCCAGCGTGTTCGGCTGTTTGGGATTGCGCGCGGTGTTGATCGGCGAGCCCATCAGCGTCACCGAGGAAGGCCGGCGCGGGTCGCCGTCCTCTGCCATCAGCGACGCCGCGACCATCACCGGCACCCCGGGCTGGCAAACCGCCATGACCGAAGCCCGCTCGCCGTCCTTGCCGAGCAGCCGCACCATTTCGATCACGTAATCGGTATAATCGTCCAGATCGAAGGCCCCGTCCGAGACCGGCACGTCGCGGGCATCCACCCAGTCGGTGATATAGACATCATGCTCGGGCAGCATCGCCCTGACCGTGCCGCGCAGCAGAGTCGCGTAATGCCCCGACAGGGGGGCGACCATAAGCACCTTGGGCTGTTTGGCTACGGCGGCGGCCTTGCTGTTCTTGCGGAAATGCAGAAGGTTGCAGAAGGGCTTTTCGAGCACCACCTCTTCGGTGATCTTCACAGTCCTGCCGGCGATCTCGACTGTCTCGATGCCGAATTCCGGCTTCACATAGCGGCGCGTGGCGTTGATGAACATTTCAAGCGCGGCCGCCGAGGTCCGCGCGCCGATGAAATCCGAAAACGGGTTCATCGGGCTGGTCAGCGCCTCGTGCCCCATACGGGCCACCTGGCGCAGGGGCGCGACGGCGGCATGGGTCATTTCATAGGCGTGATATAGCAATGTGCCATTTACCTGTTATTACTGCTCGGCTTAATACCGAAGCTATTCAGCTTCCCTCCTGTCGGCAAGGTTTTTTTGCAGTTGCGAAATAAACGCGACCGACTCTCGTTAAACGTGTGCAGTTTTTCACCAAAGTCTTTGACAAAGGTTACCGCCCGTGGCAGGAGGCCACGAAATTCAGCAAATCCGAGGCAGGAGTACCCGATGCCCAAGGAAGAATGGGGCGTAAAGCGCATTTGCCCAAAATGTTCGGTCCGCTTTTACGACCTGCAGAACGATCCGATGACCTGCCCATCCTGCGGCGCTATCTTCGATCTGGAAAGCCTCACGGCACCCAAATCGAAGTCTCCCGCGGCGTCCAAGGCCAAGGAAGAGGCCGCGCCGAAGGCCGAGGATGATCTGGTCGATGACGATGTGGTTCTCGACGACGATGACGATGACGCCGATGTCGATGACGAGCTACTGGAAGACGATGACGACGACACGGTCGATCTCGATTCCATTGCCGATGTCGGCTCGGACGAAGACGACAGCTGAGCGCAAGAAACCACTTGATCTGCCGGGCAGAGCGCCCTAGAACCCGGCAGACCTGAAAGGGGCCATAGCTCAGTTGGGAGAGCGCTTGCATGGCATGCAAGAGGTCAGGGGTTCGACTCCCCTTGGCTCCACCATTTCCAAGACACGGTTTCTGAAGCGCACGGATCTGTATGGATTCAAGGTGTTCGGTCGCCTGCCGCTTCGGCAAACAGAGGGCCCCTCAGGATCCCGGTTGGTTTCACATAACCATCATCGAACTGACACGCATCCGATATCCGGCATCTCTAGATCGGAGCCCGACATGGGCAGGGTTCGGGAATGGTTCTCAAGGTATCAGAGCTGACGAAACGCTTCGGCGGCAGCGTCGCCATAGATAATGTCAATATCGACTTCGACCGGCCCCGTATGGTCGGAATCATCGGCCTCTCCGGCGCCGGCAAATCGACGCTTCTGCGGATGATCAACCGGCAGACCGATGCTTCGGAAGGCGTGATCGCATTCGAGGGGCAGGATGTGGCGAATTTCTGCGGTGCCGAGGCCCACCGCTGGCAAACCCTGTGTGCGATGATCTGCCGGCAGCTCAATCTCGTGCCGCGTCTCGATGTCGCCTCGAACGTGGCTTTCGGCGCGCCGAACCGGTTCTCGACGCTCAGGTGCTTTTTGAACATCTTTCCCCATGACGATCTCCGCCGCGCCATCGACATTCTCGACCGGCTGGGCAACGCCGAATACGCACCCAAACGCACCGAGGCCTTGCCCGAGGGCCTGCAGCGAAGAGTCGCCATCGCGCGGGCCCTGATGCAGGACCCCAAGGTGATCCTGGCTGACGCACCGATTGCCTCGCTCGATCCGACGAATGCTGGGATCGTGATGGATACCCTCAGGCGCATCCATGACGAGGACGGGAGGCTGGTGATCTGCAGCCTCCGTGCGGTCGATATCGCCCGGAAATATTGCGACCGGGTGATCGGGCTGCGCGACGGGCGGGTGGTGTTCGACGGGGTGCCTGAGCAATTGACCGTAGATGTCGCCCGCGACATCTACGGGGATGATGAACGGCATTTGGAAGCAGTGAAAGCGACTGGTATCGGCGCTCTGGAGCAGGCCGGATTGGCCGAGCCGGTTCCCGCCTGATCTAAACCAAAATCGTTTCAGACTGAATCGGTCTGAAAAAGAATTTTGCTCCAGAGACGTAGGCTTGAGAAAAATCCCAGGATCAGATTGTTTCAATCTGATCCGGTTTTGCTCTAGCCATTCACCGCCCGAGGGGCAGGGCCATTTCCATCTTTGAGTGTCGTAGGCAAACCCGCGGGCAACGCCCCGCCTCGCGGGCCTGATCGTTGTTCCGGCAACCGCTGATCTGGATTGAATTGCGGGGGGTCTTGACCGAAACCTGATTGGCCCTGGGCCCCGGGCGATATGGCGGAGGTTTCGGGCGGCGCGGATGCGCGCACCGAAACTGATCGGGCCGGTGGGGTCAGGGCCGCAACTGCAAACGGGGCTGTGAAGTGACAGGGGCGGCCTTCGTGCTAGGCTGGAGCCAGTGCAAGGCAGGAGGGGAGAATGATGCGACTGTTGTCTCTGATCGGGCTCGCGGCTGTGCTGCCCGCCGCTGCGCTGGCGGCCAATCTGCAAAGCCATTGCATCGCACTCGCCAATGCCCATCCCGATCTGCATTACGCCAGCCTCGGGCAGGGACTGGAGCGCGACGAGGTCCGGCTGAACTATATCGGTCATTCGACCTACCTGATCGAGACCGCCTCGGGCCTCTCGATCGCCACCGACTATACCGGCTATGTCGGCCCCGGGGTGGTCCCGGATGTGGTGACCATGAACCACGCCCATTCCAGCCACTGGACCCCCAGCCCCGATCCGGCCATCCCCCATGTGCTTGAGGGTTGGGGCGACGGCGTGAACCCGGCCGAGCACCGGCTGGAACTGGGCGATGAGGTGCTGATCCGGAATGTGCCCACCGATATCCGTTCGGCCTATGGGCGCGAGGCACATGGCAATTCGATTTTCATCTTCGAGATGGCGGGCCTCTGCATCGGTCATCTGGGGCATCTCCATCACGAGCCGTCCGAAAGCCAATATGCGGCGATGGGGCGTCTGGATGTGGTGATGGCGCCGGTCGATGGCGGCATGACCCTGCCGCTGCCGGACATGATCCGGGTGCTGAAACGGGTCAAGGCGCAGCTGGTCTTGCCGATGCACTGGTTCGGCGACTATACCCTCTCGGAGTTCCTCGCCGGCATGGCGGACGAGTTCGAGATCATCAATGAGGGGGAGGTGTCCACCATCGTGTCGCTTCGAGACCTGCCACGCCAGCCCACTGTCCGCGTGCTGATGCCGCGCTACGTGGTCAACACCCCCAACGTCCTGCCTTGAACCGCCTGAACCCTGCGTCGCCGGAGTTTGTCTCCGGCCTGTCTTCGCGCCTGCCGGGTGTAGTCTCGGAGGTCCCGGACGCCTACCGCGAGGAACCGCGCGGGCGGTTCCGGGGCGAGGCGGCGGCTTTGGCGCGACCCCGGTCGGTGGAGGAGGTTTCCGACATCGTGAAGGCCTGCGCCGAGGCGCGTGTCGGGATCGTGCCCTATGCGGGCGGGACCGGGCTGGTTGGCGGGCAGACGTATCAGGGCGAGGTCCTGCCGCTGATGGTCTCGGTCGAGCGGCTGGACAAGGTTCGCGAGGTCAATGCCGAGGATTACGTGGCCATCGTCGAGGCCGGGGTGATCCTCGCTGATTTGCAGAAGGCGGCTGAGGCGGCCGACCGGCTGTTTCCCCTGTCTCTGGCGGCGGAGGGGTCGTGCCGGATCGGCGGGAACCTCGCGACCAATGCCGGCGGGGTCGGGGTGCTGCGCTATGGGAATGCGCGGGATCTTTGTCTTGGGGTCGAGGCGGTGCTGCCGGACGGCTCGGTGGTGAGCGGTCTGAAGCGGTTGAGGAAGGACAATACCGGCTATGATATCCGCAACCTGCTGGTGGGCTCCGAAGGGACGCTGGGGATCATCACCGCGGCCTCGCTGAAGCTGTTCCCGAGGCCGCGGCAACGCGAGACCGGATTTGTCGTGGTCCCTGATCCGGCGGCGGCGCTGGCGCTGTTCCAGCGGATGCGGGACCGGTTCGGCGAACTGATCTCGGCCTTCGAGCTGATCTCGGGCGTCGGGCTGGACTTTCTGGACGAGACCGGGCTGAAGGTCCAGCGCCCCTTCGCGCCCTTGCCCGACTGGATCGTACTGGCCGAGGTCTCCTCGGGTGAGGGGCCGCCCCTGCGCGAGATGTTCGAGATGGTTCTGGCCGACGCGTTGGAGAACGGGGTGGCGACGGACGCGCTTATTGCGCAGAACATAGCCCAAGCGGCGGATTTCTGGGCGATCCGCGAGACGATCCCCGAGGCGAACCGGCGCATCGGCTCGGTCTCGTCCCACGATATCTCGGTGCCCGTGAGCCAGGTACCAGCGTTCATCGACACGGCCCGCACCGCGCTGGCCGGACTCGACTCGAGCCTCAGGATCAATGCCTTCGGGCATCTCGGCGACGGAAATCTGCATTTCAACGCCTTTCCCGCGAAGGGGCGGAGCAAGGCGGAGTATCTGGCGATCCGCGACGCTGTGAAGGTCTGCGTGCATGACGTAGTCGACCGTTTCGGCGGCTCAATGAGCGCGGAACACGGGATCGGGCGGCTGAAGACCGGCGATCTGGAACGCTATGGTGATCCGGGCAAGCTGTCAGCGATGCGGGCAGTGAAGGCGGCTCTGGACCCTCTGGGGATCATGAACCCTGGGGTTATCCTCGCGTAGGGCGGGGTTCACCCCGCCCTGCTTTGGGGAGATTTGAGGGAGGCGGGTGAACCTCGCCCTACGCTGAGGACTTGTGTCTTTTTCCGACCGCCCGCACCGCCTCGGCAATCAGGCTGATCCGGTCGGCCAGTGGGCTCGACTTGCGCCAGACCATGCCGATCCGACGTTTGGGGCGCGGCTCGGGCAGGCGGGCGACCGAGACGTCGGCAGCGCTGCTTTCGATGGAGACGGCCATTTCGGGGATCAGGGTAACGCCGATGCCGGCCCCCACCATCTGGACCAGTGTCGAGAGGGAACTGCCCTCCATCAGGTCGCGGGGCGGCTTGGTCGGCAGGTTGCAGAAGGATATCGCCTGGTCGCGGAAACAGTGGCCCTCTTCGAGGAGGAGCAGCCGCATTTCGCGCAAGGCCTCGGGGCGGGGGACCGGTTTGGCGGCGTCGGCAGCGGGGCGGACGAGCATGAATTCCTCCTCGAAGAGCGGGGCTTCGGCCAGCGCCGGTTCCGAGACCGGGAGGGCGACGAGGGCGGTGTCGAGGCGGCCATCAACAAGGTCTCGGATCAGGGTCTGGGTGACGGTCTCGCGCGGGAGGATGTCAAGGTCGGGGTAGAGCGCCCCGAGGTGCTTGATGAGGTCCGGCAGCAGGTAGGGGGCGACGGTGGGGATCACGCCGAGGCGGAGGCGGCCCGACAGGGGGCCGGTGGCGGTGCGGGCGAGGTCTTCGAGTTCGTCGACGGCGCGGAGGATGTCGCGGGCGCGGCTGACGAGGTCGTCGCCGAGGGCGCTGAGACGGATTTCGCGGGCGCTGCGTTCGATGAGGGGGGCGCCGAAAAGGGCTTCGAGTTCCTTCATCTGGACCGACAGGGCCGGTTGCGAGATGGCGCAGGCCTCGGCGGCGCGACTGAAATGGCGATGTCGGGCGAGGGCATTGAAATAGCGAAGGTGTTTGAGGGTGAGAGACTTCATAACCATAGATTATCAAAGTGATTAGAAAATACAACTTATAATTATTCTAAGCGGGTGCTATAAGGCGGTGTGTTTCGGGGGTATGGGATTCGCGGAAGCGGGCCCGAGTACCAGTTTGGACACCCCAGATTTTCAGCAGGTCTTGCGCGACGCGCAACTAAGGGAGACAGATCATGGACGGTAACGATACGCCGGGCAAATGCCCGGTCATGCATGGCGGAATGACCGAAACCGGGACCACGGTCACCGATTGGTGGCCGAAGGGGCTTAACCTGAATATCCTGCATCAGCATGATACCAAGTCCGATCCGATGGGACCGGATTTTGACTATCGCGAGGCGGTCAAGTCGCTGGATGTCGAGGGGCTGAAGGCCGATCTCAAGGCGCTGATGACCGACAGTCAGGACTGGTGGCCGGCCGACTGGGGCCATTATGGCGGGCTGATGATCCGCATGGCCTGGCACGCGGCAGGGACCTACCGTCTGGCCGACGGGCGCGGCGGCGGCGGGACCGGGAACCAGCGGTTCGCGCCATTGAATTCGTGGCCGGATAACGGCAATCTGGACAAGGCACGGCGGCTGTTATGGCCGATCAAGAAGAAATACGGCAACAAGATCAGCTGGGCCGATCTGATGATCCTGGCCGGGAACATGGCCTATGAGACGATGGGGCTGAAGACCTTCGGCTTCGCTTTCGGGCGGCCCGATATCTGGGCGCCTGAGACCGATATCTACTGGGGCGCCGAGAAGGAATGGCTGGCCCCGAGCGACGGCCGCTACGACAGTGTCGAGAACCCCGCGACGATGGAAAACCCGCTGGCGGCGGTGCAGATGGGGCTGATCTATGTGAACCCCGAAGGCGTCAACGGCCAGCCCGATCCGCTGAAGACGGCGGCGCAGGTGCGCGAGACCTTTGCGCGGATGGCGATGAATGATGAGGAAACCGCGGCGCTGACCGCTGGCGGGCACTCGGTCGGCAAGGCCCATGGCAATGGCGATGCGGCGGCTCTGGGTGCCGAGCCCGAGGGCGGCGACGTCGAGGCGCAGGGCTTTGGCTGGCTGAACCCCAATATGGGCGGACTGGCGAGCCAGGCGGTGACGTCGGGGATCGAGGGGGCGTGGACCTCGAACCCGACCGTCTTCGACATGGGCTATTTCGACATGCTGTTCGGGCATGAATGGGAGCTGAAGAAGTCTCCCGCCGGGGCCTGGCAGTGGGAGCCGGTGAGCATCGAGGAAGCGGACCGTCCGGTGGATGCCTCCGACCCGTCGCAGCGGCACAACCCGATCATGACCGATGCCGATATGGCGATGAAGATGGACCCGGTCTATAATGCGATCTGCCAGAAATTCATCGCCGATCCGGAATATTTCCGCGACACGTTCGCCCGCGCCTGGTTCAAGCTGACCCATCGCGATATGGGGCCGAAGGTGCGCTATCTTGGGCCGGATGTGCCGCAGGAGGACCTGATCTGGCAGGATCCGATCCCGGCAGGTCCGACCGGGTATGATGTGGCTGCGGTGAAGGCGAAGATCGCGGCGAGCGGGCTTTCTCAGGCCGACATGATCGCGACGGCCTGGGACAGTGCCCGGACCTATCGCGGCTCGGACATGCGGGGCGGGGCCAATGGGGCGCGGATCAGGCTGGCGCCGCAGAAAGATTGGGCCGGGAACGAGCCGGAGCGGCTGGCCCGCATGTTGGCGGTGCTGGAGCCGATTGCGGCGGAGACCGGGGCGAGCGTGGCCGATGTGATCGTGCTGGCCGGGTCTCTGGGTGTCGAACAGGCGGCGAAGGCTGCCGGGGTCGATATCGAGGTGCCGTTTGCACCTGGGCGCGGCGATGCCAGTGACGCGATGACCGATGCGGACAGCTTTGCCGCGCTGGAGCCGCTGGCGGACGGGTTCCGCAACTGGCAGAAGCAGGATTATGCGGTGAGTGCCGAGGAACTGCTTCTGGACCGTGCTCAGCTGATGGGGCTGACGGCCCCTGAGGTGACGGTACTGATCGGCGGGATGCGGGCGCTTGGGGTCAATCATGGCGGCACCAAGCACGGGGTCTTCACCGACCGCGAAGGCGCGCTGACCACCGACTTCTTCGTCAACCTGACCGATATGGCCAATGCCTGGGTGCCGGTGGGCGATGGGCTTTATGAGATCCGGGACCGGAAGTCGGGCGCGGTGAAGTGGACGGCGACGCGGGTCGACCTGGTCTTCGGGTCGAACTCGATCCTGCGGTCCTATGCCGAGGTATACGGGCAGGACGACAATGCGGAGAAGTTCGTGAAGGACTTCGTCGCGGCCTGGGTCAAGGTGATGAACGCCGATCGGTTCGATCTGGCGTGACATCTGGTAGCTGCTCCAAGGTAGGGCGGGGTTAACCCCGCCCTACGGAATGGTTGGGCCGGGAGCGGGTTCAGGGCGCGCCGAGGACGGAAGGGACTGCCTGCGGGGCGGCTCTTTCGTCTTCCTGACATTTTTGGCGCACATACTGGTCAATAGCGGCGATCTCGCCGGGATCGAGCCGCAGGCCCAGCTTGGTGCGCCGCCAGAGGAAATCCTCGCCGGTCTGTACCCATTCCTTGGCGATCGCCCAGTCGAGTTCCCGCGCCGTGATCGTGGCACCAAAGGCTTCGCCGAGATCGGCGGCCTCTTGCGCCGCGCCGAGCAGGTCGCAGGCTTCGGTGCCATAGGTGCGGACCAGACGACGGGCCCAATCCCGGGTCAGGAAGGGGTAATCAGCGCGGAGGGCGGTGATCTGGGCGTCAACGCCATCGACCGGAAAGTCGCCTCCGGGCAGCGGGACACCGGCGGTCCAGTCGGGGCTGGTGTTGCCGAGACCGGGGGCGAGCTTGCGCAAGGCGGCTTCGGCGAGCTTTCGATAGGTGGTGATCTTGCCACCGAAGACGTTGAGCAGCGGGGCGCCAGCATTGTCGAGCTGGAGCACGTAATCGCGCGTCGCCGCCGTGGCCGAGGCCGCGCCGTCGTCATAAAGCGAACGGACGCCGGAATAGGTCCAGACGATGTCCTCTTCGGTAACCGGGGTCTTCAGATAGCGGGCAGCGAAATCGAGGAGGTAGCGTCTTTCCTCCTCGGTGCAGGTGGCGGGCGTGTCCGGGTCCTTATGGTCCATATCGGTGGTGCCGATGAGGGTGAACGCGTCCTCATAGGGGATGGCGAAGATGATGCGGCCATCGGTGCCCTGGAAGAAATAGCATTTGTTGTGGTCAAAGAGGCGTTTGGTAACGATATGGCTGCCGCGCACCAGGCGGATTCTCTTGTCGCTCCGGATCTCGATCGCGTCGCGGATGATCCGGCCGACCCATGGACCGCCGGCGTTGACGAGGGCCCTGGCCTCGACTTCGCGCGTCTTGCCATCGGCTTCGATCGTGATGCGCCAGAGCCCGTCGCGGCGCACGGCCGAGGTAACGCGCGTGCGCGTCAGGATGGTGGCGCCTCTGGCGGCGGCGTCGCGGGCGTTCAGGAGCACGAGGCGGGAATCCTGGACCCAGCAGTCGGAATATTCGAAGGCTTTCAGATACTTGTCCTGGAGGGGAGCGCCCGCTGGATCGGTCCGCAAATCCAGCGTGGCGGTGGCGGGAAGGATCTTGCGCCCGCCCATATGGTCGTAAAGGAACAGGCCGAGGCGAATCAGCCAGGCGGGGCGTCGGCCGCGCATCCAGGGCATGAGCGTGGCCAGAAGCCGCGAGGCCGGGGTGGCGGTCTCGAATCGCATGTCGCGGTGATAGGGCAGGACGAACCGCATCGGCCAGGCGATGTGGGGCATCGCGGCGAGCAGGATCTCGCGCTCGATCAGCGCTTCGCGGACCAGGCGGAATTCGAAATATTCGAGATAGCGCAGGCCCCCATGGAAAAGCTTGGTCGAGGCGCTTGAGGTGGCCGAGGCGAGGTCGTCCATCTCGGCCAGCCCGACAGTCAGCCCGCGTCCTGCCGCGTCGCGCGCGATGCCGCAGCCGTTGATGCCGCCGCCGATGATGAAGAGGTCGTAGACCATCGTCAGACCTGCACGGGGGGCGGCAGGAGGGCGGGATCGGCGACGAGGATTTCGGTGCCGCCGAGCCGTGCCGCCTCGGCGAAGGGCGGGGGCGGGGTTTGGTCAGTGACCATATAGTCGAGATCGGCGATGTCGCAGATACGAACCGGGGCGGTACGGTCGAACTTGGTCGCGTCGCAGACGAGGATCCTGGTGCGGGCATTCTTGAGGATCGCGCGGGCGACCGAAACCTCGCGGCTGTCGAAATCCAGGACCGCGCCGTCGGGATCGAGCGCCGAGGCGCCGATCACCGCGAAATCGACCTTGTAACGCGAGATGAACTCGACCGCGTCCTCGCCCACAATGGCCCCGTCAGAGGGCCGGACCGCACCGCCGACGAGGATCAGCTCGCGCATGGATGTGCCGACCAGAGTATTGATAATGTTGATATTATTTGACAAGACCACGAGGCCCTTATGCCCGGCCAGCGAGGCCGCGACCTGTTCGGTGGTGGTGCCTATATTCAGGGTCAGCGAGCAATTATCGGGGATCAGCGAGGCGGCAACCGCACCCATCGCCTCTTTCGCCGTCGCCTGTTCGCGCCGCCTTTCGTGATATTCGCGATTCGCAACCGAGGCCAGTCGCTTGGCGCCGCCATGGGTCCGCACCGCCAGCCCCCGGTCGCAGAGATCGCCGAGATCGCGGCGAATCGTCTGGCTGGTCACGGCGAAGCGCTCGGCGAGATCCTCGGTCTCGACCCGGCCTTCGCTGCGCAAGAGCGTAAGGATTTTCTCCTGTCTGGCACTGATCTCCATAGCACCCCTCCCTTGGGCACCTTTTCAGCCCGCTATACGACACAAGCCCCGGTCAATCCAGTGAAAATATTCGTTTGACTTTCAGTTATGTTCGTTTATGCAGTTCAGCAGGGGAGATAAACCCCGAACCGAAAACAAAGGGAGGAGTGAGATGCGCAAGTATCTTCTCTCCGCAGTCGCGGTCTCAGCCGTGATTGCGGGCTCGAATGCGGCTCATGCGGACATGGCCGCGGCCGAGAAATGGGTGGATGAGGAGTTTCAGCCCTCTGTCCTGACCCGCGACGAACAGCTGGCTGAAATGCAGTGGTTCATCGATGCCGCCGCGCCTTATGCGGGGATGGAGATCAACGTGCTCTCCGAAGGCATCCCGACCCATTCCTACGAATCCGAGACGCTGACCAAGGCCTTCGAGGAAATCACCGGCATCAAGGTCAACCACCAGATCCTCGGCGAGGGCGAAGTGGTGCAGGCCGTGCAGACGCAGATGCAGACCAAGCGCAACCTCTATGATGGGTATGTGAACGACAGCGACCTGATCGGCACCCATTCGCGGCTGCAGCTGGCCTATAACCTGACCGACAAGATGGCGGGCGACTGGGCGGCGACGACCAATCCCGGGCTCGACCTGGACGACTTCATGGGCGCCCAGTTCACCACCGGGCCGGATGGCGATCTCTACCAGCTGCCCGACCAGCAATTCGCCAACCTCTACTGGTTCCGCAAGGACTGGTTCGACCGCGAAGACCTTCAGGCGGCCTTCAAGGAGAAATACGGCTACGATCTCGGGGTTCCGGTCAATTGGTCGGCCTATGAGGATATCGCCGAATTCTTCTCGGAGGACGTCAAGGAAATCGACGGCACCCGTATCTACGGCCATATGGACTACGGCAAGCGCGCACCCGATCTGGGCTGGCGGATGACCGATGCCTGGCTGTCGATGGCAGGTGCTGGGTCCAAAGGCGAGCCGAACGGCGTGCCGATCGACGAATGGGGTATCCGCATGGAAGCCGGGACCTGCAACCCGGTCGGTGCCAGCGTGTCGCGCGGCGGGGCCGCGAACGGCCCGGCGGCGGTCTATGCGATCCGCAAATGGGACGAATGGCTGCGGAAATACGCGCCTCCGGGCGCGGCCTCCTATGACTTCTACCAGTCGCTGCCCGCTCTGTCCCAGGGCAACGTGGCCCAGCAGATCTTCTGGTACACTGCGTTTACTGCCGACATGGTGGCACCGCAATCGGCCGGCAACAACACCGTCGATGCCGATGGTGTGCCGCTCTGGCGGATGGCAACGAGCCCGCATGGTCCCTATTGGGAAGAAGGCCAGAAGGTCGGCTATCAGGATGTGGGGTCCTGGACCTTCCTGAACTCCACCCCGGATGATCGTGCCCAGGCGGCCTGGCTCTATGCCCAGTTCGCCGTGTCCAAGACCGTCGACGTGAAGAAATCCCATGTCGGGCTGACCTTCATCCGCGACAGCACGGTGCGCCATGACAGCTTCACCGAGCGCGCGCCTCTCCTGGGTGGTCTGGTCGAGTTCTACCGCTCGCCCGACCGTGTGGCCTGGTCGCCGACCGGCATCAACGTGCCGGATTATCCCAAGCTGGCCCAGATCTGGTGGCAGCAGATCGGTGACGTGAACTCCGGGGCCTTCACTCCGCAGGAAGCGATGGACCGTCTGGCCGAGGAGATGGATATCACCATGGCCCGCATGCAGGCAGCCGACGAAGCAGCCAATGTCTATGGCGGTTGCGGCCCGCGTCTGAACGAAGAGCGCGATGCCGAGTACTGGTACGCCAATGGCGGGGCGAAACCGCCGCTGGACAACGAGAAGCCCCAGGGCGAGACTATCAACTACGATGAGCTCGTTTCCCGCTGGGCCGAAAACTGAGCGAAACGCCGGACCGGTTCACCCGGTCCGGCCCTTCCGGGGCCTGATGTGGCCCCGGTCCCTTGATGGCCTGACGGGCCGGGCTCGATCCGGTGGGGATCGGCGCAGAGGATGACGCCTTAATGATCATTGAGCTGAAAGACGTGACCAAGCAGGTGGGCGCGGTCACCCATATCAAACCGACATCGCTGACGCTGGAGACCGGGCATTTCAATGTGCTGCTGGGCGAGACAGGTGCTGGCAAGACCTCGCTGATCAAGCTGATGGCCGGGCTTGATCCGGTGGCTTCCGGGCAGGTGCTGATGGATGGCGAGGACGTCACACGGCTGAGCCCGCAGAAGCGCAATATCAGCCTCGTGCACCAGTTTTTCGTGAATTATCCGCATATGTCGGTCTTCGACAATATCGCCTCGCCGCTGAAGGTCGCGGGCATGGCGAAATCCGAGATCGAGGGCCGGGTGGAAGAGGCGGCGCGTCTCTTGCAACTGACACCGATGCTGAAACGCCGCCCGCAGGAACTGTCCGGCGGCCAGCAGCAGCGCACGGCGCTAGCGCGCGCCATCGCCAAGCAGAGCCGGGCGGTGTTCCTCGACGAGCCGCTGGCCAATCTGGATTACAAGCTGCGTGAGGAGCTGCGCGACCAGTTGCCCGAAATCCTCGCCGGGCGCGGGGCGGTGGTGGTTTACGCGACCTCCGAGCCCGAAGAGGCGCTGCTTTTGGGCGGCAAGACCGCCCTGATGCAGGACGGCGCGGTGGCGCAATTCGGCGCGACCGCCGAGATATACCGCAACCCGCGGAACCTGACGGCGGCACAGGTCTTTTCGAACCCGCCGATCAACGTGGCCGGGGTCGAAAAGCGTGGGGGGGAGGCGCTGCTGGGCGACATTTCATGGCCGCTCAGCGGCGCAGCCGCCGGACTTGCGGACGGGGCCTATACCGTGGCGATCCGGCCGGGCAATATCCTGCCGCAGCCCGCAGTCGGGGACACGGTCGCGCTTCAGGGCAAGGTTCTGGTGACCGAACTGACCGGTTCGGAATCCTCAGCGCATTTCGACCTTGGCGGGATCGTCTGGGTATCGCTGGCGCATGGGGTGCATCCCTACCGCGTCGGCGAGCCGCATACCTTCCACATGGACCCGGCCAAATGCCGGTATTTCGCCGAAGACGGCGCATTGGTGGCGTGAACGATGGCAAGAATTACTCTGCAGAACCTCAGGCACAGTTACGACGCGACCCCCTCGGGCGACGAGGATTATGCGCTGAAGAAGATCGACCATGTGTGGGAGGATGGCGGGGCCTATGCGCTGCTGGGGCCTTCGGGCTGCGGGAAGTCGACGCTTCTGAACATCATCTCAGGGCTGTTGGTGCCGTCCGAGGGGCGGATATTGTTCAACGATGCAGATGTTACGGACCTGGCACCGGACAAGCGCAACATCGCCCAGGTTTTCCAGTTCCCGGTGATCTATGACACGATGAGCGTTTACGACAACCTGGCCTTTCCTCTGCGCAACCGGGGGAGGGACGAGAAAATTGTCGCCCAGCGGGTGACGGCGATTGCCGAGATGCTGGAACTGACGCCGATGCTGAAGACGCGGGCGGCGAACCTCAGCCCCGACAACAAGCAGAAAATCTCGATGGGGCGTGGGCTGGTGCGGCAGGACGTCAATGTGGTGATGTTCGACGAACCGCTCACCGTCATCGACCCGCATCTGAAGTGGAAACTGCGCTCGAAGCTGAAGGAGCTGCACCAGGCGACCGGCGCGACGATGATCTATGTCACCCACGACCAGACCGAGGCGCTGACCTTCGCCGATCAGGTGGTGGTGATGGACCTCGGCGTGATCGTCCAGATCGGCACGCCGGTGGAGCTGTTCGAGCGGCCCGAGCACACGTTTGTCGGCCATTTCATCGGCTCGCCGGGGATGAACATCCTGCCCTGCGAGGTGCGGGACGGCGGGGTGTTCTTCCAGGGGCAGAATGTGGCGCTTGAGGGGGCGGTGGTTAAGACCGGGACCCGCAACGAGATCGGGGTCAGGCCGGAGTTCGTCTCGCTCGGAGAAAGCGGCATCGAAGGCGTGGTCAGGAAGGCCGCCGATGTGGGGCGGCATAACGTGATCGAGGTCGTGGTCGGCGAGACGCGGATTTCGGCGATTACGGAAGGCGACCGGCCCGAGAAGGATGCGACCGTGCATCTTCAGTTCCGCCCCGACCAGACACGGCTCTATGCCGATGGCTGGCTGGCGACCGAGGCGGGGGGGTGAGGATGGTGTTTCCACGTCCACACCCCGCGACCAGAAACTGCCAGATGGGCGTCGTATGCGGCGTGATATCGCGCATCCTGTGTGCAAGCCGGAGGTCGTTTCCTCCCGGACCACCCGGCCGTCGCAGCCGCAGGATGCGTGATTTCACACCGCATTGCCTCGCGCACCGGGCGCTGCCTCACCGGGCGCGCGGTCGCACCTGCTCCGTTCCGAATACTGAAGCGACGCGCCGGATGGCCGCGCCCAGCCACCGTCCATCCGCATCCCGAAAGGTGCAGCCATGAAGACCCAGAACAACCGCGCCTGGCTTTTCGTCCTGCCGGTGCTGATCCTTGTCGCCTTCAACGCCCTGATCCCGATCATGACCGTGGTCAACTATTCGGTGCAGGAGACCTTCGGCGACAACCTCTTCTTCTGGGAAGGCCTCGGCTGGTTTCAGCAGGTGCTGCAATCCGACCGGTTCCACGCCGCCCTCGGACGTCAGTTCCTGTTCACCGGCCTCATCCTCGCCATCGAGGTGCCGCTCGGGATCATCATCGCCCTGTCGATGCCGCGCAAGGGCTTCTGGGTGCCGGTCTGCCTCGTCACCATGGCGCTGCCGATGCTGATCCCGTGGAACGTCGTGGGCTCGATGTGGAACATCTTCACCCTGCCGGATATCGGGCTTCTGGGCTATTTCCTCAACCACACGCTGGGCATCAACTACGACATGACCCAAAGCCCGGTTGCGGCCTGGATCACCATCATCACCATGGATGTCTGGCACTGGACCTCGCTGGTGGTGCTGCTCTGCTATGCCGGCCTCGTCTCGATCCCCGACGCCTATTATCAGGCGGCCAAGATCGATGGCGCTTCGAACTGGGCCGTCTTCCGCTACATTCAGCTGCCAAAGATGAAGACGGTGCTGACCATCGCAGTCCTCCTGCGCTTCATGGACAGCTTCAACATCTATACCGAGCCCTTCACCCTGACGGGCGGCGGCCCCGGCAACTCGACGACACTTCTGTCAATTGACCTCGTCAAGATCGCGCTCGGGCAGTTCGACCTTGGCCCGGCGGCGGCGATGTCGCTGATCTATTTCGCCATCACCCTCTTGGTCTCCTGGGTGTTCTACACCCTGATGACCAAAGACGACGCGCGCTAGGAAGGACCCATGAGACCCCGCAGCCTGATCCCGCTGATCTACATCCTCTTCCTCCTGTTGCCGATCTACTGGCTGGTGGCGATGAGCTTCAAGACCACCAACGAGATCCTGTCCGGGTTCTCGCTGTTCCCGCAGACCTTCACGCTGGCCAATTACAAGGAGATCTTCACCGATCCGACCTGGTACTGGGGCTATATCAACTCCATCGCCTATGTCTCGATCAACACCGTGCTGTCGGTCTGCGTCGCACTTCCGGCGGCCTATGCGTTCTCGCGTTACCGGTTCCTCGGCGACAAGCACCTGTTCTTCTGGCTGCTCACGAACCGCATGGCCCCAGCGGCGGTCTTCGCGCTGCCGTTCTTTCAGTTGTATTCGGCGGTCAACCTCTTCGACACCTATCTCGCCGTGGCGCTGGCCCATTGCCTGTTCAACATCCCCCTCGCCGTCTGGATCCTCGAAGGCTTCATGTCCGGCGTGCCGAAGGAACTGGACGAGACCGCCTATGTCGACGGCTATTCCTTCCCGCGCTTCTTCGTCCAGATCTTCCTGCCGACGATCAAGGCCGGGGTCGGGGTGACGGCGTTCTTCTGCTTCATGTTCTCCTGGGTGGAGCTGCTGCTCGCCAAGACCCTGACGGCGGTCGAGGCCAAACCCATCGCCGCCGTGATGACCCGCACGGCGTCTTCGGCAGGCTACGAACTGGGGCTCCTGGCAGCCGCCGGCACCCTGACCATCATTCCGGGAGCCATCGTGATCTATTTCGTCCGCAACTACATCGCCAAGGGCTTTGCCCTGGGGAGGGTGTGATGCTGAGCTGGATGGCCTGGACCTGGCCGACCGCCCTGGTCTTCATCGGCATATTCTCGGCCCTCGGCCTTCTGACCCTGATCGAGCTGCGCTATCCCGGCGGACAGGAGCGGCGCGGCGTGCTGGGGCTGACCACGACCCGGGGCGACCGGCTGTTCCTGTCGCTCCTGGGCTCGGTCTATATTTTCCTCGCCTGGCTGGGGATCTTCGGGATGCCGCTCTGGGCGCCCCTGGGGCTGTCGCTGGCCTGGGGGGTGTTCTGTTTCTGGAAAGTGTGACCCGGATCGCGGTCCGCTTCCTGAGGGCAACCGAAATCTTTTTAAGATTTCGGCCGTTTTCTTTCAAAGAAAACGGGGTGCAGTTGAAGAAGAGGCGGATCTGATAGGCATTCTTGGCGTGTGTCAGCGTCGCTGGTCCGCGCGCGGTGAGCGACGGATGCCTGCCAGGCCTTCTCCTGTCTCCAGATAGTAGGTCGTCCTGCCTCGTAATAAACGCCAGATTGAGAAAACGCACAGAAGCAGACATATTTTCCCGGCAGACTGCGTCACACGCAACCGCAACGCGACGGTCCTAGGGGGAGACAGCGATGAGTTTCGACAAGACCTTCAAGATTGCCAGTTTCAACTGCTTCAATCTCGTTCGGCCGGGCGTGGGCTACTATAACAAGGGCGCCTATTCGGCGACGGAATTCGGCGACAAACTGGATTGGAGTGCCGCGCTCATCGACCGCACTGGTGCCGATCTGGTCGGATTTCAGGAAGTGTTCTCAAAAGAAGCCCTCGACGAGCTTGTCGCCCGTATCCCGCATCTCGCCGGAACCCAGCCACTGGTCTTCGGCGCCGGGCGGGATGAAAACGAGCGGCCTGAGACCGGCCACCCCGACAAGGTCCGGGCGCTGATGCCGAAAGTCGGGCTGGCAACAACGCTTGAGGTGTTGGAGGCCGAGGAAATCCTCGATTTCCCTGCAGCGGCGCGATTCGTGTTTCCCAAGGTCTCGCCGGAAACCGGTGACGAGGACTTCGTGACCCTGCCACTTACCCAGTTCCAGCGCCCGATCCTGAAGGCGCGGCTGCGGCTGGCCAACGGGGAGCCGACGACGGTTTTCGTGGCGCATCTCAAAAGCAAGCGGCCCTCCTACCTGCCCGAGGAGGCGGATGATCCCACGCCGCTGCAGCAGGCGCTGGGGGCGGTCCGTTCGCTCACCATCCGGGCGATGGAGGCGGCGGCCCTGCGCGCCCTTGTCCTCGACGTGGTGGATGATCCCGAGGCCGGGGACGACCCGCGGGGGGAGCCGGTGATCGTGCTCGGAGATCTCAACGACGCGGAACAGGCGGTCTCGACCCGGGCCGTCTCGGGCGAGCGGCCCTGGCTTTTTGCGCCCTTCGAGGAAAAGAAACGCATCTGGGATACGCTTTTGTACAATGTTCATGAATTGCAGGCCGAGCAGAGCCTCTCGGGCGCGGCCTATTCGCATATCCATGACGGGCATTACGAGATTCTCGACCACATCATGCTGAGCCAGGAATTCCACCGGCTTTTCCGGGGCAATATCGGCGAATTCCGCAACGCGCGGGTGTTCAACGATCATCTGGTCGACAGGGGACAGTCGGATGAGCGTGGCGACCGGATCATCGGCGATCACGGGGTTCCGGTGGCCGAGATCAAGCTGAAGGACATGGGCACGGGCTGAACGCCACGCCTGAACGCTGGATGGGGGAATTGCAATGAACGAGATTTTCAGCACCAAACTCTGCGAGGAGGCGACCTGCCGACATGCCGCGCGGCTCGCCGAGATCGAAGCGGAATCCGGTGGCACGAAAGACGGCCGACCGACGGACGGCACCGGGCGCTATGTAACCCGTTTCATCCAGCAAGGGCGTCCCGACCTGGCCGCGGACTTGCTGGAGCGCAAGGCGCGCGGCGAAGAGGCCGAGGCGCTGGCGCTGGAACGGATCATCGCACAGAACGAATTGATGGGGGTGGCCTTTTTCGAGGGCGGCATAAAGGCGGCGCGGGCGGTCTGCCGGATTTCGGTGAAGGACGGAGCCGGGCACCTCAGGGGCTACGGGACGGGATTCATGGTCTCGCCGTCGCTGATGATGACCAACAATCATGTGCTGGCGGATATGGACACAGCTTCGGCCAGCACGATCGAGTTTGACTATATGCTCGATGCCGCCGGAAATACGGCGGTGCCGCAACGCTTTCGCTTGCAGCCCGGGCGGTTCTTTCAGACTGACCCGGCGTCGCGGCTGGACTTCACTCTCGTCGCCGTGGAGCCGGTGAACGCGGAAGGCCAGCAGCTGGCGGCGCGGGGCTGGATTCATCTTATCGCCGCCTCGGGCAAGGCGGTGGTGGGCGAACCGATCAACATCATCCAGCACCCTGCCGGCGAACGAATGCAGATCGCCATCCGCGAGAACTTTGTGCTGGGCCCCGAAGGGGACTATTTCATTTACTCCACGGATACCAAGGGCGGGTCCTCAGGCTCTCCGGCGCTGAATGACCAGTGGCAGCTGGCAGCTCTGCATCATGCCGGCGTTCCGGCAAAGGACGACGCGGGCAACTGGCTGAAGACGGACGGCACCCCCTTTCGGCAAGGTATCGACGCGCCCGAGAGCATCCATTGGGTGGCCAATGAAGGTGTGCGCGTTAGCCGGATCGTCGAAGAGATGCGCGCCCGTCCCCTCAGCCCCGAGCACCGGGCCTTGTTCGAGCTGTGCTTTACGCCCGCTCCCCTGGGTGAAATGGCCGGCCACGGCGGCCTGGGATCGCCGGCCGGTCTCTTCGGCGGTGGGCGGCTGGCCGGCGGACATTGGGATGTTCATGTCCAAATCAGCCCTCCCGGCACTGTGGCGCCGCCGTCCGTGTCCGCGCCTGCCGCGGCGCTGCCCGATACGCAGGTGCAGGCCGAAGCCTCGGTCTTCGAGTCGCGGGGGCCCTATTACGACGCCCCGGCCGACCAGGCAGCGGCCGAGGCCTATTACAGCGGCATCGACGCTGGGCTGACCAAGGCGGAGATGTATGACGCGCTGCACGGGTTGGTCAAAGCAACTCATGAGACCGTCTTCACCTATGACAAGGCGCGGCACCGGCATCTCTATCCCTGGATCGACCGGCATCCCGACGAGACGCTGAAAAGCATCTATTCCGGTGCGGCGATGGCCGAGGAACTGTTCCTGGCCGAAATGGCGGCGTTCGAAGCCGAGGTCCGTGCCGTGGCCGAGGCGAAGGCGGTGGAGGTGATGGCTCTCAGCGATGTCGACCGGGAGATGATCGACCTGGCGCTGGAGGCGTCCTCGGCCTTCAACTGCGAGCATGTGGTGCCGCAATCCTGGTTCAAGGGCGAGGCGGAAAAGAAGGCGCAGAAGGCGGATCTGCATCACCTCTTTACCTGCGAGTGGGGCTGCAACTCGTTCCGTGGCAATATTCCCTATTCGGAGTTCTCCGATGCGGAGGAAGCGGAGATCAGGGGGCAGGAGATCTCGGTCGCCGAGGCGATGCTGGATCCGGCACTTGAGGCGTCACGGCCGCAATGCGGGTTGAGGGATGGCAAGCGGTTCGAACCGGCGGCGGGCAAAGGGGCGGTGGCGCGGGCGACGCTGTATTTCGTGCTGCGCTATCCAGGTGCGGTTGGGGATGTGAAGCGGGGGTCGAAAAAGGAGTTCGTGAAGTCGAATGTCGGCCTGCTGCTGGACTGGGCGGAGGCGGAGCCGCCGGGGTTGTACGAGTGGCACCGTAACGCTGAAATTGCCAGGGTGCAGGGCAACCGGAATCCGTTGATCGATCGGCCGGAATGGCTCGGCAAGGTAGATTTCGGCAAGGGGTTCGGGTGACAGGGTGCAGGGTGGCTTGCCGGGTTTGCACGCGCGTAAAACGGGACTTTTTCCCGATTTTAAAGGATGAAGCAGTTGACGGTGCGTGTGTTTTTGCTTGTGGACGCGACCGGGTTTGTAAGGTGAAAGGGGACGGTGTGCCGGGGCAATTCTCCCGTGTGGGATGCACGCGCGGCGGTATGTGCCTTCAAGTTCTGCCTGTCTGGCTTTAGATCCGGTGCGGTCCGGACCCGCATTTTTTCAAAAAATGCGGCCGAAATATTTGAAATATTTCGGGTCCCCCTTGTCTGCCATTGAGTGCGAATTCGCGCATCTTTTGCGAGTCGCCAATCGCGTCGACTGAGGAGATGTACAGACCGGCAGCGGCAGCAGGACGCCGCCGCCTCAAGCGACGCGTATCTCGCGGTCGTCACTGGTGGCATCTTCGGTGCCAGGGACCTTGAACCCTTCGACGACCGCGATAAGATTCTGGGCCTGTTCTTCGAGCTTGCGTGATGCGCGCGAGCTGCGGTCGGCCAGTTCGGCGTTGGACTGGGTGGCACTGTCGACGGTGGCGACCGCCTTTGAGATCTCGGAAATGCCGATCGACTGTTCGCGGCTGGCAGTGTCGATATCGGCGATGGCGACGCTGATTTTGCCGATCAATTCAGACATTTCGTTCAGGGCTTCGTCGGTGCGGCTGACCATGTCGACACCCTCCTTGACGTGGCTGACGCTGTCGGTGATCAGTGTCTTAATGTCGCCGGCGGCATCCGCCGCCCGCTGCGCCAGCGTCCGTACCTCCGAGGCGACAACGGCGAAACCGCGGCCGCTTTCACCGGCGCGCGCCGCTTCGACCGCGGCGGTCAGGGCCAGCAGATTGGTCTGAAACGAGATCGATTCGATGACATCGACTATTTCGGTCATGCGCTGCGAACTGGACGACAGGTTGCGCATCGCCTCGACGGCGCGTCCGACGATCTCGCGCTGGCCGCTGGTCCTGGCCTGGACATCGTCCGAGACCGCCCGCGCATGGGCGGTGTTTTCACTGTTCGAAGAGACGTTGCCGCTCATCTCCTCCATCGCGGCGGAGGTTTCCTCGACCATGGCCGCCTGGCCTTCAGACGCGCTCGCCAGCTGGGTGGCATCCCGCGAGAGAACGCCCGACGAGCCACCGATACTGTGCGCGGCATTTCGGATCGCTTTCACCATGCCTGCCATATCGGCTATTGCCGTGTTGACGTTATCCGCCAGTAGCCCAAGCGAGCCTTCGTACCGGCCCGTCACCTCCTGGCGGAGATCGCCCGAAGCCAGCGCGCCGACCGACCGGCCCATGTCCTCGAGGAATGCCTGGGTTCCGGCAGACAGGCCGTTGAGCGCGGAAACGATCTTCTGCAGGAAATCGTCGTCGATGTCGCTCTGCAAACGCACCGAGAAATCGCCGTTGGTGGCCCGGTCGACCATGTCGAAGACCTGTTTTTCCAGCGCGTCGCGCTTGGTGATCTCCATGAATTGCAGCACGGCTCCGACACAGGTTCCGTCGCCGTCCATGATCGCTGCCGCGCTGACCCGGAACCGGCGACCGTCAAAATCGATACGGGCCTCAAGCGCCGTCTTGCCGCCCCCGAGTTCGGAGACGATGTCGGAGGTCTCGGGCAGCACGCGGGTCAGGGACGCGCCGTCGAGCGCCTTGGTATCGACACCGCGCTCGCGCATCAGTGCGCCGGATTCGCCGATATAGCGCCCGAAGGCCGGGTTGGCATGGGCGATCGCCCCTTGCGCATTGGTGACAACGATCGCGGATGAAGCCGCATCCAGACCGGCCGCGGCACTTCGGGCGCGGTCGGTGATCTTCTGGATATCGAGTGCTGCGCGCATCACTTCACCGATTTCATCCGAGCGCTGCAGGTCCATGCTGCCAAAGGTAATGCTTTCGCCTATGGCGGCGCGCTTGATCTGGGTTTCCAGCCGCGCCAGCGCCAATACCACGGCGCGCACCAACAACACCGTGCTGACCGCCAGCAGGATTGCCGCCACCACGAAAACGACGATCACCGCGAGGCTTTGCCTTGTGGCCGCCTCGCGGGAAAGCTCGGCCGAGCGGCTGAGACGATCGGCGATTTCCAGTTCCAATTGCCGGGCCCTGTCGAGTTTGGCGCTTGCGGCCGCGAACCAGACCGAGCCGTCGATCCCCGCAGTGTCGCCGGTTTCGACACTGTCCAAAGCGATCTGGCGCAGCCGCGCGACTTCGGTCACTTCCGGCGAGGCCAGGAAGGCCTCGAGAGGTTGCATGAGGTCGGCGTCGGCGTGGCTGCGATAGCTGGCCAGGAAGGCTTCTTCCTGTGCCCGGGTCCGCGCCATGTTCTGCAACGTCCTGGCGGTGAAACCGCTGGTGAAACCCCCGGCACCCAGAGCGCGTTCCTGGCCCATCGATTCCTGCGCCATGATCAGCGCGTCGAGTGCCGTGACGCGGATCAGAAGCCCGGCGTCCTCGATCTTTTCCGCGCGGTGAGCGGTCTGATCGATCAGCGCGCTGATCGTATCAGAATACCACGCCGCCATTTCAGGCACGGTGACGCTGAGATTCTGCACGACTTCGCGGTGGCTCTGCAGTTCGCCCAAAAGGTCTCGAACCTCGGGGATCATCTTGTCGTCGGAGGTGAGGTACCGATCGAGGGCGGCGTCGGTGATCGGCTGTTGTGCGTTCAGTTTCGAGGAAAACGATCCTTTGCCCTCGGCCGATATGAATCCAGCAGACAGTCCGCGTTCGACCTGCAACTCGTGGATGAGGGCGCTGGCGATATTGTGCAGTTCGATCAACGTGACGACCGAGGCTGCGTCGCGGGCGGCCTGTCTTTTGTCGCTGGTCAACATGGTTGCCGCGATGACGAGCATGATTGCCGGCAGCAGAACCAGTGCCGCCATCTTGTGGCCGATACGAATGCGCATATGTTTTGCCTCGATTGTATTCGGGCGGACATTTGCGTCTGGAACTTTAGATCAGGTAAAATCGCGGAACAATTTGCTTAGGATTTTATCGTTCCGTCATTGGGTCCGTAAAGCGCCTCGACATATTCGGAATGATTGCGCAGCACGGCGCGCTGGTTGACCGAGCCCTTGTCGGTCACCTCACCCTTGTCCATCGACAGGGGCACGGTGAGGAATTCCATGGGGCCGATGCGGGTTGAGGAACCGGTGGCGGTGGCATTGAAGGCGGATTTCCGGGCATTCAGGGTCTCGCGGATCGTCGGGTGCCTGAGAAGCGCGTCATCGGGCAGCGATTGGTCCGATTTCGGAAGGAGGGCGCGCAAGGCGGCGAAATCGGGCAGGAGCAGCGCGCCGATCTCCTTGCGATTTTCGCCGGTGAGGACCGCGTCGCGGGCGAGGCCTCCGAGCGCGTTGACGAGGGCGGTGCGCAGGGGGCCGACGGCGACCCAGGTGCCGGTGTTGAGCTTGAAGTTCTCGGCGATGCGGCCGTCGAAGAAGAAGCCGCGCGCCGCGTCGCCCGGCACGGCGAATTTCAGGGCGTCGCCGATGCGGTAGAAACCCTCCGCGTCGAAGGCCTCCGCCGTCAGGTCGGGGCTGCGCCAGTAGCCCGGCGTGATATGCGGGCCCTTGAGGCGGGCTTCGAGACGGTCGCCGACCGGCACCAGTTTCAGGATACAGCCTCTGGCGGGGATGCCGACATTGCCGGCGGTGGACTGCGCTTCGGTACACATCAGCGAAAACGGGCCGGTCTCGGTGGCGCCGAGGCCGGTGGTCAGCAGGACCCGGCTGCCGATGGACTCTTCGGACAGCCGGTTGAGGGCGTCCCAGGTATGCTGGGCGATGCCGGCCCCGGCATACATCTGCATCTTGAGGTCGCGGTAGAACGTATCGCGCAAGGCATGATCGGCGTCCATGGCCGCGACCAGCATCTCGTAGCCGACCGGTACGTTGAAATACCAGGTCGGCGAGATTTCCTTGAGGTTGCGGATGGTTTCGGCCATCAGCTTGGGCGTCGGCTTGCCCTCGTCGATATAATAGGTGCCGCCATTGAAGAGCACCATGTTGAAGACCTTGTTGCCTGAAGCGGTGTGGTTCCAGGGCGCCCAGTCGACGACCACGGGCGGCTCGTCGCGCATGAAGGCGTAGCAGTCGGCGACCATCTTCTGATTGGCGCACATCATGCGCTGGCTCTGGATCACCGGCTTCGGCGAGCCGGTGGAGCCGGACGTGAACAGGAATTTGCCGATCGTGTCGGGGCCGGTGGCGGCGAAGGCGGCATCGACAGCCTCGCTCGGGGTGGTATCCAGCATGTCGGCGAAGAGGTGGCAGGCGCGGCCGCTGATCGGGTTCTTCGAGACGATGACCGGGAGGCCTGGGAAGGCGGCGTCGATGGCGCTCGCGAAGGCGGTACCGTCGGCGGCGAAAACTGCACCGGGCGTGATCGTGGCGGCAATGTCCTTGAGCTTGCCGTGGTCGGTCGAGGCCAGCGAATAGGGGACCGAGAGCGGTGCGTAGGGCACGCCGATATACTGGGCTGCGAGGCCAAGAAGTGCATGATCGAGATCGTTGCCGGACAGGATCACCAGCGGGCGGTCAGGCGACAGATCGAAGGCCAGAAGCGCGGTGCCGAGGCTGCGGACCGACGCCAGAGCCTGCGCGTAGCTGATCCGTCGCCAGTCGCCGCCATTCTCGCGCTGCGCGATAAAGGTGCGGTCAGGCGCAGCCTTGGCCCAATGGACCAGCTTCTCGCCCAGCTTGTCGGGGTAGGCGCCAAGCGGGTCGGACTGATAGACAAGGATGCTGCCGTCGTCCCGCTCCTCGGTGACGATCTTCGCGTCCCACAGTTTGACACTACGCAACCCTGACATGGCGCACCTCCCACTTCCGAAGCTTGACATGTGCGACAAATATTGTCTACTGGGAAACAGTTTCCACGGAAACAATAGGGGGATGGTCATCGACGCCAGTGCGGATATAGAGACGTTCCTGACCTACGAGGTCAAGGACGAGATCGCCTTCATCGGGCTGAATCGGCCCGAGAAGCGCAACGCGATCAGTGACCGTTTCGTGGAGGCAATCGCCGTGGCCGTGGGCCGGGCAGAGGCCGAGGCGAAGGCCGGGGTGATCTTCGGGCATGGCGATCATTTCTGCGCCGGGCTCGATCTTGCCGAGCATGTGAAGAAGACGCCGTTCGAAGGCGTGCACGGCTCGCGACGCTGGCATCGCATATTCGCGCAGATACAGCGTGGGGGTCTGCCGTGGTTCTCGGCCCTGCACGGCGCGGTTGTCGGTGGGGGGCTGGAACTGGCGGCCTCGACCCATGTTCGGGTTGCGGACGCCAGTTCCTTCTTTGCGCTGCCGGAAGGTCAGAGGGGGATTTTCGTCGGCGGCGGCGGAGCGGTGCGGGTGGCGGCTCTGATGGGCACGGCACGGATGACGGACCTGATGCTGACCGGCCGGGTGATCTCGGCCGAGGAAGCCGAACGCTGGAACGTGGTGCAATATGTGGTGCCCAAGGGCGCGGCGCTGGCCAAGGCGACGGAACTGGCGGCGCGGGCGGCGGGCAATGCCGAGATGTCGAATTACGCCGTCATTCATGCCTTGCCGCGGATCCAGGACATGTCCTCGGAGGACGGGCTGTTTGTCGAGTCGCTGATGGCATCCTTTACCGCGACCAGTCCCGAAGCGGAGGAGCGGCTGAAGGCCTTTCTGGAAAAACGCGCCGCGCGGCTCAGGGAACCGGAGCGGTAATGGATCAACTGACGGGCACGGCCGGCAGAGAGGCTGTCTCGGAGGCGGGGCTGACCGAGTCCATCGGGTTCCTGCTCAGGATGGCGCAGTTGAAGGTGTTTGCACGGTTCTTCGAGGACCTGGGCGAGTACGGGCTGCGGCCGGGGGAGTTCTCGGTATTGATCACCATCGCGCGCAATCCCGGGATGCGGCAGGGGCAACTGGCCGCTGCCATGTCGATCAAGCCGGCGCATATGACCAAGATGGTGCGTGGCTTCGAGGATCAGGGGCTGGTAACCCGGCGCGTGCCCGAGGATGACCGCCGCGCAGTGGAACTGACACTGAGCCCCAAAGGCGAGGCCCATGTGGCGCGGCTGCAGCCGCATTTCTACGAGTTCGACCGGTCCCAGCAGGCGTCGCTGAGCGACGAGGAGATGGTGGAGTTGCGGCGATTGCTGCGCAAATTCAACGGGTATCCCGAAAAGGTCTCGGTGGCGCTGTTCGATCTCGGGAGGCAGACATGAACGCCGACGATCTTGTCGCCATCGACATCCATACCCATGCCGAAGAGCCCTGCGACACCCATCGCGATGATGGCTATAACGAGTTTCAGGCCGGGATGGCGTCTTACTTCAGGAATCCTGCCGGCCGCGACGGGATGCTGCCGACGATCCCCGAAACCGCGGCCTATTACCGCGAGCGCAAGATCGGCGCGGTGATCTTTGCCGTCGATGCCGAGCGGGAAACCGGGTTCCGGCGCTATAACAACGAAGAGATCGCCGAACTGGCGGCGGAAAACTCCGACGTGCTGATCCCGTTTGCCTCGATCGATCCGGCCAAGGGCAAGGCGGGCGCGCGGGAGGCGCGGCGGCTGATGAAGGACTACGGCATCAAGGGGTTCAAGTTTCACCCCACGATGCAGGGGTTTTTCCCCAATGACCGGATGGCCTATCCGCTTTATGAAGCAATTGCCGAGGAAGGCGCCATTTCGCTTTTCCACACCGGCCAGACCGGGGTCGGGGCGGGGATGAAGGGCGGCATGGGGATGCGGCTGAAATACTCGAACCCGATGCTGGTCGACGATGTGGCGGTTGATTTCCCCGACATGCCGATCATCCTGGCGCATCCCTCCTTTCCGTGGCAGGAGGAGGCGCTGTCGGTGGCGACGCACAAGCCCAACGTCCATATCGACCTGTCGGGGTGGAGCCCGAAGTATTTCCCCGATATTCTTGTAAAATACTGTAATTCCCTGCTGAAGAACAAGATGCTCTTCGGCTCGGACTGGCCGGCGATCACGCCGGACCGCTGGCTGTCGGATTTCAATGGTATCGCGATCAAGGACGAGGTGCGTCCGAAGATCCTGAAAGAGAATGCGCGTAAACTGTTGGGTATTTGAACGCAAGAACGTGCCTCGCCAACGAGGCCCATCATCAACCAGGGAGACTGAAAATGCTGAAGAAACTGGTCACAACCGCCGGATTGGCGCTGGTGCTCGGCGCCGGTGCCGCCCAGGCCCAGGAAATGCGCCTGGCCCCGGCGGCGCCGGGACCGCACCCGGCCCATTACATGTACGAAAAATTCGCGCTTTTCCTCGATGAGGAATCGGGCGGATCCATGTCCGGGACTATCCTCGGGCCGGAAGTCATCGCCCTGCCGCAGATGAAGGACGCCCTGCAGACGGGGCTCGCCAGCATCGGCAACGCGCTGCCGCTCTATTTCGCCGCCGATTTCCCCGAGACCGGAGTGGCCGGGGATCTCGCACTTCTGGGCCGGTCCCCCCATGCGATGGCCTGGGCGATGACCGAGTTCGGGGTCTTCTGCGAGCCCTGTCAGGCGGAGTTCAAGAAGTTCGGCGCGGTCTTCCTCGGCGCCGGCTCGTCGGATGTCTATGTGTTGATCACCAAGCAGCCGGTGCGGACCGCCGATGACCTCAAGGGCCTGCGCCTGCGCTCGGGCGGCGCGCCTTATTCGCGCTGGGCGGAGCATTTCGGCGCCACCCCGGTCAACATGCCGGTGGGCGAGATGTTCGAGGCGATGAACCAGGGCACGATCGACGGCACCATGGGCTCGATCGTCGACATGCTGTCCTTCCGGCTGATCGATATCGCCACCCATGTGACGCTGGTGCCGCTTGGCACCTATCACGTGACCTCGAACTTCACCGTCGCCAATGAAACCTGGGCCGGGCTGAGCGTCGAGCAGCGCGAGCAGCTGGTGGCCGCCGCCAATCGCGGCGACCCGCAGCTGACCGACCGCTGGGCCTTCCAGCTGCCGAAAGCCGCCAACGAGGCGGTGGCCTCGACCGAAATCTCGATCATCGAACCGGATCCGACGTTCCTGGAAGCTTCCGAAGCCTTTGCGAAGGCGGATGTGGAAGCGCGCGTGGCCGAGAACCCGCTGTCGGCGGAATTCGCTGCCCTGGTCGAGAAGTGGACCGCCATCGTCGACGAGATCGGCAACGATCCCGAGGCGCTGGCCGCCCGGGCTCAGGAAGAAATCTGGTCGAAGGTCGATCTGGAGACCTATGGTCTCTGAGAACTGAGGCCCTATGATGCTCCCCGGTCCCGTTCGCGGGGCCGGGGCAAGATTTTTCGGGAGTAGAGTTGCATGAAGGCCCTCGTTGCCGGGGTGAACTGGATCAGCCGCGCCTGTGCCTATGCGGGGGCGGCGGCCGTGGTGGCGATGATGCTGCTGATCTGCTTCGACGTGGCGATCCGCAATGTCTTCCGTATCTCGTGGAACCCGACCACTTATATCGTCGCGCGCTATTTCATGGTCGCCATCGCCTTCCTGCCGCTGGCCTGGCTGGAATTGCGCAAGCAGATGATCCAGGTGGAACTGATCGGTTTTGCCATGGGGCCGAGGCTGACCAAGGTGTCGGACCTGTCGGTGATGCTGACGAGTGCGGCGGTCTATGCGGTGCTGGGCTGGGTGACCTGGGGCAAGGCCTTCAGCGAGGCCGAAACCGGGACGCTGGTCGAGATCGGCACGCTGATGATGCCGGTGTGGCATTCCTATTTCCTGCCGCCGCTCGGGTTCACGCTTGGCTGTGTTGCCTGCCTGATCGGGGCCCTGACGATCCTGTTGCCCGATCTCGAAGCGGAGCCTGTCAATGGGGATTGAGGTCGGGCTGATCGGGCTGGGGCTGCTCGCACTCCTGCTGATCCTGCGCGTGCCGGTGTCGGCGGCGCTTATCATCACCTCGTTCTTCGGGATTTCGCAGCTGATCGGGGTGGGGCCCGCGCTTGGGGTGCTGCAGAACACGCCTTATGATTTCGTGTCCAAATGGACGATGAGTGCGGTGCCGATGTTCCTCTTGATGGGCTTCGTCGCCTTTCACACCGGCATGACCGGCGGGCTGTTCGATGCGGCCAAGGTGGTGCTGGCGCGGCTGCCGGGGGGGCTGGCGATTTCGTCGATCTTCGCCTGTTCGGCTTTTGCTGCGGTGTCGGGCTCGTCACTGGCGACGGCGGCGGCCATGGGCCGGATAGCTATCCCCGAGATGGTGAAGACCGGCTATCACCCTTCCTTTGCAACCGGGTGCATCGCCGCCGGCGGGACCATCGGCGCGCTGATCCCGCCGTCGATCCTCATGATCATCTACGGCGTGATCGCCGAGACCTCGATCACCGAGGTGTTCGTCGGCGGGTTCTCGATCGGTATCCTGACGGCAATCGGATATACGGGCGTGGTGCTGGCCTATGCCTGGCTGCGGCCCGATGTGGTGCCTCGGCGGCCGGGTAACATGCCGGACGAGCCGGGCGAGGCGATGGCGAAGGTGCTGCCGATTGTGGCGCTGGTGGTGCTGGTCTTCGGCGGGCTGTTCTCGGGGCTGTTCACGGCGACCGAGGCCGGGGCCGTGGGGGCGTTCGGGACGATTGTGGTGGCGTTCGTCTCGGGCAAGCTGACCCGCGAGGCGGTGTCGAAATCGCTGATGGAGACGGTGATGACCACCGGCTCGCTGCTGATCATCGGCATCGGTGCAACGATGTTCACGCGGTTTCTCGGCATTTCCGGCCTGTCGAATTTCATCGCCGGGGCGGTGGACGGGGCGGGGCTCGGCTATGTGCAGCTGATGCTGATCATCGTGGTGATCTATCTCGTCCTCGGCACCTTCATGGAGCCCTTCGGGGCGATGCTGGTCACCCTGCCGATCTTCCTGCCGGTGCTGGAAGCCCAGGGGCTGAGCCTGGTCTGGTTCGGGGTGCTGGTGGTGAAACTTCTGGAAATCGGGATGATCACGCCGCCGGTGGGGCTGAACGTGTTTGTGATCCGCAATGTCGCGGCGGACTACGCGTCCGTTGTGCAGATCTTCAAGGGGGTGATCCCTTTCCTGATCGCCGACCTTCTGGTGGTGGCCCTGGTGATCGCTGCGCCGGGGATCGTGCTGTTCCTGCCGGAATTGCTGAATTAGTCTTTTTCTTGAGGGGGGTGCCGTCGCCCGCGGGCACGAGGCCCCCGGACGACGGCTCGCTCGCGCGGTGTGGCGGAATGTATCGGGATGGCGGGGGTGGAGCCAGTCTCTGGGTTTTGGGATTTTGTCGAGAGGCGCTTGAGAAGCAGGCTGCGTCTCAAGCGCCTCTTCCCGTGTGGGAGGCGAATCACGGCGGGCCCGTCAGGGCGTCGCCTGGGGCGCGTGGGTGGATCGCCATTCCTCGAGGAAGGCGGACATGGGTTCGGTGCCGGCGAGGCCGAGGTATTTTTCATTGAGGGCTGCGCCGGCTTCGAGAAGGAGGCGGACGCAGGCGATGTGATCGGTGGACGACGTGCGGGGAGCGTTCTCGTCGCCGTGGAGGGCGGTGCCGAGGGCGTCGCCGCCATAGGCGTTTTCATGGGCAAGATCGGGCGACAGGGTGAGGAAGTAGCGGACATGCTCGGCAAGGCCGGTCCAGGCGGCGACATGCAGGGGGGTGAGGCCCATTTCGTCGGGCTCGTCGGGGTCGATCCCGGCGAGGACGAGGCGTTCGAGATGAGGAAGTCTGCCCGGGGTGCCGGCGAGGCGGGCGAGGAGGCGGCGTGTCTCTGGAGGAAGGCCCCTGGGGTCGAGGCGGCGGGTCGGGGTCTGGCCGTCGGCGCAGGCGGCGAGGAGCGTTTCGGTATCGGACAGCGGCGTGGCGGCGTTGTTTTGCCTGAGGATCCCGGCGATCGCGACGTTGCCGTAGATGCGGGCCAGCGCATAAGGGGTGTGGCACTGCCAGGAGGCGGAGGGGGCAGCGCCGTGGTCGAGGAGCAGCTGGGCGATCTCGCCGGAACAGCCCCGGCGGGCGGCCTGATGGAGGGCCGGGATTCCGATCATCGCCTGGCCGGAGGGATGGGTCTCTGTGCCCTCGTTGGGGTCGGCGCCGTGTTCCAGGAGCAGGCGCACCTTGGTGAGGTCGCTGAAGTCGAGCGCGCGGGCCAGTGCGTTGGTGCCATCCGGAATCGCACCGTGCTCGAGAACGAGGGCAAGGGCGGCGGGATCGTCGAGTTCGGTGGCATGATAGAGCGTTTCGTTGTCGTTCGGGGTGGCACCGCTTTCGAGGAGGAATTGGGCGAGGGCCAGGTTGTGGGCGTGGCCGAGGGCGCCGTAAAGGGCGGAGAGCCTGTGGGTGGTGCCGGGTTCGGCGATGTAGCCATCATTGGGGTCTGCTCCGGCGTCGAGAAGCAGGCGGGCGATGGCGAGCATGTCCTGTCGCCGCTCCGGCGCCATATGGATGTATTTGGAAAAGGCGAGGTGAAGGAGCGGGGTGCGAGGGCCGATGGGCTCGGTGGCTTTAGCGGGGTCCTTGAGGGCCTCGCGGGTTGCGGCGACGTTGTAGGTGGCGATCTGGAGGCCGAGATTGTGGTCGGCAAGCCCGGGATCGGTGGCGAGGAGGTCGCGGATGCGGAAGTTCTGGCCGAAATAGAGCGCCATCTTCAGCTGCTCGGCGCGCTGGTCGCGGGTCATTGCCCGGGTTTCGAGGGCGAATTTGAGGCGGGGCCAGCTGGGGTGGCCGTGCTCGACGGCGATGGTGTGGAGGAAGTCGGCGTGCTTGGGGGTCTCGGTGTCCGGGAGGACGGCCCTGAGCCGGGCGATGGCGGCGGCGGCGTGGGCCTTTTTCAGCTGCTTGGCGGCGGCACGGAGGGTGTCGAGATCGGTCATGAGGTTTTTCCCTTACCTGTCCCAAGGGTTCGCAGCCTGGGGGTCGGAGAAAAACCGGATGTCGGTCTGGGTGAGACGAGGTGCTGGCGCTTTCCGCGAACCGGGATGCCCCCCCGAGGGCAAGGCGAGGGTAGCAGGGGGGGAGCGTTGGGGCAAGCTTGGGGTGGGGGTGGTGAGTTTGTGGTGGAATTATTGGATAATTTCTGGCGATGTGACTTACCCCCTCCCCCAAACCCTCCCCTGTCAGGGGGAGGGGAGCCGGTCCGCTGGTCGCGGCGATATCGGGAGTTGGGGTGATACGGCGTAGGGACGGCCGCTGCGAATGGGCCGCAGTTCGCGCTGTGCGGGACTCAGGGCCCGTTCAGTCGCAGGAGTAGTCGATGGCGTCGATGGGGGCACCGCCGCCGTCTTCGCCTTCGCCGCCCGGCGGGTGGGCGGCAGGGGCCGGGCCCTCGAAGCTGACGATACCTTCGCCGCCATTGGCGGGGAACATCATCACCGTGCCCTCCCAGGGGCCGAAATCGATCCAGCCGCCGCGGGGGTGGGCCGGGGAGACGACGGTGTCACCGAAGGTGACGGCGCGGGAGCGGGTGGTGAAGTCCTGGACAGTGGTCGAGGCATAGACGCGGACACCGGCGCCGGAAGCCAGCGCACGGCAGGTGGCGCGGCCGTCTTCGGTATGGGCGGCCTTGCAGGCGAGGACGCGGATGCGGTCGGTGACGCAGCCGCGGAAGCTGCGGGCAAATTCGAAAGCATTTTCGCGGTGGATGAACTCGAGGCCGACCTGCATGGCCCAGTCGATCGGGCCGGTGGTGACGTCGAGGCCATGGGCGAGGAAGCTGAGGACCGGGGAGGGAACGAAGCCGGGGCTGCCGGACATTGTGGCCCGTGTGGTTGACGCCTGGCGGATGCGGGATGCGATCCGGGCGATGGGCTCGCAATGGGTTTCGATGACGTGCTGGCGGGGGTGGCGGAAGACTTCGCCGGCGAGGCGGGTGTCGTGGACGATGACGTGGTCGGCGGTCATGGGCGGGCTCCGGGAGGAGGGAATTGAGCGGAGAGTAACAGATGGTGGGGTGGGAAGGGAATGGGCGCTCTGGGGGAGCCAAGGCCGGGGGCAGTAGCCCCCCGGCCTTGGCTCGCTCGCGCGGTGTGGCTGGATGCGCCACTGCTATTGGAGTGGGGCTGGTTGTTGCGTCTGGAAATCTGCTGAGAAGCGCTTGAGGGCGCATACTGCGTCCTCAACACGCCGTTTCCATGGCGGGATGCGATTCGCCCGGAAGTAAAGGACAAGCCCGCTTCGCTTCCACATTTCCAATTTGAAATGCATCGACTTTCGTTGCCTCTCGCCTGCGGCTCGAACGCGAAAGCCGATCCGCCGTTTCCGGGGAAACCGTAAACACGGAGGTCGGCTGCGCCGATCCTTGACTTCCAGCCGAATCGCGGTGGCGCCGAGGCGGCGTAGGATGCGCGATTTCACGCAGCTCGGTTTGTGAAGAAATGTCGAGCCAGCCGCTTTAGGCGGCGTCTGCATTTGGGGGATTCCCAAATCCTCTTTTGTCTGATTCAAGATCAAAAACAGGAGGCGATCTTGAGCAGGCGGACTTTGACAGACAGGCAATGGGCGATCATCGAACCTTTGGTTCCAGGCAAAGAAG
>JBNKVT010000047.1:0-14249 GCA_050299335.1 Paracoccaceae bacterium | reverse complement strand
TCTCCGCCGCGCCGCCTCGCTGTCGGCCGATGGCGGGGTCCTAGCGAGCTACATCCACGCGGCCACCGCGCCCGGCCTCGGCAAGATCGGGGTGCTGGTGGCATTGAAGTCCGACGGCGATGCCGAAAAGCTCGCCGCCTTCGGCAAGCAGCTCGCCATGCATATCGCCGCGACCAACCCGGCCTCGCTGTCCGAAGCCGATCTCGATCCCGCGCTTGTCGAGCGCGAGAAGAACGTGCTGACCGAGCAGGCGCGCGAAAGCGGCAAGCCCGAGAACATCATCGAGAACATGATCAAGGGCCGGATGCAGAAGTTCTACAAGGAAGTCACCCTTGTGAACCAGCAGTTCGTCATCAATCCCGATGTCACCGTCGGGGCGGCGGCCAAGGAAGCCGGCGTCGAGATCACTGTTTATGTCCGGCTCGAGGTCGGCGAGGGGATCGAGAAGGAAGAAGAGGATTTCGCCGCCGAGGTTGCCAAGACCATGGGTGGCTGAGGTCTCAACTCTCTGACTGTTCAGGAGGCCGCCGGGGCGCATCCCCGGCGGCCTCTTGGGTTTCTCGGGTCAGGGCGGCGTGGGTGAGAAGAGCGGCGAGCAGAGCAAGCGGGTAGCCGAAGGGGCCGCAGAGGACGTGGGTGAGCACGGCGCCGGACCCGATCCAGACAAGCGACTGGCCGGGGTCGGTGAAGAGGGTGCCGTCGATCACCAGAAGCCCGAGGAAGAACAGGACCGCGCCGAGGACCAGGCTGGTGAAGGCGCAGGTCATGCCGGCGACGAGAGCGGCGCTGCGGGTATGGCCGTTGCGGCGGAAGAAGAAGGCCGGGATGATCCGGCCTGAGGCGGCGCCGCAAAGGGCGGCGATCGGCAGGACGGCGAGGTAGACCCCGGGGGCCCTGAGGCCGAAGATGGCCAGACCGATGCCGGCGGCGAGGAGGCCGGCGAGGGCCATCGAGAGGGCGTAGGCAGCGTTCCGGCTCATGGGGGCTCCGGGGTTTTTCGGGGTCTTAGCATGGATGAAGGCTGGGGGGCGAAGAAATCCGGGGCAGGGTGGATTTCGGGGCTTTGCACGCGTGCAAAAACGAGAACTAGACTGATTTTGTTGGATAAATTAGTTACTGATGGGTGAATTTTTGGGGTTTTGGGTGTGGAAGGCCTATCCTGTGCGAGCTTGGAAATTCGGTATGCGAGGCGCGTAATCTTGTTTTGGGGCAACGCTGTCTTTGAAAGACAGCGACCGAAATTTTTGAAAAATTTCGGGGCCGGTTTCGCCATTGAAAACCACATTTGCCCACTGGCGCGCAGGGAGCGCATGTCTCACGCACCTGGCGCATTGGAACCGGCGCAAAACGCTTTAAAAAGCGGCCTCGGCCTCCGTGAGGATCATCAGCTTGCGGTCGCGGCTGAGATGCCAGGCGGCCAGTGCCGCGAGGACGCCCATGGGATAGGCGAAGAGCCCGCAGAAGACCTGGGTGATGACGATCCCGGTGAACATCGCGCCGAAAAATCCCTCTTCGACGACGGCAAAGCCCGAGAAGATCAGCAGGAAGAGGATCGCCGCGACCACCATCGACAGGCCCGAACAGAGGAATCCGACCAGTCCGGCCCGAAACCTGTTCGCGCGCCCTTCGGACATCAGTTTGACCGACAGCAGCCACGCAAGCCCGGCCGCTGTCACTGTGGCCAGAAACGGGGCGGTCAGGAAGATGCCGCCACCGGGTCCGAAGATCAGCACGCCTCCAAGGGCTGCGAAAAAGGCCGCGCCCCCTAAAAAGAGCATGTTCAGGCGGTGAACCGACAGGCGCGCACTGCGCTCGGTGAACAGGGACTGAAAGTCGGTCAGGCGGTTTCGGGCGGACATGGGCGGTCTCCTGTGATCTGTTTCGTCCACTCTGTTGCGTGAGCCCGCGCCTTGTCGAACCGATTTCCCCCGCATTTGTCGTGCAATTTCCGTGCATCGCCTTATTGGTCGTTGAACTATCCCGCCATTTCCGACATTTTGCCAAAAATCCAGCCCATGGCAGCGAGGACCCTATGCCCGGCGACCCAGACACCCCCAAAGATGACACGCCTGCAAAACCGCAATATTCGCGCGTTCTGCTGAAGATATCCGGCGAGGCGCTGATGGGGGATCAGGGGTTCGGCCTGCATCCGCCGACGGTCGAACGGATCGCCAAGCAGGTGAAATCCGTCGTCGATCTGGGTGTCGAGGTCTGTATGGTGATCGGCGGGGGGAACATCTTTCGCGGGCTTCAAGGCTCGGCGCAGGGGATGGAGCGGACGACCGCCGATTACATGGGGATGCTGGCGACGGTAATGAACGCGCTGGCGATGCAGTCGGCATTGGAGAGTCTCGGGGTGTTTACCCGCGTCATCTCGGCCATCCCGATGGATCAGGTCTGCGAGCCCTATATCCGCCGCCGCGCGGTGCGGCATCTGGAGAAAAAGCGCGTCTGCATCTTTGCCGCCGGCACCGGCAATCCCTATTTCACCACCGATACCGCGGCGACGCTGCGCGCCTCGGAAATGTCGTGCGAGGCGATCTTCAAGGGCACACAGGTAGACGGGGTCTATGACAGCGATCCCAAGCTCAACCCCGATGCCAAACGTTACGAGACGGTGAGCTACGACACGGTGCTGCAGAAGAACCTCAAGGTGATGGATGCCTCGGCAATCGCTCTAGCGCGCGACAATGCGCTGCCGATCATCGTCTTCTCGCTCAACGATCCCAATGGTCTGGCGGGCGTGGTTCGTGGTAAGGGGAAGTTTACGAAGGTGATGGCCGACGCCAGAGAAGCGGCCTGAGGGGACGGACATGTCTGACGAAGAAATCGATCTCGACGATCTGGAAAAGCGCATGGATGGCGCGCTGACGGCGCTGAAGGGCGAGTTTGCCTCGCTGCGGACGGGCCGCGCCTCGGCCTCGATGCTGGATCCGGTGATGGTGGAGGCCTATGGCTCGTCGATGCCGCTGAACCAATGCGCGACGATCAACGTGCCCGAGCCGCGGATGGTGCTGGTCAATGTCTGGGACAAGGGGCTTGTGAATGCCGTCGACAAGGCGATCCGGAATTCCGGTCTTGGGATCAATCCGCAGATGGACGGCACGATCCTGCGGCTGCCGATCCCGGAGCTGAACGAGGAACGCCGCAAGGAGCTGGCCAAGGTCGCCGGGCAATATGCCGAGAGTGCGCGGATCGCGGTGCGCAACGTGCGGCGCGACGGCATGGATCAGTTGAAGAAGGCCAAGGCCGAGGGCATGAGCGAGGACGATCAGAAGATCTGGGAAGACGAGATCCAGGACCTGACCGACAAGGCGATCAAGGGGATCGATGCGGCTCTGGAGCACAAGCAAGAAGAGATCATGCAAGTGTGAGGGGCAGGGTTAAGGGTTCATATGGCGTCTGAGATGTCCCAAACCGCCGCGCATGTCGCGATCATCATGGATGGCAATGGCCGCTGGGCGACACGGCGCGGCCTGCCGCGTCTGGCCGGTCACAGGGCCGGGGCCGAGCGGGTGCGCGAGATTGTCGAGGCCTGCCCCGGTCTGGGTGTCAAGGTGCTGACATTGTTCGCCTTTTCGACCGAGAACTGGAAGCGGTCTCAGGAGGAAGTCGGCGGATTGATGCGGCTGTTTCGGATGTATATCCGCAAGGAGGGTGCCAGGCTGATCGACGAGGGCGTCAGGGTGCGGTTCCTCGGCGGGCGCGAGCGGCTGGAGGGTGATCTGGTGGAACAGATGGCGGGGCTCGAGGCGCAGACAGCGGCGAATGACAAGCTGCATCTGAATGTGGCGCTGAATTACGGCGGACGTGACGAGGTGGCGCGGGCGGCGCGGCGGATGTCCGAGGCGGTGGCCGACGGGCGGCTTTGCGCCGGGGAGATCGGCGAGACGACGCTGGCTGGGTTTCTCGATACGGCCGGTCAACCCGATCCCGATCTGGTGATCCGGACCTCGGGCGAGGCGCGGATCTCGAATTTCCTGCTTTGGCAGGCGGCCTATGCGGAGTATGACTTTGTCGAGACCCTGTGGCCGGATTTCACGGCCACGCATTTCGCCGATTGCGTGGCGCGGTTCGGCGCGCGGGAAAGACGGTTCGGAGCGGTGGCAGGATGAAGATCCCATCGAATATTCCCCTGAAGGCGGATGCGGATTTCGGGGATTTGAACAAGCGGGTGATCTCGGGCGTGGCTCTGGGGATTGCAGCTTTGGTGGCCGTTATGGTTGGCGGCGTGGTGCTGATCGTTGCTTTGGCCGCTGTGACCGGGGTGATGATCTGGGAATATCGCCGGATCGTTGGCGCGCCGGTGTCGATGCAGGCTTACGGGTTCCTGGCCTCGTTGGCGGCGGTCACGGTGGCGGTTGCGGGGTCGTATTTCTTCAACCCGCTGGCGGGGCTCGGCGCGTTGCTGATCGGGACGGCGGCGATCTACCGGCTGGAGCCTGAAGTTGCGCGGAAGGCCATTCCGGGGCTGCTTTATATCGGGCTGGCCATGTCGGTTCTGGCCTTCATGCGCGGGCAGATGGGGGTGTCGCCGGTTCTGTGGATCATTCTGGTGGTCATCGCCTCGGATGTCGGTGGTTACTTTGCCGGCCGCGCTGTCGGAGGTCCGAAGGTCTGGCCGGCGGTGAGCCCGGGGAAAACCTGGTCCGGGCTGGCCGGGGGCTGGGTGCTGGCGCTGGTGGTCGGGCTGGTTTTCTGGATCGTCGGCAATACCGGCATCGCCTGGATCGTGCCCTTGAGTGTCGGCGTGGCCATGGCCTCGCAGGCCGGGGATTTCTTTGAAAGCTCGTTCAAGCGGCATTTCGGGATCAAGGATGCCTCGAACCTGATCCCTGGCCATGGCGGGTTCCTGGACCGGCTGGATGCGCTGATGGGCGCACTTCTGTTCTTCCTGCTGACCTGGATCGGATAACGGCTCTTGCGACGCAGAATCTCGATATTCGGCGCCACCGGGTCGGTCGGGTGCCAGACGGTCGAGTTGTTGGAGCGCCAGGGCGGGGCGGAGGCCTATGAGGTTGTCGCGCTGAGCGGGGCTTCGAATGTCGGGCTGCTGGCCGAACAGGCCATTGCCCTGCGGGCGCAGGTGGCGGTGACGGCGGATGCGGCGCGTGAGGACGACCTGAAGACCGCCCTGCAAGGCACTGGAATAGAGGTGCTTTCCGGCCCGGAAGGATTGCGGGAGGCTGCAGCACTAGAGGCCGACTGGACCATGTCGGCGATTGTCGGTTTCGCCGGGCTGGAACCGACGCTGATCGCGGCCGGGCAGGGCGGGGTGCTGGCGCTGGCCAACAAGGAAAGCCTGGTCTGTGCCGGGGCGTTGCTGAAACAGGTCTGCACGGCCCATGGCACAACGCTGTTGCCGGTGGACAGCGAACATTCGGCGATCATTCAGGCGCTGGCGGGCGGACGCGCCGACGAGGTCGAGCGGGTGATCCTGACCGCCTCGGGCGGGCCGTTCCGGGACTGGTCGGCGGAGCGGATGGCCACGGCCACCCCGGAGCAAGCGATGGCGCATCCGAACTGGGACATGGGCGCACGGATCTCCATCGACAGCGCCTCGATGTTCAACAAGGCCATGGAGATGATCGAGGCCCGCGAGCTCTTCGGTCTTAACCCTTCGTCAATCGAAGTGATCGTACACCCGCAATCGGCGGTGCATTCCATGGTCGGCTTCCGCGACGGGGCGATCCTGGCGCAGATGGGCCCGCCGGACATGCGCGGCGCCATCGGCTATGCGCTCAACTGGCCCGAGCGGCGCGACCTGCCGGTGGAGCGGCTGGATTTCGCCGCCCTCGGGCGGATGGATTTCCACCCCGTGGATCACGCCCGCTTTCCTGCTATCGCTCTGGCCGAGGCGGCGATGCGGGCGGGGGGGCTGGCCGGGACGGTGTTCAATGCCGCCAAGGAATGCGCGCTGGACGCCTTCCTGAACGGCGAGATCGGATTTTTGGATATGGCCGCTTTGGTCGCAGCGATGCTAAAAGACCAGCGAGCGCTGGCAACCGGCCCTCGGGACAGTTACGTGTTTGACGATGTTCTTGCGGTGGATGCGCGCACCCGCGCCGCCAGCCGCGACTGGGTTTCGGCCCATTGTGGAACGCCCCTGAAAGAGGTTGAGGCCCGTTGATGGAATATGTCGCCCTGATCCCGGTTATCGGTCCGCTTCTGGCCACGGTCATCCCGTTTATCGTCATGATCGCCATCGTGATCTTCATTCACGAACTGGGCCATTACCTGGTCGGGCGCTGGTGCGGCATCCATGCCGAGACCTTCTCGCTGGGTTTCGGCAAGGAGCTTTGGCACCGCATCGACAAACGCGGCACCCGCTGGCGGATCGCGGCGGTGCCGGTGGGGGGCTACGTGAAATTTCTGGGCGATGCGGACGCTTCCAGCCGAAGCGATTTTGACGCGGTCGAACAAATGTCCCCCGAAGACGCCGCCCGCAGCTTCCCCGCCGCCGCGGTCTGGAAACGGATGCTGACGGTGGCCGCAGGGCCGGTGGCGAATTTCATCCTGTCGATTGTGGTCTTTACCGGTCTGGCTTTATGGACCGGTGTTAAGGTTCCGGGGGCTTTCGTCGGCGAAGTTGTCGAATTGGAAGGGGTGGATTTCGTCTTGCGCCCTGGCGACAAGGTTCTGGCTGTCGAAGGCGAAAGAATAGTCGATCTCAGCGATATCAACGACTTCGCGGCCGATCTTGAGGTGGCGCGCCCGATCATGGTGACGGTCGAGCGGGACGGACAAGTTTCCGATATGGAAATCCCTTATCCCCAACCGCCACTGGTCAGTCATGTGCAACCGCTATCGGCGGCCAGTCGGGCGGGGATGAAGAAGGGTGACCTGATCCTGCGCATCGATGGCGAGCCGATTGTCAGCTTCAATGACCTCAAGCGGGTGGTCATGGCCTCGGAGCATGAAAGGCTCAATGTAACGGTTCTGCGTGAGGGCAGGGAAATCGACCTGACCATGACACCAAAAATGGAGCCGGTCCCGACCAGGGATGGCGGCTTCAAGCAGGAGGTTGTCATAGGTGTTACGTCCGTTGGCTATTTTAACTTTGAATCGGTAACCCCGTCGCTTTGGGAGGCCATTGGACTGGGTGTCGAGGATATAGGAAGGGTGCTGAACAACTCGATCAACGCAATCAGTCACATTATTAATGGCGATATCGATCCTTCGGCTATTCAAGGGCCGCTTGGTATTGCTCAGGTGTCGGGCGAAGTTGCCAAAACTGGACTGATGGACTTCATTTACCTCATCGGCGTGATTTCGACCGCTATCGGCATGCTGAACCTGTTCCCTGTCCCGGTCCTCGATGGCGGGCATCTGGTGATCTTCGGCTATGAAGCGGTGGCCGGGCGGCAGCCGCCGGAGAAGGTGCTCAACATCGCCATGTCGATCGGGCTGGGAATGGTCTTGTTGCTGATGGTTTTTGCAACGTATAACGACGTCATGAGATGGTTCATGGTGGGCTGACCTCCAGGCCGAGAGACATTCCCGGAGCGGCGCGGCAAGACCCCGGCCCGGCAGACAGGACGAGGGGAAGACAGACGTGTTGGGTATCAGGCGGCTGGGGCGGATCGCCCTTCTGGTCATTATTGCGGCGTTTGCCAATGCCATGAGCACGGCGCTGCTGCCGGAAACCGGCGCCGCCCAGGCCCAGGTCCGGGCCTTTTCGCGGATCGATGTCGAGGGCAATCAGCGTATCGATGCCGACACGATCCGGGTCTATGCCGGCGTCGTGCCGGGCCAGAGGGTCTCGGAGGCGGAACTGAACGCGGGGCTGCGGCGGCTGTTCGATACCGGGCTGTTCGAGGATGTGGTCTTCACGCCGAGGGGCTCGGTCCTGGTGATCTCGGTGGTCGAGAACCCGACGATCAACTTCATCAACTTCGAAGGCAACGACCGGATCGACGACGAGACGCTGGCAACGGTCATCAACCTGCGCGAGCGGCTGGCCTATTCGCGCGCCGCCGCCGAGGAGGATGCGCAAAGGATCGTCGAGGCCTATGCGCAAAGCGGGCTTTACAACGCCACGGTAACTCCGGTGATCATCCGGCTGGAGGATAATCGGGTGAACCTGGTCTACGAGATCGCCGAGGGCGTCCCGACGCGGGTGCAGCGCATCGCCTTCACCGGCAACCGCGTCTATTCCGACAACCGGCTGCGCCGCGCCATCGAGACCGGGCAGGCGGGGCTGTTTTCCTTCATCTTCAACAATGCCTCCTATGACCAGGCCAAGCTCGAGCTTGACCGGCAGCTGTTGCGGGAATTCTATCTCGAGCGCGGCTATGTCGATTTCGAGGTCCGCTCGGCGACGGCGGAACTGGCCCAGGAGCGCAACGGGTTCTTCGTCAATTTCACCGTCTCGGAGGGTGAGCAATACCGGTTCGGGGATGTCTCGCTGGTGGTGCTGCCCCAGCGTCTGGACCCGGCGGATTTCGAGGATCAGATCAAGATCGACAGCGGCGATGTCTACCAGGCCTCAGAGGTCGAGAACACCATCGAACGCCTGGCGCTGAGGGCCAATGAGGCCGGCTATGCCTTTGTCGAGGTCACGCCGCGGATCAACAAGAACGAGGATGCGCGCACCATCGATATCGATTTCGAACTGTCCGACGGGCCGCGGGTCTTCATCGAGCGGATCGATATCCGGGGCAATACCCAGACCCTCGACCGGGTGATCCGGCGGCAGTTCCATGTCCAGGAGGGCGACGCCTTCAATGCCCGCGAGGTCCGCCGGGCCGAGAGCCGCATCAGGGGGCTGGGTTATTTCGCCACCGTCGATGTCCAGGTCCGCGAGGGCTCGGCGCCGGACCGGGCAGTGATCTCGGTCAGGGTCGAGGAGGCACCGACCGGGTCGCTGTCCTTCGGAGCCTCCTATGGTTCGACCTCGGGCGTCGTAGGCACGATCGCGCTGCAGGAGCGGAATTTCCTCGGACGCGGCCAGACCATCGGCTTTGAGGTCAATACCGGCGACGGGTCGCGGACCTATGCATTCAATTTCACCGAACCGGCGCTTTTCGATCAGGATCTGAGCGCGGGGTTCGATCTGTATTACCGCGAGCAGAGCCTCAACGAATCCTCGGTCGACACCACGACCCTCGGCTTCGAGCCCCGGTTGAGTTTCCCGCTGTCCGAGAACGGCCGGCTGACGGTGCGCTACCGGTTGATCCAGCAGGAGATGACCGGGCAGGACGCCGACACCACCTCACCGGTGCTGCTGGCCGAGGAAGGGACCTTCCTGACCTCGGGACCGGGCTTTACCTATACGCTCGACCGGCGCAACTCGCCCGTGGACCCGACGGCGGGCTGGAACTTCTCGCTGAGACAGGATTTCGCGGGGCTGGGCGGCGACCGGCAATATTCCAAGACCTCGGTGCAGTCGAAGATCTACACGACCATGTTCAACGAGGATGTCATCCTCTCGGCCGAGGCCGAGGCAGGGTATCTCTACATGTTCGACAGCACGTCGCGGCTGGGCGAGCGGTTCTCTGCCGGCGGCGACCGGCTGCGCGGCTTTGCCCGTGGCGGGGTCGGGCCGCGCGACCGCTGCAGCAATTGCTCGGGGCCGGGCATGACCGAGGATATCAACGATTCGCTTGGTGGCAACGCCATTGCCATCCTGCGGCTGGAGGCGAGCTTTCCCATTGGACTGCCGACGGAATACGGCATCTATGGCGGGGTCTTTGCCGATGTCGGCTCGGTCTGGTCGCTCGATGACGATATTCCCGACGGCGCCTCCGGGCCGATTGACGACGACATCTACTGGCGCTCGGCGGTCGGGGTCTCGCTCTTCTGGGAATCACCCATCGGCCCGTTGCGTTTCAACTTCGCCGAACCGATCCAAAAGCGGGACGGGGACCAGACCGAGTTCTTCCGCTTCACGGTCGACAGCCGGTTCTGATGCGGCGCTGGCGGATCCTCTCGCTGATCTGCTGCGCGGCGCTGAGCCTCGCCCCGCTGCAGGCGGCGGCACAGTTCCAGACCGACGGCCAGCCGATCCTCATTGTCGAGCGCGAAAAACTCCTGACCGATTCCCTGCCCGGGAAGATGGTCCTGGAACAGGATGCCGAGGCCCGCGCCGCCCTTGAAGCCGAGGGACGGGCGCTCGATGAGGAATTCCGCGCCGAAGAGCTGCGCCTGACCCGGCTTCGGCCCACCATCCCGGCCGAGGAGTTCCGCGCCCTCGCCGAGGCTTTCGACGCCAAGGTCGTCGCCACCCGCCAAGAGCAGATCGAACGCGCCGAGGAGGAAACCCGCGCGCTTCAACAGCGCCATAATGAGTTCTTTGCCCAGCTCGGGCCGCTGCTGTTTCAGGTGATGATCGACAAACGCGCCTCGGCGATTATCGATGCCGACCGGGTGCTGGTGGCAAATCAGAGTTTGAATATCACCCAGGAGGTGATTAAACGACTCGATGACGCCTATCTCGCCACCCAGGCGGAGGAGGAAAACGCCCCACAGGACGCGCCGGACGAAGAAGCGCCGCAACAGGAATAGCCCCGAGGACAGCCCGTTGACCCATACCGTACAGGACCCAGATCTCGCCGCCGCCGATATCGAGAAGATCCAGCGGATGATCCCGCATCGCTATCCGCTCCTGCTGGTGGATCGGGTCTTCAACATGGTCGCCGGCGAGGCCTGTGTCGGGCTGAAGAACGTCACCATGAACGAGCCGTTCTTTCAGGGGCATTTCCCGGGGCGGCCGGTCATGCCGGGCGTATTGGTGGTCGAGGCGATGGCGCAGACGGCGGCGGTGCTGGTGGTCCATACGCTCGACGCGCTCGACAACGATCTGCTGGTGTTCTTCATGACCGTCGACAATTGCAAGTTCCGCCGCATGGTGGTGCCGGGCGATCAGCTGGAGCTGCATGTCTCGGTGGCGCGCCACCGGGGCAATGTCTGGAAATTCCGCGGCGAGGCCTATATCGGCGGGGCCCTGGCGGCGGAGGCGGATTTCTCGGCGATGATCTCGTCGCCCGAGGATGCACCCGGCAGCAAGGGCTAGTCCCATGAGTATCGATCCGTCCGCATTCATCCATCCCACAGCCATCGTCGAGGACGGGGCCGTTATTGGCCCCGATTGCGTCATCGGGCCTTATTCGGTCATCGGCCCGGAGGTGACCCTGGCCCGCGCGGTCGAGCTGAAGAGCCATGTCGCGGTTGCGGGCGACACCAGTATCGGTGAAGCGACCCGCATCTGGCCTTTCGCCTCGGTCGGCCACCAGCCCCAGGATCTGAAATACCGGGGCGAAAAGACGAAACTGGTGATTGGCGCGCGGAACATGATCCGCGAACACGCCACCATGAACCCCGGCACCGAGGGCGGGGGCGGGGTGACGCGGATCGGCGACGGCTCGCTGTTCATGATGGGGTCGCATATCGGCCATGACTGCCAGGTCGGCAACGGGGTGGTGGTGTCGAACCACTGCTCGTTGGCCGGGCATGTGGTCATGGGCGACAATGTGGTGATGGGCGGCCTGTCGGGCATTCATCAGCATTGCCGGATCGGACCTGGGGTGATGATTGGCGGCATGACCGGTGTCGTGGCCGACGTGATCCCCTATGCGACCGTAACCGGCGCGCGCGGCGGGCTTTCGGGGCTGAACCTCGTGGGTCTCAAGCGCCGCGACGTCGACAAGCAGCTGATCCAGGGACTTAGGGCGGCCTATCGCGAATTGTTCGACGGCACGGCCCCCCTGCTGGAGCGGGCGAAGATGATCGGTGAGGTCTATTCCGAAAACGAGCTGGTGCAGGAAATCGTGGATTTCCTCTTTGCCGACAGTTCGCGCAGCTTTCTGACCCCGCACGACTAGATGACGGATCCCGGGACCCCGCAGTTGCCCGTGCCGGGCGAGGGGCTGGCGATCATCGCCGGGTCCGGTGTGCTGCCGCGGCTGATTGCCGAGGATTGCGCCCGGTCGGGGCGGCATTACCGGGTGGTTCAGTTCGAGGGGGTCGCGCTCGACTGGGCGAAGGATCATCCGGTGATCCCGGCCATGTTCGAGAAGCCGGGGCGGCTGTTCTCCGCACTTCGGAAGGCGAATTGCCGGCAGGTGACCATGGCGGGCGGCATGAAGCGCCCGCGGCTTCGGCCTTTTCGGTTCGATTTCAAGGGATTGCGGCTGGCATCGACCGTCTTTGCCGCGATAAGGGCCGGAGACGACGACGCCTTGCGCATCGTGTCGGGGATCTTCGAAGCGGAGGGATACACGGTTGTCGCGCCGCATCTGCTGCTGACCGGGCTGCTGGCCGAGGCCGGTGTGCTGACCAAGGCCCAACCCTCGGAGGAGGACCGCCAGGACGCGGCGCGTGCTGAGGCGATCGTCCAGGCGCTCGGGTCCGTGGATGTGGGGCAGGGGGCGGTGGTGGCGCAAGGTATTTGCTTTGCCACCGAAAGCATCCAGGGCACCGACGAGATGCTGCGTTTCGTCGCCCGCACCGCGGCCGGGTTCCGCCCCGATCCGGATGGGGCGAAGGGGGTGCTGTTGAAAGCGCCGAAGCCGGGTCAGGACTGGCGGGTCGATCTGCCCGCCATCGGCCCTGAAACCCTGCGCCGCGCCCATGAGGCGGGGCTGGCCGGGGTCGTGGTGCAGGCCGGTGGGGTGCTGATCCTCGGGCTGGAGGAGACGGTGGCGGCGGCTGACGAGCTGGGGCTGTTTCTCTGGGGCCGGGAGGCGTCGGTTCTGAGGCAGACGGCGTGAGCCGGGCGCTGAAGGTCTTTGTGATCGCGGGCGAAGCCTCGGGCGACCGTCTGGGGGCGGCGCTGATGGCGGGGCTGAAGGACTTGACCGGCGGGGCGGTGGAGTTTCGTGGTATCGGCGGGGGGCAGATGGCCGCCGAGGGGCTGGAGAGCCTGGTTCCGATGGAGGGCCTGTCGATCATGGGGCTGGTCGAGGTGCTGCCGAAAGTGCCTCAGATGCTGCGGCTGATCCGCGATACCGGCGATGCGGTCGCCGACTGGCGCCCGGATGCGCTGGTGACCATCGACAGTCCGGATTTTGGCCTGCGGGTGGCGAAGCGCGTCAAGGGGATGGCGCCTGGGGTGCGTCGTATCCACTATGTGGCACCCTCGGTCTGGGCCTGGCGGCCGGGGCGGGCGGTGAAGATGGCGAAGGTCATCGAGCATGTGCTGGCGCTGCTGCCCTTCGAGCCGCCTTACATGGAAGCCCACGGCATGAGCTGCGATTTCGTCGGGCATCCGGTGGTGGCCGAGCGGCAGGCGAGTGCGGCGGAGGCGGCGACGTTCCGGCGCGCGTTCGGGATCGGGGCGGAGGCGCCGCTGTTGACGGTGCTGCCGGGGTCGCGCAGGGGTGAGATCGGCCGGCTGGCGCCGGTGTTCCGCGACGTGGTGGCCCGGGTGCGGGCGGAACTGCCCTCGCTGCGGGTCGTGGTGCCGGCGGTCGGGCATCTGGTGCCGGAGCTGGAGGCGGTGTTCGGCGGGGAGGGCGTTGTACTGCTCGATCCGCGCGAGGCGTCGCCTGAGGCGGCAGAGGCGCGGAAACGGGCCTGTTTCGCGGCGTCCGACCTGGCGCTGGCGGCCTCAGGGACGGTGTCGCTGGAACTGGCGGCGGCGGGGGTACCGATGGTGATCGCTTACCGCTCGAACCCGGTGACGGAGGCGATTGCGAAGCGGCTGGCGCTGATCGATACGGTGACGCTGGTCAATCTGTTGACGGAGACGCGGGCCGTGCCGGAGTTTCTGATGGAGAAGTGCCGGATTGAACTGATCGCGCCCAAGGTGCTGGAATTGCTGCGCGATCCGAAGGCCCGGATGGAGCAGGCAGCGGCAGGGGCGCGCGCGATTGATAGCCTGGGGCGTGGCGGCAAAGCACCAGGGCTCAGGGCGGCGCGGTCGGTGTTGTCGGCGATTTCATCTTCTTAGAGCAAAACCGGATCAGATTGAATCAATCTGATCCCAGGATTTTGCTCAAACATTTGAATCTGGACCAAAATTCTATTTCAGACTGATTCAGTCTGAAACGATTTTGGTCTATAGCATTTTGCGCCAAATCGAATTCATTCCAAACCGCGAACGCATTTGCTACGCAAACGCTGTCTCGCGGATCGGAATGAAAAAGTGAATCCGGTCAGGCGCAAAGCGCTCTAGGCGGCGTCTGCATTTGGGGGATTCCCAAATCCTCTTTTGTCTGATTCAAGATCAAAAACAGGAGGCGATCTTGAGCAGGCGGACTTTGACAGACAGGCAATGGGCGATCATCGAACCTTTGGTTCCAGGCAAA
>JBNKVT010000046.1:0-30030 GCA_050299335.1 Paracoccaceae bacterium | reverse complement strand
GGCGCTGGCTATCGCCAGCACCGTGGTCTTCGAACTGATCGGCCCGCCGATCACCCTTGCCGCGATCCGGCGCAATGCCAGGGATGAGAGCGATCAGCCGTAACGCAGGAAGACCCCGAGAAGGTGAGCGCGGTCGAGCATGCCGACAAGCTCGCCGCTTCTGGTGAAAAGAAAGCAGAAACAGGGATGGTCGAGAAAGGCCCTCGACGCGCGGTTGCCTTGCGGATCGGAGTCTCGGTCGCATGAGCGAGATGGTCGGTCTGCATGATCGTGGCGATACTGTCTTCAGCCAGTGGGCCTTGCATCCTTGCCTGCAAGGCGCGGGCTGCCAGCAGGTATTGGCAGTGAGCAATGCTGTTCAGGATACGGGGTGACCACCACATCGTGGATGCGCGCGAAGGCTTCGCTCTCAGGGGGAAGATCGGGCAGCCGCGGTTGCGGCCAAACGGGCATGCAGACCCAAGAGCGCGACGGCGCCGAGCGTGCCCATCCACACGATGGCCGAGGCTTTCCACATCACCATGATCGCAAGGACCAGGCGTAACGTCATTTCCCAAACCGGGATCCGTCCGCGATCGAACCGGGCAAGCGCCGAGGCCATCAGGTACAGCGCCAGCACCAGCCGCAGCCCGAGGAGCAGCAATGCAGGCCAGTCGGTCTCGCCGGTATACCGGTCCATCAGGACGCTCCGGCCGGCCTCATCGGTGATCGTGACCGCCTCTTCGATCAGAAGCAGCTCGGGATACCAGGCGAAGATGAAGGGAATGGTGAACATCACGATGCCGACGCGGACCGCCGCGATGCCGGTGCGCATCGGCTCGGTCCGGGTGATCGACGCCGCCGCGAAGGCCGCGATGGCGACGGGCGGCGTGATCGCCGAGGCGACCGCGAAATAGAAGACGAACATATGGGCGGTGAAGAAGCTGACGCCGAGACTGGCCAGAACGGGACCCAGCAGCAACGCGACGTTCACATAGGCCGGGACCGTCGGCATGCCCATGCCCAGGAGGATCGCGCACAGCATCGCGCAGCTCAGCGCCAGCATCAGGTAGACACCGCCGACGATATGCAGATCGAAGCCGAAGATATGCAGCACCTGTGCCGTTTCCAGCCAGGTCGTGACCGCGCGGGTCAGTTCTCCGGTCAGGCCGCTTTCATTCAGGAAGGCGGAGATGATCGACACGGCGAACAGCAGCAGAAACAGCCGCGATAGCAGGATCCCGCCATCGGCCAGCGCGGCGAGGATCTTCGACGGTCTTGCCCGTGTTTCAGGGTCGAGAAAGAGCAGCGGGATCAGCACCGCCACCGCCCACCACCCCGCCGAGACGGCATCGCCGGTGGCGTTGACGATGGTCTCGATCACTGCGCCGGGAAGCTGCGCGGCAAGCGCGCCGGTGCCGATCGTGTCCTTGTTACCCAGCAGCAGAACAAGGATCGTCAGGATCGGCAGGGCGATGATCGTCAGGTTCAGCCAGTCCTGGCGGTTCATTAGCAGATCGGCCGGGATCTCGCGCATCGCCTCGATGCGCTCGCGCCTGGCCTGGAACATCACGGCCAGGAAGATCGAGAAGAAGAAGGCAATCGCGGGCAGGAAGGCCGCGGTGATGACCTTGGTGTAGGGGACCGCTGTCAGGGCGACGAGCACGAAGGCTGCGACCCCCATGACCGGTGGCATGATCTGCCCGCCCGAGGAGGCCGCGGCCTCGACCCCGCCCGCGAACTGGGGTGAAAAGCCGTTGCGCTGCATCATCGGGATGGTCAGCCGTCCGGTCGACAGGACATTGGTCACCGGCCCGCCGGTGATGGTGCCGAACATCGCTGACGAGACGATGGCCGCATGGGCCGGGCCGCCCCGCAGCCGACATGTGGTGCGTACCGCGAGCTTGATCAGCGACACGCCCCCCGCAGATGCACCGAAAAGCGCACCGAGGATCACATAAGGAAAGACCTGGTTGACCACGATATCCATGAAGCGCCCCATGAACCCGTCGGGCGTGATGAAGACATTGGTCGCCTTCTGGACCGCCGCCGCCACCGGGTCGCCTCCATCGGCGCCAAGCTTGGTCAGAAGGAAATTGTTGTCGCTGAGATCGAACATCCAGATCAGCGCCGTGCCGACCGTGTAGAGCACCACGAGGCTGGCTACGATCACCAGCGGCAGGCCCCAGACCCGGACGTTGTAGAGAAAGAAGATCGCGATGATCGTGAACAGGAGCGGGATGATCCACAGCCCGAACCTTGCCTGACAGGCCGGGACCTCGGCCTCGAACGAGATGCCGGGGATCAGGCCCTCGGACCGCTCGGCCGCTTCGGAAATCAGCCGTGCCCGCTCGCCGGTGATCTGGTCGATCAGGCAGATGGAATCGATCTCGACGAGGAACCCGAACGCGCCGAGCAACGCGGCGAGAATCAGTCCGGCATCAAGCAGCAGGCCCAGCCAGGCGCGGCCCGGACGTTCGGTCTTCCAGGCGCGGTAGACGCTGGCATCGAGGGCGACGATGACCATCATCAGGAGAAAGAGCGGCGGGTAGAAATATTCCGGCGGGAAGTTCGAGACCCGAAAGAAGGGCCGCCCCGTGACCTCCCGCATCCAGTCCTGCAGGCCGGGGATTTCCGGCATCGTGTTGACCAGACCGATGATGACCAGCCCGACCGCAAGGACCATCGCGATCCTCTGGCCCAGGGCGCGGCTTTGGTTCCGGTCGTTCATGTTCCTGCCGGGGAAGGCGCGAGGCCGCAGGGTACGGCCTCACGCGGCAAGTGTCACGGACGGACGCAGTCGGCCACGGTGTGACCGGCATCCTCGAAGGCCCGGATCGCGCCGGGATGCATCTTGATCTGCACCGCGCCGCAGATGCCCTGCGACACGCCGTCGATATCGCCGAAGCTGATCCGTGCGTAGGGGCCGCGCGGCGAGCCTTGGACGAAACGGTCCTCGCCTTCGAGGAAGGCTTTGGTGATGTCGTAGACCAGTTGTTCGTCCATGGTTGCCGGCACGATCTGCCCGAAAGCGGTGGCGAAGGTGTCGAACGTGTCGTCATCGGTCACGATGGTGATGTCGTTGCCCTCATAGGCCTTGCGGAATTCCTCGACCGGCATGGAGTAGGGTGCATGGCCCGGTGCGGCCATGATCTGCTTGCCCAACTCGCTTTCCAGAAGGTCGGACGGCACGTCGAAGAGCGTGACACCCCCGGCCGCGGCCAGCGAGATCAGGCGGCCGGATGGCAGGCCCTCGGGGATCGTCCAGGCATCCGCCCCGCCACCGGTGATCGTCGGCACGGTATCCGGCCAAGGCGTCTGGATGCCTTCGTAGCCCTCGCCATCCTTCAGATCGGACAGGAGCTGGACCATCGCGCGCCCGGACGTCAGCGCCGCTCCACGCGGCGGGCCGTTCCAGATGCGCAGACCGTCGAGCTTGCGGATATCCTCGACCGGATTGCTGTTGTAATAGCCGAAGATCTGCGCCGAGCCGGCGTTGAAGAAGATGATCCGGATATTGTCGGCCAGTTCCGCGCCTTTTTCCGGTCCGACGCCGCTATAAGGCCCGATGCCCTTTGACAGCAGGAACGGCAGGATCAGCGGTGCGGGCGCCATGTCGAGCCTGCCTTCCGCGACGGCCTGGACCGAATTTGTCAGCGTCGCGCCTTCGGTGATCTGCATTGTTGCCACGCCCTTGCTGTCCAGGATCGCGGCCAGCGTTGTGTCGATATAATGCGGGGTCGATCCCGGCGTGGTCGTTTCCGCGGTCAGGGTGACCTGTGCCGCGACCATGAACGGCGTCAGAGCAAGCGCTGCGCCGATGAGCGTTTTTCCGAACATTCCAATCCTCCCTGTGGTCTTTGCCTCTTTCCCAAAGGCAAGCGCCTCCGTTGATGGAGGTCTGACTGGCAGGCTCGCAGAAATTATGTGACTTGTCACGCATTATTTCTTCGTGCTTAATCCCCACCGGAGGATCGATATGGATACAGGCGACAGTCAGGATGACGCGCAGCTGCGCTCGCGGCGGCGGGACCAGGATCTGAATGTCTTTGCCCGCCTCCCGGCTGTCTATGCGGCGTCCCGGGTGCAGAGCCAGAGGTTCCTGCAGATCGGCGGTGGATTGTCGGTCGTCGAATGGCGCACGCTCTGGGACCTGCATGCGACCGGCCCGATGACTGTCCGCGACCTGGCCGCGATCCAGCGCGCCGACCATTCTCTGCTCAGCCGCGCTTTGCCGGACATGCGCAAGAAGGGTTATGTCTCCATGACCCGCGACAAGGTCGACGGGCGCCAGACCATCGTCGATCTCGCCCCGGCGGGACGGGCGGCCTATGCCAAGGCGGCGCCGGTGATGGCGCAGCGCCGCGCGGCGCTGCGCGAGGCCTTCACCGAAGACGAACTCCGGACCTTCTTCGCCTTTATCGACCGGTTGGAGGACTTCCTGCGCACCCCGGCGGAAGAGATACTTGCAAAGGATCAGGTCGGATGAGTGATCGCCCGAACGTCCTGTGGATCATGGCCGACCAGCTGCGTTTCGACTATCTCGGCTGCTACGGCCACCCGCATCTGCACACACCGCATATCGATGCGCTGGCGGCACGCGGGATCCGCTTCACCAACGCCTATGTCCAGTCGCCGGTCTGCGGCCCGTCGCGGATGTCGGCCTATACGGGGCGCTATGTGCGCAGCCACGGCTCGACCTGGAACGGCATGCCGTTGCGGGTCGGTGAGCCGACGCTGGGCGATCATCTGCGCGAGGCCGGGGTGCGTGCGGTCCTTGTCGGCAAGACCCACATGACCGCCGATCTCGAAGGCATGGCCTGGCTGGGCATCGATCCCAAGAGCGAGATCGGCGTCGCGCGCGCCGAATGCGGCTTTGAGCCCTTCGAACGCGAAGACGGCCTGCACCCCGACGGCCCGCGCCAGCAATGGTCGGCCTATGACGACTATCTGGTCGACCATGGCTATTCATCGGACAACCCGTGGGAGGATTTCGCCAATTCCGGCCTCGACCGGAACGGCGAGCTTCTGTCCGCCTGGCTCTTGAAGAACTCGCGCCTGCCTGCCAACGTGCCGGCAGAGCATTCCGAAACCGCCTACATGACCGACCGCGCCATCGCCTTCATGGAGGAGGCGACACAGGACGCACGGCCCTGGCTCTGCCACCTGTCCTATATCAAGCCGCACTGGCCCTATATCGTGCCCGCCCCCTATCACGACATTTATGACGAGACGCACATCGTCCCGCCGATCCGCTCGGCATCGGAACGGGAGACCGACCATCCGCTGATGCAGGCCTATCTGGACGCGCGGGTATGCCGAAGCTTCTCGCGTGACCATGTCCGCGAACATGTGATCCCGGCCTATATGGGGCTGATCAAGCAGCTCGACGACAATCTCGGACGGCTGTTCGCCTGGATGGACGACAGGGGGCTGAGCGACAACACGATCATCGCCTTCACCTCCGACCATGGCGACTACATGGGCGACCACTGGATGGGCGACAAGGATTTCTATCACGAGGTTGCGGTCAAGGTGCCGTTGATCCTGTGCGACCCGAGACCTCAGGCAGAGGCGACACGCGGCACCGTCTCCGACGCCCTGGTCGAGATGATCGACCTCGCCCCCACCTTCATGTCCGCCCTCGGTTGTCCGCCCAAGCCACATGTGATCGAAGGCCGGGACCTCACGCCGCTTCTGCACGGCACCGACGGGTTCTCGCGCCGCTACGCGATCAGCGAGCATGACTATCACTGGTCCGACATGGCGCGGTCCCTGGATCAGCCGCAGGAGGATGCCCGCACGACGATGATCTTCGACGGGCGCTGGAAATACATCCGCTGCGAAGGTTTCCGGCCGGTGCTGTTCGATCTGGAAACCGACCCTGACGAACTGACCGATCTCGGGGCCTCGGACAGCGATGCGCATGTCGCCGTCCGCGCCCGGATGGAGGCGGCATTGCTGGGCTGGGCGACGCGCCACCACACCCGCATCACCGCCACGCAAGCCGTTCTCGCCCGGCAGAAGGTGGCCGCCGAATCCGGTATCCTCATCGGTTTCTGGGACGAGGCGGAATACGAGGAGGCCACCGGCAAGCGGTTTGACAGTTTGGTCCCCGTCGGGCGGCCAGAATAACCCGGCCGGAAACCAGACCGGAAAGGCGGAGATACCCATGCCCAGACTTGCGCCCCCCGTCCTCACCCATGTTTGCGATCTGGAGGTCGCGCTCGATCCGATCCGCGAGATGGGGCCGGGCCGCGCGGGTCAGCGCCGGATCATCCCCATCGTGGGGGGCCGTGTTTCGGGTCCGCGCCTCAACGGCACGATCCTGAACCTGGGCGCCGACTGGCAGACCATGTTCGCCGATGGGATGGCCGAACTCGACACCCGCTACGGGTTCGAGACCGACGACGGCGCCACCATCGAGATCAGGAATTACGGCTACCGCCACGGCCCCGCCGAAGTGATTGCCGCCATCGCGCGGGGCGAGGAGGTCAATCCCGCGTCCTACTACATGCGCACCCATGCGAGGCTGGAAACCGGCGATGCGCGCTACAGTTGGGTCAACCGCACGCTGTTTGTGGGCACCGGCGCAAGGCTGGACGGGCAGGTCGTCGTATCGCTTTTCGCGCTGGTCTGAACAGATAGAGCGATGGCGAGGAAATCGGCAACGATTTCCGGCTCGGACATCGCGCAATATCAAAAGGATAGAGCGATGGCGAGGAAATCGGCAACGATTTCCGGCTCGGACATCGCGCAATATCAAAAGGATAGAGCGATGGCGAGGAAATCGGCAACGATTTCCGACTCGGACATCGCGTAATATCAAAAGGATAGAGCACCGCGATTGATTCAGAAAGCTGTGACGTCGCTCAAACGCATCTCCGGCCATATCGAAATCGGCCCGTCCCTCCCGTGGCACATCCCCAGTCAGGGAGGGAACACCGCGTATCGATTTACATGTCCGTTTCCTTGAACACGCGTCGATCATGCCCTGAAATGCACCTGGTGCATGGCGCGCCGGCACGCATTCCTTCCCGCCCGCGAACGCAATTGCCGTGCAATCGCAGCCTCGCTGGCGGGAAGGAGTATATGAACCCGGTCAGGCGCGACACGCACGAGACCAAGTTCGTATCAGACCATCGCAGTCTGAATGGGAATCCTGATCCAGAGACGTAGGTTTGAGTAAAATCCTGGGATCAGATTGATTCAATCTGATCCGGTTTTGCTCTAGCGCGTGGCGCGGGCCGAGATGGCCAGGGCGCCGAGGATGATGACGCCCTTGGCGATCAGCTGGATGTCGATGGGCACGTTGAGGATGTTCATGCCGTTGTTGATGACCCCGAGGAAGATGACCCCAAGAAGCGTGCGCGCGATCGACCCCTTGCCGCCGAGAATGTTGGTGCCGCCCAGAACCACGGCGGCGATCACGTCAAGCTCGGTGCCGAAGGGTCCGTAGGTGGCAAGTGCGGTGTGCACCTGGCTCGACTGGATGATCCCGGCCAGGGCCGCGCCCGCCCCGCAGATGACGTAGACGCCCAGGATCACGCGCCGGGTCGGGTGGCCGCTGAGTCGGGCCGAGCGCCGGTTGTCGCCGATAGCAGCGACCATCAGGCCGAGCGGCGTCAGGCGCTGGATCCCGATCATCAGCAGGGCCACGGCAGCGAAGATGTAGATCGAGAAAGGCAGGCCGAAGAGCGTGCCGGAGCCGATGAAGGAATAGGCCGGTTCGTTGCGGATCAGGTGCTGCTCGGGTCCGCCGACGATCAGGGCGGTGCCGCGCACGATCGACAGCATGCCGAGGGTGACGATGATCGGGGGCAGATCGAGAAAGGCGATGATCGACCCGTTCAGAAGCCCCACCGCCACCCCGGCGGCAAGACCGGCGAGGATCACGACCGGCAAGGGCAGGCCGGCATCGAGGGCGTAGAACGACACGAGCCCGGCCAGCGCGAGCACCGGCCCCACCGACAGGTCGATGCCGCCGGTCATGATGACGAAGGTCATGCAGCAGGCCATGATACCGATAAGCGCCAGTTGCCGGACGATGCCGATCAGGTTGTCGCCGGACAGGAAGGCCGGCTCCAGCATGGCGATTACCGCCGACAGCGCCAGGATGATCCCGGGAAGGGCGAGATGCGACGCAAGCCCGTCCGTCGCGGCCAGTTTCTGCATGAGACGGGTCACGCGGCCTCTCCTCCGACTTCTTCCATGATCCGGTCCATGGTCACCGAGCCCGCGTCGTGGATCGCCACCAGCCGCCCGCGCACCATGACCCCGATCCGGTCGGCTATGGTCGAGACCTCCTCGAGGTCGGACGAGACCACCAGCACCGCCGCCCCCCGGTCGCGCTCGCGGCGCAGGATCGCGTAGATCTCGGCCTTGGCCCCGACATCGACCCCGACCGTCGGTTCGTCGAGGATCAGCACCTCCGGAGACCGGTTCAGCCATTTGCCGATCAGGAGTTTCTGCTGGTTGCCGCCTGAAAGCGCCTGGGCCGCGCGGCCCGGATCGGGCGGATGGATGGACAGATCGCCGATGGTCTTCGTCGCCATCTGCGCCATCGCCCGCTGGCGCAGGAACAGGCCCGAGCGCAGCCGGTCGAGCAGCGTCATCGCCAGGTTCTCGCGCATCGACATGCCCAGCATCAGCCCCTCGCGGTGCCGGTCCTCGGGAACGAAGCCGATGCCCTCTTCCATCGCATGGCGCGGGCCGGTCAGCTGCGCTTGCCTGCCGTGCAGCTCGATCTCGCCGCGGTCATGGGGATCAACGCCGAAGATCGCCCGGACGAGCTCGGTCCGCTTCGACCCGATCAGCCCGGTCAGGCAGAGGATTTCGCCGGCATGGAGGTCGAAGGACACGTCCGAGAAATCCGATCCCCGGCCAAGGCCGCGAACCTTCAGGCGGACCTCGCCTGTGCCACCGGGACGGCGGACTTCTTCGGTGGCGCGCTGCGCCTCGGCGGCGAGGCGTTCGCCGACCATGCGCTGCACGACATCGGCACGCGTAACCTCGGCAACGCGGTCCTCCGAGACGATGCGGCCATCGCGCATGACCGTGATCGTGTCGCAGACGGCGAAAATCTCGTCGAGCATGTGGCTGATATAGATGATCGCGACCCCCGAGGCCCTCAGGGTGGCGATGGTCTCGTGCAGCTTGGCGACTTCCGAGGCGGACAGCCACGCGGTCGGTTCGTCCATGACGATGACGCGGGCTTCCAGGGCGAGCGCCTTCAGGATCTCGATTTCCTTCTGCTTCACGGTCGGCAGGCTGCTGACCGAAGCATCAAGATCGATATCGATACCGTGGCGGGCGATCAGCGCCTCGACATCGCGCCGCTGGCGGGCGGTGTCGACGATCCCCAGCGCGCGCACCGGCTGGCGGCCGAGACAGATATTGTCGAGGACCGACATTGCAGGGGCGAGGTTCGAGTGCTGGTAGATGCAGGCGATACCGCGCCGGATCATCTCGCGCGGATCGCCCAGGGGGGCGGGTTCGCCGAGCACCTCGACGGTTCCCGAAGTTGGACGCAGCGCGCCGGTCAGGATCTTGATCAGCGTCGATTTTCCCGCGCCGTTCGACCCGACAAGGGCGCGGACTTCGCCGGGAGCGACCTCGATCGAAGCGTCGGCCAAAGCGGTCAGCGTGCCGAAGGTCTTGGTGAGGCCGGTGCCCCTGATAAGCGGGGCGGCACTCATGTCACGGCCACCCGTTTCGAACGGCGGCGGAACAAGAGCAGCCGGTCATAGCCGACCGCCACCAGAAGGATCGCGCCGGTGATGATCTGCTGCACGAATTGCGGAATGCCCATCAGGGTCAGGCCCAGCAGCACAACGCCCAGAAGGAACGCGCCGAGCATCGGGCCGAACATCGTCCCGATCCCGCCCGCGAGGCTGACGCCGCCGATCACCGCCGCCGAGATCGCCGTCAGTTCCATGCCGACGCCGAGCTGTTCGGTCGAGGTGGTGAAGCGCGCCACCATGATCAGCGCGGCGATGGCGGCGCAGAACCCGGCGAGCCCGTAGGCAGCCATGGTCACGCCCCCGACATTGATGCCCGCCAGCCGCGCTGCCTCGGCATTGCCGCCGACCGCATAGAGGTCCCGGCCGAATTTGGTTCGTGTCAGCACGAATTGCAGCACCAGAAACACGCCCAGCATCAGGAAGAAGGACAGCGGAAACCAGGGCAGCGGGAAGCCGCGCGGCAGGTTTAGCCAGCCCGCGACGTTGAAATAGGTCTCGATACCCGTCAGCCAGCTATCAGTGATGGGGCGGGTGGCAAGCTCGGGCACGATCTGGCGGCCGGAAATGGCGTAGACGATGCCGCGGAAGGCGGCAAGCGTGCCGAGGGTGGCGATGAAGGGCTGCAGGCGCAGGCCGACGACGAGCCAGCCGTTGATCAGCCCGGCCAGCGTCCCGGTGACCAGTGCTGCGGGGAGGATCAGCCAGCCGGGCCAGCCGAAAATCAGCGACAGATCGAACACCACCATCCCGACAAGGGCGACGGTGGCGCCGATCGACAGGTCGATGCCGCGCACGAGGATCGGGAAGGCCTGACCCATGGCGAGGATCGCCACGAAGGAAAACCCCGCCATCAGGTTCTCGTAGTTGCCCGGTGTCGCGAAGCGCGGTGCGAAGATCGAAAAGAAGGTAACTGTCGCGAGAAAGAAGACGACAAGCGTCCAGGATGCGAATTGGTTCTTCATATGTCGCTGCCTCGACGCGAACCGGGGCCGGCTGACCGGCCCCGGAGCGAAGTGTCCTTACCAGCGCTGTGCCGGTTGAATGTCTCCGACATTGTCCTTGGTGGCAATGACATAGGGCATCAGGAGGTGGCTCTGCTGCGCGAAGGCATCGGCGGGCACCCCGCCCGTTGCCAGCACCGTCGCCGCGGCGGCGGCGAGGCGGCCCTGCTGGTAGACATCGGTGTACTGGGTGCCGGTCAGCTCGCCCGCCTCGATGGATTCGAGCGCCGCCGTCTCGCCGTCATTGCCGAAGATCACCATCTGGCCGAGCAGGCCCTTTTCCTTGGCGACGTCCACGGCCCCGAGCGCCATGGAATCGTTCACACCATAGGCGCCGCCGAGATCGGGATGCGCGGCGAGGATGGTGGTGATCACGTCCTGCGCCTTCTTGCGATCCCAGTCGGCGACCTGATCGGCGACGATCTCGATCCCCGGATGGTGCATCTTCATGCCGTCGACGAAACCGTTGGTCCGCTGGTCGCGGATGATGATGCCCGGCGGCGCGTTCAGGATCGCCACCTTACCGGTGCCGCCCATGGCGTCTCCCATCGTCTTGGCGATGTCGATGGCGCCGTAATAGTGGTTCATCTCGACATGGCTGGCATGGGGCTCGGTCGCGTCGATGTTCAGCGTGATCACCGAAATTCCCTGCCGCTTTGCCTTGGCGATCGAGGGCGCCAGCGCCACCGAATCGATGGGCTGAAGGAAGATCACCGAGGCCCCCTGGTTGATCAGCGTGTCCATCAGGCTGGCCTGGACCTCGACCTTGTTCTGGCCGTCGAGAAGTTCGTAATCGACGATCTGCTGCGGGGCCAGGACCTCTTCGATCCCCTTCGACCAGGCGGCGGGCACGGTGTGCGGCTGCCACTGGATGAAGGCCATCTTGACCCTGTCACCCTGCGCGCGCGCCTGCGAGATGCCGAGCCCCCGCGTCCCGGGGCGGCTATCGGTCAATAGACCGGCTGCCGCGGCCGCGCCGATGGCGGCCCCTTTCAGGATCGTACGACGGCTGGCCGACATGTTGCTACGCGTTCCCATTCATTCCTCCCTATCCGGCGGTTCATCTCCGCCATTGCTGTTTTCAGGCCCGTTTTTGAGGGCGTTATGTATAAAAAACTTTTTGAGTTTGCCTGGTCAAATTGTTTTTTGCGTAAAAAAACGACAATTTCTTCTCTGCGTTGAAGATTGTTCTGCGTCTTCACCGTCACGGGAGCGATGCCGCTGCGGCCCTGCCTCGACCGATTGTAGAGAAAGACAGCCATTCCAAGTGTGTGCAAACTACATCAACCGTGTCGCACGGCGGCGAGGGCGCAGCGATCCACCGTCCAACGTGATACGGGTGCAACCCTTTGGTGTACCGGGCGATATTTCTGCGTTCTGGATCCGACCAGAGAATCCTCGCGGGGACCGAGAAGGGATTGGAAAAAGACCCGAGCCGCCGAGGGTCAGCATGCGGGCCTTGTCGAATTCCGACAGCGACCGGATCACCTCGAACGCAGCCGCAATGGCAATATGGAGGAACAGGTGAGGCAGGGTCCGGTCATCGTCCAGATCTTTCGACGGCGCCCCGGTCGGTGGCGGGCAGCAGTGTTTCGAGATCGGTGAAACTGGGCGCGACTTCCCCCTTTTTATGGATAACGCCCCCCGTCTTTTATCTGAACCCCGATCGCCGCGAGGAAATCCATCGATTTCAACGCGGGTTTGTGATGCGCGATGTATCGGGGAAATGGCGGAATGCTGTAAACGGAGCGGCGTTGCTGCCGGCCGGTTAGAAATCGCGCGTCTTCGCCGTGACCACGCCAGAGGCAATCAGCGCCCTGAGAGACTCCTTGACGGCTTCGATGCTGCTGTAACGGGGATTGTAGCCGATCCTTTTGCGGCTTTTTTCAATCGAGTGGGCGGAACTGCGGATCACGTGACCGCGCGTGGCCTCCGCCCATTCGCCGAGATGGCCGATCCAATCATCGAAAGGCTGAAACGCGATCCGTGGTTCGTGCCGGAACCAGGTGTAGACCGCCTCGGCATATCCTTTCAGGTTCAATGCCTGAGCGGATACCACATTGAAGACTTCTCCGATCGACGCCGCCCGATTGTCTATTGCGCAGACGATCCAATGCGCGATGTCGTCGGCATGCACGTGGTGGATGGTCTCCAGTCCCAGGTTCGGGAGGGTGATTTCATCCCCGCGGGCAATAGCGGAAAAGATCTCCGGGTCGCCATTCCCTATCGGATTTACCGGGATCCAGCCTTCTCCGACGATGTGGCCGGGTCTGAAGCAGGTGGCCGGGAAACCTGCCACGCGGGCTTCGCGCATCAGGAATTGCTCGCTTTCCGCCTTGCCGCGCCCGTAATCGTCGATGGGATTCGGCGGATCGGTCTCGTCCGACGGCAGCGCGGTCAGGCGCCCATAGACCCAGATCGAGCTGCAGAACAGGTAATGCCCGACGCGCCCCCGCAGGGCCTCGACGATATGCCGGGTGCTGTCGAGATCGAAGGCGATCATGTCGATGACGATATCCGGCGCGAGCGCTGCGATCCGTGCGCCGAAGGTCCCGGCCTCTTCCTCAACCGAGCGATCCAGAGTTACGTATTCCACACTCTCCCATGCCAGGTTTGGGCGATACGGCTTCGCTTCGCCCCGGCTGACATTGATGACCACATGTCCCAGATCGACCAGCCTTGGGATGAGATATGTCCCGACATGTCCGCTTCCGCCAATGACAACTATTCGGGACATCACCGTTTCCTCCCTGCCGCCTCGTGAGCCGCAGGTGGGGCGGCAACACCAGGTTGCTATACATGTCGGTCGCAGCAGTGGTCAACCTTGGGGCCTTGCCATCCCTTGAGCCCATGACCACGCCCCCAAAAGCTGTGTGAAGGCCCAGGGGTCCGGCAGGGTTCGGCGCGCCGCTGGCTGCCTTCCGACTTGAAACGCCTGCGCTTGCCTGCGAATGTGCCGGTTCTGCGCGATCCGGGCCAGATGACAACAAGAGTAACGACAATGCGGCATTTTCTCGATATTCACACGACCGAAAAGGCCGATCTTCGCAAGATGCTCGACCACGCCCAGGCGATGAAGACCGCCCGGGCCGGGTTGCCGAAAGGCACGCCCGATGCCGAACAGCCGCTGAAGAACCATATCGTTGCGCTGATCTTCGAGAAGCCCTCGACGCGGACGCGGGTATCCTTCGATGTCGGGGTGCGCCAGATGGGCGGCGAGACACTGGTGCTGACGGGGTCGGAAATGCAACTGGGCCATGGCGAGACCATTGCCGATACGGCGCGGGTGTTGTCGCGATACGTGGATCTGATCATGATCCGCACCTTCGACGAAAGCACGCTCCACGAGCTGGCCGAACATGCGACGGTTCCGGTGATCAACGGGCTGACGGATGCCTCGCATCCCTGCCAGATCATGGCCGACATCCTGACCTATGAAGAGCATCGCGGGCCGATCGCGGGCAAGAAGGTGGTCTGGACCGGCGACGGCAACAATGTCTGCGCCAGTTTCCTGCATGCGGCCGGGCAGTTCGGCTTCGACATGGTCTTCACCGGTCCCGAGACGCTGATCCCGAACGAGGCCGCAATGGGCTTTGCCCGCGAACAGGGTGTCTCGGTGCGGATCGAGCCGGATGCGGACAAGGCCGTCGAGGGGGCCGATCTGGTGGTTACCGACACCTGGCTGTCGATGCACGACCCGCAAAGCGCCCGCGAGCGCCGCCACAACCAGCTCAGGCCCTATCAGGTCAATGCCGAACTGATGGCCGGCGCGAATGAGGACGCGGTCTTCATGCACTGCCTGCCGGCTCATCGCGGCGAGGAGGTGACCTCGGAGGTCATGGACGGACGCAATTCCGTGGTCTTCGACGAGGCCGAGAACCGGCTCCATGCCCAAAAGGCGATCATGCGCTGGTGCCTGGAAGTCTGAGACGGTCAACCGACGCGCGGCCCCAGATGCTGCGGCGGTAATTTCAGGAACATACGGACCAAAAATCAATGGCTTAACAAAAGACGGTCCTACCGGCTGCCCCCGCCTCATGTCCGAAATCGTTAAAATGCGACGGATCGTGGCGCAGGCGGTTTACCGGTTTTAAAGGCGGGCCTCCTAGGACTGCGTTCCGTGGGATTTTGAGTGTAGCAGGTGCTGAAATGACGCGAGTCATGCAAATCGGTTCGGGGGACTACAGAAGAACGATGGCCATTCACCAGATATCCGAGCGGGCCATGGGTTTCGCACAGAAATACGAGACCCCGGTGGTCCCCGAGGTTTACACGGTGTGGTACACCTATGCCGAGCGCAAGAATATCAAGTTGAACGAGATTCTCGACAAGGCGATGAATACCGGCGAGGCGATCACCGAGGCGTCGCTCTGCGAGATCTACAACCAGATGTTGTCGCCGCGCGCCATGTCCGAGGAATTGCGCAGCATCGGCGAGACGCTGGATTCGGCGCTGGGGGATGTTTCCAACTCGCTCGACGACAATATCAAGCAGCATTCGGCCTTTTCCGGCTCGCTGAACCGGGCGCGGCACTCGCTGTCCGCGACCAGTTCCAAGCGCGAAGTGGCCTCGACGATCTCGCAATTGCAGAAGGTCAACCAGAGCCACATGGCCTCGGCGCAGCGGATGAGCGTGCAGCTGGAGAAGAACCGCGCCAAGGTCTCGCGGCTGGAGCGCGAGCTGATGGAGGTCAAGCGCTCGGCCTATTCCGATTATCTGACCAAGCTGGCGAACCGGCGGCGGATGGACGATCTCCTCGACGACGCGCTTCTGAACGCGCGGCACAAGCAGCAGGCGGTGACTTTTGCTTTCGGCGATATCGATGGCATGGAAGAGGTCAACCAGCGCTGGGGCATGACGGCGGGCGACAATGTGATGAAGGTCTATGCCCGAGAATTGAAGCGGCATCTGAGCGGCACGCAGGTGCCGGCGCGGTTCTCGGGCGCGAAATTCGCGCTGCTCCTGCCGAACACGACCAGCGATCAGGCACTGGAACTGGTCGAGACCATCCGCATCAGCTTCCGCCAGATCGACTGGGTGTCGGATGACAGCGGCGAAAAGATCGGCAATCTGACGGTGTCCTTCGGGGTGACGGATCTTCGCGACGGCGATACCAAGGAAAAGCTGATCGACCGGGCGGACAAACTGCTTCTGGAGGCCAAGAATTGCGGTCGCGACCAAGTGGCGATTGCCTGAGACGACGGGCAGTCCACCAGGATCGTTGACGCGGTCCGCCTTTGACCTGAACCCCCATTCGATGCGAGGAAATCTGGCGATTTCAATGCTATCGGTGATACGTGATTTATCAGGGATAGGGCGGAACGCCGTAATGCGGCTTCCGACAGGGCGGGGTCCTGCCGGAGCGGGCTTGGGTCGGGATGCTTCCGGAACAGGGCGCGATGCCGCCGGGCCGGACCCGTCCCGCGCTCAACCCGGGCGTGCCGGCGAATGAGGATTCCGCCTCCGGCCAAAATAGTCTAGTCAGGCGGCGATGCTATCCTATCAGCACGCCTTTCACGCCGGAAATCCCGCCGACATGCACAAGCATGCCGCGCTGGCGCTGCTGTTGAAGGCGCTGAAGCGCAAGCCCCGTCCGATCACCTATATGGAGACCCATTCCGGTCGCGGCCTCTATGATCTCTCCGGCCCGGAGGCGGCGAAGACCGGCGAGGCGGCGGCCGGCATCGGCGGTCACGCGCCGCCCGACGGGCCCTATGCCGAGATTCTGGCCCGTGTTCGCGACCGGCATGGTCCCACCGCCTATCCCGGCTCGCCGCTGATCGCCCGCGAAATGCTGGGTTCCGACGACCGGCTGCACCTGATGGAACTGCACCCCGCCGAGCACGCGGCCTTGAAGCGTGCGCTGGCCGCTCCCAATACCGCCATCCACAAGCGCGACGGCTATGAGGGCGTGCTGGCCCTGTCGCCCCCCGACCCGCGCCGCGGCCTGGTGCTGGTCGATCCCTCCTATGAGGTGAAGACCGAATACGAAGCGGCGGCGGGATTCGTCCGCAAGCTGATCGCAAGATGGCCGCAGGCGGTGGTGATGGTCTGGTACCCGATCCTGCCCGAGGGCCGGCACAAGGCGCTGCTGGCCGGGCTGGCGCCGCTGACGATCCAGCGCTCCGAGGTCGGGTTCGATCTCGGCAAGGGACGGGGCATGACCGGCTCCGGCCTCGCCTTCGTCAACTTGCCCCACGGGGTGGCGGGGCAGGTGAAGGGTTTGGAGGCGGCGCTGGGGCGGCTTTTCTGAGCCCGTTGCGACATTGTGCCGAACCTCCCCCCTGACCCCCCTCCCAGCGGGAGGGGGGAATGCCGGCATCGCCGCTAGGCTCGCCCCTCTCCCTTTGGGAGAGGGGATGGGGGAGAGGGTGTCGCGTGCGTTTGGCTCAGTCCGCGACCCGCGCCGCCAGCTTGTCCAGCGTCTGCAGCCCCAGTTCCACGGCACCGAAGCCGATCACCGCCGCCCGCCGCTCGGGTGAGGTGTGAAGCTGGCGGAGCGTGACCACCGTCTTGCCGTTGGACTGGCTGTCGAAGGTGACGGTCACGCGGTGGGCGTCCTGATCGCCGCGCCTGGCGCCGTGAAGGGTGACGATGCGCGCGTCGGGGACGATCTCGAGAAATTCCATCCAGTTGGGAAAGAGGGTGCCATCCGGGCCGGTCATGTCGAAATGCCAATGCCCGCCCTCGCGTATGTCGATGGCATGGGTCTTGCAGGAAAACCCGGCGGGGCCGAACCAGACCGGCAGGTCCTCGGGGTCCGTCCATGCGGCGAAGACCCGCGTAAGGGGGGCATCGATGACGCGTGTCAGCACGACCTCGTTTTCAATGTCATAGGGCATCGGGGTGGCTTTCATGGCTTAGGTTCCCTGTTCGAGGACGGTGCCTCGGGATTGGCCTTGAGATGGGCCTCCAGCCGGTCGAGCCGGGCTTCCCAGGCCGCGCGCGTATGCGCGCCCCAGCCGGTCACGGCGGCGATGGCCTCGGGGTTCAGCCGGCAGGGCCGGCGCTGGGCGTCGCGGCCGCGCGCGATCACTCCGGCGGTTTCCAGCACTTTCAGATGCCGCGACACCGCCGGCAGCGAGATGCCGAAGGGCTCGGCGATCTCCAGCACCGTCGCCTCGCCCGCGGTCAGCCGCGCGACGATGGCGCGGCGTGTCGGGTCGGCAAGGGCCGAGAAGATACGGTCGAGCGGGGCGGTAGCGGGCATGTGGTTCTCCGGGATCGAATCGTATTTAACAAAACTGTTAAATAAAGGCAAGCCCCGACGCTCCATTCGCCCTCGACCCGCCCCGGTCCGGGCGATAGAAAAGGCCCGCTGCCGCCCGCGACCGGGCGGCGGGATCGAAGAGGGCCGATGCTCCGCTATGCGCTCAAACGCCTGATTTCGCTGGCCCTGTCGCTGGTCGTCGCCTCGATGGTGGTCTTCGCCATGCTTGAGGTCATTCCCGGCGACCCGGCCGCGTTCATGCTCGGTATCAACGCCTCGCCCGAGACCGTCGCCGCGCTCCGCGCCGAGCTCGGCCTCGATATCGGCGGGATCGAGCGGTATCTCGCCTGGGTCACCGGCCTGGTGCAGGGCGATTTCGGCATCTCCTACACCTACCGCACTCCGGTCGCGGGCATGATCGCCGACCGGATCACCGTCTCGCTGCCGCTGGCGCTCTATGCCCTGGCGCTGTCCACCGCGATCGCCTTCCCGACCGGCATCTATGCCGCCACCCACCGGGGCCGGGCACCCGACACCGCGATCATGGGGCTGACGCAGCTTGGCATCGCCATTCCGAATTTCTGGTTCGGGATGCTGCTCGCCCTGTTCTTCGCCGTCACCCTGCGCTGGTTCTCGGCCGGCGGTTTCCCGGGCTGGGACGCGGGGCTGTTCCCGGCGCTGAAAGCCCTGACCCTGCCGGCCATCGCCCTGGCCCTGCCACAGGCCTCGATCCTCGCCCGGGTCATGCGCTCGGCACTGATCGACACGCTGCACGAGGATTTCATGCGCACCGCCCGTGCCCGCGGTCTGACAAGGGGCCAGGCGCTCTGGCGCCATGCGCTCAAGAACGCCATGATCCCGGTCCTGACCATCCTCGGCCTGCAATTCTCCTTTCTGCTGGCCGGGGCCATCATCATCGAGAATCTCTTCTACCTGCCGGGGCTCGGGCGGCTGATCTTCCAGGCCATCACCCAGCGCGACCTGATCGTGGTCGAGAGCGTGGTGATGCTGCTTGTGTTCGCCGTCATCCTCGTCACCTTCCTCACCGATCTGGCCCATGCCGCCGTCGATCCCCGCCTGAGGTCGCGGTGATGCGCGGGCTCTGGATCGGCATTGCCCTCAGCGCTGCCTTCACCGCTGCCGCGCTTCTGTCCTTCCTCTGGACGCCCTATGATGTCGAGGCCCTCGATATCGGCACACGGTTCCTCAGACCGTCCGGCGCGCACTGGCTCGGCACCGACCATTACGGGCGCGACATCCTGTCGATGATCATGGTCGGCGGCCGCACCTCCATCGCGGTGGCCATCGTCGCCGTCGGCATCGGCATGGGGCTCGGCGTCCCCCTCGGCCTCTTGGCCGCCGCCAACCGGGGCGCGCTGCTCGACGAAGTCATCATGCGTGGCAACGACCTGATCTTCGCCTTCCCGTCGCTCTTGATCGCCATCCTGATCACCGCCAGTTTCGGGCCGGGCGCCTTCAACGCCATCATCGCCATCGGCATCTTCAACATACCCGTCTTCGCCCGCCTGACCCGCGGTTCCGCCGCCAGCCTCTGGCGCCGCGACTTCATCCTCGCCGCCCGCGTCGCCGGCAAGGGCAAGGCCCGCATCTCGGCCGAGCATATCCTGCCCAATGTCGCCAACCTCATGATCGTCCAGGGCACCATCCAGCTGTCGCTCGGCATCCTCGCTGAGGCGGGCCTGTCCTATCTCGGCCTCGGCGTGCAGCTCCCGACCCCGAGCTGGGGGGTGATGCTGGCCGACAGCCAGACCCATATCTACGCCAACCCGCATCTGGCGATCTTTCCCGGGCTGGCCATCGTCCTCACCGTCCTCGGCCTCAACCTGATGGGAGACGGTCTGCGCGACGCCCTCGACCCCCGCATCCGGAGGGCGGCGCGATGAGCCTTCTGGAGATCCGTGACCTGTCGCTGGCGATCCACGGGACCCCGATCCTCGACCGCGTCTCGATGACGCTGGCGCCGGGCGAGGTGCTGGGGGTGATCGGCGAAAGCGGCTCGGGAAAGTCGATGACGGCGCTGGCGGTGATGGGGCTGTTGCCCGAGGGCTCGGCGACGCAGGGCGAGGTGCGGCTGGAAGGCCGCGACCTTCTGAGCCTGGACGAGGCCGGGATGTGCGGCATCAGGGGCAACGAAATCGGCATGGTGTTCCAGGAACCGATGACGGCGCTGAACCCGGTGAAGACCATCGGCGACCAGGTGGCCGAGACGATCCTCGTTCACGAGGAGATCTCGCGGCGCGTGGCGATGGGCCGGGCGGCGGAGACGCTGGCGCGGGTCGGGCTGCCGGGGGAGCGGTTTCCGCTCGGGCTCTATCCGCATGAACTGTCGGGCGGGCAGCGCCAGCGGGTGGTGATCGCCTCGGCCATCGCCCGGAGCCCGAAGCTGCTGATCGCCGACGAACCGACCACGGCGCTGGACGTGACCACCCAGGCGCAGATCCTCGATCTGCTGCAAAAGCTGGTGCGCGAGGACGGGATGAGCCTGCTGCTGGTCTCCCACGACCTCGCCGTGGTGGCGGATATGGCGGACCATGTCGCGATCATGCGCGACGGCGTTGTCCTGGAAGGGGGCCACACGACCGAGATCCTGCGCGAGCCGCAGCACAGCTATACACGACGCCTGATCGCCGCCTCGTCCCATCATCCCGACCGCTCCGCTTCGCATGGCACGGCGAGCCTGTTGCAGGTCTCGGGGCTGGTCCGGGAGTATCCGGGACGGCGGCGGGGGCTGCTGCGGCGCAATCCGCCGGTGCGGGCCGTGGACGGGGTGAGTTTTGCCATCGAGCAAGGCGAGAGCGTCGGGCTGGTGGGCGAAAGCGGCTGCGGGAAGTCGACGCTGACAAGGGCGATCCTTGGCCTCGACGATATCCAGGGCGGCGAGATCCGCATCGGCGGCGAGGTGGTCCGCGCCGGGGGCCATGTCTCGCGCGCGGCTCGGCGGGGAATGCAGGTGGTGTTCCAGGACCCCTATGGCAGCTTCAACCCGCGGCACCGGGTGGGGCGGCTGGTGGCCGAGCCGTTTCACCTGCTCGACGATGCTCCGCTGGGCGTGGCGCGGGAGCGGGCGGTGGCGGCCGCACTCGAGAGCGTGGGGCTGGCGGGCTCGGATGCCGGGAAGTTCATCCATGAGTTTTCCGGCGGCCAGCGGCAGCGGATCGCGATTGCCCGCGCCCTGATCATCCGGCCGCGGCTGATCCTGCTCGACGAGGCGGTCTCGGCGCTGGATGTCTCGATAAGGGCGCAGATCCTCGATCTGCTGGCGGATCTGTCGGGGGCGCTGGGGCTGAGTTACCTCTTCATTTCCCACGACCTGCATGTGGTGCGGCGGATCACCGACAAGGTCTTGGTGATGAAGGCCGGAAAGATTGTCGAGACGGGGGAAACCGAGGCGGTCTTCGCGTCGCCCCGGCATCCCTATACGCGGGCGCTGATCGACGCGGCCCCGGAATTGGAGGCGGGCGCGGCACCGTAGATCGCACTGCACTCCCCGGGACTTGGCCGCTTTCGCATATCCGCCCGCACTGACCACGGGGCTGATGGCAAGCGATGCCGGTTTAAGCGGTTCCGGACCTGCGCCCCTTGGTTTAGAGCGCTTTGCGCCTGACCGGATTCACTTATTCATTCCGATCCGCGAGACAGCGTTTGCGTAGCAAATGCGTTCGCGGTTTGGAATGAATTCGATTTGGCGCAAAATGCTATATACCCGGTTACATGCAGACCAGCCTCACACTCAGCACCGACGGTCCCGGCCTTTACGATTTCACCGCGCGCGTCGCGCCGCTGGTCCGCGAGGCTGGTTCCAGGCCGGCCCTGGTCACGCTCTTTGTGCGCCACACATCCTGTTCCCTGCTCATCCAGGAGAATGCCGACCCGAGGGTTCAGGACGACCTCGCAGCTTTCTTCGAGCGTCTGGTTCCCTATGGCGACGACCCTTCGATGCACTGGCTGACCCACACCCAGGAAGGCCCGGACGACATGCCCGCGCATCTGAAGGCGGCCTTGACGCAAACGTCACTCGTGATTCCCGCAAATGACGGAAAATTGCTGCTGGGAACCTGGCAGGGGCTTTACCTATTCGAGCACAGGTTTTCTAGAAAAGACAGACAAGTTATTGTACATATTGCATGAAGTGACAAAAATTCGCATACGGACAGACTGTCATGAAACCGGATTTATTCGGGTCAGACTTCGAAAAGGCTGTTCACAAAACGTCAGGAATATGGTTCACTTCCCCGTGAGCAGGTAATCGACGAGTTTCAGGTATCAAAGCGTTGGGGACTGTTTGAATACCGCGTCTGACCATGTCGGCGAAAGCCGCGGTTGGACACAAGTGGGGGATCTCGGGGATATCTGCTCTGGCCAGTCGCTCCTATTGGAGCGGCTGGCCAGTTCAACAAATCCGGCTGCAAGAATGCATCGGTCCAAGTCCAGGGGAGGAGGGGTCGTAACAACCCGAATTAAGAAACCGGGGTAACCGGGCGCCGAGTATGACGCTCTCCCGATCTCGTTTCGGATTTATCCTCATACTCAAAAAACCTAGCGAACTGTTGCCTCCGGTTTCGGGGGCGTTTTTTTGCGCCATGCAGTGGAAGTCTCTGATCGAACCTAAAGCGTTCGACCTTTAACCTGAATCACCAATCACTGCCTGAAACCTTACGGTTTCAACGCAATTGGTGATGCGCGATGTCTCAGGTAAAAGGTCGAACGCTATAGGCATGTGCTTACGCAATCGACCATTACGCTTCCATTTCCCAGAGCAACCGGTCATAAACTTCTCCTGCTGATGTATTTATTTCCGTAAGGGAACCTCGATTGGATTCCCCCGCAGTAAGCGGTCTAAACCCACACAACCTGTTGATATTCAAGGAAAATAATATGTGGCTAAGACTCTCGACAGCTTTTCTGGCTGCTGCGCTTTTGGTCTCCGGCCTGGTTATCTACCTGTCTGGCGAAAAAACGAATACCGCGCCGCTACCGGATACGGAAACGCCTCAGAACCAGCAGTCAGACATCGCTGGCCTGTCTTCCAGCGAGGCGTTGGCGCTACTGTCTGGCTATGGCCTGGTGACGGGGCCAGAAGATGCGGAATGGCGGGTCGTGGCGGAACAGGACGGCATCGAATTTGACAGCCGGACCGATGATCAGACGGGTATCGCAATCACAAAGTCAGGCATTTCCGAGGAGGATCTCCAAAGGATTGCCCTGCTGTTCGAGCCACTTGGCGGGCTTGAAAACATCTATCTTCAAGACGCCAGCGGGATTGTAACTCTGGATGCTCTTGCAGATTCACCTCTGAAAACGCTGAGGTTTGCAACCGGTGCCAGAGAACTGAAGGACATCACTGCGCTCGCAGGTCTTGCGCTTACGAAATTCGAAATCGGCAGTCCCGACCCAGAGCTCGATCTATCTGCGCTGGCCAAGACGCAATTGACGGCTTTCCAGTCTCGATCGGATGAGGCTCTGCCGGATATCAGCTGGATAAGTGACCTGCCGATCACTGATCTTACACTGACCGCCTCTACACTACCTGACCTTTCTGCCCTGGAGGGATTGCCGCTTGAGATGGTCAAGCTGGAGGCCACAGAAGGAAGCATCGATCTTGGCATCCTTCGCGATGCGCCGGTCTGGAATCTTATAGCAATTGCGCCCTCGTTTGACGGCCTGTCCTCTTTGACCGACATGCAACTGAAGAGCGTCGGCCTGATTGGCGGCGGGGAAGTAGATGTTACATTTCTGGCAGGTTCCCCCGTCAATGATCTTCGGTTTGCGGAAATGGGCAAGCTGGAAGGGCTATCGGCGCTTTCCGGAGCGCCGATTTCGCAACTCACCTTGCGAGATATCGACCATATTGCTGATCTAGATGTATTGAGAGACAGAAAGGGCCTAATATCGCTGAAACTGCAAAATTTGCCGTCGGTGGCCGATCTTGGATTCCTGCCTGACGAAAACGACCGTGATCTCAGTTTGACGCTGCAGGGTCTGCCTGTTTCGGACCTTTCGCCGTTGCAGGACCTGAAAGTTCGTTACCTGAACCTGGAAAACCTGGACCAGGTGCGGGACCTGACCGCGCTAAGTGATCTTCCGCTACAGATTCTCCACCTGAGCCGTCTCGGGCAGGTCAGTGACCTGTCTCCGATTACCGGCAGCGGGATTTCCGACCTGACTTTGCGGCACATGAAGGAGGGACTTGATCTGAGCCCCCTGCGTAGTCTGCCGCTGAAAGTCCTTCGCACTGATACCGCGAGCGCTGGCAGCGGGTTGGAGGCGCTTCAGGGTATGGATATCGATCTTCGCACCAGTGACCCCGAACTGGAGGCAAAATGGGAAGCGCTTCGCGAATAGCCCCCGGTTTCGCGGCAGGAAATCATCAAAAGAGAGGCACATTCTCTCAGGCAATGGAAGCCTCGTTAAAGCATTCGACTTTTAACCTGAATCACCAATCGCTGCCTGAAACCTTACGGTTTCAACGCAATTGGTGATGCTCGATGTCTCAGGTAAAAGGTCGAACGCTATAATCCAGGAGTATGAGCTTCAGTGCAGCAGGCTGAAGAAACCTTGGGCACTATCGATACAGACCAGACAAGCGTGGTCATCGGCCCTTACAGGCTGAAACCAACCGGCTGGAACCGGTTTCGGCTGGCATCTTTGCAACACCGCGAGACTTAGACTCCCCTGCCGCATGTGGTAGACCCCCCTTCCCCCTACCCAAGCGCTTGAGAGGGGCCTATAGTGACACAACGGTGAACTGGCAGGGTGTTTTCAATGCGGTGTCCATTTTGCGGCAATATCGATACTCAGGTGAAGGATTCGCGCCCCGCGGAGGATAATGTCGCCATCCGGCGGCGCCGCTACTGCCCGGCCTGCGCGGGACGTTTCACCACCTATGAACGGGTGCAGCTGCGCGATCTGGTGGTCATCAAGCGGTCGAACCGGCGCGAGCCCTTCGACCGCGACAAGCTGGAACGCTCGATCCGTATCGCACTGCAGAAACGGCCCATCGAACCCGAGCGGGTCGATCAGATGATCTCCGGCATCGTCCGGCGACTGGAATCTCTCGGGGACAGCGACGTGCCCTCGGACACGATCGGCTCGATCGTCATGGAGGCGTTGGCCCGGATCGATACGGTGGCCTATGTGCGCTTCGCCTCGGTCTACAAGAATTTCCAGGAAGCGGACGATTTCGAGACCTTCGTGCAGGAACTCCGCCCCCCCGAACCCGCCACAGAAGACTGACGCGCATGGCCAGCGCCGAGGATCTGCGCTGGATGGACGCCGCTCTCGTCCTGGCCCGCCGCGGGCTGGGCCGGGTCTGGCCAAATCCGGCGGTGGGCTGTGTGATCGTTGCGGGGACCCGGGTCGTCGGGCGGGGTTTTACCCAGACCGGCGGGCGGCCCCATGCCGAAGTGGTGGCCCTGCGCCAGGCCGGGGAGGCGGCGCGGGGGGCGACGGCCTATATCTCGCTGGAACCCTGCGCCCATCACGGCAAGACACCGCCCTGCACGGATGCGTTGATCGCCGCTGGCGTCGCCCGGGTGGTGGCCCCGATGCGCGATCCCGACCCGCGGGTCTCGGGCCGGGGCTTTGCCGCGCTCGAGGTGGCGGGGATTGCGGTCGAGACCGGCTGCCGGGTGGCCGAGGCGATGGCGCTGAACCGGGGGTTTCTCAAACGCCACCGGACGGGGCGGCCAATGGTGACGCTGAAACTGGCGACCTCGCTGGACGGGCGGATCGCGACAGCGTCCGGCGAGAGCCGCTGGATCACCGGGCCCGAGGCGCGGCGGCTGGCGCATCTGATGCGGGCCGAGCATGACGCGATCCTGGTCGGGGCCGGGACGGCGCGGACCGACGACCCGATGCTGGATGTGCGCGATCTGGGGATGGCGGAGCGCTCGCCGATCCGGGTGGTGGCCGATGGCGGCCTGTCGCTGCCCCTGACCGGGCGGCTGGCGCGGACGGCCAGGGACGTGCCGCTCTGGCTGCTGCACCGCGCCGGGGTGGATGCCGGGCGGCGCAAGGTCTGGCGGGACCTGGGCGCCGAGCTGATCGAGCTGCCCGCCGACGAGACCGGGGCGCTTCGGATGGAGGCCGCGTTGGAGACGCTGGCCAGGCGCGGCCTGACGCGGGTTTTCTGCGAGGGCGGCGGGCGGCTGGCGGCGGCGCTGATGCGGGCCGGGCTGGTGGACGAGCTGGTCCAGGCGCTGGCCGGCAAGGCGCTCGGCGGCGATGGCGTTCCTGCCATCGGGGCATTGGGCCTGGATCGTCTGGCGGATGCTCCTGAGTTCACCCTGACGGAAGTCTATCCCGCAGGGGCCGATGTCATTGTCCGTTGGGCCCGGCGCGATGGTGACCCCGGCGAGACCTGAGGGGGCGTCCGCTGGAGCCGGGGCTTGGTCCCGGAACCGGGACGCGCCGGTCGGGACGCCGCTGGAGGATCAGGGCAGTTTGCGCTTCTTGCCGCTTTCGTCGACGGCGACGAAGACGAATTTCGCCTCGGTCATCTTCGACAATTCCGCCGAGGGCTGGCGGGTGACCCAGACCTCAGCCTCGACCTGCATCGAGGTGGTGCCCTCGCGGATCAGCCGCCCGTAAATGGTCACGAGATCGCCGACATGGACCGGTTTGTGGAAGGTCATCGCCTCGACCGCCACGGTCGCCACCCGGCCTCGCGCCCGGCGCCGGGCGATCACCGAGGCGCCGAGATCCATCTGGGCCATCAGCCAGCCGCCGAAGATGTCGCCATTGGCGTTGGTATCGGCGGGCATGGCGATGGTCTGGAGCGCGAGTTCTCCGTCCGGAAGGGTCTCGGGCATGGCGGGCCTCCTTCGGTATTTGGCTCCGTCCTCGATACGCGCTATGGTCGAAGGGTGCAATTCGCCGCGCGCCTGGCCGCGTTTGCCTGTTGCGCGTCAGGGTGCCATCGGGGTGCAACTGGAAGGTCGGACATGGCTCGTATCACCATCCGCGATATTGCCGGAGACCGCCAGATCGGCGCGGAGCTCGGTCTGGATCTGGCCTCGCCCTGTTCGGCGCGGGAACTGATCGCGGCGAAGGTGCGGGCCGAGCATGCCCGGGTCACCGAGGCCCTGGGACCGAAACACGCCTTCATGGAAAAGCTGGCCGCCGCCCTCGCCGGGCAGATGGACGAATTGGTGGGGCATACGCTGGAGGCGTTTTCAAATGGCGCGTTCCGGGTGATGCTGGACGGGGCCGAGGTCGCGGATGCGGATCAGGAGATCGCCTTCCGGGACGGCTCGAACGCGCTCTTCATCCGGCCGGAGCCTGCCGAGGGGGAAGTGCTACCTGGTCGATGAAGAAAAGATCGGTCAGGAAGGAGCGCATGACGATCAGCCCGTTGGTGTTGTCGATCATCTCGGAGCTGATCGAGGGTTTCGACATGAGGATGGCTATGACCGCCGAGACTGCCTCGATATCCTGCGCCACGCGTTGATCGAAGCCGATAGCCTCGGGGCCGCCAAGGCCGGTGGCGACGGTGTCGGACAACGTGTTCAGCGCCTCTGCCATGCGGCGGAGATATTGGCGGATCTGGCTTTCGCCGCCGCTTTCCCCCGCTTCGGATCTACGGCCCTGGGCGGCGTAGGCGAGCATGAACTCGTAGGCCTCTTCGACCGCGTCGATGGCGTTGCGGATGGCGGCGGCGGTTTTCAGGTCAGGTATCATGGGCGTTGGTCCGGGTCAGGAGCGGGCCGCGCCCGGCAATCATGGCTTTCAGCAGCGCTTTGTGCTCGGGCAGGAAGTTGAAATAGACGTGCAGCAGGATGAGGAAGAGGAGGACCATCGCGGCCAGCCCGTGGATGACGTAGACCAAGCCCCATTGCGGGTCGGTCATGAGCGACGGGTCTCGGTTCCAGAACGGCGTGTCGATCTTGACCAGCATCAGGAGGCCGGTGGCGATGAGGGTGAGGATGAGAAGCGCCGTGGCCCAGTGGTAGCCTTTCTGGAAGGCGTCGTATTTGGCCGGGGCGAGGTTCCGGCGGGCACCGAAGGTCTGGCGGATGTCGGAAGTGTTCGGGAGCATCTCGCGAAGCCCGTGGACGGCGAGGACGCGGAAGAGGTGGAAGAGCACGGCGAGGGTGAGGAGGAGGCCGGAGATCCAGTGGATGTCGAGCCAGGGGAACTTGAGACCGGCGAGAGGCAGGAAGGCGGTCACCGACAAGGCGATGACGGTGGCGGCCATGATCCAGTGAAACAGCCGGTCGGCGAGGCGGTGACGCTCGCCGCTGGGTGATGGGTCGTCCTGCATCGCTGTTTCCCCCGGTGAAGCGGTTTTTGAAGACATTGGAGGATCGCGCACGGGTTGGCAACGGGTGCTTTCCGGTGAGGCATTTCGCCCCGCTGACGCGGGACGACCGGAGGCGCGGGCTTCGCCCGCGCCCTTGGGGCTCTGCCCCCTTGCCGGCTGCGCCGTCAATTCACCCGGAGTATTTTCACGAAGAAGAAGGCGGGTGGGGGTCAGAGGCGGTCGCGGAGCTGGTACCAGAGCATGGCGAGGGTGAGGAGCGGGGTACGGAGGGAGGGGCCTCCGGGGAAGGGCCTGTGGGGGATGCGGGCGAAGGTCTCGAAGCGGTCGGGGTGGCCGGTTAGGGTTTCGGCGATGATCTTGCCTGCGAGTGTGGCGATGGCGAGGCCGTGGCCGGAATATCCCGAGGCCGACAGGATGCCAGGGGCCGGACGGGCGAAGACGGGCATGCGGTTCATGGTGATGGCCAGCGTGCCGCCCCAGGAATGGGTGATGGCGGTATCCTTGAGCTGCGGGTAGACCCTTGCCATGTTGCGGCGCACGAGGCCGGATATGTCGCGGGGGAAGCGGTAGGAATAGCTCTCGCCGCCGCCGAAGATCAGGCGGTGGTCGGGGGAGCGGCGGTAGTAGTTGACGACGAATTTCGAATCCGCCACCGCAACGTTGTCGCGGATGAGGCTTCGGGCCGTTTCCTCGCCGAGGGGTTCGGTGGCGATGATGAAATTGTTGATGGGCATGACGCGGGCGGCGATCCCGGGCGCGAGATCGCCGAGATAGCCGTTGCAGGCCAGCACGATATGGTCGGCGGTTATGGTGCCTTGAGCGGTAGTGACCTTGCCGGGTTCGACTTTGGTGACGCGGGTGTTCTCAAGGATCGTCGCGCCCGTGGCGCGGGCGGCATGGGCGAGGCCGATTGCGTAGTTGAGCGGGTGGAGATGGCCTCCGGTCTGGTCAAGCAGGCCCGCCTGGTAGAGCTCGGTTCCGAGCATGTCGCGAAGCTCGTCGCGGGGAACGAAGCGGATTGCGTCATGGGCGTAGCGGGTCCGTAGATGCTCGGCATGGGCGCGGTAGGGGGCAACGTCCCGGGGGCGGATGCAGGTGTAAAGCGTGCCGGGGCGGTAGTCGCAGGCGATGTGGTGCTGGTCGATGAGGCTGCGGACGAGGTTGGTGGCCTCGCGGGCGAGGTGCCAGAGTTTCATGGCGTCATCGGCGCCGACGAGTTTCTCCAGGGCTTCCTGATCGACGCGCTGGCCGGGGCCGACCTGGCCGCCATTGCGGCCCGAGGCGCCCCAGCCGACGCGGTTGGCCTCCAGAAGGGCGACGGAAAGGCCGGAGCCCGCCAGGTGGAGGGCCGTCGAGAGGCCGGTATAGCCGCCGCCGATGATGCAGACATCCGCCTTGAGGTCGGTGTCGAGGGCGGGGGCGCTCAGTGGCGCGTTGGCGCTGGCGGCGTAGAGGGAGGGGGGGTATTCGCCCGGAGTATCGTTGGCGGTGAGGAGGTCCATTTCGGATTAACAGCCTCTGTGGGGTGTGCCCTGGCTGAAGGGCGTTGTTGCCTTCTGCCAGGCAAACCTCCCCCCAGACCCCCCACCCAGGGGGAGGGGGGAATGGCCCGGGACCAACCGCGGCGCGCAGCCCCCCTCTCCCACTGGGAGAGGGGTTGGGGGAGAGGGGCGGGCACCTGTCCCGGCCGCTGTTTCCGGCTCTTCAGCCATCGGGAACCTCGCCGGTTTCGTCGATGACGATGAGGGCGTCCAGCAGTTCTTCGGGCTCGCTCGGGTCGCAGGGGATGGGCTGCGCGCCCCTGCACCACAGGAA
>JBNKVT010000045.1:0-30287 GCA_050299335.1 Paracoccaceae bacterium | reverse complement strand
CATCACGGTTTTCGATACCTACGAGCACATCCTCGACAAATGCCAAGCCGCCTGGAACTTCTTTGCCAACGAGCCTGACCGAATAACCTCTATCACCAGTAGAGACTGGATAGCAGCCAATTGATCAAGCCGGTGGTATAAAAGGGTTAATAGAGTGTGTGTTTAACCGGGCCTTAACCTCTTTGGGCCCGCCGGCACTGGCCGTCAGGGGCGGGCGAGGGCGCGGAGCCAGGCGGCGAGGTCGGGCTCGTCGGTCAAACCTTGCGCGGCGCAGATGATGGTGTCGCCGGTTTCGGGCTGGGGCCAGTCGGGGTCGATGCCTTGCATTTCGAGGACCGTTACCATGGCATGGAAGGCAGTGCGCTTGTTGCCGTCGTTGAAGCAGTGGCCCTGCGAGATGGCGGTGGCATAGGCGGCGGCGAGGTCGAAGATGTCGCCGATCAGGCCATAGGCCACAAGGGTATCGACCCGGTCGAGCGCGCCGTCGGGGGACTTGTCGCGGGCGCGGCCGGGGAGTTCGCCGGGGTTGAGGGCCGCGTCATGGATCGCCTCGACCATGTCGGCGGACAGGAGCAGCCAGCTCATTTGTCCTTGAGGTAATCAAGGACGGGTTGGACCTTCTCACGGGTGCGCTTGAGGCTCGCCATCACCTCGTCCATCGTCGCGTAGCGGGGGTCTTCGGCGGGGATGGCCTCGGCGGGGACGAGGTAGCCGACGAGGGCGGAGTTTTTCAGGATGGCGACGGGCTTGCCGCCGGAGCGTTCCAGCACCTTATGCGGTTCGCGCATCTCGGTCATCGTGGCGATGTGGTTGGTCAGCAGGCGGGTCATGGCGGTCTCCATTGGGGTATGCGGTGGAATGTATATTGGAGTGGGTAAAATTTCAATTGCGATTGTGTCGGGTGGTCCCCGTAGGGTGCGTGATTTCACGCACCATTGGCGAGGGAGCGGTGCGGGTAGCGCGGGCGGGTGGTGGGGAAATGCGGGCGCACGGGAAAATAAAGGGGCGGATCACCCCTTCAAATTGTTATTCGTCGGGATGATGGTCGCGCGGCCCGAAGAACAAGAGAAACAGCGCAAGCAGGATACCGGTGCCCAGCAGGCCATAGCCGGTCATCTCGACCCCGAAACGGGTGACCGACCAGTCGATGGCCCCTGTGATGAGCCGGGCCTTGCCGCTGCTGCCGCCTTCATAGGTCCCGGTCAGGACGCCGTAGCTGAAATACCCGAACAGGCCGAGTGCGATCAGGGCGAGGATCAGTCTCATGTTGCCTCCTGGAGCTTTTCCGCGATCATGCCGAGGCTGGGATAAAAAGCAAGGCGGAGGGAGGTGGGGGCTGATGATATCGGGACACTGGGGCGGCTTGCTTTGCACGCGTGCAAAAACGGGTTCTGCATTGTTTTTGTTGAATAAAAGGGTTAACGATGGGTGCATTTTCCCCTTTTGGTCCTGTTTGGCGCAGCAGTTCCCGCTCTCTTGGATAGAGGTGAAGCCCGTCCCGGAACAGGGGTGTGCCGGGGGGGGGGACGCGGTGTCGCGCAGGGGTGAGGCGCGCCCGGAAAACGCTCCAGTGGAGCGTTTTCAGCGACGAACGGGCGAAGCCCCGGGCGGGCCGGAAAAGGGTCCCGTAGGGTGCGTGATTTCACGCACCATGCGATGCGGATCACGGACGGGAAGCGGGCCGCGAGGTGTAGGGTGCGTGATTTCACGCACCTTTGGCGGGGGAGACGTAGAGCGAGCGGTGTCTATTGCGAGGGCGCGTGGTGCGCAGGATGCGCACCCAACGGGAATATATGGGGAAGTTGGAGGGATGAAGGGGTGAGCACCGTCACGGAAACTGTCCAGTGGACAGTTTCAGGTGCGAACGCGCGGAGCGCTGGGAAATCACCCATGCTACGGCTTGCTTACAACGGTTCTATCGAGCCAATTTAATAAAAAGCACCATACACCTTTGAAAATTGGCAGCAACCAAGGACACCAAAAAAAGCCAAAAATAAATGGATCCCTTGTCAAAATAAATATTTCCAGTATCAATCGGCTCCAAGACTGATAGAATAAAGGTAAATATTACTACAATAAAAGAAGCCTTTAGTGTCGCTGCGGTTAAAGTTAAAAGTGAACTAAAGGTTGACGTGCCGTCGATTTTATTTAGAAATTCCGTACCTCGTGAAATTACAAAAAAATAAAATGACGCAACGAAGCCGGATGCAATAGAAAGTACTGACAATATCCCAGAATAAAATGGTGCAAGGTCTGTCCCTAGTCTGTAGTTTTCCAACTCCCACAGCCCGATCAGCAACGAACACGTCAAGAATGCCTGGAGCAAGGATCGGCCTTTAACGAGTAATCTGATCTGACTAACTTCATTCAACTCTGATCTCCATATAGCGCTGCGAGTTCGCCCCAACGATTGTCAAAGCATTCGGACAGGAACAAAGCGCGAACACGATATGCCTCATCTAGGTTGTCGGTGTCAAGCTCAAGAGTTTCACGCTCAAATATATGCTGGCCGAACAAATCAATTGGTATGTCATCTTCTAAAGTTTTTACAGAAAGTTTCTTAACACTATGTCTATTACCAAAGGCCCATCGTGCGATTTCAGAAATATTAGCAATATTTAAACTACTGTCCCTATCTCCCCTTCCAAAGCCTATTTCAACTGTAACAATATTCCCGTTTACCATTTCCTGCAGTTGAGAAAGATTACCCTCAATATCGTAGGGATTGCCTGCCATTTCGTTTAAATCTGTCGGGCATGCCACTCGTAGCTGGAGTTGCCTAGGTGTACCGTCTCTAAGTTGAGCTAAGGCATCTGCATTTAGACAAGGATCGAAGAAAAAGCCTCGGTGATCGCCCATTTTTCTGCGGATGAACTGATTCAATCTTGCAGGAGAAGCGCCAAGTCGATTTGCCTCAATTGCAATAATTCGTGTAGCGGGATGATACCGGAAGGCGCTTCGATGGCCAAGAGGATTTGTATTTGGCGCTAACGGCTGACTGGCATGAGCTATTGGCGGCAGGTTATCGGTTTGCTGCCTCACAAGGTCACCTGACAGAAAGCCTTGATCATTAAGCACTCGTTCTATTCTAATATTTACGCCATTAGATACTTGTGTATAATTCGCTTTATCGGGAAGCTGATCAATATCTACTATACTTTGAAAAAGAGTCTCATCGGCTCCACGCACATTTGATACCTGAAAGAAGTTTACTCTAACTACTTTGTCCACAATTCTACCTCCAATCAATAGCGTTTCACTCGTTTTGATTCACTACCCCCATCAACTCCCCCCACTCCCGCTTGTTCATCCCGGAAGTCTCCTGCGTCACCTCCTCACCCTTAAGCATCCGGCGCACGCAATCAATCCCCTTTGACGAGAGTTGGACGGCTCCCAGCCGGTAGTCCTCGAAGGCCCTATACGCCAGCGGGACCCAGTCGGCGGCGATCTGGCACATCACCTCGGCATAGGCGCGGATCTCGTATTGGGCGTGGGGGTCGGCGCGCAGGCGGAGGAAGTGGAAGAGGTTGTGGAGGTCGATCTTCCAGTACCATTGGGTGTAGATGTTGGCGGGCAGGTTCATGCGGGCGAGTTCGCGGGCGAGGCCTTGCTGGCCGTCGTCGGACAGCATCTGCTCGTAATGGTCGTAGGCGCGGGTGGCGTCGGATTTCAGGAGGTCGAGGACGCGGGCGGCCTCGGCGCCGGTGAGGGTCTCGCCGCGGCCCTGGTTGTTGATGGTGGACTGGGCGGCGAGGTGCTCGGGCGCGGGGATGTAGAACTCGCGGTCGAGGATGGAGTAGCGGGCGGAGTATTCGTTGACGTTGGCGGTGCGGTGGCGGATCCACTGGCGGGCGACGAAGACGGGCAGTTTGACGTGGAACTTGATCTCGCACATCTCGAAGGGGGTCGAGTGCCAGTGGCGCATCAGGTAGCGGATCAGGCCCTCGTCGTTGGAGACGGATTTGGTGCCCTTCCCGTAGGAGACGCGGGCGGCCTGGGTGATGGCATTGTCGTCGCCCATGTAGTCGATGACGCGGATGAGGCCGTGGTCGAGGACGGGGTGGGGCTGGTAGAGGCGGGCCTCCATCGCGGGGACGGTGGGGCGCAGGGTTTGTGCAGAATTTGCGCGGAGTTCGCGGATTTCGTCCTGTTGGTCTTGCGTCAGGGGCATGTCGGGCTCCGCCTTGGGTGCTTTGGGATTCGTGCGAATACCAGATATTGCATCATTGGGGGTGCGCCACACAAGATGAAGTTTGGACTTTCATTGCGGTGGACAGTAGCTGTGGCACGGTTAGGCTGCGCGGGAAAATCGGAGCGAAAGGGGAATTGAGATGGGAATCAAATATCTGCATACGATGGTGCGGGTGAAGGATCTGGAGGCGTCGGTCGCGTTCTACAAGCTGTTGGGGCTGGAGGAGGTGCGGCGGGTCGACAACGAGGGCGGGCGGTTCACGCTGGTGTTCCTGGCCCCTCCGGGGCAGGAGGAATGCCCGGTGGAGCTGACATATAACTGGGACGGGGATGAGGGGTTGCCGAGCGACAGCCGGCATTTCGGGCATCTGGCCTATTCGGTGGACAATATCTACGAGACCTGTGCGGCGCTGCAGGCGGCGGGGGTGGTGATCAACCGGCCGCCGCGGGACGGGCATATGGCGTTCGTGCGGAGCCCGGACAATATCTCGATCGAGCTGTTGCAGGCCGGGGGCAGTCTGGAACCGGCGGAGCCCTGGGCGAGCATGGGCAATACCGGGCATTGGTGAGGGATCCGCGATAGAGCACAACCGGATCATATTGAAGTGATCTGATCTCGGGATTTTGCTCTGGCCCGTCGCGGCGGGAAAGGCGGGACCGGTCATGCCTGGATTGTTGCGGCGGGGCGGACTGGACCCTGCATGTGTCGGGACAGCCGGCGGAGGATGCGGCCCGTGCTCCGAAAAGGTGGCGGGGTCAGATGCCGGCGCGCTCCATCAGGATGCGGGCTTCGGAGGGTTTCAGAAGTCGGCGGGCCGTGGGGCCGGTGGGGTCGGACGGTGCCGTGCGCAGCTGGGGGAAAGCGGTAAGGAGCGCTTCGCGGGCACCGGGATCGAGGGCGGCGATGGCCTCGGGACCGGGCTGGAAGCTTTCGGTTTCCATGCCGTTGACGGTCAGGACCTCGTGGCGGACGCACATCAGATGGATGTAGTGAACCGGGTCCGTGCCGGTCTGGTAGCGGATGGTGCGGTCGTTGAGCATGGCGCCGGCGGGCAGCAGCACCTCCTTCTCGCCGAAGAGCAGCTCGGCCCGCCAGTTGTTGATCAGAAGGTGGTGGTTGGGCGAGACCGCCATGTCGCGGGCCGGGATGCCGGCGGCGATGGCGTTGCGTTTCAGCATGACCGGCCTGAGATGCGGCTTGCGCGCCAGCGTATCGGCGTCAAGCGTGGTTTCGCCGTACCAGCGGACCTCCTGCAAACCTCGATCCCTTGTGACGACTTGGTCGCCCGGACGGATGGTCTCGACCGGACGCGGGCCGGTATCGGTGAGAATGAGCGCCCCGGGGGTGAAGCACAGAAGGGCGGATTTCTCCTGTTCGTGGAGCAGGGCGATGGCGCGGCGGTCGGTGGTGCGCAGGTTCAGGGCGGTGCCGAGCGGCGGGAGGGGCCCGGTGAAGGCCAGAGCGAAAATGCTGTCCTCGTCGGTCAGGGCAAAGAAGCGGCCGGTGCCGTCAAGGGTGAATACAGAAGCGACGCGGAATTTCTGCCCCGCTGGGCGCGGGCCGGAAGGCAGCGCGAGCGGGGTCGTGAAGCTGCCGGGCGTGCCCGGTTCGATCAGGGTTGCGCTGGTACGGAACACCGCCTCGCAGATCGTAGCGTCGGGGCGGATTTCGAGACGGGTGACCGTGCCGGGTGCGTCGTCAGCCTCGGCGACGTCCCAGCGGTCGATGAAACAGGTGTCGATCAGGCTCAGTCTGGGCATGTCCAGCATGGGGACGGTCATTACTCGGGGCTCGTCATACGGGGAATAACTGCTAGCAGCAATTGGTTAAGATATCCGTGGGACGAAGGGCCTGCCTGATCGGTTCATTTTTTCCTCGCCCCTGCGCGAAGGCTCTGTTAGAGAGGCGCCGGATTTGGGCAGTCCCCGGGGGCTGCTTTTTGGTTTCGCGGGTGTGGCGGAATTGGTAGACGCACCAGATTTAGGTTCTGGCGCCGAGAGGCGTGGGGGTTCAAGTCCCTCCACCCGTACCAGATAGGACAAGAGGAAAGACATGCAGGTCACCGAGACCCTGAACGAGGGGCTGAAACGCGCTTATACGATCACCATCACCGCCGGTGAGTTGGAAGAGAAGGTCAACGCCAAGCTCGACGAGGCGCGCGAGAATTTCCAGATGAAGGGCTTCCGCAAGGGCAAGACCCCGCCGGCGCTGATGAAGAAGATGTTCGGCAAGTCGGTGCTCGGCGAGGCGATGCAGGAAACCGTCGATGGGGCCATGCAGAAGCATTTCGAGGATTCGGGCGACCGTCCGGCCCTGCAGCCCGAGATCAAGATGACTGCCGAAGAGTGGAAAGAGGGCGACGATGTCGAGGTGGAGCTGAAATACGAGGCGCTGCCCGAGGTACCCGACACGGATTTCTCCAAGATCAAGCTGGAAAAGCTGGTGGTCGAGGCCGATGAGACGGCGATTTCCGAAGCGCTCGACAATCTCGCCAATTCCGCCAACCATTTCGAGCCGCGCAAGAAGACTGCCAAGGCCAAGGACGGCGATCAGGTGGTGATCGACTTCCTCGGCAAGGTCGATGGCGAGGCCTTCGAGGGCGGTGCGGCGGAGGATTATCCGCTGGTGCTGGGGTCGAGCAGTTTCATTCCCGGCTTCGAGGAACAGCTGGTCGGGGCCAAGGCCGGCGACGAGATCGAGGTGAAGGTGTCCTTCCCGGAGAATTACGGGGCCGAGAACCTGAAGGGCAAGGACGCGGTCTTTGAGTGCAAGGTCAAGGAAGTGCGCGAGCCGAAACCCGCACCGATCGATGACGAGTTGGCGAAGAAATTCGGGCTGGACGATCTCGAGGCGCTGAAGGGTCAGATTTCCGAGCGTTTGTCCGAGGAATACGGGGCCGCGGCCCGGGCGGTGATGAAGCGGCATCTGCTGGATGCGCTGGACACCGCGGTGTCCTTCGACCTGCCCGAAGGCCTGCTTGACGCCGAGGCCAAGCAGATCGCCCATCAGCTCTGGCACGAGGACAATCCCGAGCATCAGGGCCACGATCATGGCGAGATCGAGGTGTCGGAGGATCACAAGGGTCTGGCCGCGCGCCGGGTCAAGCTGGGGCTGTTCCTTGCCGAGCTGGGCAACAAGAACGAGATCACCGTCACCGAGCAGGAGATCCAGCAGGCGATGTTCCGCGAGGCCCGCAATTATCCGGGGCAAGAGCGGCAGTTCTTCGAATTCATGCAGAAGAACCCCGGTGCGCAGCAGCAGCTGCGGGCGCCGATCTTCGAGGACAAGGTCGTGGACTACATCCTTGAGCTGGCCGAAGTGAAGGAAAAGACGGTTTCCAAAGACGAGCTGGAGAAGGCCGTCGAGGAGATCGAGAAGGACTGATTTCCTTTCGGTTCGAGGCATTTCGAGGGAGGCCTGCGGCCTCCCTTGTTCTTTTGTGCGACAGTATCTGAGGAGAGGTTTGATCTGAGGAGAGGTTTGGCGGATCGCGGCCGGCGTGGCAAAAGGAAGGGCAAAAGGAGGCGGACGGGATGCGGACGAACTGGGCGGGGAATTATGTATACCGGGCGGAAAAGCTCTGGCAGCCTGAAAACATCGGGGAACTGCAGGACATCGTCGCCGGGGCGGCGCGGCTTCGGGTGTTGGGGTCGCGGCACAGTTTCAACGGGATTGCCGACAGCGACGTGGCGCAGGTCTCGCTGGCGCGGCTGGCGCGGGTGGTGTCGGTCGATGCCGGCGCCCGGCAGGTGACCATCGATGGCGGGATGCTTTATGGCGATCTGGTGCCGGAACTGGCCCGGCAGGGGTATGCGTTGGCAAACCTTGCCTCGCTGCCGCATATCTCGGTGGCGGGGGCGGTGAGCACGGCGACCCATGGGTCGGGTTCTGAAACCGGGAACCTCGCGACGCAGGTGGCGGCGCTGGAGGTGATTCTGGCCGATGGCAGTATCCGGCGGTTCTCGCGCGGGGCGGAGGGGTTTGACGGCGCGGTTGTCAGCCTCGGGGCGCTGGGGGTGGTTACGGGGCTGACGCTCGACCTGGACGTGGACTATGCCGTGCGGCAGACGGTCTATACGGGTCTGCCGTTTGACGTGCTGGCCGAGAATTTTGAAGACATTTTCGGGGCGGCAAAGAGCGTCAGCGTCTTTACCGATTGGCGCGGGGACGCGGCGGGGGCGGTCTGGGTGAAGGCGCTTGCTTCGGAAGGGCTGCCGCCCGAGGCGTTTTTCGGCGCGGCTCCTGCGGAGCGGGCGATGCATCCGCTGCCGGATGGAGATGGGGCGGTATGTACCGGACAGTTGGGGGTACCGGGGCCCTGGTACGAGCGGCTGCCGCATTTCCGGATGGCGTTCACGCCGAGCGATGGCGAGGAAATCCAGGCCGAGTATTTCATGCCGCGCGCCGAGGCCGGGCGGGCGATTGCCGCCTTGCGTGGGCATGGCGCGCGGTTGGCGAAGGTGCTGATGATCTCGGAGATCCGCACGATTTCGGGTGACGATCTGTGGCTGAGTCCGGGCTGTCGGGGCGATTATTTCGGTTTCCATTTCACCTTCCGGCGCGACTGGGAGGCGGTGCGGGCCGTGCTGCCGGCGATCGAGGCCGATCTCGCGCCTCTCGGGGCGGTGCCGCATTGGGGCAAGGTCTCGACCATGGCGCCGAAGATGGTCTGGGCCGGGTTCCCTCGGTTGGGGGATTTCAGGGATCTGGTCCGCGCCTTCGATCCGGGCGGCAAGTTTCGCAATGCGTTCGTCGATCGCATGGTGTTCGGGCGGGTGCCGGGATCGTAGCCGAAGGAAAGGAAACCTCACGAATGATTGCCTATGTCACGGTCGGCGCTGACGATATCGCGGGTGCGAAACGGTTCTACACCGCCTTCCTGCCTGCCCTTGGCTACAGGGTCGAGGAAGGCCCCGAGGGGTTGAGTTTCGTCCTGCCCGCTGCATCGGGACAGTCCACGGCGCTGCCGGATTTCTACGTCAAGCCACCCTTCGACGGCGGCCCGGCTTTGGCCGGGAACGGCACCATGATCGCCTTTGAAGTCCCGCGTCAGGCACTGGTGCGGGATCTGCACGCGGCGGCGCTTGCCGCGGGCGGGTCCGACGAAGGCCCGCCGGGGTTCCGTGCGGCCTATGGGCCGCATTTCTATGTCGGCTATCTGCGCGACCCCCAGGGCAACAAGATCGCGCTGTTCTCCAGCAATCGGGACGAGCCCGGGCGGGAAGGATAGGGCGGGTCCGGGGGATGCCGGAGATCGCCCTGGTCCCGCCGGGATCCAGGCATGTCGGGTACGATGGGGCTGGTCCGCAAGTCGGTCAGGGTCTCACTGGTCCGTGGCGACGCCCTCTACCGCCTCGAACCAGTCGATGGCCATTTCGGCCCAGCCAAGCGGGATCGAATGGCCGCCGGGATGCAGGGCGAAGCTCAGTGCGGTGTCGGGGGCGCAGCGGGTCCAGCTGCGGATCCAGTAGTCGGGGCCGGTCCGGTACGTGTCGGCGCGGAGCTGGTCGCAGGCGTTGAGTTCGCGCATGACCTGCAGGCCGTAAAAGACGTCGCCCTGCAGGATCGCGCCGCTGCGGAGGGGGCGGCCTTCGAGGGGCACGGTCTCGTCGCGCCAGCCATGGGTGTGGAACATGCGCACCGGACCGGCGCAGTCGGCGGCGGTGGGATGCGGTCTCCAGAAAGCGCCGGCGACGGGGGCATAGGCGGCGGCGATCGTGGGGTCCTCGCAGGCGAGATACCAGGTCAGCGAGCCGCCGATGGAAAAGCCGCTCATCAGGATGCGGCCGCGGTCGATGGGAAAGCGGCTGGTTGCATCGGTGAGGAGGTCGCGGGTGAAGCTCATCTCGTCACGTTGTTTCTCACGCGCCGGGTGGAAGGACCAGCCGGGGCCGAAGCGGGAATTGGGGCGCGGGAGGCCGTCCGGGGCAATGACGGCATAGCCGTGATGGAGGAAGGCATCGACCATGGCGGTGTTCGACAGGGTACGTGCGCCAGTGCCGCCGGCCCCGTGGTAGAAGACCAGCGCCGGATAGCCGGCCTCGGGCGGTGGTGCTGCGGGCAGGGCGAGGCGATAGGTGCCGGAGGCGATTTCGCAGGCCGGGCCCTCGCGGCCGCAAGGGGTGCCGGACTGGGCCTGGGCGGACTGGGCCTGGGCGGACTGGACCGGAAGTAATGTAACCAGGGCGGCAAGGGCAACAAGGGCAAAAAGGGCAGGCAGGTGCATGGCAGGCGCTCCGGATTCCGGCAGGGCTCGAAACGAAAGCATTTCGAGTTTACACTGACTCGCTTCTTCGTTGCCCATCGCTGCGTTTGAACGCGAAAAACGATGCGGGTTGTTTCAACGAAAACTCGAAACGCTATAGGCCGGGGCGGAGTCGGTTTGTAGCCAAATAATCGCGCCTCGCCGGATTGTGAGGGATCGGACGGAAGGCTGCGCCTTGCCGCTGCGTCGTCTCGCCATCACATGCGCCGCAGCGGAGCCTCCTGGGTGTTCCGGTCAGGCGTTCAGTCTGGGCGTTCGGGCCGGGGCGCGACGGGTGTGGAAATGCGCCTGTCGCCGAAGGCGGCGGACAGGAGTTGCCGTGTGTAATCGGTCTTCGGGGCGTCGAATATCTCGTGCGCGCTGCCTTCCTCCAGCACGTCACCGTGGCGCATGACCATCACCCGATGGCTGAGGGCGCGCACGACGCGCAGATCGTGGGAGATGAAGAGATAGGCGAGGTTGTGGTCGCGCTGGAGCTTGCGCAGGAGCTCGACGATCTGCACCTGGACGGTCATGTCGAGGGCGGAGGTCGGTTCGTCGAGGACCACCAGTTTCGGCTGCAGGATCATCGCCCTTGCGATGGCGATGCGCTGGCGCTGGCCGCCGGAGAACTCGTGCGGGTAGCGGTCCATCATCGACGGGTCGAGGCCGACCTCGGTCAGGATCGCGGCGACGCGGTCGGTGTGGTCGGCGCGTGGATCGCCATGGATGTGCAGGCCCTCGGCGACGATCTCGGCGATGTTCATGCGCGGGCTGAGCGAGCCGTAGGGGTCCTGGAACACCATCTGCATATCGGCGCGGCAGGACCGCAGCTGCTTGTTCTTCAGCCCGTCGATTCGGTTGCCGAGAAAGGTGATCGGACCTTCGGAAGAGATCAGCCGCATGATGGCCAGCGCCAGGGTCGTCTTGCCCGAGCCGCTTTCGCCGACGATGCCGATCGTCTCGCCCGCACGGATCGCCAGGGTGGCGGCGTTGACCGCCTTTACGTGGCCGGCGGTCTTCCTGAGGAAGCCCCGTTTGATCGGGAACCAGATGCGCAGGGCGTCGGTCTCGACCACGGTGTTGGTGCCGTCGCGGACCGGGGCCGGCGCGCCGGAGGGTTCGGCTTCGAGAAGCTTGACCGTGTAGGGGTGCCGTGGATCGTCGAAAATCTCGGTGGTGGGGCCGGTTTCGACGATTTCGCCGTCCTTCATCACGCAGACCCGGTCGGCGATGCGGCGGACGACGTTGAGATCGTGGGTGATGAACAGCAGCGCCAGACCCTCGGTGCGTTTCAGCTCCATCAGAAGGTCGAGGATCTGGGCCTCGATGGTGACGTCAAGCGCGGTCGTGGGCTCGTCGGCGATCAGGAGGTCGGGAGAATTGGCGAGTGCCATGGCGATCATGACCCGCTGGCGCTGGCCGCCGGAAAGCTGGTGCGGATAGGCGTCGAGCCGGGAAGCGGGATCGGGAATGCCGACCTTTTCGAGAAGGTCGATGACGCGCGGCGTGATCTCGGCCTTCGACAGGCCCTGGTGGACCTCCAGCACCTCGCCGATCTGGAGGCGGATGGTGTGGAGCGGGTTGAGCGAGGTCATCGGCTCCTGAAAGATGAAGCTGATCTTGTTGCCCCTGAGGCCACGCAGGGTGCGGTCATCGGCGCTGGTGGTCTCGATGCCGTCATAGCGCACGCGCCCGGTGACCTCGGCGCTGTCGGCGAGCAGTTTGACGGTGGACAATGCCGTGACCGACTTGCCCGAGCCGCTTTCGCCGACCAGCGCCACGGTCTCGCCCCGGTTGACGGCGAAGGACACGCCCCTGACGGCTTCGATGCGTTGGCCGTCCTGCAGGAAGCTGACCTGCAGGTCCTCGACTGTCAGAAGCGCGCTCACCGGAAGGTCTTTCTGGGGTCGAAGGCGTCGCGCACCCCTTCGAAGATGAACACCAGCAGCGAGAGCATGATCGCGTAGGTGAAGAAGGCCGAGAAACCCAGCCAGGGTGAAGTGATGTTGTTCTTGCCCTGCAGCGCCAGTTCCCCGAGCGACGGGTAGGAGGCTGGCAGACCAAATCCGAGGAAGTCCAGGATTGCCAATGTTCCGATGGTACTGGTGATATAGAATGGCAACAGCGTCAGTGTTGCGACCATGGCATTCGGCAGGACATGGCGAAAGATGATTGTCCAGTCGCCGACACCCAGTGCACGGGCGGCGCGAACGTACTCGAAGTTGCGGGCGCGAAGGAACTCGGCCCGGACGACGCCAACAAAGCCGGTCCATGAGAAAACGGCCAGGATTAAGGCCATAGCCGTGAAACTCATGGTGAAGATGCCGGCGATGATGATGATGACATAGAGCACGTTCATGCTCTGCCAGATCTCGACGATGCGCTGAAAGAACAGGTCCACCCAGCCGCCGAAATAGCCCTGGGCGGCTCCGGCGAATACACCAATAGCCGTGGAAATTGATGCGACAATCAACGCAAACAGCACCGAGATTCGGAACCCGTAGATGATCCGTGCCACCACGTCGCGGGTCTGGTCGTCGGTGCCCAGCCAATGGGCGGCATCAGGAGGCGAGGGGGCGCGGGTGACGTCGTAATTGATGGTGTTGAAGGAATAGGGCACCAGCGGCCAGAGCACCCAGCCCTTTTCGATTTCTACGCTGTCCACGACGCCGTCGGCGGCATCCTCGATGACGGTCTCGGGATCGTCCCAGCAGGCCTCCAGCCCACCGGAGACGATCAGGCACTCAACCTCTGGCGCGGGGTATTCGGCTTCGGTATCGAATTCTCCGCCGAAGTCGCGCTCGGAATAGAAGGCGAAGACCGGAGCGTGCAATTCACCGCGATAAGAGACGAGAAGCGGTTTGTCATTGGCGAAAAACTCGGCGAAGAGGGCGAAGACGAAGAGGCCGATGAAGATTGACAGCGACCAGAAGGCGCGTCTGTTTGACCGAAAATTGCGCCAGCGGCGGCGCTGCAGGGGAGTGAGATGAAATCGGGGCATCAGGTATCGCGGCCCTCGAAATCGATGCGGGGATCGATCCAGACATAAACGAGGTCTGACAGAATCCCGACGATGAGGCCGATGAGGCCGAAGACGTACAAGGTCCCGAAAACCACCGGGTAGTCTCGGCCGACAATGGACAGGAAGCCGAGCCGGCCAAGACCGTCGAGGGAGAACACCTGTTCGATGATGATCGAGCTCGAGAAGAAGACAGCCAGAAAAAGGCCAGGAAAGCCCGAAACGACGATCAGCATCGCGTTTCGGAACACGTGACCATAGAAGACGCGTCTGTCGGTCAGTCCTTTGGAGCGGGCCGTGATCACGTATTGCTTGCGGATTTCGTCGAGAAAGGAGTTCTTGGTAAGGAGCGTCAGGGAAGCGAAGGACGCGATCGTCGAAGCGATGACGGGCAGGGTGATGTGCCAGAAATAATCGGCGATCTTGCCCATCAGGCTAAGTTCATCAAAATTGCTGGAAGTCAGCCCTCTGAGTGGGAACCATTGCCAGTAGGAACCGCCCGCGAAGAGGATGATGAGCAGGATGGCAAAGAGAAAACCCGGAATCGAATAGGCAGCGATAATGACACCCGATGTCCAGTTGTCGAAGGGCGTGCCGTCGCGGACCGCCTTGCGAATGCCCAGAGGGATGGAAATCATGTAGGCGATCAGGGTCGACCAAAGGCCGAGTGAGATCGACACCGGCATTTTCTCGAGCACCAGATCAACGACCGAAACGGAGCGGAAGTAGCTTTCGCCAAAATCGAACATGAGGAAATCACGGACCATTATAAAGAACCGCACATGGACCGGCTTGTCGAAGCCGAATTGCTTCTCCAGTTCCTCGATAAACTCCGGCGGCAAACCTTGCGCCCCTTTGTAGCCGCTTTCATCGGCACCGGAACCCAGATCGCCGGAGCCACCGGAAAACCGGTCAGTAGCCGACGATTCACTGTCGAGCTGAGAGATCACCTGTTCGACCGGGCCACCCGGCAGAAGCTGGATCAGGGCGAAGTTCAACAGGAGGATGCCGAAGAGCGTCGGGACGATCAGCAAGAGCCTGCGGGCGATATAGGCTCCCATGTCAGCGCAGCGCGCCCTCGGCCTTCAGCGCCTCGAACTTTGCCTGGTCGATCCACCAGGTCTCGTCGCCGCGCGAATAGGGGGGCTTGATCTCGGGGCGGCCGAAAATGTCCCAATAGGCGATCAGGAAACTGCCGCCATACCAGTTCGGCACCCAGACATGTTGCGCGCGCAGCACCCGGTCGAGCGCCTTCACCCGCGCTTCCATCGAGGCGCGGGTCCTGGAATTGATGACATCCTCGATCAGCGCGTCGACCACCGGATCGGCGACGCCGGCGAGGTTCAGGGTGCCTTGCGCATTGGCGCCGTCCGATCCGTAGATGGTGCGCAGTTCCAGCGAAGGCGACAGCGACATGCGCAGATTGCCCGGGGTCAGGTCGAAATCGAAATTCTCCTGGCGTTCCTGCATCTGGGCGGCGTCGATCTGTTCCAGCCGCGCATCGATGCCGATGGCGCGCAGGTTCTCGATGAACGGATTGGAAATGCGCTCGAAGGACGGGTTGTCGTCGACAATGGACAGGCTCAGCACATCGCCTTCGGCGTTGCGGCGGAGGCCGTCCTGGATGGTCCAGCCTGCCGCGTCGAGCAACTGGTTGGCGCGGCGCACGGCGGCGCGGTCGAGCGGGCGGCGGGGGTTGTTGAGGGGCGGTGTGTAGGCCGGTTCTGTGAAGATGCTTTCGGGCAGCTGGTCACGGTATTTCTCCAGCACCTCCAGTTCCTCGCCCTGAGGCAGACCCTCCGCCTGCATCGGCGTGTTCTCGAAGAAACTGTCGGTGCGGTTGTAAAGTCCGTAGAACAGGGTCTCGTTCGACCATTCGAAGTTGAACATCAATCCGATGGCCTCGCGGACCCGCGGGTCCTGGAATTTCTCGCGGCGCAGGTTGATCCAGAAGCCCTGGGTGCCGGTGGGACGCTCGTCGGGGACGCTCTCGCGGATGATCCAGCCCTTGTCGAGGGCGGGGAAATCATAGGCGGTGGCCCAGTTCAGAGAGAAGAATTCCTGGTGGAAATAGGTCTCGCCGACCTTGAAGGCCTCAAAGGCGGCGGTGTTGTCGGCGAAATATTCGTAGGTGTAGCAGTCGAAATTGTTCAGCCCGACATTCACCGGCAGATCGGCGGCCCAATAGTCATCGATCTTGCAGTATTTGATCGAGCGGCCCGGATTGGCCTCGACCACCTCGAAGGCCGAGGACCCGACCGGGAATTCCAACGAGGATTGGGAGAAGTCGCGGGTCTCGTAATAATGTTCGGGCAGGATCGGGATGCCGCCGGCCTCCGACGGCAGGTCGCGCTTGGCGGCCTCTTCGGTGAAGGTGAACCTGACGGTATGATCGTCCAGCGCCTCGGCCGAAACGATGTCCTGATAGATGATCTGATAGACCGGTTTGCCCTGGTCCTTCAGGATATTGAGCGAAAAGACCACGTCATGGGCGGTGATCGGATGGCCATCGGAAAAGCGCGCCTCGGGGCGCATGTGGAAGATGGCCCAGGAGCGGTCCTCGGGATATTCGATGCTTTCGGCGACCAGCCCGTAATAGCTGTCGGCCTCGTCCGACGAGCCGGTCAGCAGCGTGTCGTACAGGAGCCCCAGCCCGTGCGCGGCCTCGCCCTTGAGGATGAAGGGGTTGAGGCTGTCGAAGGTCTGGGAGGCGAGTTGCGAGCGGAACTTCATCTCGCCGCCGCGGGGGGCGTCGGGGTTCACATAGTCGAAATGCTGGAAATCGGCCGGGTATTTGAGTTCTCCGAAGGCAGAGATGCCGTGCGAGACGATGGTGTCCTGGGCCCTGACCTGGAACGCGGTGCCGACGGCGGCGATCAGAAGACCCGATGCCAGGAGGGCTTTGCCAAGCGGGGTGAGCGTTGCGGTTGCGCTGCGCGATCTGGCCATTCTAGCTCCTTTGCCATGCGTCCCTGCACTCTGGGGCAGAGTTTACCGGAAGTTTCCTTCAGGTAAAGGCGGAAACCCGGGACGGTCGCAAAGGCTTGAACCCCGCCCGGTTACGAAAATCCCCGGCGCGAGGGGCCGGGGATCGGTAGGCGTCAACAGGGACGGGCTCAATCGTCGAGTGAATCCAGATAGGCGATCAGGTCGGCCCGGTCCTCGGGGCTGCGGATGCCGCGGAAAGCCATCTTGGTGCCCGGCGCGTAACCCTTGGGATCGCCGAGAAACCCGATAAGGGCCTCAGGTGTCCAGTCGCCCGGCAGCGTGTTCAGTTCATCGGAATAGGCAAAGCCGTCCATCGAGCCGATATCGCGTCCGACAACGCCGTAAAGCGACGGGCCGACGGCGTTTTCGCCCGCGGCCAGCTTGTGGCAGGCCTGGCAGGGCTTGAATTCGCCCTCGCCAGCGGCCGGATCGGCGGCGGCCATCAGGGCTGCTACGTCGAGCGTCTCGCCGCCGTCGCCGTCGCCCGGTTCCTCATGGGTCTCGCCGGAGGCGATCTCGTAGACATTGTGGACCTCGCCGCCATGTCCCGCATCCGAGGCATAGAGAAACTCGGTGAAAAAATTGATCAGGAGAAAGACCAGCAGCGCGGCACACAGACCCGCGACAACCTTGGTGATTTCCATTGTGTTCATTGGCGGCACTCGCTTGCTTATGGCGGAGAGGGTCGGCCCGCTCCCGAATTGGCTCGCAGCCTTCTAACCGCTTCCCATATCGGTGTGCAAGGTATAGTAACCGCGACCAATTAACCGGGTTTGAACGAGGCAGACGGGGGCAGGGGACGCGATGACGGGCCGAATTTCCTTTCAGGGCGAGCCGGGGGCCTATTCCCACCAGGCCTGCCGCGAAGCCTACCCAGAGATGGAGGCGCTGCCCTGCGCCACATTCGAGGGTGCCATCGAGGCGGTGCGCGAAGGGCGGGCCGAACTGGCGATGATCCCGGTGGAGAACTCGACCTATGGGCGGGTGGCGGACGTGCATCAGCTGTTGCCGGAATCGGGGCTGCATATCGTCGGCGAGCATTTCGTGCGGGTGCATATCAACCTCTTTGGGATCCGGGGCGCGGCCCTTGGCGATATCAGGAAGGCGATCAGCCATCCGGTCTTGCTCGGCCAGTGCCGGGAATTCCTGAAACGCCACGGGATCGCGCGCGAGGCGGTGGGCGATACGGCGGGCTCGGCGCGTGAGGTTGCCGAGACCGGGGAGCGCAGCACCGGGGCGCTGGCATCAGAGCTGGCGGGCGAGATCTACGGGCTCGACCTGCTGGCCCGCCATATCGAGGATCACGAGACCAACACCACCCGCTTTCTCGCCATGGCCGAAGAGGCGGATTACCCGGCGCTGGCCCCGGGGATGATGACCTCCTTCGTGTTCCGGGTCCGCAACATTCCGGCAGCCCTTTACAAGGCCATGGGCGGGTTCGCGACCAATGGGGTCAACATGGTCAAGCTGGAGAGCTACATGGTCGGCGGCTCGTTCTCGGCGACGCAGTTCTACGCCGATATCGAGGGCCATCCCGACGACCCCGCCGTCGCCCGCGCCCTGGAAGAGCTGGATTATTTCACCACCGAGCTGAAAATCCTCGGGGTCTATGAGGCCAGCGCCCTGCGGCACGCGGCGGAGCGGGCAGCAGCCGGGGAGGCGTAGCGAAGGCGCCCGCGAGCCGGGGATCGCAGGGAGCCCCCGGGACCAGGCGGGACAATCGCGCCCGGTATTCTCGAACCGCCAACCGGACCCAAGACACACCCCCACACCAATCCCGCCCCAATACAAGACCCGCCTTCCCCCATAGCGCCCCGCTCGGACCCCGCACGGACCCCGCACGGGCGACCAGCACCGGGCCTCGCCCCGCCCGAGGGCGGGTTTGGCCCTCGTTTCGGAGACCGGACATCAAGAGGCCGGTATCGGGAATGCCGGATCCGGGTGCGATTGGGGCAGACATATGCCAGGTGGCTGATGCAAGGATTTCACAAGCCATTTCCCACCGGGGAGCCGGGAGGCGCCGTGCAATATCCCCAAGGGCGGATGTGTCCCCGGGACGCCGATGCCACTTGGCGTGCGCCCGCCGATACGCCATATGGAGACTCATGACCCAGCCGAGCGAATCCATGCCCCTGTCCATGCGCGCGCGCGTCGCTGCCGCGATCGAACGCGCCCTGTTCCGGAACTTCATTCTGGGCGTCATCCTGTTCAACGCCGTGATCCTCGGACTGGAGACCTCGGACCGGGTGGTGGCGGCGGCCGGACCGCTTGTCGTCGCCCTCGACACGTTGTGCCTGGCGATCTTCGTCACCGAGATCGCCGCAAAGCTCTTTGCCTACCGCCAGAGTTTCTTTCGCGATGGCTGGAACCTGTTCGATTTCGTCATTGTCGGCATCGCCCTTGTGCCGACCGCTCAGGGCCTGTCGGTGCTCAGGGCGCTCAGGATCCTCAGGCTGTTCCGGGTGATCTCGGTCTCGCCCTCGCTCCGCCGCGTGGTGCAGGGGCTTATCAACGCGCTGCCGGGCATGGGCTCGGTCTTTCTGCTGATGGGCCTGGTCTTCTATATCGGCGCGGTGATGGCGACCAATCTCTTCGGCGACAGCTTCCCGCACTGGTTCGGCACCCTTGGCCGTTCCGGCTATTCGCTGTTCCAGATCATGACGCTGGAAAGCTGGTCGATGGGGATCGTGCGGCCGGTGATGGAGGTCTATCCTTATGCCTGGGCCTTCTTCGTGCCCTTCATCCTGATGACCACTTTCGTGGTGCTGAACCTCGTCGTCGGTCTTGTCGTGAACTCGATGCAGGACGCCCATCACGAAGAGGCGGACCAGAAGACGGACGATTACCGCGACGAGGTGCTGAAGCGGTTGGGCGAGATCGAGCGGAAGTTGGGTGGGCCGAAATAGCCGGAATCGTGGCGAGTGGTGCGTGCGAGCACGCACCCTACGGAGGGGCGCTGCGCCAACGGTACAGGGCGACGAGGGACCAGATGCCCTCGGCGATGAGGAAAGGTACGGAGCCGATCAGCCAGGCGTAGAATGCAGCAAGGGCACAGGCGGCGGCGAAGATCAGGGTGAAATGGCGGTGGCGGGGTTCAAGGGCGTAGGACGCGACCATGAGGGTGACAGCGATGAGGCCGAGATGTTCGGTCATGGCACGGGCCTACGGGATGGGGCGTCGAGGCAGTCGGAGCGGGACATGCAGTCTTCGAGGCTTTCGCAGGCACAGTCGGAGAACTGGTCGAGAAGGCCGGACATGGCGTTCAGATCGGCGATCTGATGGCGGATATCGCGTTTCTTGGCTTCAAAGAAATCCTGCCAATCCGCCTGTGGACGGGTTTCTCCGAAGCCGTATTCGAGAAGTCTGCGCACCTCTCTCAGGGTGAAGCCGGCGGATTGGGCCAGTTTCAGGAAGCGAAGGGTCAGAATAGTATCCGCGTCGAACTCGCGCGCGGCGCCGACCCGGCCCACGCGCCGGATCAGCCCCTGTCGCTCGTAATAGCGGATGGCCGATGGGGTCAGCCCCAGTTTTTCAGCAACAGCTCCGATCCGCATGAAGGTCCTTTCGGTGTGCCCGTCTTCGGTATCTGATTGTGACGATAACGGCGAGTAGGACCAGGCCCAATAGGGCAAGTTCTACGTAGCCGCCAATGGCCAGAGCTGCCGTGCCCGCACCGCTTGCGGTAAGGGCGATGGTGCCGCCGCAGCCCAGGCCGCAAAACGAGACGAGGCCGATCAGCGCGGCCTTGCCAGACAGCATGCCCGCCTTCGTCGGAAATTCATCGCAGAAGGCCTGGGCGAGGGCGGTGCCGTTGCCTTCGGAGATGACAAATAGGGATCTGGTGTCGCCCGCCTCTTCAACCCTGTGGTCGAGGAATTTGCAGCAGTCCGCATCGAGGCGGATCAGACGGTCAAGCTCGGCGCGGCTGACGGCCTTGGCGTCGAAATCGATGCGCAGGCCGTCGGGCAGGGTTTCCTGCCCGGTAATATGCGGCAGAAGCGACTTGCGAAAGCGTTTGCGTTCGGCCCGCCGGGACGGCGGGCTGAGGGTGCAGGTGAGCGGGGTGGTGAGGTCTGGTCCATCCATGGCGTTCTCCTTCTTTCGCTGGATGGTCCTCTGGATACGACTTGAACCATGGTTCAAGTCAAGGGCGTGGAGGCAAAAAAAGGGGCGCCCCGAAGGGCGCCCGGAATTACCGTGATCAGCGGGGTGATCAGCAGCTGTAATACATCTGGTACTCGACCGGATGCGGGGTGTGTTCGAAGGCGTAGACCTCTTCCCATTTGAGCTCGGTATAGCCCTCGATCTGGTCCATGTCGAAGACGCCGCCGGCGGTGAGGAATTCGTGGTCCTCTTCCAGAGCGCCAAGGGCTTCGCGGAGCGACGCGCAGACCGTCGGGATGCCGGCCAGTTCCTCGGGCGGCAGGTCGTAGAGGTCCTTGTCGTTCGGCGCACCCGGGTCGATCTTGTTCTTGATCCCGTCGAGACCGGCCATGAGAAGGGCCGCGAAGCACAGATACGGGTTCGAGGACGGATCGGGGAAACGGGCCTCGACGCGCTTGGCCTTCGGGCTGTCGGTCCACGGGATACGCACGCAGCCCGACCGGTTGCGGGCCGAATAGGCGCGCAGAACCGGGGCCTCGAAGCCGGGGATCAGGCGCTTGTAGCTGTTGGTGGATGGGTTGGTGAAGGCGTTCAGCGCCTTGGCGTGTTTCAGGATGCCGCCGATATACCACAGGGCCTCCTGGCTGAGGTCGGCATATTTGTCACCGGCAAAGAGCGGCGCGCCGTCCTTCCAGATCGACATGTTCACATGCATCCCCGTGCCGTTGTCGCCGGCAATCGGCTTGGGCATGAAGGTCGCGGACTTGCCATAGGCATGGGCGACGTTGTGGATGATGTATTTGTATTTCTGCAGCTCGTCGGCCTGTTTGGTCAGCGAGCTGAAGATCAGGCCCAGTTCGTGCTGGCAGGACGCCACCTCGTGGTGGTGCTTGTCGACCTTCATGCCGATCCGCTTCATGGTGCTGAGCATTTCGGAGCGCAGGTCCATCGCAGCGTCGGTCGGGTTCACCGGGAAATAGCCGCCCTTGACGCCGGGGCGGTGGCCCATGTTGCCCATCTCGAACTCGGCATCGGTGTTCCAGGCCGCGTCATCGGCGTCGACCTCGTAGGAAACCTTGTTCATGGTGTTCGAGAACCGCACATCGTCGAACAGGAAGAACTCGGCCTCGGGACCGAAATAGGAGGTGTCGCCGATGCCGGAGGACTTGAGATAGGCCTCGGCCTTTTCCGCCGTCGAGCGGGGGTCGCGGTTATAGTCTTCGCCGGTATCGGGCTCGACGATCGAGCAGTGCATGCAAAGCGTTTTCTCGGCATAGAACGGGTCGATATAGGCTGAATCCGCGTCCGGCATCAGTTTCATGTCGGACTGGTTGATCGCCTTCCAGCCGGCAATCGACGAGCCGTCGAACATGAAGCCTTCTTCCATGAAGTCCTCGTCGACCTGGTCGGACATCACGGTCACATGCTGCAGTTTGCCACGCGGGTCGGTGAAGCGGATATCGACGTAATCGACCTCTTCATCCTTGATCGTGGATAGAACCTTTTTCACATCGCTCATGTCTTGTTCCCATTGTTCGTGGCGCGGAGTGTCGTCGGGGGCGGTGACTGCGCGCCGCAGCGCCCGCCCTCCATGTCCGGTTCAGAGCGCTTCGCCGCCCTCTTCCCCTGTTCTGATGCGGATCGCCTGTTCTACAGACGAGATGAAGATCTTGCCATCGCCGATCTTGCCGGTCTTCGCCGCGCCGACGATCGCCTCGACGGCGGCCTCGACCAGGTCGTCGCTGAGTACCACCTCGATTTTCACCTTGGGCAGGAAATCGACGACGTATTCGGCCCCGCGATAAAGCTCGGTATGGCCCTTCTGGCGTCCGAAGCCCTTGGCCTCGATGACAGAGAGGCCCTGAATTCCGACCTCCTGCAGCGCTTCCTTCACCTCGTCGAGTTTGAACGGCTTGATGATCGCCTCGATTTTTTTCATACCTCAACTCCATTGGCCCGGCTGTTCAGGCCGGATTAGTTCCGAAGGGCAGAAAACACGCGCGGCTTCCGGGTTGCAAAGTCGGGGCGGGACTGGCCGGGGGTTGCCTGGCGGATAAGGTTCAAGTTGCCTAAAAAATAGGCAGTCTGCCTATTGGGCAAGCGGGATGAGAAAGGTTTTTCGATGACGGAGCTTTTGACGGCCGCCCAGATGCGCGCCATCGAGGCGGCGGCGATTGCCTCCGGCGAGGTCACCGGCCTGGAGCTGATGGAGCGTGCGGGCCGCGGGGTGGTCGAGGCGGTGCTGGAGGAGTGGCCCGAGATGGCTTTGACCTCGCAGCGCGCGGTGGTGCTGTGCGGACCGGGGAACAATGGCGGCGACGGGTTTGTGGTGGCGCGGCTGCTGAAGGAGCGGGGGTGGGAGGTGGGGGTGTTTCTTTATGGGGACGCCGGGAAGCTGCCGCCGGATGCGCGGGTGAATTATGAGCGGTGGGGGGAGATGGGGGAGGTTCGGGACCTTCAGTCTCAACTGCATAATCTGCGTATCGATAAGACCTCACTCTCAATCGACTCTGTTTTTGGCACGGGAATTACCCGTGAGCTGAATCCAGATATTGCAAACTTTTTCGCGCGTGAGTTGACCGGAGACCAGGGCAGAGAGAGACGGGTGGCCATTGATAGCCCATCCGGTATTTGTTTGGACAGCGGTTCAGACCTTGGTGCTCATGAAGTGCCGGAAGTGGCACTAACGGTCACATTTCACAGGATGAAACTGGGGCACTTCTTGGGAAAGGGCGTTTGGAAACGGGGTTCAATTCGCCTGGTGGATATTGGTCTTGATCGCATATATGCGGCGGCTCGCAAGAATCCCTCAAACCACAACAAGCCGCTCAGGACGGCCTACAATGCCAACAAACAGCAATTGGTACGGATCGCGGAGGTAACTGACAAGAAGCTCCTCGGGCGGAAGTATGGCTTTCACAAATACCATCACGGGCATGCGGTCATGGTTTCGGGCCCAAGAAACCAGACTGGCGCAGTTCGCCTTGCTGCTCGTGGTGCAATCAGGATTGGAGCAGGGTTGGTAACCATCGCTGCACCTTCAAGTGCCTGTCCCGAACACGCTGCGCACCTGAATGCCATCATGCTGCGCGAGGTGGACAAGGCGAACACGCTGCAGGTCCTGCTGGAAGACACAAGGATCAACGCGCTGTGCATCGGTCCCGCGCTTGGCCTCGACGACAGGGCGGCCGAACTGGTGGCTGCATCACTGGAAGTCGGGCGGAGCACGGTGCTGGATGCCGATGCCCTGACGCTTCTGGCCCGAAATCGCGACCTGTTCGGCAAGCTCCACGCCAACTGTGTCCTCACCCCTCATGCCGGCGAATTCGCCCGGCTGTTCCCCGATCTCGCCGAGAAACTCGCGGCTCCTGCCACCACTGGCCCGGCCTATTCCAAGGTCGATGCAACGCGGGAGGCGGCGGCGCGGGCGGGGTGTGTGGTGCTGTACAAGGGGGCGGATACGGTGATTGCGGGGCCGGATGGGCGGTGTTCGATCAATTCGGCGCATTATGAGCGGGCGGCTCCGTGGCTGGCGACGGCGGGGTCCGGCGATGTGCTGGCGGGGTTCATCACCGGGCTGCTGGCGCGGGGGTTCGCGCCGATGGCGGCGGCCGAGGCCGGGGCGTGGCTGCATGTGGAATGTGCGCGGAAATTCGGGCCGGGGCTGATCGCCGAGGACCTGCCGGAGATGCTGCCTGGCGTGTTCCGGGATCTGGGGCTTTAGAGGCTGCGAGGTCCCGGGCCAAACCTCCCCCCTAACCCCCCTCCCAGCGGGAGGGGGGAATCCCGGCAGCGCCGGTTAGTCCATTGTCGGAATCGAGAAGCTTGCGCCTTCCTTGATCCCCGAGGGCCAGCGGGCGGTGACGGTCTTGGTCCGCGTGTAGAAGCGGAAGGCGTCCGGGCCGTGCTGGTTGAGGTCGCCGAAGCCGGAGCGTTTCCAGCCGCCGAAGGTGTGGTAGGCGAGCGGCACCGGGATGGGGACGTTGATGCCGACCATGCCGATATTGATGCGGCTGGCGAAATCCCGCGCCGTGTCGCCGTCGCGGGTGAAGATGGCGGTGCCGTTGCCGTATTCGTGGTCGATGGCGAGGCCGATGGCCTCTTCGTAGGTCTTGGCGCGGACGGTGGAGAGGACGGGGCCGAAGATCTCGGTCTTGTAGATGTCCATGTCGCGGGTCACATGGTCGAAGAGGCAGGCGCCGACGAAGAAGCCGTTCTCGTATCCCTGCATCTGGAAGCCGCGGCCGTCGACGGCCAGCGTCGCGCCCTGCTGGATACCGCTTTCGACGAGTTCGAGCACGCGGGACTTGGCGGCGCCGGTGACGAGGGGGCCAAAATCGACGTCGTCACCGGCGGTGTAGGGACCGATCTTCAGGGCCTCGACCCGGGGGATCATTTTCTCGATCAGGCGGTCGGCGGTCTCGTCGCCCACCGGAACGGCGACGGAGATGGCCATGCAGCGTTCACCAGCCGCGCCGTAGCCGGCACCGATCAGCGCATCGGCGGCCTGGTCCATGTCGGCATCGGGCATGATGATCATGTGGTTCTTTGCCCCGCCGAAACACTGGACCCGCTTGCCGTTGGCGCAGCCGCGGGCGTAGATGTATTCGGCGATGGGGGTCGAGCCGACAAAGCCGATGGCGGCGATGTCGTCGTGGTCGAGGATGGCGTCAACCGCCTGTTTGTCGCCGTTGACGACCTGCAGGATACCATCGGGGAGGCCGGCCTCGGTCATCAGTTCGGCGAGCATGATCGGGACCGAAGGGTCGCGTTCCGAGGGTTTCAGGATGAAGGCGTTGCCGCAGGCGATGGCGGGGCAGAATTTCCACATCGGGATCATGGCGGGGAAGTTGAACGGGGTGATGCCGGCAACGACGCCAAGAGGTTGGCGCATGGAATACATGTCGATGCCGGGGCCAGCGCCTTCGGTATATTCGCCTTTCAGGAGATGCGGCGCGCCGAAGCAGAACTCGGCGACTTCCAGCCCGCGGATGACATCGCCCTTTGCATCGGGCAGGGTCTTGCCGTGTTCGCGGCTGAGCGCCTCGGCGAGCTTGTCCATGTCGCGATGCAGCAGCCGGACGAATTCCATCAGCACCCGGGCGCGTTTCTGGGGATTCAGGGCAGCCCAGGCGGGCTGCGAGGCCTTGGCAGAAGCGACGGCGGCGGACATTTCATCGGCGGAGGCCAGCGGGACCCGGGACTGGACCTCTCCGGTGGCGGGATTGAAGATATCGGCGAAACGGCCGGATTTGCCGGAGACACGATTGCCGTCGATGAAATGTGCCAGGTCCTGCATGGATGATCTCCCAGATTTCGTTTTGCCGGGACACTAGTGACATCGAACGGGGATTGGGAGAGGAAAATGACCATTCGCCCGCGATGCGGACAAGGTGCCGCATATGGAGCGCGGGAGTGACGCGATCGGGATTTGCGGGAGTTGCGGGAGGTGCGGGCGACGGCCCGGGATCGGTGAAATGCGCCGGTCGGGCCGGAGGCGCGCGCGCGGATCTATTCGGCGGGCTGAATCTCGGCCTTTTCCCGCCGCGCGGCCTTGGTGTCTTCAGCGTGACCCTCGCCCTCGATGGAAGGTGCGGGCGCGTCGCCGGCAAGCCCGAAGAGATCGTCGAAACTCAGTTGGACTTCCTGCGGCGTGTCATCGTCGCTGCCTTCGGCACCGTCAGCCTGTTCGCCCCGGTCCGGATCGGCCACCGTCCCGGTCGCGGCGCCTGAGATCCCGGCTTCGCTGCCGTCATCCGGCAGGGCTGCGTCCGGGCCATCCCGGCCGGTATCGGGAAACGCGCCAGCCCCTTCCCCGGCCTCGGCCGCATCTTCGTCATCCGCTGTCGGGTCGTCCTCGCCGGAAACCGCCGCCACGGCGTCGCCATCCGCGGCGCCTGAGTCAGGACCGGCCCCGCCCCCTTCATCCGTGCGGCCCGCTTCATCTTCCTCATCCTCTTTTGAGGTCTTCACAGAGGCGTTCCGCCAGGAGCGGTGCGGCCATTCGACATCCATCTCCGCACCCAGTTCGCGTTCTTCCTCGGCCTCGGCGACGTGAAGCTTTTCGTCCTCGATCAGGCCCAGCTCCTCCAGATCGCTGGCGCGGAGGAATTCGTCGTAGCGGTCTATCGTATGGACCATTTCGAGCTGTGCCCTGGTCAGGCGGGTGTCGAACATGACGCCGCAGAAATCGTCGTCCAGCCACATGCAGGCACCCTTGACCCAGTCTCGCGCCCACATGATCTTGATCGGGTCGCCTTTGTTCAGGTCCAGATTGAGGATGATCTTGCAGCCGCCGCGGCTGATATCGGTGAGAGTGGTTTCCTTGATCTGCGAGCCGTTCGAGACCAGGACGACGATATTGCAGCTCAGTCGCCGTTCCGGCTTGCGGCGGCGGAACCGCAGGAAGCCCCAGGCCAGAAGGATGGTGCCGGTCACCGCCGTCGCCAGCGGCAGGAGCGGCAGCGCTTCGGGTTCGGCATGACCGACATCGACCTTCTCGGAGCGGGTCGGGTTTGTGCTCTCGGAAAGCGGCGTGTCGTCGCCGCGTTTGCCGCCGGAGGCAATCTCGTAATTCGGCGAGGTTCCGACCCGGTCGCCGACAAGTGCCCGCCCGCCTTGCATGGCGCAGTTGCGATCCTTGTGGAGGTTGTCGAGGGTTTCGGTGAGCATGCGGAAGGAGGAGGAGCGCATGTAGGCCCGTGCGTCTTCCCGTCCCTGGCGGCGGTAGATCTGGATGGCCATCATCCGGGTGCTGTAATAGGCCGTGACAAAGCTGCTTTCCGCCGCCGCCGTTGCTGCATCGGGGAAGGATTCATACAGCGCGAGTTCGATATGGTCGAACAGTTCGGCCTCGGTCGTGGTCCGCGAGCCATCCAGGAAGGCGGTGGCCTTCGCCTCGATGGCGACGAGCTGGACGATTGTGTCGCAAGACGTCCTGGCCGCGCCTTGCGACGCGGCCATAAGCGCGACAGCAAGCACCGCAATCGTCCCCCAGAACCGGAAACCCACACACATGATACTCTACCTTCTGACGCCAGCTTGCCGCATCTCGGTTAAGCGACCGATAAGAGGCCGGGGAAATCGTCTAAAACTCTAGCCACTTGGGCGAGCCCGGATCGCTTGACACAACCCGGAGGCCGGAGGCAGTCTTGTCGGATAATCTGGGAGAACGCACATGACCGTGAAGAAAATTCTGCAGTCGAAAGGCAATGCCGAAATTCTCACCATCAAGCCCGATGCCGAGATCAGCGAGGCGGCGGCGCTGTTGTCGGCGCGCGGAATCGGGGCGCTAGTGGTCTCGGAGGACGGATTCCGCCTGAACGGGGTTCTGTCGGAGCGTGATATCGTCCGGGAACTGGGGCGGCAGGGTCCTGCCTGCCTCGATCACCGGGTCTCGGAGCTGATGACGCGCGAGGTCAAGACGGCCGCGCCTTCCGATACAGCCATCGACGTGCTGAACAAGATGACGGCGGGTCGATTTCGGCATCTCCCGGTGCTGGAAAACGGACGGATGGTCGGGGTGATCTCGATCGGTGACGTGGTCAAGTACCGGATGGAGGAAATCCAGCGTGAAAACGCGGCGCTGACCGATATGATCGTCGGTCACGGCTAGGGTCTGGCAAGATACCTGCTCCGGATTGGCCGGGGCGCGAACAGAACCGCGCCGGATCTCAGGGCCGTCCTGTCCGTTAGCGGTGCGAAACCTCCACGCGTCCCGTTCTCGAGGCGGGGCCAGGAGAAGGGTGGCGCAATGGCCATCGGTCGTTCCCGCTTCTTCGTCATGGAGTTGACCTTCCGGGTCCGATGGTGTTGCCTGCGGCATGAGGCGGGCGAAAGGGCGCGGGCGGTTGCGGACAGGACTATATCCCGGCACGTTCGATCCGGTGACCCTCGGTCACACGGACATCATCGAGCGGGCGGCCTCGCTGGTCGACCGCCTGGTGATCGGCGTGGCGGTTAACCGCGACAAGGGCCCGCTCTTCACGCTCGAGGAACGGGTGGCGATGGTCGGGGTCGAATGCGACAGGATCGCGGACCGGACCGCGTGCGAGATCGTGGTGCATCCGTTCGACAACCTGCTCATAGACTGCGCTGCCGAGGTCGGCGCCCAGGTGATCGTGCGCGGCCTCAGGGCGGTTTCGGATTTCGAGTACGAGTTCCAGATGGTCGGCATGAACCGCGCCCTGAATCCGGAGATCGAGACCGTGTTCCTGATGGCCGGCGCCAATCACCAGGCCATCGCCTCGCGCCTGGTCAAGGAAATCGCCCGGCTGGGTGGCGACGTCACCAAATTCGTGCCCCCTGCGGTCAAGGAGGCGCTGGCCGGGAAATTCGTCTGATCCCGTGGCACCCGCAGGCCCATGGGCCGGTTCACGGCATCGGGAGCGAAAACCGGTTTTCCCCGGGCCGAATGCGCACTAGGGTGCGCGGCAATCTCAGACCGAAGACGCGAAAGGAAGGCTTTCATGGCCGAAATCAAAGACCCCGAGAACACGCTCGTGATCGAACTGAAGGATGGCGAGGTGCAGCTCGAACTGCTCGCCGATGTTGCCCCGGGTCATGTGGCGCGGGTCAAGGAACTGGCGCGGGCCGGCAAATATGACAACGTCGCCTTCCATCGGGTGATCGACGGGTTCATGGCCCAGACCGGCGATGTGGAACACGCCAATATGGAGGACGGCTACAATCCCGGCCGTATGGGCACGGGCGGCTCGGAACTTCCCGATCTCGCGGCGGAGTTCTCCTCGGTGCCCTTCGATCGCGGTGCGCTTGGGATGGCGCGGTCGGCCAATCCCAACTCGGCCAATTCGCAGTTCTTCATCATGTTCGCGGACGGGCATTTCCTCAACGGCCAGTACACCAATTTCGGCCGGGTTGTCGCGGGCATGGAACATGTCGACGCCATCACCCGTGGCGAGCCGCCAGCGACTCCCGACCGGATGATTTCGGTCAAGGTTGCGGCGGACCTGGCATGAGGGGCCTCGCCGCGGCGCTGGCCGCCCTTGTCCTGAGCGCGGGCGTGGCCCTCGCCCAGGACGCCGAGAACATCCTCGTCATCGAGATCGAAGGGGCGGCCAACGGCAGTGTCGAGATCGAGCTTCTGCCCGATGTCGCTCCCGAACATGTGGCGCGGATCAAGGCGCTGGCGCGGGCGGGAAAATATGACAATGTGGTCTTTCACCGGGTGATTGATGGGTTTATGGCCCAGACCGGCGATGTGCAGTTCGGCATCGCGGGAGGGGACCAGATCGGCCGCGCGGGACAGGGCGGTTCGGACATGCCTGACCTGCCAGCGGAATTCTCCGATATCCCGTATGAAAAGGGCGTCGTCGGCATGGCCCGGTCGCAGAATCCGAATTCGGCCAATTCGCAGTTCTTTATCATGTTTGCCGAGGCCCCGTCGCTCAACGGACAATACACGGTCTTCGGTCGGGTGGTTTCGGGCCAGGAGGTCGTCGATGCGATCACCCGTGGCGACCGGGCGGCGAACGGGGCGGTGACCGATCCGGACGTGATGCGCCGGGTTACGGTCAAGGCGGATGGGGAATAGGGGAACGGGGCGCTTTTCTGGTTGGAATGTTTTGGATATCTGCTTGCCCGACCAGTATCCGGACCTTCCGTGAAACACGCTTTCCCGTCCTCCTTCTCATAAATACTCCCGGGGGGTGCGGGGGGCGGGGCCCCCCCCGGATCGGCCCCCGCAGCGGGGCGAAAAAACACCGCACAGGGCCGCC
>JBNKVT010000044.1:0-66186 GCA_050299335.1 Paracoccaceae bacterium | reverse complement strand
CCGATCACGGCGATGGCGAGAAGCGGCACGACCCAGGCGGCGTTGGAGCTGCCCATCGGCTCGTCCTCGACGACGACGATTTCCTGTTCTTCCTCGGCCTCGAAGACCAGGGTGCCGGCACTTGCCGTGCCGGCTGCCATAAGCGTGAAGGCCGAAACGGCCGCGACTGCGAATTTCATGGTTACATGTCCCTCATCGGTGTTTATTCAGCATCAATCCGAAGATCAAACTTTCGTGGAAATATCAAGACGCCGCGAGAGAAACCGACCGAAGCAAGTGGTATTTCGCACATTTGTCGGCCCGGCTTCTGACCTTTTGCGCGAGTTTTGGCGCGGAAGATCGACTTTAGGTAAGCTCACGCGCCCATTTGGCGAGCCCGCCTGCATATTACTGCGGCAACTGTGACCAAAACCACGCCGGATGTGCGAATTCATCTGGCTGGCCACGGCACACGCGCATAGTATCGCGCCCGTGGTAAACGTAACGAGAGGAAGGCGTTGACATGAAATATCTGACCACGGCCATTTCAGCCATTGCTATCATGACTGCACCGCTGGCCACTGCCGGCACGCTGGTCTTCGAGGGGGAGGTCGAGCAGGAAGTCCTGGTCGCCGACGAGGCCCCGATGGGCGGCTCGAACGCCGCCTGGATCGTGCCGCTGATCGCCATCGCGGTGATCGGGCTGGCGATTTCATCCGGCGGCGACGACGATGACGACGAGGTCCGCGAGTGCCGTGAAATCGCGGCTTCGGTCGCTGTCGAACCCGAGCCCTGCCAAAGCCCGCGGTAAGTTCTGCTCGGGGACTGAACTCCGGGATCAAAGCGCCGGCCCCCGGGGTCGGCGCTTTTCGTTCCGGTGCACACCCGGATCCGCGGCGCCAAAAAAAACCGGGCCTCAAAGAGACCCGGTCAAGTCGCGGGCGGCGCGAACGCCGCCCGGGGGATATTTCAGGATCAGCCGGTGAACTCGGGGTAGGCTTCCATCCCCAGCTCGGCCATGTCGAGACCTTCGATCTCGGCCTCTTCGGAAACCCGGATGCCGATGGTCGCCTTCAGGATCGCCCAGACGATGAACGAGACCACGAAGACGAAGACCCCGACGATGATGATCGACAGGAACTGGCCCATGAACGTCGCGCCTTCGGGATTGGTTTCAGACGCACCATTGGTCAGAAGCACCGCCATCGTGCCCCAGATCCCGGCGAAGAGGTGCACCGGGATGGCGCCGACCACGTCGTCGATCTTGAGCTTGTCGAGGAAGGGCACCGCGAAGACCACGATCACGCCGCCGACGGCACCAATCAGGGTGGCCGCACCAAGGCTCGGGGTCAGCGGTTCCGCAGTGATCGAGACCAGACCGGCAAGCGCGCCGTTCAGGACCATGGTCAGATCGACCTTCTTGAACATGACCTGGGTCAGGATCAGGGCGGCAACCGCACCACCTGCCGCGCCGGCATTGGTGTTGGCGAAGATGCGTGACACATCGGCGATATCCCCGACCGAGCCCATGGCCAGCTGCGAGCCGCCGTTGAAGCCGAACCAGCCGAGCCACAGGATGAAGACACCGAGCGTGGCGAGCGGCATGTTCGAACCCAGCATCGGGATGGTCATGCCATCGCGGTACTTTCCGGTCCGCGCGCCCAGAAGGATCGCCCCCGCAAGAGCCGCCCAGCCGCCGACCGAGTGCACCACGGTCGAACCGGCGAAATCGAGGAAGCCCAGGGTCTCGTTCAGGTAGCCGCCGCCCCATTTCCAGGAAGCCTGGATCGGGTAGATGATGCCGGTCAGCACGACGATGAAGATCAGGAACGGCCAGAGCTTGATCCGCTCGGCCAGCGTGCCCGACACGATCGAGGCCGTGGTGGCGCAGAACATCAGCTGGAAGAAGTAGTCCGAACCGACCGTGGCATAGGAGATGTCCACCACGTCTTCGGGCGCGACACCGACCGCTTCGAGGGCCGCCGGGGCGATGGCACCCAGCCAGCCCGCGATCATCCAGGCTTCGGGATAGACGCCATCAGAGGGCGCGCCGGGATACATCAGTCCGTAGCCGATGACGTAGTACATGATCGCCGCGATCGCGAAGAGCGCGATGTTCTTGGTCAGCTGCATGGTGACGTTTTTGGACCGGACCAGCCCGGCCTCGAGCATCGCAAAGCCCGCCGCCATCCACATCACCAGGAAGCCGGTGACGAGGAAGAGGAAGGAGTTGAGGATGAAGACGGTGTGTTCGGCCGGCTCTCCTGTGGGCGCGTCGGCCTCCTGCGCCAGCACCGGGGCGGCCGTGACAGCAAGCAGCGTCGCCAGCCCCGCATATTTGGTGATTTTCGACATGTTGTCCCTCATGGTTCTTGGACTTGTTAACTCAGAGCGCTTCTTCGCCGGTCTCGCCGGTGCGCACCCGCATCGCCTGCTCGACATCGACGACGAAGATCTTGCCGTCGCCGATCTTGCCGGTCTTGGCGGTCTCGGACAGGACCTCGACGGTCTGGGCGACCGCGCTGTCTGGCACGACCACCTCGAGCTTGATCTTGGGCACGAAGTTCACGACGTATTCAGCGCCGCGGTAGATCTCGGTATGCCCGGCCTGGCGGCCAAACCCCTTGACCTCGGAAACCATCAGCCCCTGAACGCCGACGCCGGTCAGCGCCTCGCGAACTTCCTCGAGCTTGAATGGTTTGATGACAGCGATAATAAGTTTCATACTTCCCCTCGCTTGTTCTGGTTGAGCGCCCGGGCCTCTTGACCTCTGCACGCCACATGCAACCCATACGGGCCTGAGCCCGACACAAGAACCTGATGCGCCTTAATGCGAGGCAATTCGGGGCCGGAAACAGGTGGAATCCCATGGAAGTGCTCAAAATATGCACAAAAAATATTGTGTGTTTAAAAAACACGCAGCTTGAGAAAGCCGGAATGGGGCTCCACAAGGCGGCGGGTTTGCTGTACTCTGTGCGGCAACGATAAAGGCAGGTAGCGCAAAGCTCCGGAGCAGACATGGCCAAACGCGGCAGAAAGCCCCAGCAACGCGGGGCGAAGACAGGTATTTTCAGGCGGATGCTGTCCTGGACCTTCCGGAAAACCTTCGGGCTGTTCTGGTGGATCGGGTTGCGCGCCGGGCTGGTGGTCGGGGTCGTCCTGGGATTCTCGGTGGCCTATTATTATTCCTCGCTGCCGAGCAGTGAAGAGCTGTTCGACGGGCGCGAACGGGGCTCGGTGACGCTTCTGGACCGCAATGGTGACGTGTTCGCCTGGCGCGGCGAGCAGTACCGGATCACCAGGGCCGATACCGCCTCGCAGCATCTGGTGAATGCGGTGGTGGCGACCGAAGACAAGCGGTTCTACATGCATTTTGGGCTGGACCCGAAGTCGATTGTCCGCGCACTGGTGGCGAACTACCGGGCCGGCGGGGTGGTACAGGGCGGCTCGACGATCACCCAGCAGGCGGCGAAGCTGCTGTTCTTCGACAACTCGCGGTCATTGGTGCGGCATATCAAGCAGGTGCCGATCGTGCTGGCGATGGAGCTGAAATACTCCAAGGACGATATCCTGTCGATCTATCTCAACCGCTCCTATCTGGGGGCAGGAGCGCAGGGGTTCGAGGCAGCATCGCAGCGCTATTTCGGCAAATCGGCCCGCGACGTGACCCCGGCGGAGGCGGCGATGCTGGCAGGTCTGTTGAAGGCCCCGTCGCGCTATGCGCCGACCTCGAACCTTCAGGTGGCCCAGGATCGCGCCGACGTGATCATCGGGCTGATGGAGGAACAGGGCTACCTGACCTCCATCGAGGCCAATATCGCCCGCGAGAACCCTGCCCAATTGTCCCCGGCGGCAAGCGCACGGGCCGGGGGGTATTTCGCCGACTGGGTGATGGAAAAGGCGCCCGAGTACCTTACAAAGCAGACCTCCGAAGATGTGGTGATCTCGACCACCCTCGACCAGCGCATCCAGCGGGCGGCGGAGGCCGCACTTGCCGATGTGTTCGAGACCAAGGTCCGCGACGGATCGAAGGCGCAGGCGGCGATCGTGGTCATGTCGCCCGACGGGGCGGTCCGGGCGATGGTCGGCGGGCGCGAGACCGGGGTCTCGGGACAGTTCAACCGCGCAACCCAGGCGCTGAGGCAGCCAGGCTCGGCCTTCAAGCCGTTCGTCTACGCGGCGGGGCTGGAAACCGGAATGCTGCCGACCGATATCATCGTCGACGAGCCGATCACGCTGAATGTGCCGGGCTCAGGCCCCTGGTCGCCGCAGAACTATACCCGCGAGTATCTGGGGCCGATTACGCTCACTGAGGCGCTGAAGCATTCGGTGAACACGGCTGCGGTCAAGGTCTCGGAGCGGGCCGGACGGGCGCGGGTCAGGGCGATTGCGCAGGATTTCGGCATCGAATCGCCCATTGCCGACGGGCCGGCGCTGGCGCTGGGGACTTCGGAAGTGACGCTGACCGAACTGACCGGCGCCTATGCCGGCATCCTGAATGGCGGACGGCTGTCGCGGCCCTACGGGATGCTGGGGCTGAAAACCAATGACGGGTTCGAGCTGGGCTCGGACCGGGACCGGGCGATAAGGGTGATGGACGAACAGGCCGCCGGGTATCTGGTCTACATGATGAACCAGGTGGTGCAGGACGGAACCGGGGCACGGGCGATCCTCGGCGACCGGCCGGCGGCAGGCAAGACCGGGACCACATCGGCGGCGCGGGATGCCTGGTTCATCGGCTTTACCGGGGATTACGTGACCGGGGTCTGGATGGGCTATGACGACAACACGCCGCTGACCGGAGTGACGGGCGGCGGGCTTCCGGCGGAAATCTGGCGCGAGACGATGGAGCGGGTCCATGACGGGCTGCCGGTGACACCGCTGCCGATGATCGTACCGCCGGAGCCGCAGCTTCTGGCGGGCCAGCCCTATGATCCGACGCTGCCGCCGCTCGGTGAGTTCGGGCGGGAGGTCGATCAGAAGACCGAGACCGTGGTCGAGGACCTGCTGAGGATTTTGCTGTCGGAGGATTGAAGGGTCCGCCCCTTCTCCTGAACCGTCCAACCGCATTCTTTCGAAGAATGCGGCCGAAATCTTCGAAAGATTTCGGTTGCTTAACGGCCGGGATGCACCGGAACGGACAGCATCGATACGCGGTCAGGCGCTGCGCTTGAGGGCCGCGATCAGGCGGTCGATATCTCCGCCATTGGCCTCCAGCATCGACGCCACCTCGGTGCGGCCGGTGATCAGCATCGACACGCCCTCGATATAGATATCGAACAGCTTCGGCTGCCCGCCGCGGTCGATCACCTGCCAGTCGATGGCCACCGGCGCCTGGCCCGGGACCTTGACCGTCGAGTTGACCAGCACCCCCTTCTGGCCCTGGTCCCTGGCGCCGTTCACGGTCACGGTCGAGCCGCGATATTCGTGGAACTGGCGACCATAGAGATTGCCGATATAGTCCTGATAGGCCTGAATGAAGGCCGATTTCTGCTGGTTGCTCGCCGTTCGCCAGGGTCGGCCCAAGACCGTCCGTGCGATGGTCTGGACATCGGCATTGGCCTGGAAAATCTGCTTGAACCCGGCGAGGACCTGGGTCTCGGAGCGGTTGGAATTGACCAGGGACAGGACCTCGGACACCACCCTTTCGACCTGCGAAGCGGCCTGGGACGTCGACAGGGCCCGCGCCGGCATCCCGGCAAGCCAGGCCAGCGAGGTTCCGCCCACAAGGGTCAGAAAGCGTCTCTTGGAAAACTCAGAAGTCTGCATTTGGATCCACCAGATTGTCTTCGTCGACCCCGTCATGTACCCGCGCCGCCTTGTTCTGAAGATAGGCAATGCGCGCGGCGAGATAGCTGTCGGCCGATTGATAGAGGATTGTATCGATCAGATCGCGGTATTCATAGCGCTCATTGATCCGGAGCACATTTGCCGCGGTCAGGTAGCGCCCTGTCCTGGCATCGAACACATAGCGCACCGGGTTGATGGCGAAATCGACCAGGCGTCCCGCCGCGTCCCGTTCCGAGCTGGGCCCGACCACCGGCAGTTCCAGATAGGCCCCCTCGCGCACGCCCCAGGCGGCGAGGGTCTCGCCGAAGCCGGTGTCGCGCAGATAGAGCCCCGCATCCGACGCCGGGTCGCGCAACCCGGCCAGCCCGAAGGTCGAGTTCAGCCCGAAGCGGAAAAAGGTCCGGCCCGCATCGTCGATATCGCCCTGCAGCACATGGTTGATGAAGACCACCGGCAAGTCGAGATTGCTGACCCCGTTCGACAGCGACGTGCGGATTTCCTCGTGGACGGCCTCGCCATAGGCATTGGCGACCGGTCGCACGACGCTGCGGTCGACCGCCTTGTTGAAGGCATGGACCCTGCGGTTGCCCGCTTCATAGGGGTCCGAGGCCGCAACACCGGTGCCACCCGTATCGGTGCAGGCCGACATCAGGACCAGCGCCCCGGCGCTCACTACCGTTCGGATGCATCCCCCGACCATCGTCACTATCCCTTTCACGTCCCGCTCCGCGTCACCACTTGTCACCGATACTGACCGCCGCCGGAAAAGACGTCCATGCCTTCGCACCGCGAAATTCCGGCCCGGACGGTCCGTTTCATCGGAGGTTGCATATAATCGCCCGGCGCGGAAACGCCACTCTTCGGGACGAATTGCGCGGCTTCTGTTGCAAAATTGGCCTAGCATCACGACTCGTTTACGCTCTAGGAACAGGATGGCGGCGTAAAGACTGGATTAATCATATTAAGATCATTTGAATCCCGGGACGGAATTTCCCGACCGTCGAACGATCTCCGCAAGCGGCTTTCCCCTGAAGCCCAAGGATCGAAAGGACCCATAAGACGATGCGCCAGGCACCGGCCCCGAAAAGCCCCGAACTGACCGACACGCTGAAACGGGCGCGCGGCCTGTTTGTGTCCATCGGGCTGTTCTCGGTCTTCGTGAACCTCCTGATGCTGACCGGGCCCTTGTTCATGCTGCAGGTCTACGACCGTGTCATCGGCTCGCGCTCCGAAGAGACGCTGACCGCCCTCTTCATCCTGGTGGCCCTGCTTTACGGAATCATGGGCATTCTCGATTATGCGCGCGGCCGGATCGCCGCAAGGATCGGGGCGGAATTCCAGTCCAGCCTCGACGGGCGGGTCTTCGACGTGGTGCTGCGCCGGGCCGTCATCACCGAAGAAAGAGGCAAGCCGCAGACCGGCCTTCAGGACCTGGAGGCGATCCAGAAATTCCTCTCCGCGCCGGTGCTTTTCGCGATTTTCGACATCCCCTGGACACCGATCTTCATTGCCGCGATCTTCATCTTCCACCCCTGGCTCGGCTGGCTGGCGGTCGCCGGCAGCGCGCTCTTGATCACCATCACCATCCTCAACCAGCTACTGACCCGCAAGCCGGTGCGCGAGGCCGCCGGGGCCTCGGCCCTGGCGGACCGGTTCGCCGAGGCCGTCCGCGAAGCGGGCGAGGCGGTGCAGGGTCTGGGAATGCGCAAGGCCGTCCTGGCCCGCTGGCGGCAGCGCCGGGATACAGCACTGGCCGCCCATATCTCGGCGGCGGATCTCTCGGGCACCTTCTCGACCGTCTCGAAAACCTTCCGGTTCTTCCTGCAATCGGCCATGCTGGCGCTTGGAGCCTATGTGGTGCTGCAGAACGAAATGACCGCGGGTGCGATGATCGCGGGCTCGATCCTTCTGGGCCGCGCCCTGGCACCGGTCGAACAGGCCATAGGCGGCTGGCCCCTGGCGCAGCGGGCGCGGCAGGGCTGGGATCAGCTGAACGACCTCCTGAGCCGCACCCCCGCGGAACCCGACATGACCCCCCTGCCCGCCCCCCGCTCGATCCTGGAGGCGCAGCAGATCACCGTCGTTCCGCCCGGCGAGCAGGTGGCGACGCTGAGGATGCTGAGTTTCCGGCTGGAGGAAGGGCAGGCGCTGGGTGTCATCGGGCCGAGCGCCGCTGGAAAATCTACCCTGGCCCGGGTGCTGACCGGCATCTGGCGGCCGGCCTCGGGCAAGGTGCGGCTGGATGGGGCGGCGCTGGAGCAATATTCCCACGAGGCACTCGGCACCCATATCGGCTATCTGCCCCAGGACGCGACGCTGTTCGGGGCGACGGTGGCGGAAACATCGCCAGGCTGGCCGAGGAACCGGATCCCGAGAAGGTGGTCGCGGCGGCGCAGAAGGCCGGGGCGCATGAGATGATCCTGAAACTGCCCAATGGCTATGACACGGTGATCACGCCGGGCGGCGGGCGGCTGTCGGGGGGGCAGAAACAGCGGCTGGGCCTGGCACGGGCGATGTATGGCGACCCGGCGATCCTGATCCTTGATGAGCCGAATGCCAATCTCGATGCGCAGGGGTCCGAGGCGCTGAACGCGGCAATCCGGCAGATGAAGGCGGCGGGCAAGAGCGTCATCATCATGGCGCACCGCCCGGCCGGGATCGCCGAATGCGACATGATCCTGGTGCTGGAGGAGGGCATGCGCAAGGCCTTCGGGCCGCGAGACGAGGTGCTGAAGGCGCAACTGAAGAATTACAACCAGGTGGCCGGGACCATCGGCGCGGAGGGCGCGACATGAACAGGTCCTGGAGCGCGCGGCGGCAGGTAATCGTCGGGTCGCTGGCGCTGGCAGTGCTGGTGATCGGGGTCGGCGGCTGGGCGACGGTGGCGAATATCGCCGGGGCGATCATCTCTCCGGGGGCAATCGAGGTCGAGGGCAATCGCCAGGTCGTCCAGCATCCCGATGGCGGCGTGGTCGGCGAGATCCTGGTCAATGACGGCGACACGGTCGAGGCGGGCGAGGTGCTCTTGCGGTTCGACGATACGCTCTTGCGCTCGGAACTGACCATCGTCGAAGGCCAGCTCTTCGAGCTGATGGCTCGGCGCGGGCGTCTGAACGCCGAGCAGAACGGCGACGACGAGATCACCTTCGACCCGATGCTGCTGGACATCGCCGAGGACCGCCCTGAGGTTGCCGGGCTCATCGAAGGACAGCGCGGGCTCTTCGCGGCGCGGCGCGTCTCGCGCGAAAGCCAGGCGTCGCAGCTCAGGGAGCGCAAGGCGCAGATCGTAACCCAAATCGGCGGCGCCGAGGCCCAGGGCGCAGCGCTTGCAGAGCAGCTGGACCTGATCGAACAGGAACTCACGGACCAGCGGACGCTGCTCGAACGGGGACTCGCCCAGGCCAGCCGCGTGCTGGCCCTGCAGCGCGAGAAGTCGCGGCTGGCGGGCTCGGTCGGCGAGTTACAAGCCAGCATCGCCCAGAGCCAGGGTCAGATCACCGAGATCGAGATCGCGATCCTGAAGCTGGACAGCGACCTGCGCGAAGAGGCGATCACCACGCTCAGGGATCTGCAATACCGCGAGCTTGAACTGGCCGAGCGGCGGCTCGCGACCCTGGAACGCCTGTCGCGGATGGACGTGCGGGCGCCGGTTTCGGGGGTGATCTATGACAAGCAGATCTTTGCCCAGCGCGCCGTTGTCCGCCCCGCCGATCCGCTGATGTATATCATCCCCCAGGACATCCCGCTGATCATCACCTCGCGGATCGAGACCATCCATATCGACAATGTCCGGGTGGGTCAGGAGGCGGTCTTGCGCTTCTCGACCTTCGACCAGCGCACGACGCCGGAGATTTTCGGGGTAGTGACCAATGTCTCGGCGGATGTCTTCACCGACGAGCGCACCGGACACACCTATTACCGCGCCGAGTTGCAGCCCCTTGAGGGCGAGATGGAAAAGCTCGGCGACCTGGTGCTCCTGCCCGGCATGCCGGTGGAAAGCTTCATCAAGACCGACGAGCGGACACCGCTGAACTACCTTCTGAAACCGTTGCTGGACTATTTCAACAAGGCGTTCCGCGAAACCTGAGACCAGACGGCCATCTCCCCGGCATCTCCAACAGTCCCGGACGGGACAGCCCTCTCCCCGTGCCAGGAAAGGGCAATCACCCGTGGCATCCGCGCACCTTGAACGCGGGACCCAACCGCCCTTGTTCCCGCGACTCCCGATACCGCCGTCGCGATGCCCCTGCTCCGAAACGAGGGCGAGACCGCCCCAGGCGGAGGGGAGGGGAATTGCATTTGGGTCACCTGTCACGGGAAACCCGCCTGAGGTTCGGTTTCCTCCATTCGAGCCAACCCCCAATCCCGCCCCAAATCCATAGCCCCGCCGTCCCCATCCCTCCCCGCTCACCAGGGCTCCGCCCGCTCGCGGCTGAAACGCTCCACTGGAGCGTTTCCGGGACGCCGCTCGCCCCCCGCACGGTGCGACCAGCACCGGGCCAAGCCCCACCCATCCGAGGGGCGGGCGCGTTGCTGACACATGCTGAGAGCGGCCCGCTCGGAAGCGACTGCGCCATAAAGTGGTCCGCAGAAAAGCCCGGACAGCGCCCACCCTGGGTCGGGCTTGGCCCTCATTTCGAAGTCCCGGCAGGGCAGGGCTGACTTCCGGAAGGTGCAGGATCAGGGCGGGCAAAATGAACGCGAAAGAGACAATACTTTCAGATGCGATTGCCCTGCCCTGATTCCAACCCCCGATACCCGCCTCTCGATGCCCCCCGCTCCGAAACGAGGGCGGGCGCGGCCCGGTGCTGGTTGCACCGTGCGGGGGGCGAGCGGCGTCCCGGAAACGCTCCAGTGGAGCGTTTCAGCCGCGAGCGGGCGGAGCCCTGGTGAGCGGCGTTGGATGGGGATGGCGGAGGTCGGAATTGGGCGCAATTGTTGCGCATTCAGAGATTGAGGCTCAGGTTCGGAGGGTTCAACCGAAGTCTCGACCGGCGACCGCCCCGCCCAGTCAGGTGACGAAAATCGCCTGCGAAACCTTCACGTTTTGCACAAAGTTCGCACCTGCGCCAATCGCACACCGCCCAGCAATTTTGGAACCCGGTTCCGCAATGTCCCCACTCCGACATGAGCGCCGACCCCGCCCTGGTGAAAGGGCGGGTCCGGCCCGGCGTCGTTCGCACCGGGCATGGTCCGAGCGGGGCGCGATGGGTATAGGGGCGCCCGCCCCGGATCGGGATTTGCGGGCGAAAAACGCGCCGGGACACACGCCTCACATCAGGTGGTCGGCCCCCAGACAGCCCCAAAAGCCCTTGCCCGCTGCCCCGGGAGCCGGGGGCATCCGCTCCGCCAGGGCAATAGACATCGGACCGCCTATCCTATCGCACCCAATACCGGAAACGCATCCAGCAACCAGAAGGCAAAATCCGTGAACCAGCCGAAGAACAGCGCCACGCCGACGACCAGCAGCAGCCCGCCCATCACCTTCTCGATCACCCCCATATAGGGCTTGATCCGGTTCATTAGTGTCATCGACCGCCCGAAGAAGAAGGCCGACAGCAGGAACGGGAGTCCCAGCCCCACCGCGTAGCTCATCATCAGCACCGCCGCGCGGCCGGCATTCTCCTGCTGGGCGCTCATCGACATCAGCGCCCCGAGGATCGGTCCCAGGCAGGGCGACCATCCGAAGGCAAAGGCCAGGCCCAGAATATAGGCGCCGAAGATCTTGCCCGACTGGTCCCCGGTCTCGAACCGGGCCTCCCGGTAGAGGAAGGGTATCCGCAGGATCCCCAGGAAATGCAGCCCGAACACGAAGATCACCGCGCCCGAGGCCCTGGCGAACGCGCCTTGATACTGAATGAACAGTCGCCCCAGCGCCGACGAGCTGATCCCCAGGAGGATGAACACCGTCGACAGCCCCAGCACGAAGAACGTCGCCGCCGTCACGATCCGCCAATCCGGCCCCTTCTGCTCGCGGGCCACTTCGATCGAGGTTCCGGCCATGTAGGCAAGATAGGGCGGTACGATCGGCAGCACGCAGGGCGACAGGAAACTGACGAATCCCGCCGTCAGGGCGACGAAGATCGCCGGCAGCAGCGTCAGATCGTAAACCAGTTGCCCGTCAAACATGCGCGTTCATCCTGTCCGGTGCCGCCCGTGATAGCCCTCCCTGCCGCAAAGGTCAGCAGCCGTCCCATAACATTCGCGTGGACAGTGGTAACAAAGCCCGCTAGCCCCTTGCTTCATGGAACCCGAGCTCCACCTCGACGCCCTAGGCCTCCTCTGCCCGCTGCCGGTGCTGAAGGTCCGAAAGCGCATGCAGGGCCTAGCCCCCGGCGGCCTGATCCGCGTCGAGGCCGACGACCCGGCGGCGCTGATCGACATCCCGCATTTCTGCGCCGAACAGGGTCACGAACTGGTCTCGGTCGAGGAACAGGGCTTTCCCCGTCACCTCTTCACCATCCGCAAGGCGGGGTGAGCCTGGCGCGAATCTTCAATTCCCCAAATTTTGCGGAATTGTCGCCAATTCAAGAACTATTCACGCATTGTCAATCATTTTTGTTAGTAAAACCAAAGCACTGGCGCAGATTTCACGCGTGCAACACCCTCCCAAATCACGCGCCCTCCGCCCTTCTCTTGCCCCATTCTCCCGTCTAACATCCCTTCATTGATAGAAATTGAGGCCTCCCATGCCCGTCATTCTCGCCATCCTCTCTGCCCTCACCGTCGCCGGTATCTGGTACTATCGGATGCAGGCCGCCAGGGACGCCGCCGACACCCTCCTCGACGCCGCCAACGACGTCCGCCTCGCCGCCCGCCGCTTCGGCTTCAGGATGCGAAACAAGACCCACCCCGCCGACTGCGTCGACGACCCCCGCGTCGCCGCTGCCGGCATCGTTCTGGCCATCGCCGCCATGGACAGCGACCTCACCCAGGCCGAGATCGACACCCTCTCCATCCAGTGCCAGTCCAAATTCGGCATCGAGCCCGGCGAGGCCGAAGAGATCATCACCCTCGGCCGCTGGCTGATCACCCAATGCGTCAACAAGGACGAAGCCGTCCGCCGCCTCACCCGCCGCGTCGTCGAAAAAGCCGGTCCCGAAGCGGCTCCCGACCTTCTCGAAATGATCGCCAAGGTCGCCGGAGACGGCCTCGCCGACGACCGCGCCCAGGACGCGCTGGCCACCATCAAGCGCCTTTTCGGCCTCCGCTGACCCAGGCCCCGGACGCCGCCCCTCCACGCCTCCTTCTCCAAAATACTCCCGCCGGAGGCACCCTGCGTCCGAACCATGCGCGGGGGTCGCCCTGCAGTCTCCGCCCCCGCAACCTTTCCCCAAGAGCCCGTGGCGCAAGCCACGGCGACCGGGCCCAACGGGAGCCGAGGCCCGAAGGGCCAAGAGCGACGGGCGGGAGCGCTGCCTCTAGGAAATGCGCCTGCCCACCTGGCGCAAGGCCTCCGCCAGCCCGATCCCCGCCGCCACCGCCACATTCATCGACCGGCCGCCCCCCGGCATCGGGATAGCCACGACCGCATCGGCGCGCGCCACCACCTCCTCGGGCACGCCCGCCGTCTCGCGTCCCACCAAAAGCCTGTCTCCCGGCGCGAACCCGAAATCCCACAGCCGTACCGCGCCTTTCGTGGACAGGACCACCAGCCGTCCCGAAAGCCCCGCCTCGAACCTCGTCCAGTCGTCATGGTGCACGATCTCGGCCAGATCGGCGTAATCCATCGCCGCCCGCCGCAAGGCCTTCACAGAGAACGGAAACCCGCAAGGCCCGATCACGTCGAGCCCCATCCCGAGACAGGCACAGCTTCGGATCATCGAGCCGAGATTCGGGGCGATATCGGGCTGAAACGCCGCCAACCTGATGCCCGTCATCCGCGTTTCTCCTATTTTAACCCCCTGCGTCGCAAAGTCCGCTGGACCCGCGTGCTGCCAGACGCTATCAGTCCCGGCAGAATTCCGCCATGCGCGGAGGACACGCGCATCACGACCCCGTAGCGGGGCAAGAACAAGGGAGACAGACCCGATGTCTCATGCCGAAGACGATCACGGCACCCGCCGCGATTTTCTCTATGTCACCACCGCCTCGGCCGGTGCCGTCACCGCCGGAGCTGCCGTCTGGCCGCTCATCAACCAGATGAACCCGTCCAAGGACGTGCTGGCGCTATCGACCATCCGCATCGATATTTCCGGCGTCGAGCCCGGCACTCAGATCAAGCAGCTCTGGCAGGGCAAGCCGGTCTTCGTGCGCCGCCGCACAACTGCCGAGATCGAACAGGCCCGGTCGGTGCCGCTGGACGAACTGCCGGATCAGGATGCCCGCAACGCCAACCGGCCAAGCGAATCTCCGGCCACCGATCAGGACCGGACCCTCGACGAGGCCGGGGAATGGCTGGTCATGGTCGGTGTCTGCACCCATCTGGGCTGCATCCCGATCAACAACGCCGGGGATTTCGGCGGCTGGTTCTGCCCCTGCCACGGGTCGCATTACGACATCGCCGGCCGCATCCGCAAAGGCCCGGCGCCGCGGAACCTCGATGTCCCGGTCGCCAAATTCATCTCTGAAACCGTTATCGAAATCGGGGAGGCCCGGACATGAGCGGTATCCCGCACGACCATTACGAGCCCAAGTCGAAGGCCGAGCGTTGGATCGAATCCCGCCTGCCGATCCTGGGGCTCCTGCATTCGACGCTGACCATCCCGACGCCGAAGAACCTCAACTGGATGTGGATCTGGGGTATCGTGCTGGCTTTCTGCCTGGTGCTGCAGATCGGCACCGGCATCGCGCTGGTCATGCATTTCACGCCGCATGTCGACATGGCCTTCGCCTCGGTCGAGCATTGCATGCGCGACGTCAACGGCTGCGACCTGATCCGCTATACCCACATGAACGGCGCCTCGCTGTTCTTCATCGCCGTCTATGCCCATATCTTCCGCGGTCTCTATTACGGGTCCTACAAGGCTCCGCGCGAGCTGACCTGGATCATCGGCATGCTGATCTATGTCGCCATGATGGCCACCGCCTTCATGGGCTATGTGCTGCCCTGGGGACAGATGTCCTTCTGGGGGGCGACCGTGATCACCGGCCTCTTCGGCGCCATCCCCGGCGTCGGCCCGACCATCCAGGAATGGCTGCTCGGCGGACCGGCGGTCGGCAACGCGACGCTGACCCATTTCTTCTCGCTGCATTACCTTCTGCCCTTCGTCATTGCCGGGCTGGTGATCGTCCATATCTGGGCCTTCCACACCACCGGCAACAACAACCCGGCCGGGGTCGAGGTGCGGCGGAAGTCCAAGGAAGAGGCTGAGAAGGACACGCTGCCCTTCTGGCCCTATTTCGTCGTCAAGGACCTGTTCGCGCTGATGTTCATCCTGACCATCTTCGCCGCGATCGTCGCCTTCATGCCGAACTATCTCGGCCATCCGGACAATTATATCGAGGCGAATGCGCAGGTCACCCCGACCCATATCGTTCCGGAATGGTACTTCCTGCCCTTCTACGCCATCCTGCGCGCCTTCACGGCGGATGTCTGGGTGGTGCAGATCGCCAGCTTCTTCACCGGCGGCATCATTGATGCCAAATTCTTCGGGGTGCTGGCGATGTTTGGCTCGATCGCGGTCATGGCCATCGTGCCCTGGCTCGATACTTCGACCGTGCGCTCGGGCCGCTACCGGCCGATGTTCCGGATCTGGTTCTGGCTGCTGGTCGTCGACTTCATCGTCTTGATGTGGTGCGGGGCGATGCCGGCTGAGCCACCCTATTCGACCATCTCGCTGATCGCGGCCACCTACTGGTTCGCCTATTTCCTGGTGATCCTGCCGATCCTCGGGGTTCTCGAAACCCCCGAGCCGCAGCCCGCGACCATCGAAGAGGATTTCGATGCCCATTACCCGCCCGAAGTACCGGCGGAATGAGGAGGGAAACCATGAACAAGCCAGCTCTCCTGAAAACAATCCTCGCCGCGGCCTGTGCTGCCTCCATCGGTTCCGCCGCTCTGGCTGCCGGAGAGGAAGGCCATGTCACCGACTACGCCTTCTCCTTCGAAGGTCCGTTCGGCACCTATGACCGCGACCAGTTGCAGCGGGGGCTGCAGGTCTATGTCGAGGTCTGTTCGGGCTGCCACGGGCTGAGCTACGTGCCCTTCCGGGCGCTGGCCGAAGAAGGCGGGCCCCATTACACGCTGGACGAAGTCCGCGAGTTTGCCGCCGGATACGACGCGCCGGACACCTCGGCGGAAGCCCTGCCCGGCGACACCCGCCCGGCGACCGAAACCGACTACTTCCCCGGTTCGAACCTGCCCAATGCCCCCGATCTCAGCCTGATGGCCAAGGCGCGCGCCGGCTTCCACGGGCCACTGGGGTCCGGGATTTCGCAGTTCGTCAACGGTATGGGCGGGCCGGAATACATCGCATCGGTCCTCGCAGGGTTCACCGGCGAGGAGAAGGAGGAATACGGCTCGACCTTCTACGAGAACGAAGCCTTTCCCGGCGGCTGGATCGCAATGACCCCGCCGCTGTTCGAGGATGGTGTGGAATATTCCGACGGCACCCCGGCCACCATCGAACAGCAGGCCCAGGATGTCGCCGCCTTCCTGATGTGGGCCGCCGAGCCCGGTCTCAACGACCGCAAGCATCTTGGCCTCGTCGTGGTGCTGTTTCTGGCCTTCGTCACGGTGCTGGTCTATCTGACGAACAAGAAGCTGTGGATGCCGCACAAGCATCGCGTCGGATCGGGTGAAAGCGCCTGAGCCATCCACCCCGACCCTGACCCCCGGTCACGACCCGGTCACGACCCGGTCACGAAACGAAAAAACCCGGCTGCGCGCCGGGTTTTTTCGTTATGAGGGTCCTGTCAGGGCGGGCGCGTCAGGCCACCAGCCCGCGTTGTTTCAGCAGGCCGTCCACTTTCGGCATCGTACCCCGGAAGGCCAGGTACAGCGCGTCGGCCTCCTGCGCGCCGCCCGCGGAATAGATGTTCCGGGCCAGGCTTGCCGCGAGATCGGGATTGAAGACGTCGCCTGTCTCTTCGAACGCGGCGAAGGCGTCGGCATCCATGACCTCGGACCACATGTAGGAATAATAACCTGACGAATAGCCGTCGCCCGAAAACACATGCTGAAAATGCGGTGTCGCGTGCCGCATCGGAATGGCATGCGGAAGACCGAGGCCTTGCAGGGTTTCGGCCTGTGCCGCCATAGGATCGACAGGTGCCGTCCCGGTATGGAAGTCGAGATCGACCAGTGCCGAGGCGACATACTCTACAGTCGCGAAGCCCTGATCGAAATTATCCGCCGCCAGCAGCCGGTCCATGAGGTCCTTGGGCATCGGTGCGCCGGTCCCGGCATGGGTGGCAAATTCCTTCAGAATTTCCGGCGTGGACAGCCAGTGCTCGTAGAGCTGGCTCGGCAATTCGACGAAATCGCGGGCCACCGAGGTGCCGGAGATGAACTCGTAGCTGACGTCCGACATCAGCCCGTGCAGCGCATGGCCGAATTCGTGGAACAGGGTGCGCGCGTCGTCGAAGGTCAGGAGCGCCGGTTCGCCTTGCGGCGGTTTGGCGAAGTTGCAGACATTGACGATAATGGGCCGGACCTCGCCATCCAGTTTCGACTGAGACCGGAAGCCCGAACACCAGGCTCCGGATCGCTTGGACGAACGGTTGAAGTAATCGCCGATGAAGACGCCCATGTGCCGCTCGCCCTTCAGCACCTCCCAGGCGCGGGCATCCGGGTGGTAAAGGGGGACGTCCAGGGGCCGGAAGCTGAGGCCGAAGAGGCGGTTCGCGGTATGGAAGGCCGCTTGAATCATGTTGTCGAGTTGCAGATAAGGCTTCACCTCCGCCTCGTCGAGATCGTGCTCGCGCTTTTGCAGGATCGCCGCGTAGTAGCGCCAGTCCCACGGTTCAAGATCGCCATTCACCCCGTCAGCGCGCATCAGCGCCGTCAGCTTTTCCGCATCGCGTTCGGCGGCCCGTTTCGCCGGTTCCCAGACCGCCATCAGAAGATCGCGCACCGCCTCGGGCGTCTTCGCCATTTCGGGTTCCAGCTTGAAATCGGCGAAACTCTCGTAGCCCAGCAGCCGCGCCCTTTCCTCTCGCAATTTCAGGATTTCGGCGACCAGGGGCCGGTTATCCGTCTCGCCGTCATTCTCCCCCCGTGCCGCCCAGGCTCTGAAGGCCGTCTCGCGCAGGTCCCGGCGTTCGGAGAGTTGCAGAAAGGGTACGATCAGCGACCGCGACAGGGTGATCGCATAGCCGTCATGCCCCCTCTCGGCCGCCGCCGACTGTGCCGCCGCGATGACAAAATCCGGCAGCCCGTCGAGGTCGTCCTCGCCCAGTTCCATAACCCAGCCGGTCTCATCGGCCAGCACGTTCTGTGAAAACCGGGTTCCGAGCGTGGCCAGCCGCTGCATGATGTCTTTCAGCCGAGCCTTGCCGTCGGCGCCCAGGCCGGCACCGGCGCGGACGAACATCCGGAGATAGAGGGTCAGAACCCGGTCCTGTTCGGGCGTGAGGTCCAGGGCGCCGCGGTTCTCGTGCAGCGCCCTCACCCGTTGAAAAAGCGTCTCGTTCATCAGGGTCTCGGCGTTGAACGCCGCGAATTTCGGGCTGAGGTCGCGCTGCAGGGCCTTCAGGGTGTCGTTGGTATGGGACCCGGCGAGATTGAAGAACACCGATGCCACCCGGCTGAGCGGTCGGTCCGCCCGCTCCATCGCCTCGATCGTGTTGGCAAAGCTGGGTGGTTCGGGATTATCGGCGATGGCATCGATCGCGGCCCGCGCCACCGGAAAGGTGACGTCGAAGGCCGGTCCGAAATCCTCATCGTGGATTTTGTCGAAGGGCGGCAGACCGAAAGGCGCTGTCCAGTCGTCAAGCAATGGGTTCATTGGGCGATCTCCTTCGTCTCCGAGATAGGCCCTTCCGACCGGACCTGCCAGCCCTGTTTCGGTATTGCGGCTGTGCCCTGGCCGCCCTGACCGGAAATTCTTTCCTGCGGTGCTTGCTGCGTTTTCCCCCGAGCATGGCTCCCACAGGCCGATCGCTGCCGCAAGCCGACCGGCCCCGGACAACCCGAGGGCCATTCCGGGGCCGCAGGCGGCGGGATCGCCAAACTTGCTGCATTAATCCCGATTTAAACCTATCGCTATAAATGGGACACGGTATCAGGCAAGCGGGTTCCGAATCGATGCTGGACACTTCCAACATGACCGTAAGCGGTCTTTGCATGAGCGTGGCGCAACGGATCGGCCCGGTGCGCTCGGTCTCGTTCGATCTGCTTCTGGAACTGATGCTGCTGAACCTGCGCAAGAGCAAGACCGAGGTTGAGGAACTAAACCGGCTGTTCGCCTCCTTCAGCACGGCCAAGGATACGCTGGAGAACGGGATGGTGCATGAATTCGGGGCCATCGGCGAGCCGGTGCCTGAAAAGCTGGAAGCGATCCGGATGACCACCTTCAAGCTGATCTCGGACGCCGCCGAAGAGATGGACCAGATCCGGTTTCTCGCCGAAAAGGGCGAGGTGGAATCGGAACTTTTCGCCGATACCGCCACTGATTTACGCACCCGCCTGATACCTTCGATTGTCGACTTCCTGCGCGTATTGCAGGAGGTCCGCGAGGAGTGTCAGGAGGATGTCCATGACGACGGCCGCGAGGTGGTGCGCTCGGCGGTGGCCAAGATCGACACGATCGCGCTGTCGATCCGGATGATCTCGCTCAACGCCTCTGTCGAGGCTGCCCATGCCGGGGAAGCGGGCAAGGGTTTCGCGGTGATCGCGCAAGAGATCCAGAACCTGTCGGACGAGGCCAAGAAGGCGATCGATTATATCCGGTCGCGGCTGGAATAGGCCGGGCTGGCCGGGGCCGATTCGGCCCGGTGTCCGGATGCGGTCGTCGACCGGAGCAATGCGGGCGCGGGGCTCGATGCCAAAGGCGGCCGCCGACGCGCAAGGGTACCCATTCCCGCCTGGCGTCGATGTTGCCTTGTCGGCACTGCCGCAGCTTCGAACCGCCACCTTCCCCGGAGATGCGGGCAGTCGGCGGTTTTGGCGATGTTTTCCCAGGCGGAACGCAAACATCCATGGGTTTCGATTTACGCGCGTCGACCGAGATCCCGCACCAATCGGCCTGCCCGTGCCGCCGGACAGGAACCTGACGGCGCCACTTCTGACGAGACCCAAATCGGTTCAGACTGTCGCGGACTGGACAAGAATTCCGGCCTAGATTCAGATACTTGAAAAAAGTCCCAGGGGAGGGCGCAAGTTGGAAAGGGAAGGGCGCGCATTGGCACGGGTTGGAAGCGCAGGTGTGCCACACCGTGTCATCCGTCCATGCCCTGGCTGGATCCGGGGGGTGCGGGACAGGCGGAATTCGGCCGGCGGCTTGTATTCCTTTCCGGTCTCCGGTCAATGTCGGTTGCAGGATCAACCTCCCGACAGGCTGTCGACCTCATGACCCCATTTCAGCCGCATCCGCTCAAAGGCGTATTCCTGGCACTTGCCGCCTTTTCGATCTTTGCCGGGCACGATGTGCTGGTAAAGCTGCTGGGCGCCGCCTATTCGCCGGTGCAGATCGTCTTTTTCTCGGTGCTCTTCGGCTTTCCGACCATCATTATCGCCCTCCTGCGCGACCGGACCGACGACAATCTCAGGCCCAAGCATCTCGGCTGGTCGCTTCTGCGCACCGCTGCCACGGTGCTGACAGCTGCCAGCGTCTTCTACGCCTTCTCGGTTCTGCCACTGGCCGAGACCTACGCTATCCTCTTCGCCACGCCGCTGGTCATCACCATTCTGTCCGTTCCGATGCTCGGAGAACGTTTGCGTGCCCGCCGCATCATCGCCGTCGTCGCCGGTCTTGTCGGCGTCGTCGTGGTGCTGCAGCCCGGCCAGACCACGCTGACGGGCGGCCATCTCGCAGCGCTCACGGCGGCTTTCGGCGGAGCGCTGTCGTCGATCATCGTGCGCAAGATCGGTCCGGACGAGCGGCCGGTGGTGCTGATCCTCTATCCGATGGTGGCGAATTTCCTGATCATGGGCGCGCTCCTGCCCAGTGTCTATGTCCCGATGCCGATCGAGCATCTGGGCTATTCGGCGGCGATGGCGCTCCTGGCCGCCATTGCCGGTTATCTGGTCATCCTCGCCTATCGTGCATCCGAGGCTGTGCTGGTCGCCCCCACGCAATATTCCCAGATCATCTGGGCGACGGGCTTCGGGGTGCTGTTCTTTAACGAGCGCCCGGGCCCAAACGTGCTTTCCGGGGCGGCGATCATCATCCTTTCGGGCATCTATATCCTCTGGCGCGAAAGCCGGGGCGATGCCCAGGCCAAAAAGCCGCTTCTGAAGGGGTTTTACAGCCGGCTTCCCACCGGAACATCACTCCGGTCGGGACTCCTGGTGAAACTATCCCGTTCGAAATCTGCAGAGTGAGCGGTATTAATTGGCCTGGACCGCAATCGGACCTATTCTGACCCCCATCAGGGTTCGAGAGGATATCGTCTATGCATTTTCCCGCAATTGCCGCCGCCGCGGCGCTTACCATTGCAACCGGGCCGGTTGCGGCCAAGAGCTTCACCGAGCTGTTTCCCGACCATCCGGGCTATACCGAGGAGCATCTCAACAATTTCCTGAACGAGTTGGACTACAAGCAGGGCGATTATGTCCTGCCAGGTGGGTTGGCGACCTATACCGTGCCGGAAGGCTATTATCTTCTTGACGTCGCCGACGGGCGGCGGGTGCTGGAGGAACTGTGGGGCAATCCGCCTTCGGAAAACACGCTCGGCATGATCTTTCCCATCGGGTTTCTGCCGGTGGATGCCGGTTCCTGGGGTGTTGAACTGACCTGGGAGGAAATCGGCTATGTCTCGGACAAGGATGCCGACACGATCGACTATGACGAGCTCTTGGCCGATATGAAACGCGACGTCGCCGAGGAAAGCCGCTGGCGGGCCGAGAACGGCTATGAGGCGATCGAGCTGGTCGGCTGGGCCTCGCCGCCCTTTTACGATCCTGTCCAGCGCAAGCTGCACTGGGCCAAGGAATTGCGGTTCGGCGAGATGGACACCAACACGCTGAACTATTCCATCCGTGCCCTCGGCCGGCGCGGCGTCCTGCAGATGAACTTCATCGCCGGGATGGAGTCCTTTCCCGAGGTCGAGACCGCCGTCCCCGATTTCATGTCGATGGTCTCGTTCAACGAGGGTCACCGCTATTCCGATTTCGATCCCTCCATCGACACGGTGGCCGCTGTCGGCATTGGTGGGCTGATCGCGGGCAAGGTGCTGACCAAGACCGGGCTTGTGGCCGTGGCGCTGGTGTTTCTGAAGAAGTTCTGGTTCCTTATCCTGATCCCCTTCATGGCGCTGGGCCGGTTTTTCCGCCGCGGCTGAGGGCAAGAATTCCCCTTGATAATCCGGCCAGCGCAGCGTAGAGGCTTCGCTGGCGTCGGAGTGTAGCTCAGCCTGGTAGAGCACTGTCTTCGGGAGGCAGGGGCCGGAGGTTCGAATCCTCTCACTCCGACCAATAATTTAAGGCTTTGGGGCATTCGGCGAAGGAGTTCCAGGCGGTACAGCATTTATCGACGAACTCTTCGCAGCTGTCGGAGACGGTGATCGCGAGCTTGTTTGCGCGCAGGTTCTGCCAGACCTTCTCAATCAGGTTTATAGCATTTTGCGCCAAGTCGAATTCATTCCGATCCTCGAGACGCATTTCCTACGCAAACGCTGCCTCGTTGATCGGAATGAATGAGTGAATCCAATCAGGCGCAATACGTTCTAGTTCCAGTGCGTTGGGCGGCAGCGGCAGCAGGGTTATGAAGTCGGGAACTTTCAGGGCCTTTGCGCCATGCCAGCCGGCGCCGTCAGGCGCCAGGATGGCGTGAGCACCGGGCGCCACGGTGCTGGCGATCTCGGTGAGGTGCATGTTCATGGCCTCGGTATCGGCGTAAGGCAGGACGACCCCTGCGGCGACCCCAAGCCCGGGGCAGGCGGTGCTGACGATGTAGCTCCAATTGTAGCGCGTGCCGAACCTCGCCCGGCGCAAGACGCTCTAGAATCTGAATTCAATCTTGCCTTCCACACTTGGGGACATTGTCTCGTCCAGATCTCCGCCAAGGCTCCGGCTTCCATAGTCACCCAGTCGTTTCTCATAGAAAACGCCAATGGAACCTCTCTTGGTGTTTCTGTCGACATCCAGGTTGGTTTCAATGCCCCACGATGTTCCATTGAGTGCGTCCGTACGAACGAGTTCGATACCCGACATTAACAGTGTTGTAACCCGCGCCGGTCAGTTAATGTGGCAGCACAGCGCCTATCGAGCATAAAGCAATGATCACAGTCACGAATTTCTCCAAGCACTACAATGGCTTCGCGGCCGTCAACGACCTCAGCTTCACGGTAGCACCCGGCCAGATACTGGGACTGGTCGGCCCGAACGGGGCGGGCAAGACGACGACGCTGCGGGCCCTGTGCGGGATTGTGCCACCGACGTCCGGGCAGCTTTCGATCGCGGAGCATGACATCGTCAAGGACCCCATCGCGGCCAAGCAGAACCTTGGGTATATTCCGGACGATCCTCGGCTGTTCGACACATTGACGGTCTGGGAGCACCTGGCCTTCACCGCTGCCGCCTACAAGGTCGAAGATTTTGAGAAAAGTGCCGAAGCGCTACTTCAGTCATTCGAACTTTTGCAAAAGCGTGACACGCTGGTTCATAACCTGTCGCGCGGCATGCGTCAGAAAGTGGCCATCGCCTGCGCCTTCCTGCACGACCCGAAGGCCATCCTGTTCGACGAGCCCCTGACCGGGCTCGATCCCCAGGGCATCCGGGGCATTCAGCAGGCGATCCGCGACCGCGCCCGCGACGGTGCCGCGATCATCATCAGCTCGCACCTTCTGAGCCTGTTCGAGACCTTGTGCACACATGTCATGGTGCTGAACCTCGGCGAATGCCGCCGGTTCGGCACGATGAGCGATGTTCTGGCGGAATTTGGTCAATCCGACAGCAATTCGGCCCTTGAAGCGGCCTATTTCACGATTACGCAAGACAAAGCGAAGGGTGAGGTCTGAGGCATGGACGCGGCCCTTCTTCGCCTTCTCGCAATGCGGATGCGCGGCGGGCTTCGCCTGCGCCTGACGCAGTTTCTGAGCCTGCGCGGCGCGCTGTTCTTCCTTGTCCTCGGCGGGGTCTTCTGGCTGCTGATCGTCGCAAACGAGCCGGTTTCGGGCGCGCAGCTGTTTGGGGGCGCGGGTCTTGATACGCAGGCCATGCGAGAACGAATAGACACGTACATGCCGCTCGGAATGCTCGGGATGACGCTGCTTACGATGGTGCTGACGACCGGGCCATCGTTTCATTTTTCGCCGACCGAGATCAATCTGCTCTTTGTCGGACCGTTCAGCCGCCGCGATCTGATCCTCTACAAGTTCATCGCCTATGCAACCGGCGCCGCCCTGAGTGCGGCCCTCGTCGCCCCCTTTGCGCAAGCTCAGACCGGTTCGGTTCTTTCGGCCTTTACCGCCGCCTTTCTGACGCTCCTGTTCGTTCAGCTGAACAGCGCAGCCTTCGGCATGGCCTGGCAGGCGTTCGAAGGCAACCGGCTTGCGCGGGTGAAATGGCCTGCAACCGCGGTGGTTTTCCTGATTGCCATCGCCGCTGTGATCCACGCCTGGGCAACCCCTGACCGCACCATCTTCGGCCTCATGTCGGACATACGCCATTCCTGGATCGGCACCATCATTCTGATGCCCTATATCGTGTTTGCCGAACTCTTCCTGGCGCGATCCAATTTTCCGCAGATGGCCTTCTGGGCCACCATCGCAATCCTCATCAATGCAGCCCTTTTGTGGGCGATCATCAAGCTCGACGGCCGCACCTTCGAGCGTTCGCTGACGCAAAACACCCGGCTGAGCGACCGCTGGGAGCGTATGAAGCAGGGCGGGTCCTTCTGGGCCACCGAGCGGACCGAGGTCCCTTCGATCCGCTCCGCGCCGAGGCTCGGCGGTTTCGGGCCCATTGCCTGGCGCCAGGCCATCAAGGCCGTCCGCAACTCATCGAAGGTCATCGCCGTATTCATCGCCGCCGCCGCCTGCGCTGGACCTCTTGCTGCGCTGGTCGGAATACCGCTGACGGATGACCGTGCCCTGGCGATGATCCTCTTCTTCTTCGCCTTCATCCTTCCGCGCACGCTGATATGCGACTTTCGCGGCGACCTGAGCCGGATGGAAACATACAAGGCCCTGCCGATCACACCGTGGCGCATCTGCATGGGCCAACTCGTGGTTCAGATGCTTCTGTCCTACGTCGTTGCGCTGACAATGATTGCCAGCGCCCTGGTCTTCGAAGCGAGTGTCAACGCTTCGATAGCACTGGCGCTGGCGGTGTTTGCGCTCCCGCTGATCCTGCTCATCTATGCGGTCGAGAACACGATGTTCCTGCTGTTTCCGGTAAAGCCCGTTCCGATGGGGCGGGCGGATTTCGAGTTTCTCGGTCGTGCATTGGTCGAATTCATCGTGAAGATAGTCATTACAATCCTTGGCGTGTCGGTGGCGGCTGGCGTTGGGATATTCACATTGATGACGCTTAAAACCACATGGGTCCTTCCTGCTGTGGCCACCTGGCTGACGCTGACCCTGATCGGGGGCCTTGCTACGGTCATGATGCAATATGCCTTCAGACGGTTCGTCGTCGCAGAGACTTTCGAATAGAGCGATGGCGAGGAAATCGGCAACGATTTCCGACTCGGACATCGCGCAATATCAAAAGGTTAGAGCGATGGCGAGGAAATCGGCAACGATTTCCGGCTCGGACATCGCGCAATATCAAAAGGTTAGAGCGATGGCGAGGAATTCGGCAACGATTTCCGACCTGGACATTTCGTAAAATCAAATGGTTAGAGCATCGTTCTTGAGTCAGAAATCAAAGGACGATGCTCTTGAACGTCTTGCGCCTTATTCAGCATCGGCCCAGGGCGCGCAGGTGCCCCAATCGATATGCGCGATGATGGCTTGTGCGATATAGCCGACTATCCTGCTTCCGCCCGGCGACCTGATCACCAGGCTTGGCGTCCCATCCAGCAGGACAATTGTCGGCGCCATGGACGAGCGGGGGCGTTTGCCGGGTTCGATGCGGTTCGCAATCGGCACGCCATCGGAATGGATGCTGAACGAGAACTCGGCAAGTTCGTTATTCAAGAGCAAGCCTGGCACCGTCCCCCTTCACCTTGTCAGGCTCATAACCTGAAGGCTTTGACCGGTTAAGGAAACGGTCCAGTGGACCGTTTCCCGCTCAAAGGGGCGGAACCCCGGACCCAGATACAAAACCTACCTCCGCAATCAATTACAAATTTTATATCAAATATTTAAGAGCCTTACGCACGGGAGTCTCTTTGCGTTTGAGCCAATCGTGGAAAAACTGTGGATGCAGGAAGGTTCTGGGCCAGGGGGTATTTCTCGTCGACATCGGGGAACGTCACGGACGATGTCATCCTTCAGCATCTGGAATTGCAATCCAAACGCGATGCTATCGGCGTCAGCCGGGCGTGGTTCACTCTTTGGGTGACACCCTTCGGGAGGCAGGGGCCGGAGGTTTGAATCCTCTCACTCCGACCAATGAAACGGGATGCGTGAAGGATGGTGTTCCGGGAGGTTTCAATCACCATTTGAGGCAAAGCCCGGCGGGTTTCAGGGCTTGCCTCAGGGCTTGTAGAAGATGTTCCCGCCCACGGCCGCCGTCCGCTGCAGCGTCCCGAACCAGCCCGGCGCGATCCGCGCCGAATGGAAATAGAGCGCCCCGTTGGTGCTGTCTTCCGTCCGTGCCAGCGCGTCGCGGGCGGCCTTGTCGGCCAGGCGCAGCTTGCGCGGCTCGGCAAATTGTTCGGCCCGTCCGTCGCAGCGATAGGAGAACTGGCATCCCCGGCCCGAGCCTTCGCCCTGGCGCACGACGCCGCAGATGGTGGACGGAAAGCGGGGGTCGTCGGCACGGTTGAGGATGACATCCGCCACCGCCCGGCCTCCCCCCGCTCCGATCCCGCCAGCCTCGAAATAGACCGCCTCGCGAAGACAGGCGAATTCAGCCTCGGAGACCACGCGCGCACGGCTCGGTGCGGGTTCGGGCTTCGAGACCGCGCAGCCAGCCAGCGCGGTGAGGGTGGCAATCAAAAGGACGTACGTTCCGGCGCGGTGGGGGGAGAGCGTCGTCGGCATGTCCGTTCAAGTCCCGGGATCGTTTCCGTGCCCAACCAATCGCGGGATTCGCGGTTTCGGACAAGTTTTCTGCCCACCCGGTCCGGAAACCGGCGGGCTTCTGCCCATCCCCGTCGCTTGCCCCGCGCCCGGCCTTGGGTTAGGAGACCCTCGAGTAGCAGACCGGAGCCTCCGATGGCGAAGACCAAGACCAAGGCGAGCCGCCCCAAGGCCGCCCAGCCGCGCGGTTTCCGCGACACTCTCGGCACCGAAGTGACCGAGCGCGATGCCATGCTCGCCACCATCCGCGAGGTCTACCACCGCTACGGCTTCGACCCGCTGGAGACCTCCGCCATCGAGACCGTCGAGGCGCTGGGCAAGTACCTTCCCGATGTCGACCGCCCCAACGAGGGCATCTTTGCGTGGGAAGACGAGGACGAAGGCTGGTTGGCGCTGCGCTACGACCTGACGGCCCCCTTGGCCCGCGTCTATGCCCAATACCAGAACGACCTCCCCAAGCCCTACCGCCGCTACGCGATGGGGCCGGTCTGGCGCAATGAGAAACCGGGGCCTGGACGGTTTAGGCAGTTTTATCAATGCGATGCGGATACGGTCGGGTCGGCGAGCGTGGCGGCGGATGCAGAGATGTGCATGTTGCTTGCCGACGCGCTGGAAGGGGTTGGTATTCCGAGAGGAGACTATCTCGTCCGGGTAAACAACAGAAAAGTACTTAATGGTGTACTTGAAGTTGCGGAACTTGATCAAAACGCTAATAGGGAAAGAGGAATTGTTCTGCGCGCTATCGACAAACTTGACCGACTTGGAGTCAAAGGAATTGAAGCTCTACTAGGCAGCGGTCGTGAAGACGAAAGCGGCGACTTCACTGAGGGTGCAGGACTGAATGAAGTCCAAATGGCTGTGATTCTTCAATATGTACACGCGATTTCTTGGGCTAATGAACAAGTGATGAGTCGAAATACGTCGGAGCCCAACGACGAGTGGAACGAGTACATGCTGACCAGTCTCGGGAGAAGCGTAGAGAAATCAACAGAGGGAACTGAGGGGGTTAAAGAACTAGCTCAGATAATTGATAGTGTGGAGTCGCAAGGCTATGGTTCTGACCGCATTATTATTGACCCTTCCGTTGTTCGAGGACTTGGTTATTACACGGGCCCAGTATATGAGGCCGAGCTGACCTTCGAGATCACCGACGAAAAGGGCCGTCCGCGCCAGTTCGGCTCCGTCGCCGGCGGTGGCCGCTATGACGATCTCGTCAAGCGCTTCACCGGACAGGAAGTCCCGGCCACCGGCATCTCCATCGGCGTCGACCGCCTGCTCGCGGCTCTCCGCGCCAAGGGCCGGATCGGCGGCACCAGCGACGGCCCCGTCATCGTCACCGTCATGGACCGCGCCCGCATGGCCGACTACCAGGCCATGGCCACCGAACTCCGCAATGCCGGCATCCGCGCCGAGGTCTTCCTCGGCAACCCGAAGAATTTCGGCAACCAGCTCAAATACGCCGACGCCCGCAATGCGCCGGTCGCCGTGATCGAAGGCTCCGACGAGCAGGCGCGCGGCGTCGTCCAGATCAAGGATCTCGCGCTGGGCAAGCGGCTGGCGGAGAACATCCAGACCCGCGAGGAATGGGCCGCGCAGCCTGCACAGATGGAAATCTCCCGCGCCGACCTCGTTGCCGAGGTCGCCAGGATGATCGCCCGGGCCTCGGAATGACCTGGGGCGCGTCTCTGGCCGAGGCCCGGACCGGGGCGGTGCTGGACCGTCTGAACGGCGAGACGGCGCGGATCATGGGGCTGTTTCTTGGTGCAGGCGCGGCTGCGGTCGAACCCTCGGTCCTGCAGCCCGCCGAGACGCTGCTCGATCTCTATGGCGAGGATATCCGCGCACGCGCCTACACCACCGTCGATACATTTGGCGAATTGATGCTGAGGCCCGACTTCACCGTGCCGGTCGTTCAGCATCACATGGCGCGAGGCTCGGAACCGGCACGCTATGCCTATTGCGGGCCGGTCTGGCGACGGCGCTCGGAGGCGGGCAGCCGGGCGGTGGAGTTCCTGCAGGCCGGGTTCGAGCTTTTCGACGGCACCGATATCGCTGCTGCCGATGCCGAGGTTTTTTCACTGATATCCCAGGCGGTTGCCGACACCGACCTGCGCGTCGCCACAGGCGATATCGGCCTGATCCTTGCCGCTATCGAGGGGCTGGGGGCCTCTCCCGCCCGCCGCGCCGCCCTGCGCCGCCATGTCTGGCGACCGGCACGGTTTCACCGCCTCCTGGAGCGCTTCGGCTCCGGGCACGACGCCTGGGTTGCCGCCAAGGCCGCACGGGTCGCCACTTTCAGGGCGCAGGGCGTAAAGGCGCTGGAGGCTTTCACCCCGGTCGGCCTGCGCAGCTCCGAAGACGTGCTTTCGCGCCTCTCCCGTATCGCCGACGAGGCGAACAGCCCTCCGCTGGCCGCCTCCCGCACCGACCTCCTCGGTGCCCTGCTCGCCTTGCAGGGCACTGCCGCCGGGATCGTCCCCGATCTTGACGCCATGGCACGCGACATGTCGGCCCTTGCGCCCGCCGTGGCCCGCTTCAAGGCCCGGCTCGCAGCGCTTGAAGCCCGGGACATCGACCCTGCGAGCCTCGCTTTCGAGGGCGCCTATGGCCGCACCAACATGGAATACTACGACGGTTTCGTCTTCGGCTTCTACGCCCCCGACCGTCCTGACCTGCCGGTGATCGCCACCGGCGGCCGCTATGATACTCTGACCGCCACCCTCGGGAACGGCGGCGGCATTCCAGCGGTCGGCGGCATCGTCCGCCCCGAGGCGCTGATCGCGGCACGGGAGGGCAGGGCATGAGCCTCAAACTCGGCCTCCCATCCAAGGGCCGTCTGCAGCAGCAGACGGTCGACTGGTTCGCCGCCCGCGATATCCATGTCGAGCGAAACGGCGAGGACCGCGAATATGCCGCCACTGTCACCGGCATTGATGGCCTCTCGCTGGTCCTCCTCTCCGCTGGAGAAATCCCCCGCGAACTCGCCGAAGGCCGCATTCATATCGGGGTCACCGGTCTCGACGTTGTGACCGAACAATTGGGCGAGAACGGACCCGCCGAGCCACTGGCCGAGCTTGGCTTCGGCCATGCCGACCTCGTCGTCGCCGTCCCTGCCTTCTGGATCGATGTCGAGACCATGGACGACCTCGACGCCGCCGCCGCCGCCTTCCGCGCAGCACACGGCTTCCGCATGCGCGTCGCCACCAAATACCACAGCCTCACCCGCAGATTTTTCAGGCAGCACGGGGTTGCGGACTACCAGCTCGTCGACAGCCAGGGGGCCACTGAAGGCACGGTCAAGAACCTCACTGCCGAGGCCATCGCCGACATCACCTCGACCGGCGAAACGCTCCGCGCCAACCACCTGAGGATTCTCACAGACGGTCTGATCCTGCAAAGCCAGGCGACCCTGTTCCGCTCCGTTACCGCGAACTGGAGCACAGAAGAACAAGACCTGCTACGCTCGCTGACCTCTCGCCTCTGACGCAAACCCGACCAAGCACTCCCACTCTCCTTCTTCAAAATACTTGGGGGGTAGCCATTGTAAGCGCCATTGGTCCGAGCGACAGTTGCTACGGGGGCGGAGCCCCCCGCGAGTCGTCCCGCGAAGCGGGGCGAAATACCTCCTCGTCTTCTCAATGCTTCCAGAAGGCCAGCGTGAACAGCACGTAGACCGACATCAGCTCCAACCGCCCGATCAGCATCGCAGCAGTCAGCAGCCATTTCGCCACCGGATTCAGCCCCTGGAAATTCCCCTCCGGTCCGATCTCCGTCCCCAGCCCCGGACCGATATTCGCCAGTGCCGTCGCCGCCCCTGAAATCGCCGTCACAGGATCGAGCCCGGTCATCGCCAGAAGAACCGCCAGAACCCCCAGCGTGAGCAGGAACATCACGAAGAACGCCATCACCGAATTCAGCACATCCTCTGTAATTGCTCGCCCGTCATAGCGCGGCTGGAACACCCCATGGGGCGCATGGATGCGCCGGATCTGCGTGTTGAGCGTCGACAGGAGGATCTGGAAGCGGAATATCTTGATCGAGCAGCAGGTCGACCCTGCGCAGCCTCCTACCAGCCCGATCATGAAGAAGAGTGCTGTCGGAAACGCCCCCCAGAGCTGGTAATCGACGCTGGCAAACCCGGTCCCGGTGATGATCGAGACGGCGTTGAACAGGGCCTCGCGGAAAGCGTGCTCGGCCTCGCGGGCATGCAGGATCACTGTCCAGAGGGTCAGGACGGCGATGACGACCAGAGTGAAGCCCATAAAGGCCCGAACCTGCACGTCCCGTAAAAGTGGCCCGGCCTGGCCGGCCATCAGTTGCACGTAGCGCACGAAGGGCATCGAGGCGAGGATCATGAAGATCGTCGCGACATACTCTACCCCGTTCAGCGCGTCGAAATACCCGATCGACCTGTCATGAGTCGAGAACCCGCCGGTCGAGACCGTGGTCAGTGCGTGGGCAAGGGCGTCAAACGGCACCATCCCGACCCAGATATAACTCAGGATACAGGCCAGGGTGATCGACACGTATATCCCTGCGATCGACCCCGCGATCTCGGCCGCCCGGGGCAGGATCTTGCCCATGGTGTCGAAGGCTTCCGAGCGGAAGACCTGCATGCCGCCGACCTTCAGTGTCGGCAGGAAGGCCATGGCGACGACGATGATCCCGATCCCGCCGAACCATTGCAGCAGGGCCCGCCACAACAACGTTCCCTTCGCCATGTCGTCAAGCCCGGTGAACACCGTCGAACCGGTGGTGGTCAGCCCCGACATTGCCTCGAAATACGCATCGGTGAAGCCCGCGTTCGGCTCTCCCAGCATGAAGGGCAGGGCGCCGAAGAACGGCAGCACCACCCAGGTGCCGGTGGTCAGCAGGAATGTCTGCTGGATCGTCAGCCCCTCGGACCGCTGCTCGCGGCAGGCGATGGTCACCAGCCCGCCGGCCATCACCGTAATCAGGGCCGAGACCGCAAACGGCCCGTAATTCGCCTCTTCGTCGATGATATCGGCGGCCAGCGGCAAGGCCATGGAAGCGCCGAGCACGACAGTCAGAAGGCCGATCACATAGCCCACAGGGCGCAGGTTAATCATGGGCGAAGGCTTGGGCCCAAGACGGGCCCAAGTCAAGCTTGCGCGTCGGTTCAGGCCTCGTCGCAGGTACCGGCGGGCGTGTCGCCCGCCATCGCCGCCAGGTCGCGCAGATCGACATCGCGCCGCAGCAGCAGGTACCCGGCCTCGGGGTCCAGCCGCAGCCAGACCGAAGCCGGAAGTGGCCCGTCGGTCCGGCCCGCCTTGCCGCAGCCCTTCACCGACACGTTGACCGAGCCCGAGACCTCATGGCCTGCCGCCTCCCAGGCCGCGACCTGGTTCCGGAAGCCTTCGATTTCGGCCAGCGCGGCCTCGGTCAACGCGAATTCGCTCAGGATCTGCTCTGACCCGGCCCCCGATGACAACGCCTGGCTATGCGGGGTCAGGGCAAGATCGGCGGACAGGGTCTCGCCGTCGTCGCGGCGCGCCGCCAGGGCGATCCTCGCATCTCCGGGGCGGATTTCGATCGTCGCCGGATGCTCGATCCGGGCACCGAGCCCCGACAGATCGTCGGTCAGGGGATCGAAGCGCGACATGGCGACAAGGGTTTCGGGCGGGGTGGAGCCGCAGGCGGACAACAGCAGAAGCCCGCAGGCGGCCGAGAGGGATTTCATCATGGTGATTCCTTTCTTGACGATGATTTTTTATTGTAATACGATAAAAAATGAACTTGACAAGGGAAGATTTGAAATGCCTGAAGACACGCTTTCCCGCATTCGTGCGGTCAGTTTATTCCTGCGCGGTCTGGCGCGCGTGGGCCTGATCGGGCTCGGGCTCCTGGCCCTCGTGACGGTTGCAAAGACCGGCTGGCTGCTGAGCCTGCTTGAAGCCGACGGACCGGAACTGGTCACGGTCACCGGCGCGACCACCCTGGCGCTGCAGGCGGTGGTGCTGATCCTGCTGCTGCCGCCGGCCTACACGCTGCTCCAGGTCCGGCACCTGTTCACCCATTTCGCCGAAGGCCGGATCTTCGACCCCGCCCCGGCGCTGGCGATCCGCCGCACCGGGATCGGTATGCTCGCCATGGTCGCCGGCGGCATCCTCGCCAAGCCGCTGGTGACCGTGCTTCTGACCATGGGCAACCCGCCCGGCCAGCGGCAGGTCAGCGTCGCGGTCTCGGCCGACACCTACGTCCTGGCGCTGTTCGGCGGCCTGATGATCACGCTCGGCTGGGTGCTGGGCGAGGCGACGCGGCTGTCGGACGAAAACCGGCAGTTCGTCTGATGGGTATCACGGTCACCCTCGACGTCATGCTGGCCCGCCGCAAGATGCGCTCGCGCGAGCTGGCCGAGGCGGTCGGCATCACCGAACAGAACATCTCGCTGCTGAAATCCGGCAAGGTGAAGGGCATCCGTTTCGCGACGCTGGAGCGGATCTGCGAGGTGCTCGACTGCCAGCCCGGAGATCTGCTGGTTTTCGATCCCGACGGCTGAACCTGCGCCCCGGACCGGTGGCAGCGCCCGGCCCCACGCCCGCCGGGCATCGCATTCCGGGGGGAGGTGCTGTCGCGTATTGCCGGGTGCAGCTGTCCTTTGGGGCTGGTTTGCGCGGGGAATTTCCGGTGCGGATTTTCCAACCCGCCGAAGCCTAGCCGAAGCCCCACAGAAGCCCCACAGAAGCCCCAACGAGCCCGTCAGCGTTCGCGAGACCGGTTGACCGTTCAACCTTTGCGCCGCGCCCGGCCGGTACAGTACAGGCAGCGACGGGCGGATTGGGGGACCTTGGGCCGAACCCGGTCCACCCGAATTCTCCAGCCCGTGCGGCGATCCCCCCCGGGATCTCGCCACAGAGATCCGTCACCGAGGTGTAGGTCAGCGCTGTCCGGGAAATGAGGAGGCATTGCCGTGACCCGTTGCCAAAATTGGCGAGGAGGTGGTGCGGCTCTAAGACACCACCTCCTCTCCCACCCGCGCGAAAACCGCTCGAGCATCGCAGGTTCCGATTTCAGCATCGATGGATGCTGGACCTGTCAGGAAGCCGGAACCGGAGACAGAAGCCCGACCCGGGACCGCGACGATCATTCGGTCTGCCCTGCAACAAGCAGGTTCCGCGCCCTCACTCGCAGCAAATCTGAGGGAATGACCCGTGATTTTCCGAAAAGTCTGGCAGTATGGTTGCGATAAGCGTTCTGCTTCTTTGGCCAGCAGGAGGACTATGCAGGGGAAAGGTAAATAAACTTGGGCAAGATCGCCGGGGTCCACGCAATTTTAGGCAACAAATTCAGCCAGGAGCCTATTCGCCCAGATAGAAGGCTCTGGCGTTGCTGTCGAGGATGGCGTCCTGATGGCTCGGCGGCAGGTGCGAGATCAAGGTCAGCGCCGCCTCGCGCCAGCGCCCATAGCCACCTGCCGCGTCGACGACCGGCCAGTCGCTGCCCCAGACAACCCGGGTAGAGCCGAAGACACTCAGCACATGATCGACATAGGGTTTCAGGTCCTGCACCGTCCAGTCCGGTGCCGCCTCGGTCGCCAGCCCTGACAGTTTGCACCAGATGCCACTGAGGGCCGCGGTGCGGATATCCTTCGACCAGACGTCGAAATCCTTGTTGCGAATCTCGGGTTTGGCGAAATGGTCGATGATGATCGGCAGGTCAGGATACCGCTGCTTCAGTTCGGCCAGCGGCGCGAGATGCTGGGGATGGCTGAGCGCATCGAAGGTCATGCCGTTCTCGACCATCGCCTCGAAGCCCGGTGCCAGTTCCGGCCGGAGGAACCAGTCCGCGGCCTGAAAGTCCGCCACGGTGGGTCTCAGCCCGACGATCTTGTGATGCTCGGCGAAATGCGCCACCCGCTCGGGTGCATCCGGCCTTTCGAAATCCACCCAGCCGACGACGCCCAGCACCTCGGGCATGGTCTCGGCGATAGAGAGCATGAACGCCGTTTCGGCCTCGGTCGAGGCCGCTTGCACCAGGATCGTCCCGTCAATCCGGTATTCGGCCAGGAGGGGCCGCAGATCCTCCGGTCCGAAATCCCGTTGCAGCACCTCCGGCTCTGCCTCCAGCCAATGGTAGTCGCCGCGCGACCGGGTCCAGAAATGCTGATGGGCATCGATCATTGGTCAGTTCTCCCCCAAATCCGTCATACAATCTAAACGGGATAATTCGCGGATAAAACCCGCATTTCCGGTCATCTGCACGCTTTTTGCACGAATTTATTCTGCTAGATGCGCAACCTCAGGGCAGCGTCTGCACGTAGTCGCGCTAGAACGGGTTCCGAGGGGCAGAACAGGAAGATCGAGCAATGGCGGATCACGACCCATATATCCCCCGCGGTATTCTGCACGACGCGTGGTGGATGTCGTCCGACACCGTGATCCGTTTCCCCTCCACTGCGTGGCCGGGCGGCCCTGTCCGACGCCGCCCGCCACGCAGACTTTTTCTTGGGCCGAGAGGCTGGAATTCCGAACCCGAACTTGCCAATCTGTCCACGGAAAGGGCCGGGACGCGCAAGACATGAGCCAGACCATCCTCGTCGCCGATGACGACCCGCATATCCGCGAGGTGATCGCCTATGCGCTCGAAAAGGCCGGCATGCAGACCGAGGCGGTTGCCGACGGGGCGGCGGCGCTTGCCGCAGCCCGCTCTGGCGCGCCTGAACTGATGATCCTCGATATCGGCATGCCCGAGATGGATGGGCTGGAGGTGTGCCGCGAGTTGCGCAAGACCTCGGACCTGCCGATCCTGTTCCTGACCGCCCGCGATGACGAGATCGACCGGATTGTCGGCCTGGAGATCGGCGGCGACGATTATGTCACCAAGCCTTTCAGCCCCCGCGAACTGGTCGCTCGCGTCCGCGCCATCCTGAAGCGGGGCAGGGCGGCGGAGCCCGAGGCCACCCAGGCCAGATGGGGCGATCTGGAGATCGACCGCGAGCGCCATATCTGCCGCTTCAGAGGCGACGAAATCGCACTCACCGGCTCGGAATTCGCTCTTGTCGCCACCCTGATCGCGCGGCCCGAGATGGTCTTCACCCGCGACCAGATCATGAAGGCGGTCTACGGGCCCAATATCCATGTTTCGGACCGCACCATCGACAGCCATATCCGCAATATCCGCAAAAAGCTCGCCGAGGCGGGCTGCGAGAACGGGATCAAGACCATCCACGGCGTGGGTTTGAGGCTCGATACGTGCAAGGCGGCGTGAAGCGCAAATGGCGTCCCACCCTGGCGCTGGTGGTGGCGATCGTGCTGGGGCTGGTGCTCGCGCTGCCGCTGGCGGGGCTGTTCCTGTTCCAGTTCTATGCCAACCAGCTGGTGCAGCAGACCGAGGAATCGCTCCTCGCCCAGTCGGCGATCCTCGCCGCGGGCTATGCTACCACCTATCGCGAGCTTGACGATGGCGCGCCGCGCGGCCGTCCCGTCGCGACCCCCTTTCGCCCATCGCCGGGCCAGGTATATCGGCCGGACGAGCCCGGCCTGTCTCTGGCCACCGACACCATCCACCAACCCCGCGCCGACGCCTTGCCTCCCGCCGCGCCACCTGAACCGCTTTATGCCAGGATAGGCCGTCGGCTCAGCCCGGTCACCGAAACCGCGCAATTGCGCACGCTGGCCGGGTATCGCCTCCTCGATCCCGAGGGGGTCGTGATTGGGGGGACAGGCGAGGTCGGCTTGTCGCTCGGCCATGTGCCGGAGGTGCGCCGCGCTCTCAGGGGCGAGACGGTGTCCCATTTGCGCCAGCGGATCTCGGACGAACCTGTGCCGCCGATCTATTCGGTCTCACGCGGTACCAAGGTCCGCATTTTCGTCGCCATGCCGGTGGTGGTCGATGGGCGGGTGATCGGGGTGGTCTATTCCAGTCGCACCCCGTCCAACATCGTGCGCTATCTCTATGCCCAGCGGCAGAACCTCGCGTTGGCCGGGCTGACGGTGCTGGCTGCGACGGCGCTGATCGGCACCGTCTTCTGGCGCTTCATCACCCAGCCGATTCGCAATCTCATCACCCAGACCGGTGCCATCGCCGAGGCCCGCGAGGGGGCTCTACAACCGCTGCCCCATTATGGCACAAGCGAGGTTGCCAGCCTCGGCGACAGTTTTCTGGCCATGGCCACGGCGCTGACAGACCGCCAGGAAGCGCTGCGCAATTTCACCGCCCATGTCACCCACGAGCTGAAATCGCCGCTCACCTCGATCCAGGGGGCGGCGGAACTACTGCTCGACCAGGACGAGGACATGGCCCCCGGCGACCGCCGCCGCTTCGTGGCCAATATCGCCAAGGATGCCGAGCGGATGGACCGGCTGCTGCACCGGCTGCGCGACCTCGCCCGGGCGCGGCTGCCGGCGACGAGCGGCACGGCACGGCTGTCGGCGACCGTCGCCGCCCTGCCCGGCCGCTTTCCGTTCGAGATCGCCGCCGATGCGGAATACCCGGTCACCGGCGAGACCCTGTCGATCCTGCTGACCCATCTGGCCGAGAACTCGCTGGCCCACGGAGCCACCCGCATCCTGTTGCGGCCGCTGAGTGTGGGCGGGCCGGTGCTGGAGGTGATCGACAACGGCGCGGGGATCTCGAAGGCCAACCGGGACAAGGTCTTCGAGCCGTTCTTCACCACGCGGCGCGAGGATGGCGGCACCGGCATGGGCCTGGCCATTGTCGCGTCGCTGATGGCCGCGAACGGGGGGACGGTAACGGTGCTGGAGATCGATGGCGGGGCGGGGTTCAGGCTGGAGTTTGGGTGAAAAGGACGTTTTCACCGTGAAACGAAACTCAAGTGTCTGATAAATCAGTGAAAAGTTATTGCTGATGGGTTAATTTTCAGGGTGAACCAAACCTCCCCCGCCGCGCGAACCGGCAGGCGCAGGCGGGGAAGATGGTCCGGCACGGTGTCGTGCCGGGCGGCAGGCAGCCGGCCCGGAAGCTGGCCGCAGCGATGTCAGCTGCCCTTGATCGTGACCTTGCGGGCCCTGACGAAGCCCTCGTCCCCGGCGGACTGGCAGTCGATTGTCACCGTGGCACCGGCGGCGAGATCGTCGGGCAGGACCAGGCTGGGATTGTTGAGTTTCCAGACGGATTTGTCTTCGAGGACCAGCACGAAATCTTCGGGATCGTAGGAAAGCACCCGGCCGGTGACGGTATCGGCTGTTGCCGGCAGGGCGATCAGGACGGAAAGGGCGGTGAGAGCGGATAGGCGGTGCATGGGAACCCCTTGATGCGAGAAGAATGAGCGCGAATTGGATGGCGCCGGGGGCAATTCAAGTGGCGCTGCGGGGGGGTAAGAAAATAAATTTCCGGCTTGGAGGCCGATGGTGGGGTTTTGCCCGGTTTTCAAGGGCGAAATGAGGCGGGTGGGGTGAACCCCGCCCTACGCGCCGAGCTTTTGCATCAGGGGCAGGAACGCGGCCATATCCGGGCCCTGCGACCGCCCGGTCACCGCCTTGCGAAGCGGCATGAACAGCGCCCGGCCCTTGCGGCCGGTTGCGTCCTTTACGGCAGAGGTCCAGCTGCCCCAGGTCGTCTCGTCCCAGGGGCGCGGCGGCAGCATGGCAAGTGCCTCGGCGACAAAGGCGCGGTCCTCGTCGTCGACCAGCGGTGCGGCCCCGTCGCGGCAGAGCGCCCACCAGTCGCGGATATCCGCAAGCTTCGTCAGGTTCTCGCGCACCGCCGCCCAGAACCGCGGCGCGATCTCGTCCGGCACACCGGCCTCGCGCAGGGTATCGGCGACGGCCTCGTAAGGCTTTTCGTGCAGAACCCGCGCCGTCAGCGGCCAGAGGTCGTCGGGGTCGAGTTTGGTCGGGGCGGCGCCGAAATGGTCGAGGTGGAAGCCTTCGATGAGGGCGTCCATATCCGTCCGCAGTTCCACCGGGTCCGACGAGCCGAGCCGCGCCATCAGGCTGAGGATCGCCATAGGCTCGATCCCGGCCTCGCGCAGGTCGCGCAGCGCCAGCGTGCCGAGCCGCTTGGACAGCGCCTCGCCCTCGGGCCCGGTCAGTAGCGAATGGTGGGCATAGGTGGGGGGCTCGCCGCCCAGCGCCTTCACGATCTGTATCTGGGTCGCGGTATTGGTCACATGGTCCAGTCCGCGCACCACATGGGTCACCCCCATCTCCATGTCATCGACCACCGAAGCCAGCGTATAGAGCATCTGCCCGTCTCCCCTGATCAGCACCGGGTCCGAGACCGAGGCCGCGTCAATAGACTGTTCCCCAAGGATTCCATCCACCCACTCGATCCGCTCATGATCGAGGCGGAACCGCCAATGCCCGCCCCGCTCGGCCCTCAGCGCATCCTTCTCGGCCTCGCTCAAACTCAGCGCCGCCCGGTCATAAACCGGCGGCCGCCCCATGTTCAGTTGCTTCTTGCGCTTGAGGTCCAGCTCGCCCGGTGTCTCGAACGCCTCATAGAGCCGCCCCGCCCCCCGCAACCGCTCCGCCGCCGCCTCGTAGCGGTCCAGCCGCGACGACTGGGTTTCCTCCCGGTCCCAGGTCAGCCCAAGCCATTCGAGGTCTTCGCGGATGGCGTCGGCGTACTCCTGCTTCGACCGCTCGGGGTCGGTGTCGTCGATGCGCAGGATGAAGATGCCGCCAGCCTTCCGCGCAATCAGGTAGTTGAACAGCGCGGCGCGCAGGTTACCGATATGCAGGTAGCCGGTCGGCGAGGGGGCGAAGCGGGTGGTGGTCATATGAATCCTCCGGGGTCGCCACGTCCTAGCGTGTTTTATTCTTGGGGTGAACGGGTAGTCGCAAGATCAGAGCTGTTATGGCTCGATCCGGACTAGCGGAGCCGAAATTAGCCTGAGCGCCAGTGCCCTTTTCAGGTATTCCGTGCACCTCATTTGATCTCGCGCGCTTCAGCGGCAGCAGGAAAAGCGCCGGATTGTCTGGTGAAACAGTACAATCTATCATGTCGCCTAGCCTCTGGACAGAAAGACACCTGCCGATGGAACCGAACGAATTTTTCGATGGAACAACCTGGAACCGCCAGGCCGTCATGGACGCTCAACAATCCAGAGCGACTGCCAATGCCAGGAATCTCGGGTGGGAGCCGACGGCGCGGAACTTTCTGTCCGATCCACTTACTGATGCCTTCGTCGAAGAGTTCGAGCGCACGTACCAGATAATCCTTCCCTACGAGTATCGCACATTTCTCTTGCAGGTCGGGGATGGTGGGGATGGACCCGGCCTATACATGAGAGAGCTTGGTGCACCTTTCGACGACAGTCTGCCATGGGAAGAGGGCACGATATATCGCTCCCCGGACGAGCCCAACGAGTTGCTGGGAAGCCCTTTTCCGCACAAGACGGCGCTCGACATTCCGCCTCAGGACGCGACGCCGCAGACAACTGCCGGAGCACTGTTCCTTTTTGATCACGGAAGCGCGCTGTGGGATCTGCTTGTCGTAACGGGCGACGCAGCGGGCCAGATCTGGATGGATCGATTGGCGGACGAAGAGGGCATCCGGCCTGCATTGGGCAGCGAAGGTCAGCCAATCGGTTTTGCCCGGCACTACTGTAACTGGCTGCTGGGACAGTAATGCGGCCGACATCCCTTGCATGACCCCCGAAAGCCTGTATAAGGCCCCATCTCTCCGGACGACTTCTATCGCGTCGCCTCTCGTATGCGGGCCCCGGAGAGCTTGGCCCGAATTTTGAAGCACGCCGGAAAAAGGACGAAACGCATGGCTCTTTACGAGCATGTCTTCATTGCGCGTCAGGACCTGTCCAACACGCAAGCCGAAGGCCTCATCGAACATTTTGGTCAGGTGCTCGCCGACAATGGCGGCACGGTGAAGGATTCCGAATACTGGGGTCTGAAGACCATGGCCTACAAGATCAACAAGAACCGCAAGGGGCATTATGCCTTTGTGCGCTCCGACAGCCCGGCCCCGGCCGTGCAGGAGATGGAGCGGCTGATGCGGCTGCATGACGACGTGATGCGGGTGATGTCGATCCGTGTCGACGAACACGAGGAAGGCCCCTCCGCGGTGGTGCTCGCCAAGCACGCCAAGGAAGAGCGCGCCACCCGCAACGCGCGCCCGCGCCGCGACTGAGGAAGGATAAGCACATGGCAAACAAACCGTTTTTCCGCCGCCGCAAGTCCTGCCCCTTCTCCGGCACCGATGCGCCGAAGATCGACTACAAGGACGTGAAGCTCTTGCAGCGTTACATCTCCGAGCGCGGCAAGATCGTGCCCAGCCGGATCACCGCCGTTTCGGCGAAGAAGCAGCGCGAGCTGGCCCGGGCCATCAAGCGCGCCCGCTTCCTCGCCCTGCTGCCCTATGCCGTGAAGTAAGGAGACCATCATGGAAGTCGTACTTCTCGAACGCGTCGCCAAGCTCGGCCAGATGGGCGAAGTGGTGAACGTCAAGCAGGGTTATGCCCGCAATTTCCTTCTGCCCCAGGGCAAGGCGCTGCGCGCGACCAAGGACAATCTCGCCCGGTTCGAGGCCGAAAAGGCTCAGCTTGAGGCGCGGAACCTGGAAACGAAGAAAGAGGCCGATGCGCTGGGCGCGAAACTGGACGGCCAGAGTTTCGTGGTGATTCGCTCCGCCTCCGATGCCGGGGCGCTCTATGGTTCGGTCACCGTCCGGGACGTGGCCGATGCTGCGACCGAGACCGGGTTCACAGTCGACCGCAAGCAGATCGTCCTCGACCGTCCGGTCAAGGAACTGGGCCTGCACGCGATGACTGTGGTCCTGCATCCCGAAGTCGAGGTTCGGATCACCGTTAACGTCGCCCGTTCGGCCGAAGAGGCCGAGCTGCAGGCCTCGGGCAAGTCGATCCAGGACCTGCAAGCCGAGGCGGATGCCGAAGCCGAGTTCGATATCGCCGAGCTGTTCGACGAGGTCGGCGCCGCGGCACTTGACGAAGACGGGTTCGACATCTCCAACCGCGACGAGGGCGAAAGCTCCGAGCCGGTCGAGGTTCCCGAGGGTTCCCCCGAAGACGAGGACTGAGCTTCTCGGAAAGTTTCAACAAAGGGCCGCGCGACACCCTTCGCGCGGCCCTTTGTTTTTCCGGTAGGGCGGGGTTCACCCCGCCCACCCTTTCACAAGCGGTAGACGCCCGCCCCCGCGCGCCCTATCTCTGTACCCATGACCCGGACCCGAACAGATATCCTGATCGCCGGCGGTGGCATTGCCGGTATGACCGCTGCCGCGTCCTTCGCCGCAGAGGGGTTCTCGGTGATCTGCGTCGATCCCGCCCCGCCGACCGCCGAGGCGAGAGACACCGATCTCCGCAGCACGGCCTTCCTGATGCCCTCGGTGGCGCTGCTGGAAGAGGCCGGTCTGTGGCCCGGCCTCTCGCATCACGCGACCGCGCTGACGATCATGCGGATCATTGATGCCGGGGGAGATGAAAACGAAATCCGCGCGACGGCGAATTTCGACGCTGCCGAGATCGGGCAGGAGGCATTCGGCTACAATCTTCCCAATACGGTCCTGCGCAAGGCGATCGCCGCGCGGCTCGACACACTCGACCTGGCCGAAATGCGCCATGCCGCAAGGCTGACCCGGGTGACCCCCCGGACAGGCACCGTGATCGCGGCACTCTCGGATGGCTCCCAGGTCGAGGCACAGCTGCTGGTCGCCGCCGACGGGCGCGACAGTTTCGTACGCGAGGCCCTCGGGATCGGGGTGCGGCGTTGGGGGTATGGGCAGAAGGCGCTGGTCTTCAGCGTGCGGCATGCGCTGCCCCACGACAATATCTCCACCGAAATCCACCGCTCCGGCGGGCCCTTCACGCTGGTCCCCCTCCCCGACCATGACGGCGCCCACCATTCCGCCGTGGTCTGGATGGAACGCGGCGGCGAGGCGGCAAGGCTCGCAGTGCTCCCTCAGAACGAATTCGAAACCGAACTCAACACCCGCGCCCTCGGCGTGCTCGGCCCCCTGACCCTTGCCTCCGACCGCGCCCTCTGGCCGATCATCTCGCAGGTGGCCAATAGCTTCTCCGGCCCCCGTACTGCACTAATCGCCGAAGCCGCCCATGTCGTCCCGCCCATCGGGGCACAAGGACTGAACACCTCGCTGGCCGATATCGCCACCCTGCGCGACCTGCTGGCCAAGGCACGGGAGACTGGCAAGGACATCGCCTCCCCGGCCCTTCTCGACGCCTATTCCCGCAAACGCCACACCATCGTTCAGACCCGCACCCTCGGCATCGACCTCCTGAACCGCGCCGCGATGACCGATATCGGCCTCCTGAAGGACCTCCGCCTTAAGGCCTTGAAAACCATCTTCACCACGACGCCCATCCGCCGCTCGCTGATGCGGCTCGGCATGGGCTGAGAACAGACCATCCACCGAAAGCCACATTGAAAACCCTCGCGGAATGCGCCAAGTCATCCCCGTAGGGTGCGTGATTTCACGCACCACCCCTTGAAGGAGGTGTCATGACACTCAAGGTCGCCATGCAGATGGACCCGATCGAGGCCATCGACATCAACGCCGATTCCAGCTTCCGCATCCTCGAAGAGGCGCAGGCGCGCGGCCATGAGTTGTTCTACTACCTCCCCGACCAGCTTGCCTGGGATCAGGGCCGCGTCACCGCCACCGGCTGGCCGCTCGAAGTCCGCCGCGAAAAGGGCAACCATTTCACCAAGGGCGAACTCACTACTGTCGACCTAGCCGACTGGGATGTCGTCTGGCTCCGCCAGGACCCGCCCTTCGACATGCATTACATCACAACCACCCATATCCTCGACCGGCTGTCGCCCGGCACGCTGGTGGTCAATGACCCGTTCTGGGTCCGCAACTACCCCGAAAAACTTCTGGTCCTCGACTTCCCCGACCTCACCCCGCCCACCACCATCGCCCGCGATATTGGCCATCTCGGGGCCTTCAAAGCGCAGCATGGCGACATCATCTTGAAACCGCTCTACGGAAATGGCGGCGCCGGGGTCTTCAGGCTCGATGGCAATGACCGCAATCTGAATTCCCTGCACGAGCTGTTCACCGGCTTTTCGCGAGAACCGCTGATCGTGCAGAAATTCCTCCCCGATGTGGCGCAAGGCGACAAGCGCGTCATCCTTGTCGATGGCGAGGCAGTCGGCGGTATCAACCGTGTGCCAGCCGAGGGCGAGACCCGGTCCAACATGCATGTAGGCGGCCGCCCGGAGAAGACCACACTGACCACTCGCGACCTCGAAATCTGCGCTGCCATCGGCCCGCTCCTGCGCGAAAAGGGCCAGATCTTCGTCGGGATCGACGTGATTGGCGGCAACCTGACCGAAATCAATGTCACCTCGCCCACCGGCATCCAGGAGTTGGAGCGGTTCGACGGTATCAATGTCGCCGAAAGGATCTGGCTGGCCATCGAAGGCCGGATCGGGCCCTGACGCAGCGGTTTCTGCAACCGAGGGCGGCGGAAGGATCGAGGCTGAGAGCGGTATCGTCCCGAGTTGGGCCGGTATACGGTCTGTCGGTTGCGGATTGTCAGAGCGCCAGTTCCGGCAGGTCAATTCAGACCCGGGGGTTAAAAAAAAGCGCGCCACCGAAGTGACGCGCCTTTCCTTGGAGTGGTACGAGTTACCGGTTACGTCCGAATTCGATCCCGTAGCTGTCGCGGCGATAGCGCGCATGGGGTGCCGGAGAGATAATCCGGAACACCACGAAAGCCAGCCCGAGCACGGCAAGGAATAGGGTGAAGCTGTTCATGAAGTCGGTCGACTGAATTCCGAGAGCGCCGAAAATCGATTCCCCCACGAAATCTCGAGCGGTCTCACCCACGACAACGAGGTCTTGGGATATGTTTTGCAGTGTCTGACTCATTGGATCGCCCCCACGAAACAATTACCATGTAACAGGGCATAGCCTAACGCAGCTGCGCGTACAGAACAAGATTTAGGTGCCGGTGTGAAATATCACACTACCACTGTCGCCTGCGCGACAGATGGACCTGCAGTCAGCGAAAGAAGTCCTTTAGTTGAGAGAATAGTAACATACTATTAACAAAGGTAATTGCACGGAAATTTCGGGTGTGGAAATCGTGTGGACAGATTCCGCGGTTCCGCCGTTGAAAATTCGCATGCAATGAACTGTTGCAAAATTGTGATTGAGCGGAACCCTGCCAACCCGCCCCCCTCGTCACAAATTTGCCTTGTCGCGCCCCGAAACCAGCAGGGGTGATTCGCTTTCCGGCCACGCTCCGCCCACATTCCCATACGTCACCCGCAGGGCGCTGCCCGGCTTTGTCTTGACGCGCTGCCTGCCTTGGCTAAGGCTGCGCGTCAGAATGTCACAAGATCCAACCGGGAGACCAGCAAGATGAAGAAAACCATCGCAGCCACCCTGATCGCACTTTCCGCGGCAGGTTCGGCTATCGCCCAGGACCTGAAAATCTGCGTCGAGGGAGCCTATCCGCCGTTTTCCTTGACCGATGACAGCGGCGACGTCGTCGGTTTCGACATCGACATCGCCAACGCACTCTGCGACGAAATGGGCATGTCCTGCTCGATGGAAAAGACCGACTGGGACGGCATCATCCCCGCCCTGCTCGAACGCAAATGCGACGCCATCATCGCCTCGATGTCGATCACCGAGGAACGCAAGCAGGTCATCGATTTCTCCAACAAGTATTACAACACCCCGGCCAAGTTCGTCGCTGCCGAGGATAGCGGCCTCACCGTCGACAATCTCGACGGCAAGGTGGTGGGCGTCCAGCGCGGGACCATCCACCAGGACTTCATGGAGGGCGAGTTCCCGAATGTGGAGTTGAAGCTCTACGGCACCCAGGACGAGGTCTATCTCGACCTGACCGCTGGCCGGATCGACGCGTTCATGGCCGACAGCGTCGCTGCCCTCGACGGGTTCGTGAATACCGAGGCGGGGGAAGGCTATGATTTCTTCGGGCCCGATTATTCGATTCCGGAATATCACGGCGAAGGTGCCGGGATCGGTATCCGCCAGGGCGAGGAAGAGCTCAAGGCGAAGCTGAACGCCGCCATCGAGGCCATCCGCGCCTCGGGCCAGTACCAGGAAATCAACGCGAAGTATTTCGACTTCGACATCTACGGCGGCTGAGCCGTCCCCCTGTCCCGGAGCTTCCGGGGCAGGGACGCCCTACATGGCAGATCTCTTCCCGTATATTCCGCTGCTCTTGCGCGGTGCGCTCGTCACCATCCTTCTTGCGGTGACCTCGTTGACGCTGGCGACCCTTCTCGGAGCCCTTGGTGCCGCGGGAAAGATCGCCGGGGGTCGCATCTCGGGCGGCTTCGTCCGCCTCTACACCACCCTGGTCCGGGGCGTTCCGGACCTGGTGATGATCCTTTTGATATATTTCGGCGGCCAGCGGCTGATCAACGATATCGGCAGGATGTTCGAATGGGATTATGTCGATCTTTCGAAATTCCTCGCCGGTATGCTGGCCATAGGCTTCATCTTCGGCGCCTATCTCACCGAAACCTTCCGGGGCGCCTATCTCACCATCCCGCGCGGCCAGATCGAGGCCGCCCAGGCGCTTGGCCTCAAGCGCGCCGCCATCCTGTGGAAAGTCACCATCCCGCAACTCGCCCGCTTTGCCCTGCCGGGCTATGCCAATGTCTGGCAGGTGCTGGTCAAATCCACCGCCGTTGTCTCGGTCATCGGACTGGAGGACCTCGTGGGGCTGGCCAACGATACCGGCAAATCGGTGCGTGAACCCTTCGTCTTCATGTGTTTCGTGCTTCTGGTCTATCTCTGCATCACCTTCGTCTCGACGAAGATCTTCGAATATCTCGAACGCCGCACGGCGCTGGTCGGCCATCATGCGGTTTGACCTGGTTCTCGAAAACTGGGAGCTCTTTGCAAACGGCGTCTGGCTGACCCTGCAACTGACGGTCCTGTCGGTCGCTATCGGCTTTTGCATCGCCCTTCCGTCCGGTATCGCCCGGGCGCGGCGAAAGCCTTTCGCCTCGCCGCTCATCAATGCCTATGTCTACCTGTTCCGGGGCACGCCGCTTCTGGTCCAACTCTATCTGGTCTATTACGGCCTGTCGCAGTTCAAGTTCGTTCAGGACAGCTTTGCGTGGGTTATCCTCCGCGACGCCTGGTGGTGCGCGCTGATTACCTTCTCGCTGAATTCTGGCGCCTATGCGACCGAGATCATTCGCGGCGCGGTCGAGACCACCCCATCGGGTGAAATCGAAGGCGCCCGGGCGCTCGGCCTGTCAAATAGACAGGTGGACTGGCTGGTCCTCATTCCTTCCGCGCTTCGCCGTGCGCTGCCGCAATATGGCAACGAGTTCGTCTTCATGCTGCATGGTTCGGCGGTGGCCAGCATCATCACCGTCCAGGACATCCTCGGCGCCGGGCGCACGCTCAACGCCAAATTCTATGTCGCCTATGAGGGCTTCCTGACTGCGGCCATTCTCTATATGGCGATTACCGGTCTTGTGGTTCTCGGCTTCCGTGCGCTGGAGAGGCGCTATCTGCGGCACCTGAATATTCCGCGCGGTGACACGGGCAAGCGGCCGGCAAGGAGCCCGGTGGCGGTCCCGGGCTCGGATATCGCCCGAAACTAGGGCGTCGAAAGATCGCACGGTCTGCTTTCCAGATCTTTCTCCCTGACAAGGGAGAGGAACCTGGTCCGAGATCTGCCAAGGCTGGCGGCATGCCGGGGTTCCTCCCCGAAAGATATGCATCCGGCGCATGGCGGCCTTGGCGCAGGCGCCTCTTCTCGCACCTGCAGCATCGCCCTATCTTCTGAGCCGAAGACCGTCGGCCGACCGGCGGCCCCGATCAGGAGACAATCAGATGTCCGAAGAGACCAAGATGCCGAGCCGCGCCGAGATCGAGGACGCCATCATCCGCGCCCACCGTCTGCGGGCCGAATTCATCACCGAGATGTTCCTTGGTGCCTTCAAGGCGTTGCGCGCCATTCCCGCCCGCGTTGCCGCTGCCCTGCACCACCCGGCCCACGGCTAGAGCAAAACCGGCTCAGATTGAACCAATCTGATCCCAGGATTTTGCTCAAGCTTACGTCTCTGGACCAAAATTCCTTTTCAGACAGATTCAGTCTGAAACGATTTTGGTCAAGCCTATGAATCTGGACCAAAATTCTTTTTCAGACTGATTCAGTCTGAAACGATTTTGGTCTAGGACGCATCGTTCCGAAACCGATCCCCGATGCGCTCATGCGGGGTTCGGTGTCGCAGTGATCCCCGGCGGCCTTTGCCACTACGCGGTTTCGGCTGGATGCGGTCCGCACCCGCAACAAGCACCGGACGCTTGAGGTCTGCGCGCGGCGGGTCACGGATTGACCTGAAGGATGCCGCGCACCGCCGTGGAAGATACCGATTTCAGGTCCGTGACTGCGGGTCCGATCCCGAGGCCGCCAGCAGCGAGGCGTTTCCACCCGAGGCGGTCGTGTCGATACAGACATGCCGCTCGACCACGCACCAGCCGCCAAGATCGCGTTCGGCGACCAGCGGGACCAGCGGCCCCGGGCGCGCTGCCAACGCCTTGCGGGTTTCGCGCAGATCGGCCGCGTCGCCCCATAGCGCCACCAGGCTGACCCCGTCCAGCCCCGTCAGGGCGGCGCGGTCGAGAAACCCGGCCAGCTCTCCCTGACTGTCGGCCCCCGGGCAGACGATCAGGGACGGACATCCGGCCTTGGCGCCGCGCCGCGCCTGTTTGCGGGCAGCCTCGGGGCCGGGCCCGAGGCACAGGACCGGGCCGCGCGGATGGAGCGACAGCCGGTTCGATTCTCCGGTCGGTCCCGGTAAGTCGCGCACGTCAAGCGCCCGGCGGTCCGTCCGCGGCAGCGCGTCCAGAGCTTTCTGCACGGTCTCTGGGTCTATGGGTCTTTCGGCGGCGGCCAGCGACGCGGTTCCGCGCCTGGCTCCGGCGAACCGCGCCACATATTGCGGCCCGCCGGCCTTCGGTCCGGTGCCCGACAGGCCCTCCCCGCCAAAGGGTTGCGAGCCGACGACAGCACCGATCTGGTTGCGGTTCACATAGATATTCCCGACATTCAGCGCGCCTGTCACCTGCGCGACCCGGTCGTCGATCCGCGTATGCAGCCCGAAGGTCAGCCCGTAGCCCGAGCCGTTGATCTCGGCAACAATCCGGTCCACGTCGCTGGCGGCAAAGGTGGCGACGTGCAGCACGGGCCCGAATATTTCGCGCGTCATATCGCCCATACCGGAGACCGAGATCACCGCCGGTCCGACAAAACTGCCCTCCCCGGGAGCGTGCAGCTGTTTCATCAAGCGGCCCTCGTCGCGGGCGGTTGCGATATGGGCTGCGATCCCTGCCCGTGCCTCCGCCGAGATCACCGGGCCGATATCGGTCGCGTGGTCCCAGGGGTCGCCAAGGCACAGCTCGTCCATCGCACCGAAGAGCATGTCGAGGAAGGCCGGGGCGATATCCTTTTGCAGATAGAGCAGGCGCAGGGCCGAACAGCGCTGACCGGCCGAGCGGAAGGCGCTGTCGAGGATGTCGCGCACTGCCTGTTCCGGCAGCGCGGTCGAATCGACGATCATCGCGTTGAGCCCGCCGGTCTCGGCGATCAGCGGCGCGTCGGGCGGTGCGGTCTCGGCCATGGCCCGGTTGATGCGCTGGGCCGTCGCGGTCGAACCGGTAAAACAGGTGCCGGCGATACGGTCATCGGCGGAGAGGCGGGCACCGATCAGCGCGCCGCTGCCGGGCAGCAGCTGCAAAACGTCACGCGGGACCCCGGCCGTGTGCAGAAGCTGAATCGCACGGTGGGCGATCAGGGGCGTGGCTTCAGCCGGTTTGGCCAGCACACCGTTACCCGCCGCCAGTGCTGCCGCGATCTGGCCGGTGAAAATGGCCAGTGGGAAGTTCCAGGGTGAGATGCAGGTGAAGATGCCGCGGGCCGGTCTGGTGCCGAGCTCGGGGATGCGGGCCGCGTAATAGCGCAGGAAATCCACCGCCTCGCGCAACTCGGCGACGGTATCGGCCGGGGTCTTGCCGGCCTCGCGGCTAAGAAGCGCGCCGAGTTCGCCTGTTGCCCGCTCATAAAGCTCGGCGGCGCGGGACAGGATCGCGGCGCGCTCCGTCCCATCCGCCGAGCCCCAATCGCGGGCGGCAGCAAGGGCCGCCTCGGTCTCGGCCAGGGTTGCTTCGCGGACCGTTCCGACCCGATCGGTGGGGATGGCGGGATTGACCACCGGCACCGGCTTGCCCGCGCTTTCCGCCCCGGTGATGTCGGGCGACAGCAAGGGTCCGGCGTGCCAGCTTGTCCGGGAAAATTCGGAGCGGCCGGTATCGAACTCCGCCAGGTCTGTCGGGTCGCGCAGATCCCAGCCCCGGGAATTCTGCCGCTCCGGCGCGAAGAGATAGCGCGGCAGGCGGATATGCGGGGCAGGGGCGGCGAGGTCGGCTCCGGCCTTCTCAAACGGGTCGGCGGCAATGATCGAGGCTGGCACATCCTCGTCGACCAACTGGTTGACGAAGGAGGAATTGGCGCCGTTCTCAAGCAGACGCCGCACAAGATAGGCCAGCAGATCGCGATGCGCCCCGACCGGCGCATAGATGCGGCATCTGGTGCCATTGGCGCGTTTGACCTGCCGGTGCAGCACCTCGCCCATGCCGTGCAGGCGCTGGAATTCGAAGGCATTCCGGTCCGAAGCCATTTCGAGGATGGCGGCAACGGTATGGGCGTTATGGGTGGCGAATTGCGGGTAGATGCGGTCGGTCATCGCCAGAAGCTTTGCCGCGCAGCAGATATAGGAGACATCGGTGGCGGATTTCCGGGTGAAGACCGGGAACCCCGCCAGCCCCTCCACCTGCGCCCGCTTGATTTCCGTATCCCAATACGCGCCCTTGACCAGCCGTACCATGATCCGCCGATCGAGCGTTCCGGCCAATGCATGGAGCCAGTCCAGCACCGGCCCGGCGCGTTTCCCGTAGGCCTGCACCACCACGCCGAACCCGTCCCATCCGGCGAGGCGCGGATCGCGCAGGACCGTGTCGATCAGGTCCAGCGACAGGTCCAGCCTGTCCGCCTCCTCGGCATCGATATTCAGTCCGATCCCGGCCGCCTTGGCCATCTCGCAAAGCGCGACCGTTCGGCCGGTCAGCTCGCGCATCACCCGGTGGCGCTGCGGCTGTTCGTAGCGCGGGTGCAGGGCCGACAGTTTGATCGAGATGCCGGGATTGTCGCGGATATCGGCGGCCTTCGCCGCCGCGCCCAGTCGCGCGATGGCCTGGGTATAGGCGTCGAAATAGGCCGCCGCGTCCTTCGCGGTCAGGGCGGCCTCGCCGAGCATGTCGTAGGAATAGGTAAAGCCCGCGCGCTCCAGCCCCCGGGCGCGGGTCACAGCGGCGTCGATGTTTTCACCCAGCACGAACTGGCTGCCCATCTCCTTCATCGCCGCCCGCACCGCCAGCCGGATCACCGGCTCGCCCAGCCGCCGGACGGCGCCATGCAACACATGCGCCATCCCGCGCCCGGCATCCTCGTCGAGCACCCGTCCGGTCAGCATCAGCGCCCAGGTCGAGGCGTTGACCAGCGGCGAGGAGGACCTGCCTAGATGCTGCCCCCAGTCGGAGGGCGCGATCTTGTCCTCGATCAGCTCGTCGATGGTCTCGGTATCGGGTACGCGCAGCAGCGCCTCGGCGAGGCACATCAGCGCCACGCCCTCTTCGGTCGAGAGCCCGTATTCGGCCAGGAACACCTCCATCAGACCGGGCGCGGCATCGGTGCGGATAGCCGCGACCAGGGTTTCGGCGCTGGCGGAAATGGCCCTGCGCTGGGCGGGAGACGGGCCATGGGCCTGTGTCAGCGCGGCGAGACAGGCGGCCTCGTCGGCAAGGCGGCTGGTTCGGATCGTGTCGCGAAGACGGGTGAGGTCGGACATGGGGAAACTCCGGCGGATATGTCTGAGTATTGCATTTTCCGCCAAGTTCTGTTTCCTGAAGAATTGATAAAATGCAGGCATAATAGCCAAAAAATATCATCTTTCAGGGAGAAAAATCTTGACAGATGACGATATCGGGAAACTCGACCGTCTTGATCTCAAGATGCTGTCCGTCCTTGCCGAGGAAGGCCGCCTGCCGGTCACCGAACTGGCGCGGCGGATCGGCCTGTCGAAGAGCCCTTGCCAGGTGCGGCTCAAGCGGCTTCAGGATGCGGGATATATCCGCGGATTCCGGGCCGTGCTCGACCCGGCGAAACTCGGCAAGGACCACGTCGCCTTTGCCTCTGTGACGCTGTCGGACACGCGCGAGGCGGCGCTGAGGGCGTTCAACGATGCGGTGCGGCAGGTGCCGGAGATCGAGCAATGCCACATGATTGCGGGAGCTTTCGACTATCTTCTGAAAGTCCGCACGGCGGATATCCGAAGTTACCGCAAGGTGCTCGGTGACACGATCTCCGCCTTGCCCCATGTTTCGAGCACCTCGACCTTCGTGGCGCTGGAGGCGGTGAAGGATCACGCGTTCTGAGGCGATTTCCAAGCTTCACGGAACCAGCCCCACCCCCCTCCCCGAAGCGGACCCCCGCCATCCGCATCGTGCGTCGCGCAACCCCTGAACGGTGCGACCAGTGCCGGGCACGTTGCAGATACAGGCTGAAAGCGGCCCGCTCGGACCTGACTACGCCATATGTTTATCGAGAGGAGGTTTCCGGAGAGCGCCCGTCCGGAGAGCGCCCGTCCGGAGGCGGGCTTTGCCATCAATTCTGAGCTTGGCAGAGTGATCCGGAGATTGGAATGCGCCGGATCAGGACGCGACCTTGGCGCGCATAATCAAGGAAACGGACATGCAAATTCAATATGCTGTGTCCCCGCACCGCCGAGGAAGCGTCGCAGGAGGGGGGGCGATTCCGGGAGTTCCGCAACTGCGCCAGGGAGATTTCGGGAGGGTCCGCGTTACCCGGGCGCCCCGTCCGGTCCAAGATCGAGGACGATCTTGCCTGTCGGAGCTTCCGCTTCCATCTGCCGATGCGCCTCGGCGGCATCGGCCAGAGGATAGCGGGCATGGATCAGCGGACCGATGCGTCCGGCTTCGATCAGCGGCCAGACCTCGCGGCCGAGATCGCGGGCAATCCGCGCCTTCGCCCCGATGGATTGCGGCCGGAGGGTCGATCCGGTCAGGGTGCCGCGTTTCATCATCAGCGGCGCGAGGTTTACCGATACCTCGGCGCCGCCGAGAAACGCGATCTGGCAGATGCGGCCCTCGATGGCCAGCGCCCGGATGTTGCCTCCCACATAATCGCCGCCGACCATGTCGAGGATGACGTCGGCGCCGCGTCCGCCGGTGTGCTCCTTCACCACTGTGACGAAATCTTCGGCGCGGTAGTTGATGGCCCGTTCCGCCCCCAGCGCCTCGCAGGCCCGGCATTTCGCCGCCGTCCCTGCGGTCGCCAGCACCCGTGCCCCGAAGGTCCGGGCCAGTTGGATCGCCGTGGTGCCGATGCCTGATGAGCCGCCATGGACGAGGAGCACCTCGCCGGCCTTCAGTCTTCCGCGCTGAAAGACATTGGTCCAGACGGTGAAAAAGGTCTCCGGCAGGGCCGCGGCCTCGACCATGGTCAGGGTCTTCGGCACCGGCAGCGCGTGATCGGCATGGGTAAGGGCGAATTCGGCATAGCCACCGCCCGGCAGCAGGGCGCAGACCGCGTCTCCGGCCGTCCAGCGGGTCACGCCCGGGCCAATCGCGGCCACGACACCGGCGCATTCCAGTCCCGGCAGGTCCGAGGCCCCCGGCGGCGGCGGATAGGCGCCCGCGCGCTGCAATAGGTCGGGGCGGTTCACGCCGGCGGCGGCCACCTGGATCAGGATCTCGCCCGCCACCGGAACCGGCACGGGTCGGGTGGTTTCGCGCAGGACTTCCGGTCCGCCGGGCCCCGCGATCTCGATCGCCCGCATCTCGGACGGCAGCGCCGGATCAGGCATGGGCATAGTCCCAGTAAAGCGCCCGCGCCCGTCGCGCCACCGGCCCGTATTGCAGCTCGTGATTCTCGAACCGGGTCACCGGCATGACTTTCGAGGCGTTGCCGGTCAGGAAAATCTCTTCCGCCTCGTGGAAATCCGCGGCTTTCAGCGTGGTTTCATGGACCGTCTTGCCGTCGCCACGCAACAGCGCGATCACCCGCTGCCGGGTAATACCGTCGAGGAAGGTGCCGTTGGGCACCGGGGTGAAGATCTCGCCGCCCCGCACCATGAAGGCGTTGGTCGAGGCGGTCTCGGCGACATTGTCCTCAAGGTCCAACGACAGGGCGTTGTGAAAGCCGCGCGCGCGGGCTTCCAGTACGATGCGGGCATTGTTGGGGTAGAGGCAGGCCGCCTTGGCCTCGGTGAGGGCCGTGTCCTGGCGCGGGCGGCGGAAGGGCGAGACGGTCAGGGTCAGTTCGCCGGGTTCCGGCATCGCGAAGGCTTCGAGGCAGATGGCGAAGGCGGTCGAGGCGGGGTCGGGGTCGATCAGTGCCGGGCTCGCCTCGCGCGACCAGGCCATGGGGCGGAGATAGAGCGCCTCGCCGGGGGCGAAACGCTGGAGCCCGTCGCGGATCAGCGCTTCGATCTCGCCGGCCTCCATCGGGCTGCCGAGCCCCATCGCATCGGCGGAGCGCACCAGCCGGGCACAATGTCGGTCCAGATCCGGGGTCACGCCCTCGAAGGCGCGGGCGCCGTCGAAGACCATGGTGCCTTGCCAGGTCCCGTGATCGGCCGCGCCGAGGATCGGCAGGTTGCCGTCATGCCAGGCGCCTTCATACCAGGTGGCGATCTTGGTTCCGATGGCCATATGCGTCCTCGTCTGCAGGTGGGGTGCGGTGATTGTCCGGAGCCAGCCTAATCCGGCGGATCGCCGGGGAAAACCGCTATTCGCGTCCCGCAAGCGCCTTGAAGGCGGCCTGAAGCCTCGGGAAGACCGGGCGGTGGCCTGGCGGCGGGTCGATGCCCAGATGCCGGGCGCGGAGGTCGGTCTGGAAATCCTCCCACATCCCGGGCCCACCCTCTTCGAGGAGGCGGGCGCGGATGGTCAGTTCGGTCTCGCCGTCGATCTGTCGGCGGCCCCAGGCGCCGAGATGGACGATGAGCGGCACCAGAGAGATCGCCTTTTCGGTGAGGGAGTAGATCTTCTTCTGCCGGTGGTCCGGGTCGGGAGCGACAGTGACCAGCCCCTCGGCTTCGAGATGCTTCAGGCGGGCAGCGAGGATATTGGTGGCGATGCCTTCCAGCGATCCGTTCAGCAGCGCGCGGTAGGTGCGCGCCTCGCCGAACATCAGGTCGCGGAGCACGATCACACTCCAGCGGTCGCCGAGGACCTCGACGGCGAGGTTGATCGGGCAGCCTGATCTGCGGTCCATCCTGGCCTCTCGCTTTTCCGGTTGCATTATGCAATTGGATAGCCTAGCCTGCAACCGATTGCAAATTGCAAGCAGAAGATGTCCATGCGTAAGCTCGTTTTGTCTATGGTCGTCAGTGTCGATGGGTTCATCAACGGCCCGGGGGGAGAATTCATCGGCCCGGACTGGTCGGCCGATCTCGACCGCTGGACCGACGACATGGTCGCGCGGTTCGACACGCTGGTTTATGGACGGACCTCTTGGGAAAAGATGGCGGAGTTCTGGCCGCCGGCGGGGCGCAATCCGGACCTGCCCGAGGCGACGCGGCGGCTGGCGGCGTTCATGAATGGGTCGCGGAAGCTGGTATTCTCACGAACGCTTGGAGCGGTCGATGGCTGGAAGAACTCGGTGCTTGCCGAGGGCGAGATCGGGGCGGTGATCGGGGCGGAGAAAGCGCGGGACGGCAAGGATCTGGTGCTGTTCGCCGGGGCGGTGACCGGGCAGGCGGCGCTGGCGGCAGGGGTAGTGGACGAATTGTGGCTGCTGACCATTCCCCGGCTGTTCGGTCACGGGACGCGGCTGTTCGACGGCAATCCGCTGAAGGCAGGGCTGCGCCTGATCGAGGCGCGGGAGATGGATACGGGCGCGGTTCTAACCCGGTACGATATCGTCTGAAGGGGCGGACGCGGCGGCGCGGGCCGGATCAGCTTGACGTGGCGACACAGGCCCCGGCGGCGGAACTCCAGACATAGCCCGTCGCGCAGGAGGCGGCCTGATCGGAACGCCCCGAACACCCGGCGAAGGCGGCGGCGGGGGCGCAGGCGGCAAGGAAGGCGAAGGCAAGGGCGGCGCGTTTCATCGCAGTCTCTCCATGGTTGCGGGTGCCAGTATAGCACAATTCTGGCGAGCTGCCTATCGGCGCGTTCATACAGAGGGTGTTCAGTTCCAGGCCGGGTCCATCGCCGCAGGCGAACGCAATTATGGAAGGAAACTCTGCCTCGAAGGCGGGGCTTAATGCAGGAACCCGATCCGGCGCAAATCGCTATGGATGCAGATCGGACTGCGCCGCCTGTCCCGCCTACAACATCACCGAATAGGCGAACAAGGCCCCCACCACGGGCATCACCAGGGGCACGGTGCGCGCGATCAGGATTTCGTCCTCGGCCTCAAGCCCGTCCCGCACCAGCCCGCGCTTGATATGCACCCGGCGCACCATGCCTTCGAAGACCCGGGCGATCAGCGGGCCGGAGGTGGTCAGGATGGCGACCGTCGCCAGATGGTAGCTGCGCTCGCCGATCCCCAGGCAGAGGCCGATCATCCCGGCGATCAAGAGAACCATGGCTACCACCCCGGTCACGATGACCGGCGCCGTTTCGCGTCTGATGCCCATGTTTGCCTCCGTCAGGTTCCAATGCGCGTCCATAGCACAGGTTTTGGCACACGCGACGTGACGACCTTGCGAGTATTGTTTCCATCCGCTTTCCGGTCGCGCCCTCCAGATCATGTCCGGGCGAACTCTGTCACTCACGTGGTCCGTTCGGGCAGGTCCGAGGTGAGGGTGGCGATCCGCCAGGCGCGTTTCAGCGCGGTCAGGAAGCGCCAGCCGGACAGATCCATCGCGCCGTCGTCGTAGTAAAGCAGCTGGTAGAGTTCGGGTGTCTTTCGTCCGGTGATATGGGGATGCTTGCCGTAGACCTTGGTCAGATGCGCCTTGAACATCGGCCCCGGCCAAAGCTTCGAGCCGGGCTTGGCGGCATCCTCGTAGAAGGCCGCTCCGAGCAGCCCCGAGACCGCGCCTATCAGCAGCGACGCGACCGAGGAAATCTGCCCTTCCGGGATCTCGAACCGCCCGCCCTCGCGGCCCAGCTCGCCGACCAGCCAGAAAGAGAAAGCCAGCGTGAAGGCCACCGCGGCCGCGATCAGGAAGAACAGCGTCAGGTGCCAGGCGTAGATGCAAAGGACCGAGGCGATCAGGTTCGCCCGGCCCGGATCGGGTGCGGAGAGAAACAGACGGTTGACCAGCCGCGCCGCCAGTCCCGTCGCCCCGAGGGCGAGCAGCCAGGCAAAGACCTCGGCGCGGTCGGCGGCGTAATAGGTGACGATCCCGGCCAGCGTCGCCAGCCCGATCAGCAGAAGATCGACAAGCTTCCCGGTCATTCGATAAGCTCGCCGGTCCGGTAATCGTAGCGATGCTGCGGGTCATGTCCGCAGATCATCACCAGATCGCCTGCCTCGTTCTGCCCCGGCCCCAGTTTCGAGGGCGGTCCGACCTCGGTGCAGTCGCGGAACAGGCGCTGGTGCATCTCAGACAGCGCAGCCGCCATTCGGTCCCGAGACCCATCATCGACGGCAAAGCGCATGGTCAGAAAGGCCAGCGCCAGTTTGGCATATTCCGCCAGCGCCGCTTCGGTCGCCTCCGGGGTCAGTATGCTTGCGGCCTTCTCGCCAGCCAGTTCGCTTACCATCCCGTCCTCCCTGACCTGCCGGTCCCCAATGCCGGGCGGGCCGCGCCTCTTCCTGAACATTCGCCTTGCGCAACATGAGGGAATCAACCGGACGCTGCGTCAAGATAATATTTACCCGTTTGTCGGGTTCCAGACTCGGCAGGCCTCGTACCGGGTCGCGGCGGTCTTCGCTTCCGGCGCGCGGCTGGTGCGCATATGGGGCCCGTTGGCGTTGGTGGCGGCGTTGTGGAGGCGCCGGCGAACGTGATCCCGCGGCCCTCACGCGCTGGCGGGCCGGAGGCGTCCGGCCCCGGTGCCTCCCCTGCCGTCCATGACCGGATTGGCGTCGAACCGTCGGTTCACCTGCCGGGAGGGCGATCCTTGGGGAGCGATGGGTGCTGAGCCTCCATCCTACGCCCGGCTGTCGGGTGCCAGGCCCTCGATCAGCGCCGGGTCGGCAAGGGAGGGGCAGAACAGATCGTAGCGGCGCTCGGCGGCGGGAATGCCGAGACGGTCCATGGATTGCGTGACATATTCGGCAATCTCCGTGCGGTCCCGGCGCTCTGGGCTGTCGGGGGATGTGCGGTTGGTATGGGGCTTTTCCGTCCGCGCTCCGGGGAGCCCGGCGAAGCGGGCCAGCTTGTCCACGCTATCGGGGTCGCTGACGAAATTGAGGATCAGGAAATCCGTCTCGCGGTTGGCGAAATAGCGCAGCACCGAGATATGATAGTCATTGCGGTTCCGGATCATGGCATCGATGACCTCCGGCGTTTCGTGCCAGCCACCAGGCGTGTAGTCCCGCCCCAGACGTTTCTGATGACGCTTGAGGCTGATCCGGCTGATGAGCCAGGGTTCGAGGTCCCGGACATTCAGGATGAACCTGGCCCTCGGGTAGTGCCGGTCGAGAAATTCGAAATCACCCGGGTCGGGGTGGAAGGGCGCATCGCAGAAGCATTCGTACCGGCACCGGAGCGCGGCCTGATCCGGTGCCCGCCAGGTGGTGCCGTGATGGCTGAGGCGCCCGGCCTCGCGGAAGAGGAGGTTGATGGATACCGAGCCGGTGCGCCCCAGTCCCAGGCAGAATATCTTGCCGGAGGACCCGATGCCCATCCGGGCGAGCACCGTCTGCGCCCGCACCCTGGCCCGGCGTAGTTTGAAATTCATTGCTCTTGGCTCTCCCGGAGGCTTCTGGCCGTCTCTCGTCGGCCGATGGCCTAACGGCTTGGGCGACCGTCCGCAATCTCGTCCCGTCATGCCGCATTGCGCGCTGAGGAGGAAGACACCTGCAATGGCATGAACACGCGCTGTGTCATGCGCGCTTCCCTTGATGAATATCGCAGGCCTACGTCTGGTGTCGTCCCGTCAGAGGCGAGGGGTGGAGTCACTCATCCTCGTCAGGCGAGAATGGTCCGGGGTTAGGATTTTTCCCTTGCCGCCAGACGCTTGCGCAAGCGCCGCACCATCCACCACACAACCCCCACCACGGGGATCGTCAGCACCGCCACCACTCCGGTCTTGTCGAGCCCCGCCAGCTTGCCCAGAGGTGCCAGGACCCCGGCGGCGAGGTTGACCGCGTAGTACGAGATCGCCACCACTGACAGCCCTTCGACCGTCTCCTGTAGGCGCAGTTGCAGCGCAGCTCGGTCGTCCATCCGCTTCAGCGCCTCGGCATTCTGCTGGCCCGAGGCCACGTCCACCCGCGTCCTCAGAAGGTTCGCAGCCCGCTCGGCCCGCGCCGACAGTTCCGCCAGACGGTCCCTTGCCGAGCGGCAGGTGCGCATCGCCGGATCGAAGCGGCGCATCATGAATTCCGAGAACAGTTGCCGCGAACTCACCCGCTCCTCGCGCAGCACTTCCACCCGCTGATTGACGATCGCCTCATAGGCCCCCGCAGCCCCGAACCGAAAGGCCGAGGAGGAGGACAAGAGCTCGATCTCGGCCGTCATCTTCAGCAATTCCGCCAGCGTCTCGACCTCGCCGCCTTCGTCGCTCATCCGCTGCACGATCCCGGTCAGGTCCCGGTTGAGGGCCGCCACCCGCCCCGACACCTCGCGGGCCAGGGGCAGGGTCAGCATGGCCATCGACTTGTAGGTCTCGATCTCCAAGAGCCGCTGCACGATCCGCCCCAGCCGCCGCCGGCCTGTCCCGGCGCGTGCCAGCACCGCGAAGCGCACATGCCCTGCGGGGTCGATGCGGAAATCGCCCGCGATCACCGCGCAGCCGTCGATCACCTGTGACACAGCGAGGCTTTCGGCCACGAACCAGCCTTGCACGTCGCGCTTCAGCTTCGCCTCGATGTCGTCCGGCATCTCCTCGACCCTGACCAGGCAGGACGTGATCACATTGCCCGGTGCGTCTGCCAGCCAGTCATGGGGAAACATCACCTGCACCTGACCCGAGAATGGCGCATCGGCCACGCCGTCTGCGTAGATCGTGTAGGTCACGAATTCGGTATGCCGCTCCCATTTCAGGGTTCCGCGCCCCAGTTGCGCGGTATGGTGATTGGCACCGGGAGCCGGATGCGCCGCCCCGTAGCGGCTGAGCAGGGCGACCAGATGCGCCCGGTCCTCCGCCGGGTCGCGGTCCGCGGCGTTTTCGGGCTGGCGGATGGCGAGGAAGGCCGCGGCACATGGGGCTGACAGTTCGGGGAAGGGCCGGGCGTGCAGCTCGTTGTTCAGCTCGTAACGCAACGGATGATCTGGCAGCGGTTTGGCGGTCATTCATGGCCCCGGAAGATCGTTTCCCTCACCCATACTTCAATTCCGGGCCGATTACTTCTCCCCATTCGGTCGCATGCGGCCCCTGCGTCCCGTAGGGTGCGTGATTTCACGCACCATCCCCCGAGGGTCCGGTCACCCCTCGAAAACCGTTTCCCTCTCCGCCCGCGCCGCTTTAAGTTGCCCCAAGCCACAACCAATCCCGAGGAGCCAACGAATGGTCCAGCGCCTGCATCTCGTTTTCGGCGGCGAGCTTGTCGACCCCCAGTCCAACCAGTTCCGAAAGGTCGAAGAGATCGACCTAGTAGGCATTTACCCCAATTACGCCGCCGCCTATGACGCCTGGAAATCCAAGGCCCAGTCGACGGTGGACAACGCCCATATGCGCTATTTCATTGCCCATCTGCACCGCCTCCGCGACGAAGAGGCCGCCGCCTCGCCCACCGAAGAGCTGCATTAGGCCCGATGCCCAAATCCCTCGCCGTCGCCGCCTATCTCGGCTTTTCGACCGTCGCGATGGGGCTGGCCCGGCGGATCGTCAACCGCCGTCTCGCCGAGGGCAAGGAGGACCCCGAGCGGGTCTCCGAACGTTACGGCACCGCCTCCCGCTCCCGGCCCGACGGCACGCTTGTCTGGTTCCACGCGGCCTCCGTCGGCGAGGCCCTGTCGCTGCTCGACCTTATCGAGGCCTTCCTCGACAGGCACAAGGACGCCCATATCCTCGTCACCACCGTGACCAAGACCTCCGCCGAGATCCTCGCCAAGCGCCTGCCGGATCGTGCCTTCCATCAATACGCCCCCGTCGATGCCATGCCCGCCGTTCAGTCCTTCCTCGATCACTGGCAACCCGACCTCGCCGTCTGGTGCGAAAGCGAGCTCTGGCCGGCGCTGATGCACCGCACCCGGATGCGCGGCACCAGGATGATCCTCGTCAATGGCCGTATCTCGGAGACCACCTTCAACAGGATGAAATGGCTCGGTTCCGCCGCCGCCTCGCTCCTGGACCGGTTCGACTGGATCATGGTCCAGACCGACGCGATCGCTAACCAGTTCTATCGCCTCGGCGCCGACCCGGGCCGGATCGAAGTCACCGGTTCGCTCAAGGACAGTTCAGCGCCGCTGCCTTGCGACACCGGTGAGCTTGAAATCCTGCGCAAGTCCCTCAAGGGCCGTCCGGTCTGGCTTGCCGCTTCCACCCATCCGGGCGAAGAGGCCATGGTCTCCGACGCCCACCGGATCGCCCGGCGGGCGGCGCATTCCCTCATCCTCGTTCTCGCCCCGCGCCATCCTGAGCGCGGCAAGGGTATCGCCATGCTTCTGCGCGATCAGGGTTGGCAGGTTGCTCAGCGGTCCCGGGGCGAGCCCATCGCGCGGGACACCGAGGTCTATCTCGCCGACACGATTGGCGAGATGGGCCTGTGGTATCGCCTCGCCGCCATCAGCTTTGTCGGTGGCTCGCTCGTGCCCATCGGGGGCCACAACCCGTTCGAACCGGCGGCGTTGGGTTCCGCCGTCCTGCACGGGCCGCATGTCGAGAACTTCAAGACCGCCTACGACCGGTTCGAGGAAAACTTCGCCACGCTCACCGTCAACTCCGCCGAGCATCTCGGAGAGAGACTCGCCGAAACGCTGCCCCCCGACCGGACGGCAGCCCTGGCGGCCAAGGCCTGGCAGGTCCTGAGCGAAGGTGCCGATGTCGGCGATCATGTGCTCGAGATGATCGAAAGACACCTGCCGCAATGATCGAGTCCCCCGCCTTCTGGTCCCGCCCCCGTTCCAGCCCGGGCCTCTTGCCCCGTCTCCTGTCCCCCTTGTCGATGATCTGGAAACTGGAGACCGACCGGCGTCTCCGTACCGGTGCCTGGGAAAAAATGCCGATCCCCGTCATCTGTATCGGAAATCTGAGTGTCGGCGGCACCGGCAAGACCCCGACCACATGTGCGCTTGCCATGCGTCTCGCTGAACAGGGCCACCGGCCTCATATCGTCTCGAGAGGTCATGGCGGCTCGATCGACGGCCCGGCGCTTGTCGATCCCGGGCGCCACAATTCGGCCGAGACCGGTGACGAGCCGCTTCTCCTTGCCGCCTTCGCCCCCACCTGGGTCGCCAGGGACCGCGCGTCCGGTGTCCGTGCCGCCGCCCAGGCCGGGGCCACCATCGCCCTTCTCGATGACGGGTTTCAGAACCCGTCCCTCGCCAAGGATCTCTCGCTTGTCGTCATCGACGCCGCCACCGGTTTCGGCAATGGCCGGATACTGCCTGCCGGCCCCCTGCGCGAGCCGCTATCCTCTGGTCTCGCCCGCGCCGATCTTCTTGTCACCATCGGCGAACCGCGCCATCAGCAACGCCTCACCGAGACCTGGCCCGAGATCGCCGGCCTTCCCCGCCTCACCGCGCATCTGGTCCCGCTGCGCACCGGCATGGACTGGCTGAACCTTCCGGTTCTCGCCTTCGCCGGTATCGGCCGGCCGCAGAAGTTCTTCGACAGTCTCGCTGCTGCCGGTGCCATTCTCACGGCCACGCGCAGCTTTCCAGACCACGCGGCCTATCCGCCAGCGCTGCTCCAGCGTCTCGAGGCCGAGGCGCGTGCAAAAGGCGCGCAACTGGTTACCACGGAAAAGGATGCCGTTCGCCTGCCGGAGAGCTTTCGCCCCCGCGTCCTCGCCTTCCCAGTCCGCCTGGAAACCGACGACTGGTCTCCGCTCGATGCCCGCCTGTCGGAAGTCGCGCACGGCGCCGCGGTTTCGTCCGGGTGATCCGCTCAGAGCACATGCGGGCAGCCTGAGCAGTCTGCATGATCCCAGGCCGCCTGTCAGACGGGCAAACGGTCCAGCCGCCGGCCACATTCGGGTCGTCTGGCAGCCGGCCCGGAGAAAGCCGGACCGATTCGGTCGGTCTGGAATACCATCCGGGCGCGCATGGAAGTTGGGTTCCGCACCGGAATTGGACTTGTCGGGGCCTTGGGGAGGTCCGCATCAGCCGCCCTGGCTCGCCTGCGGCTGCGTTAACTTGCGCAGTAAAGGTATTTTAAGGGCGTGGTTCTAGGGTCCGCCCCAACACGTGATTCCAACTGAGGTCGAATAAATGTTGCCAGTTCTGGGAAAGAGCCTGTCCTTTCGTGTCCTGACCATGGTGTTGGTCAGCACGATCCTCGTCGCCGTCGGTACTGGCCTCGGTAGTTATCTAATCGCGCGCAGCAACACCAAACACGAGATCGAACGGGAACTCGCAGCCAGTACCTTGAGCCGCGTCAGCCAACTTGAACGCTACGCTCAAGTCTTGAAGGCGGACTTGTCCATCATGGCCAGTTCGCGGGATTTTCAGGGCGCGATGCAGCAGCTCTTCCGCGCCTGGCCCGATGCGAATCAGGGTACGACCGCAGCCGAGATTCGCAATCTCTATACCGAGGCCAATCCACATGCCCTGGGATTGCGCAGCCAGCTGGACGATGCCGGGGACGGTTCGCGCTATTCGGAAACCCATGCTCGTTTCCATCAGGAGATACGCAAGAAGTCACAGGATTTCGGGTATTATGACATGTTCCTGATCGGCCCTGACGGGACTGTCGTGTATACCGTCGAGAAGGAAGCCGATTTCGGCACAAATCTGACCAGCGGGGAATTTGAGGATACCGGCCTGGCCCGGGCCTTTGCTGCGGCGGCAAGCGCCGAGCCCGATTCTGTAGTCTTTTTCGATTTTGAGGCCTATGCGCCGAGCGCGGGAGCGCCTGCGGCCTTTGCCGCGATCCCAGTATACGGTGCGTCGGCCTATTCGGACGATCTTGCGCTCTACGGGGTTCTTGCGGTGCAACTGCCTGCCGACCAGATCCAGGCGACCATCAATGCCACCTCTGCCGACGATCAGGTTCAGACATTTTTGATTTCAAGCGACGGTCAGGTAATATCCGACCTGCCCAGAACGCCGGAAAACGATATACTCCGCATTCGTTATGACCTGCCCGCACTTGCTGAAAGTGATGCCGAAGGAGTATCCATCGGCCACGCGACCGGAATATTGGGGAAGCCGGCGATCATCGCGGCTGCGGATGTCGATTTCCTTGGTGGGAACTGGTCTCTGGTTGCACAAATCGTCGAAGATGAGGGCTATGCCCCGATCGTTAGAATTCGCAACATGATGGTGCTCATCGGGCTGGTCTTGATTGCGATCAGCGCCTTCATGAGTCTCATCGTCGCGCGGTCACTGACCAGACCGGTGATGGCACTGAACAAGTCCATGCAGGCGCTGGCCATGGGGGATCTTGAAGTGAAGATCGCCGGGATGGACCGCGAGGACGAGATCGGGACGATGGCGCGGACCGTGCAGGTCTTCCGTGACAATTCCGAACGCGCTCAGCAGGCGGAAAGGGAAAAGGCCGAGGCAGAGGAACGGGCCGAGAAGGCGCGCGAACGCATGATGCAGGACCTGCAATCCTCCTTCGGCACGGTGGTCGATGCCTCGGTCGGCGGGGATTTTTCGACGCGGGTGACGGTGGCGTTCGATGACGAGGTGCTGAGCTCGATGGCGCAGGGGCTGAACAGTCTGGTCGAGACGGTGCAGACGGGGCTCGAAGAAACCGCGCGCGTGATGAAGCGGGTGGCCGATGGCGATCTGACCGATCGGATGCACGGGGATTTCGTCGGCGCCTTCGCAGCACTGAAATCCGATGTGAACGCGACCATCGAGAAACTTTATGAGATCGTCGCCAACGTTCAGCAGACATCGTCCGCCATGGGCAAGAGTGCGACCGAGATTTCCTCAGGCGCCGTTGAACTGGCGCAGCGGGCCGAAGCCCAGGCGGCCTCGCTGGAAGAAACCTCGGCGACGATGGAAGAGATGTCCGCCAATGTCAGTTCGAATGCCGACAACGCCCGCAAGGCCTCGGAGATGGCCGGTGAGGCGCGGACGCGGGCGCAGAAGGGCAGGGACGTTGTGTCGAAAGCGGTGACGGCGATGCAGGCGATCGAGGCGAGTTCCGGCAAGATCGCCGATATCATCTCGGTGATCGACAGCATTGCCTTCCAGACCAACCTGTTGGCTCTGAACGCCGCGGTCGAAGCCGCGCGGGCGGGCGATGCCGGCAAGGGCTTCTCGGTGGTGGCGTCCGAGGTCCGGGCGCTGGCGCACCGCTCCTCCGAAGCCGCGCGGGATATCACCGCCCTGATCTCGGATTCTTCCGAAAGTGTCGCTGATGGGGTGAAACTGGTCTCGGAGACAGGCGAGTCGCTGGAGGCGATCCTGACCTCGATCGAGAACGCGTCCAACACCATGTCGGAAATCTCGCGGGCCTCGAAGGAACAGTCGACCGGCGTGTCGGAAATCTCGATCACCGTGGCGCAGATGGACGAGATGACCCAGAAGAACGCCCAGCTTGCCGATGAAAGCAGGGGCAACTCGACGGCGCTGAAAGTGAAGGCCGATGAGTTGAGCAGTCAGATACGGTTCTTCCGGACCGGGGCGGACATTCCGCAGGAGTGGAAGGACGAGTTCTCATCCGACAGCGACGAGGCCGAGGTCACCGAGGAGGCCCAATCGTCATCGCCCGAGGATCTTCTGGTTGCATCGGGCGATGAGGATTGGTCGAGTTTCTGAAGTTGCAGGCGCGATCGGCGCTCACGAAATTGCGTATTATACCACCGGCTTGATCAATTGACTGCTATCCAGTCTCTACTGGTGATAGAGGTTATTCGGTCAGGCTCGTTGGCAAAGAAGTTCCAGGCGGCTTGGCATTTGTCGAGGATGTGCTCGTAGGTATCGAAAACCGTGA
>JBNKVT010000043.1:0-41060 GCA_050299335.1 Paracoccaceae bacterium | reverse complement strand
TCGGGCTTGGCCCGGTGCTGGTCGCACCGTGCGGGTGTAGAGCGGGGAGAAATGGGGACGGCGAAGCTATGGATTTGGGGCGGGATTGGGGGTTGGCTCGAATGGGAGAAACCGAACCTCAGGCGGGTTTCCCGTGACAGGTGACCCAAACGCAATTGCCCTCCCCCTGGGAGGCAGGGCAATTGCCTATGAAACTGTTGTGTCCTTCGCGTTCACCCTGCGGGCCCTGATCCTGCACCTTCCCGAAACCAGCCCTGCCCTGCCGGGACTTCGAAATGAGGGCCAAGCCCGACCCAGGGTGGGCGCTGTCCGGACCCCTCAGCGGACCACTTTATGGCGCAGTCACTTCCGAGAGGGCCGCTCTAAGCGAGCGTCAGCAACGCGCCCGCCCCTCGGATGGGTCGGGCTCGGCCCGGTGCTGGTCGCACCGTGCGGGGGGCGAGCGGCGTCCCGGAAACCTTCCAGTGGAAGGTTTCAGCCGCGAGCGGGCGGAGCCCCGGGGGAGCGGCGTGCGATGGGGACGGCGGGACTGGGAATATGGGGCGGGATTGGGGGTTGGCTCGCATGGGATTTCGAGCCGCATACCTGTTTCTCGCGAGAGGTGGACCCAAATGCGATAACCCTGCCCTGACGGGAGGAGGGGAGCCCGCGCAGCGATCACCGGACCCTTCGGAAGTGGCAGGGAGTTCGGGAAGGGTCGGAACCGCAATCACAAGGACTGCTCAACGCCGCTGCCCGGGACCGATGACCTCTGCCGAACTGTTCCCCAGCAGATAGCGCGGGCCTGTTCCCAGGTCCGCTGCCCCGTCGGCGGGGTTGTAGAGGGCGCATTTTTCCAGCGACAGGCAGCCGCAGCCGATACAGCCGTCAAGCTGGTCACGCATGGCCTCGAGCGAAGCGATGCGGGCATCCAGCTCGGCGCGGAAGACCCGGGAAATGCGCGCCCAGTCCCGGGCGTTCGGTGTGCGGTTGTCGGGAAGCGTGGCCAGCAACTCGCGGATCCGGGCGATGGAAAAGCCGAATTTCTGCGCCATGATGACAAAGGACAGACGGCGAATGTCCGAACGCGGAAACCGCCGCTGCCCGCCGGCATTGCGTTCGGGCGAGATCAGGCCCTGGGTCTCGTAATAGCGGATGGCCGAGACGGCGAGGCCGGTGCGGCGGGCGAGGAAACCGATTGATATTTCAGGGGATCTTGCCATGTCGCACCTTGAAGATAACTCTTGACCTCAAGTGAGGTTTAGCAATTACGACTCGGGATCGTCAATCAACCCAAACCGAGGAGAAGACCCATGGGTGCTCAACTGGAACATGCCAATATCACCGTCCGCGATCCCGATGCCACCGCCGCCTGGCTCTGCGATCTGTTCGGCTGGGAGGTGCGCTGGAAGGGCGATGCCATCAGCGGAGGCTACACGGTGCATGTCGGCAATGACGCGTCCTATCTGGCGATCTACAATCCGCGCAAGGACCTGCGCGAAGGTGACACGAGCTATGGCATCGTCGGCGGGCTGAACCATGTCGGGATCGTCGTCGACGATCTCGACGCCATCGAACGCAAGGTCGACGCGCTGGGCTTCAGGACCCATTCTCATGCCGATTACGAACCCGGGCGTCGGTTCTACTTCCGCGACCAAGACGGTATCGAGTTCGAGATGGTGGAATACCCCGACGCCGCCTGAGCCGCTCAGCCCTTCAGCGCCCGCCAGCCGATGTCGGTCCGGTAAAAACCGCCGGGCCAGTCAACGGCCCCGGCAGCCGCATAGACACGGTCCCGCGCCTCGGCGAGGCTCGGGGCGCGGGCGGTGATATTGAGGACCCGGCCGCCATTGGACAGGATGTCGGGGCCGTCGGCCCTAGTCCCGGCGTGGAAGATCCGGGTCAGCGGATCGGTTGTGGCAAGCCCGCCGATCCGCTCGCCCTTCGCATAAGACCCCGGATAGCCCTTCGCCGCCATCACTACGGTCATCGCATGGTCGTCGGCCCAGTTCAGCCGCGCCTCGGCCAGCCGCCCCTCGGCACAGGCGAGCATGGCGTCGAAAAGCTGCGCACCAAGACGCATGCACTGCACCTGACATTCGGGATCGCCGAAACGGGCATTGTATTCGACGAGGCGCGGTTCGCCCCCCCCGATCATCAGCCCGACATACAGCACGCCCTGATAGGGGATGCCGCGCCGCGCCATCTCGGCCAGCGTCGGCCGCACGATGCGGGCCATGACCTTGTCCTGCATCTCGTCGGTCAGGATCGGCGCCGGAGAATAGGCCCCCATACCGCCGGTATTCGGCCCCTCGTCACCGTCAAAGGCGCGCTTGTGGTCCTGGGCGGTGCCGACGGGCAGGGTCGCCTCGCCGTCGCAGAGAACGAAGAAGGACGCCTCCTCGCCGGTCATGAATTCCTCGATCACCACCTCGGCCCCGGCGGCGCCGAAACTGCCGCCGAGGATATCGTCGATGGCGGCGAGCGCGGTCGCCTCGTCCATGGCCACGATCACCCCCTTGCCGGCGGCGAGACCGTCGGCCTTGACGACGATGGGCGCACCCTGTTGCCGGATGTAGTCCTTGGCCGGTCCGGCTTCGGTGAACCGCGCCCAGGCGGCGGTGGGCGCACCGCAGGCGTCGCAGATTTCCTTGGTGAACCGCTTGGACGCCTCAAGCTGCGCGGCGGCCTGCGAAGGCCCGAAGGTCAGGAACCCTGCATCGCGCAGCGCATCGGACACGCCCGCTGCCAGCGGCGCTTCGGGACCGATGACGACGAAATCGAAGGCGTGTTCGCGGGCGAAGGCGGTGACGGCGTCGGGGTCTTCGATATCCAGCGGCACGCAGTCGGCGACCTCGGTCATCCCGGCATTCCCCGGCGCACAGGTCAGCCGGTCGCATTTGGGGTTCTGGGCGATGGTCCAGGCCAGCGCATGCTCGCGCCCGCCGCTGCCGAGAAGGAGGATGTTCATGGGGCCGGCTCCGTTCCTGTCATGGTCGGGGTTTAGGATGTCGGCCCGCCGGGGGCAAGCGCGGAGGCGCGGCGTTCCGACGATCCATGTCGTGGTCTGCTCAGGACATCCGCCTGATCCGCCGCGCGAATCCAGTTAGAGCAAAACCGGATCAGATTGAACCAATCTGATCCCAGGATTTTGCTCAAGCCTACGTTCCTGGACCAAAATCGTTTCAGACTGCGACAGTCTGAAACGATTTTGGTCTAGGCTTGCTCGCTTGCCGGGCGATGCGGTATCCTTTCACCGGCACTCGGAACAGGCTGATGGGACGTATCGCAACTTTCTTTCTGGTTCTCGGCGCGGTGACGAGCGGCACGATCCTCCTGCTCGGCCTGAAGTCGCCGCTGTGGGACATGATGTTTCTGATCGGAATAGGCGCCGCCGCCCTTGGCATGGTGGTGCATTTCCTGCCGGGATCGAGCGGGCGGCGTCGCACGGAAAAAACCGACCGCGACGTGATCCTGAACGGCGGGAAGGATTCTGGTGGATGAGGAACATCGGAATACTTTTCCAGTGCAGGCACTAAGAAATGAACGAGCAGAGGTCAAAGCGACCTGTTTTAGGCGGTCCCGCTTCAAGATGAGGGCAAAGCCCGTCCCAGGACAGGCGCACCACGGACCCCTCTGCTAGATCGCTTTATGGCGAAGTCACTTCCTAGCGGCCCGCCCTGCCCCTTTGTCAGCAACGCGCCCGTCCCCGGGATGGGACGGGCTTTGCCCGGTGCTGGTCGCACCGTGCAAGTGCTGAGCGGGGCGAGGAGAGTGGGGGTGATACTGTGGATATTTTCCTGGCTTTGCGGTTGGCTCAATCCTGAGGCGACGCTTCCCTTGGCAGCTTCTGCAATTGCCACCCCCCCGGCCAATACCCGTAGGGCGGGGGTCACCCCGCCCCGCCATTCCCGCCTCTGCCGCGCACTCTCACCTAGAACCTAAATCGCACTGTTTCAGTTTCGAAAAGAGGGCAAAGCCCGTCCCAGGACGGGCGCCACACGGACCCCTCTGCTACATCGCTTTATGGCGCAGTCACTTCCTAGCGGCCCGCCTGATCCTGTGGCAGCAACGCGCCCGTCCCCGGCGTGGGACGGGCTTTGCCCGGTGCTGGTCGCACCGCGCAAGCTCTGAGCGGCGAGAGGAGGGTGACGGCGATATTGGGGATATTGGGTCGTTCTCGCAGTCGCCTCGATCCTGAAGCGACGCTTCCCGTGACCTTAGGCAGCTTCTTCATATGCCATCCCACCGGCCCCTACCCGTAGGGCGGGGTTCACCCCGCCCCGCCAATTCGCGCCTCTCCGGCGCATTCACACCCAAAACCTAAATCGCACTGTTTCAGTTTCGAAAAGAGGGCAAAGCCCGGCCCAGGACGGGCGCACCACGGACCCCTCTGCTAGATCGCTTTATGGCTCAGTCACTTCCTAGCGGGCCGCCTGATCCTGTGGCAGCAACGCGCCCGTCCCCGGGCTGGTGAGGCAGGACCGTCGCGCCAGTGGCGCGGCGAAAGCCTGCCGAACGGCTTTGCTTAGGTCGCTGGTCGCACCGTGCAAGCTCTGAGCGGCGAGAGGAGGGTGACCAATATTGTTGGGGCCGTTAATGTCAAGTCCGCGGCCGGGTTGGCAATCCCGGTTGCCCCCCTCCGACCAACCGCTTAACCTGACCCCATGTCCGACCTGATCGACGATCCCGCCCCCGGCCAGAATGCGCCGGAGTTTTCCGTCTCCGAGCTTTCGGGGGCGATCAAGCGGGTGATCGAGGGGGAATTCGACCATGTCCGCGTGCGCGGCGAGGTGGGGCGGGTGTCGCGGCCGGCTTCGGGGCATCTCTATCTCGATCTCAAGGACGACCGGGCGGTGATCTCCGGGGTGATCTGGAAGGGCGTGGCCTCCCGCCTGCGCACCCGGCCCGAGGAAGGCATGGAAGTGGTGGCGACCGGGCGGCTGACCACCTTCCCGGGGCAGAGCCGCTACCAGATCGTCATCGAGGATATCGCCCCCGCCGGCATGGGCGCGCTGATGGCGATGCTGGAAAAACGCCGCAAGGCGCTGGAGGCCGAAGGCCTGTTCGCGCCCGACCGCAAGCGTCCCCTTCCCTACCTGCCCGAGGTGATCGGGGTGGTCACCTCGCCCTCGGGCGCGGTGATCCGGGACATCCTGCACCGGCTCCGCGACCGGTTCCCAAGGAAGGTTCTGGTCTGGCCCGTCGTGGTGCAGGGCGAGAAATGCGTCCCCGAAGTGGCCGCCGCCATCGAAGGCTTCAACGCCCTGACACCGGGCGGGGCGGTGCCGCGTCCGGATGTGCTGATCGTCGCCCGCGGCGGCGGCTCGATCGAGGATCTCTGGGGCTTCAACGAGGAAATCGTCGTGCGCGCGGCAGCGGCCTCGGATATCCCGCTGATCTCGGCGGTGGGGCACGAGACGGATACGACGCTGATCGACTTCGCCGCCGACCAGCGGGCGCCGACGCCGACGGCAGCCGCCGAAATGGCGGTGCCGGTCAGGGCGGAGCTTCTGGCCTCGGTGGCGGGGCTGGAGGAACGGCGGCGGCGGGCCCTGGCGCGGATGCTGGAGGAACGACGGCGCCGGCTCCGGGATCTCGCCCGGGCGCTGCCGCGTCCTGAGGCGATGGTGCAGGAGCGGGGGCAGCGGCTGGACCTGGCTGCGCAACGCCTGCCGCTGGCGCTGGAACGGAACGCACAGCGCAAGCGGGCGGAGCTGCAGACGGGGCTGGCCGGGCAGTTCGGCCCGGCGCTGATGCGGCGGCGTCTGGAACGGAGCGGCGACCGGCTGGAGGAGACGGGGCGGCGTCTTGGCCGTGCGCTCGGCGGTCCGGCGGGGCGAGCGCGGGACCGGTTCGCCGGACTGGCGGCAAGGCTGAGGCCGGAGGCGCTGGCGCGGCAGGTGACAGAGCGACGGCGGGATCTGGTCCGGGCCGCCGCCGGGCTGGAGCGGCAGGAACCGGCGCTGACCGGCGCGCGCGTCACGCGCCTGCAGGCCCTCTCCCGGATGCTGGAAAGCCTCGGCTACCGGCAGACGCTGGCAAGGGGCTATGCGGTGGTCCGGGGCGGCGGCATGATCGTCACCCGAAAGGCGCAGGCCGAGGCCGCCGGACGGCTTGAAATCGAATTCGCCGACGGGCGTCTGACCACGGGATCGGGTGGCGCCACGCGACGCCGGGCCCAACCGGCGGCAGAACCCGCAGACCCCGACGACGACGACCCGCAGGCGCGGCTGTTCTGAAGCGTTGCGAATGCGGTCGGGAAGGCAATGCGATCCGCATGGCCGGGATGCCGGCCAGAGCGTGACACTCAAAAGCGGGAGCCTGTACTGAGTTTCGCAGACACCTCCAGACCAAAATCGCTTCAGACTGTCGCAGTCTGAAAAAGAATTCTGGTCCAGGAACGTAGGCTTGAGCAAAATCCTGGGATCAGATCGGTTCAATCTGATCCGGTTTTGCTCTGGACTCGCGTCCTCGCTGCCTCTCGCTGCGCTCGAAAGCCAAAAACGATGCGGGCTGTTTCAACGAAAGCTCGAAACGCAATAAACGGTGTGAAACCCCGGAATTCACCCATCGTTAACTATTTTGTCGAATAAAATCAATGGTGTTTCTGGTTTTGCACGCGTGCAAAACCCCTGCGGTCACGTCCCGCGCCGCCCCTGCACCGCGAACCAGATCAGCGCCCCGCCGGCCAGGGTCAGGAAGGGGATCATGGCGAGGTTCACCGCGCTCCAGCCCTCGACCGGCGACCCGCCCGAGCAGTTCATCAGCCCCCCCGAGGCCAGCGAGGCGACCGTCACCATCCCGAAGACCGCGAAGTCGTTCATCCCCTGGACCCGCCCGGTCTCCGCCGCCGTATGCGAGGCCGCCAACATCGCGGTACCGCCGATGAAGCCGAAATTCCAGCCGATGCCCAGCAAGACCAGCGCGGCGTAGAAATTCATCAGCTCCACCCCCGCCAGCGCCACGACCCCGGCCCCGGCCAGGATCACCAGTCCGGTCGCGATCACCTTCTCCGCCCCGAACCGCGCGATCAGATTGCCGGTGAAGAAGGCCGGCGCGAACATCGCCACCACATGCCAGCGCACCACGTCCGAGGCGGTCTCGGTCGGAAAGCCGCAGCCCACCACCGCCAGCGGCGTCGAAGTCATCACCAGATTCATCAGCGAGAACGAGACCATGGCGCAGATCATCGCCACCAGGATGCGCGGGGTCTTCAGCAGTTCCATCCGCGACCGTCCCGGATCGGCCCCCGGCGCGGGCGGTTTCGGCCTGTCGATATCCAGAAGGAAGAAGAACAGGCTGCCGCCGAGATTGAGCGCGATCATCGCCGCATAGGCCCCGGCAAACGGCACCGGATCGAGCCCGTCCTTGGTCCAGTTCACCAGGCTCGGCCCCACGAAGGCCGCGATCAGCCCCCCGGCCATCACCCAGGAAATCGCCTTGGGCCGGAATTCCGGGCTCGCGGTATCGGCGGCAGCAAAACGATAGAAGCCCTGGGCCGACATGTAGATGCCGATGAGCGCCGAGCCGATCAGGAAGATCGCGAACGACCCCTCGATCAGCCCGATCATGCACAGCAGGCCTCCCAGCGTCCCGCCCGCCGCCCCGGTCCAGAACCCGGCCCGCCGCCCGTATTTCTGCATCAGCCCGGCAAGCAAGGGTGCCGAGACCATCGAGCCCGCCACCGTCAGCGAGATCGGCAGGGTGGCGAGGCATTTGTTGGTCGCCAAGAGCTGCCCCGACAGACCGCCGAGCACGAAATGGATCGGCATCTGCGAGCCAAGGATCGACTGCGCCGCCACCAGCACCGCGACATTGCGCTTCGCGCGGCGGTCGGCATCGGGGACGGGGGCGGCGGCTTCGGTCATGGGATTGCTTTGCCACCGTGCCCCGGTATTGTCCAGCCGTCCGCCAACCGGAAGGTTTTCAAATGCGTCTCGTCACCTGCGAAGCCGATCTCGAAGAGGGTGCCGCCTGGCTCGCCCGCGCCGAGCCCCGCTTCGCCGAGGCCCTGACCCTGACCGGGCCCCTCCGCCTCCGCCGCAAGGATGGCGGGTTCGAGGCGCTCCTTAACATGATCGTCTCGCAGCAGGTCTCGGTCGCCTCCGCCGACGCCATCTGGGCGCGGCTCGAAGCGGCGGGGATGACGATGCCCGAGGCGGTTGCCGCCAGCGACGATGAAGGGTTGCGCGGCTGTGGCCTGTCGCGCCAGAAGGTCCGCTATGCAAGGGCGCTGGCCGAGGCGGGGATCGACTATGACGCGCTTCACGGCCACCCGACCGACGAGATCATCGCCCGGCTCACCGCCATCACCGGCATCGGCGTCTGGACGGCGGAGATCTACGCCATGTTCTCGGTCGGTCATGCCGATGTGCTGGCCGCCGGCGACCTCGCCTTGCAGGAATCCGCCCGGCTCCTGTTCGGTCACGACGAGCGCCCCAGCGAAAAGCAACTCCGCGCCATGGCCGAGGCCTGGTCGCCGTGGCGCACGGTTGCGGCCTGCCTGCTTTGGCAATACTACCACGTGATGAAATCGCGCGAGGGGATCAGATGACCGCACTCATAGGCCCGATGGCCGAGGCCCGTTCCGGCAAGCCCGACAGTCTCGTGGTGTTCCTCCACGGCTACGGCGCCAATGGCGACGACCTTTTCGGCCTCGCCCAGCCCTTGTCCGAGCATCTGCCGAACACAACCTTCGTCGCCCCCAATGCGCCCGAGATGTGCGCGGGCAACCCGATGGGCTACCAATGGTTCGGCATCCCGCATATGGACGGCACGCCCGAGGCCCAGGCCCGCGCCTCGCGCGACAATTCCGTCGCGCTTCTCAACAGCTTCCTCGACGAGGCCGCCGCGCAGACCGGCATCCCCGCCGCCCGCACCGTGCTCTTCGGCTTCTCGCAAGGCACGATGATGAGCCTGCATGTCGGCCCGCGCCGCAAGGAAAGGCTTGGCGGGATCGTCGGTTTCTCGGGCAGGCTTCTGGACCCCGAGCTCCTGGCGTCGGAGCTCGCCAGCAAACCGCCCGTCCTGCTCGTTCATGGCGATCAGGACCCGGTGGTCCCCCATTCCTCCCTCGCCGACGCCGCCTCGGCCCTGTCGAGGGCCGGATTCGAGACCTACACCCATACCGCCGAAGGCATCGGCCACGGCATCTCGCCCGAAGGCCTGACGCTGGCCTTGCAGTTCATCCGTGGGCAGTTGGAGAAGCAGGCGAAGGGGTGATCTCCCCGAAAATTGCCTGAAAATTGGCCCGAAAACCTGTGGATACTCAGCCACAATTGCGTAAAAGCTTCGCTCCGGGACGCGCCACGCAAGCGATTGCTTTGACAGATCAAAAACTTGTCTCCTAGCATCAGCCCCTATCAACGGGGCAGGGTTTCGCCTGCCTCAGGGAAAACCGACTGGAGACAAGGCAACGGGAGTGCCGAGAGGAGACTGACATGGCGTTCCAATGGCCGACCCTGCCTGACATCCAATACCGCCTCACCCGCCTCAGACGGCTGATCGTCCTCGGCACCCTCCTGCCGATCGCGGCCTTCCTGCTGGTCATGGTGATCCGATGGCTGGTCGTCGGCGAGGCACAGGGCGGGCTGGTGCTGTTCTCGATCTTCACGCTGCTGCTGATCTCGGCCCATGCGGTGCTGTTTCCCAATGCCACCACCGAAACGATGATGATCTCGGTCGGGCTGGTGATCCTGATCGTCGCCGCCCCGCTGGCGGGCAACTCGATCCTCGGCTGGCTGGTGCTGATCCTCGGCGCGGCGATCTTCGCCATCTTCGGGCAGGGGCGGCTGTTGCGCTGGCAGATGGGCAGCAAGAAGGCCCCGACCATCCTGACAGCCTCGATCAGGACAACGGCGCCGAAGGACGAGGTGTTGGCCACCTTCGCCGAACAACCCGACCGCACCCAGCCCGACCGCCGTTCGGGACCCGTGGATGCCGAAGGCAGGTTCCCGGTCTATCTGACCCCGCCTGAACGCGACATATTCGAGGATTTCGGCATCGAGGAAGACCAGCAGCCGTACATGGATTCGGAAGATGCTGACGAGGACGCGGAAGGCACCGATCTCGCGGCGATTGGCGAGGATATTCCGGGCATCGAGAGCCTCGATCCGGATGACCTTGAACCGCAACCGGACTACTGGGCCCGGATCACCGAAAGCACGCCCGACTATCGGAAAGCCTCGATCCTGATAGCCGACGGGCTGGGCGGGTTCACCGAACAAGCGGTGATCGAGCACCGGGTCGACAAGGCCGGCAAGGGCTGGAAACTGACCGAGACCGAGACGCTGTCGAACTTCGAGCAGGGCATGAGCCTTGGCATGTGGATCACCGACTACCAGAAGGATGCCCTCATCATGCGCCGCGACCGGCTGGAGGGCCGGCCCGAGCGGTCGATCCGCCATCAGCCCAATGACAGCGTCCTGGCGATGATCGGCCGGGCGTTCATGCGGCGGATGGCGCGGAATAGTCGCGAGGGTATGGAAGCCGACGCGGAATAAGCGGCTTCCACCCTCCCGTAACGGCAGGCCTTTGAGCCGCAAAGGGATCGCGGCCCCCTCACCCGCGTAGGGTGCGTGATTTCACGCACCCCTTGTCTCAATATCGATAATGCTCCGGCTTGAACGGCCCCTCGGGCTTCACGCCGATATAGCTTGCCTGCTCCGCGCTCAGTTCCGTCAGCTTCACGCCGATGCGTTCCAGATGCAGCTTGGCGACCTTCTCGTCTAGGTGCTTGGGCAGGATATAGACCTTGTTCTCGTAGGCCTCGTTCCGGGTCCAGAGCTCGATCTGGGCCAGAACCTGGTTGGTGAAGCTCGCCGACATCACGAAGCTCGGGTGGCCGGTGGCGTTGCCGAGGTTCAGAAGCCGCCCTTCGGACAACAGGATGATCCGCCGCCCGGAGGGGAACTCGATCATGTCCACCTGGTCCTTGATATTGGTCCATTTGTGGTTCTTCAGCGCGGCAACCTGGATCTCATTGTCGAAATGGCCGATATTGCCGACGATCGCCATGTCCTTCATCTCGCGCATGTGCTCGATCCGGATCACGTCCTTGTTCCCGGTCGTTGTCACGAAGATGTCCGCAGTGCCGACAGCATCCTCCAGCGTCACCACCTCGAACCCGTCCATCGCGGCCTGCAGGGCGCAGATCGGATCGACCTCGGTCACCTTGACCCGGGCACCGGCCCCCTTCAGCGACGCCGCCGAGCCCTTGCCGACATCGCCATAGCCGCAGACCACGGCGGTCTTGCCCGCCATCATCGTGTCGGTGGCGCGGCGGATGCCGTCGACGAGGCTTTCCTTGCAGCCATACTTGTTGTCGAACTTGGATTTGGTCACCGAGTCGTTGACGTTGATCGCCGGGAAGGGCAGCTGCCCGTCGCGGACCAGCTGATAAAGCCGGTTCACGCCGGTCGTCGTCTCTTCCGACACGCCCTTGATCTGGTCGCGGACCTTTGTGAACCAGCCGGGGCTTTCGGCCATCCGCTTCTTGATCTGCGCCTTGATGACCTCTTCCTCTTCGGAGGTCGGCACCGGGATGATGTCCTCGCCCGCCTCGGCCCGAGCGCCGAGCAGCACATACAGCGTCGCGTCGCCGCCATCGTCGAGGATCATGTTGGGGCCGTCTTCGAACATGAAGGACTTGTCGAGATAATCCCAATGCTCCTCCAGCGTCTGGCCCTTGACCGCAAAGACCGGCACCCCGGCCTCGGCGATGGCCGCCGCCGCATGGTCCTGGGTCGAGAAGATGTTGCACGAGGCCCAGCGGACATCGGCACCCAGCGCCACGAGGGTTTCGATCAGCACCGCGGTCTGGATGGTCATGTGCAGCGAGCCGACGATCCGGGCCCCGGCCAGCGGCTTCGCCGCGCCGAATTCCTCTCGGGTGGCCATCAGCCCCGGCATCTCGGTCTCGGCGATGTCGATCTCCTTGCGGCCGTAACCGGCGAGCGAGATATCCTTGACAAAATAGTCCTGCGTCATGGCGCGAATGATCCTTCAAGATTGCAAGTCGCGCCGCGTGTAGCACTTGTCTCGCCCTGCCTCAATCGAAAGCATGGTGAACGCGGGCAATCTTGCCGCGCGGGGCCCCTACCCAAGCCCGCCGCCTTTCGCTAGGGTCCGCGCGAACCAGCGCCGGAGGGGCCCATGAGGGACTATCTGAAAACCCAGTCCAGACGCATCTGGAACGCCTTTTTCTTCTCGCTCGACGGGTTTCGCGCCACGTTCGGTGCCGAACATGCCGTCCAGCAATGGGCGGCGCTGGCGGTCGTCGGCGCGCCTCTGGGCATCTGGCTCGGCTCGGACGGGGTCGAGCGGGCGGTGCTGGCCGGATCGGTGATCCTGATCGTCATCGTCGAATTGATAAACACCGCCATAGAGGCCACCATCGACCGCATCTCCCCCGACATCCATCCCCTGTCGAAAAAGGCCAAGGATATCGGCAGCGCCGTGGTGCTGCTGACCTTCCTTCTGGCCGCCCTCGTCTGGGCATTGATCCTCTTTAGCTGAGCGGAGACACAAATGCCCGCCCCCCGCGCCTGGCAGAGGATGCTTTCGGGCCGCAGGCTCGACCTTCTCGACCCCTCGCCGCTCGATATCGAGATCGAGGACATCGCCCATGGCCTCGCCTTCGTCGCCCGCTGGAACGGCCAGACAATCGGCGACTGGCCCTATTCGGTGGCCGAGCATTCGGTGCTGGTCGAGCATATCTACACCACCCTGACCCCGCGCCCCGAGCCGCGCTGGCGGATGGCCGCCCTGCTGCATGACGCGCCGGAATATGTCATCGGTGACATGATCTCGCCGGTGAAGGCCGCCGTGGGTCCGGATTACAAGGCGATGGACGATCGGCTGGCCCGCGCCGTGCATCTGCGCTTCGGATTGCCAGCCGTGATCCCCGACACGGTGAAGCGGCAGATCAAGCGGGCCGACCGGATCTCGGCCTGGCTGGAGGCGATCCAGATTGCCGGGTTTTCGAAGGCGGAGGCCTCGCGCCTGTTCACCGCACCGAGGATCGAGGCCATCGCGAAACAGCGCCTCGTTCTCCGTCCGCCGATGGAAGTCAAAGCCGGGTTTCTGACCCGTTTTAACCATTTGGCGGTCGCAATGGGGCTTTGAGATGATTATACACATGGGGAGCCGGCCAGAGAGGGCCGAACCGGGAAAGAGACATGCTTGAATTTGGACAAGGGGCCGCTGCGCCCACCGCTTCGGTCAGCGACACGACCGAGGCCACCTTCATGGCCGATGTGGTCGAGGCCTCGCAGACCGCTCCGGTCATCCTGGCGTTCTGGATGCCGGCCTCGGAACAGTGCAAGACGCTGCTTTCGGCACTGGAGGCAGCCACGGCCAGGGCCGGGCTGAAAGTGGTTCGCGCCGATATCGACAAGAACCGCATGGTCGCCCAGCAGATGCGGATCGAGGGCGTTCCGGCCGTCTTTGCCTTCGCCGGAGGCCGGCCGGTGGACGGGTTCATGGGCGCCCAGCCGCCGGAGGTGCTGGCGGAATTCGTCAAGCGGGTGGCCGCTTTGGGCGGCGAGGAGGATAACGGGCTCGACGAGGCTCTGGAGGCCGCCGAGCAGATGCTGGCGGAGGGCGCGGCGGCGGATGCGGCGCAGACCTTCTCGGCCATTCTCGGCGAGGACAGGGAAAACCTGCCCGCTCTGTCGGGCCTGGCCCGCGCCTATCTCGCCCTGGGCGATCTGGAAAAGGCCAAGGGTGTCCTGGGGCTGGTGCCGGAGGGCAAGGCGGACGATCCGGCAATCAAGGCCGCCCAGGCGCAGATTGATCTGGCCGAAAGCGGGGCGAATGCCGGGGAACTGGACACTCTGATGGCAGCGGTCGCGGCGGCGCCCGACGACCATCAGGCCCGGTTCGACCTCGCCCTGGCCTATGCCGCCGCCAATCGCAGCGAGGAGGCGGTCGAGGAACTGCTGGAGATCTTCCGCCGCGACCGGGAATGGAACGAAGGTGCCGCCAAGGAGCAGCTGTTCAAGCTCTTCGACATGCTGGGCCCCAAGGACCCGGTGGCGCAGAAGGGCCGCAGGCGGTTGTCGTCGATGATCTTCGCCTGAAAACCGGCCCTTCGGGGCCACCATAAGGGAGCGCAAATGGGCAAGAGCTTTTCGCTGGCCGACCTGCCCCGGACCATCCCGCTTTTCCCGCTCTCGGGGGCCTTGCTCCTGCCCCATGCCAGTCTGCCGCTCAACATCTTCGAGCCGCGCTATCTGGCGATGCTCGAAGACACGCTGAAGACCCGCCACCGGCTTGTCGGCATGGTCCAGCCCCATGAGCCTCCGAAAGCCCGGGTCGGCGAGAAGTTGCACAAGATCGGCTGCGCGGGGCGTGTCGTGGCCTTTCAGGAGACCCATGACCGGCGCTACCTGATCACGCTCGCCGGCATCTGCCGCTTCGAGATCGTCACCGAACAGGCCGGATTCACGCCCTATCTCAGGGCCGATGTCGCCTGGGACCGGTTCGGCGACGATCTCGGCCGCGGACGGGGGGACGAGGAGTTCGACCGCCCGGCCTTTCTCGACCTTCTGAACCGCTATTTCAGGGCAATGAGCCTCCGGGTCGACTGGGAGAGTCTCCGAGAGGCGCCAGAGGAACGGTTGGTGAATTCACTGGCGATCCTGTGTCCCTTCGAGATGGAGGAGAAACAGGCGCTTCTGGAAGCCGCCGATCTGCGGGACCGGCGCGAGACGCTGGTGACGCTTATGGAATTTGCCCTGCAGAGCCGGGGCGAGGGGACGATGCAATGAGCGAGATACGAACCGACCGCAAGCTTCTGGAATCGCTGGTCTGCCCCCAGACCGGCGGCAAGCTGGACTATGATGCCGATGCCCAGGAGCTGATCTCGAAATCCGCTGCCCTGGCCTATCCGATCCGCAACGGCATTCCGGTGATGCTGGTCGACGAGGCGCGGAAGCTGGACTGAGGCGTCCGGTCCGGGACTGGGCGTCAAATCCTCCGACCGACAGAGCGATGGCGAGGAAATCGGCAAAGATTTCCGACTCGAACATCGCTTAAAATCAAATGGTTAGAGTGTCGTTCTTGATTCAGAAATCAAGGACGATGCTCTAGAATTCCCGCGCCGCGCGCTTTGTCTACTGGCTCGACGTGATCCCGCCATCGACATAGAGCGTCTGGCCGGTGACGAAACCGGCGCCGGGCGCGCAAAAGAACAGCGACGGGGCAACGATATCCTTCGGGTCGGCGATGCGCCCCAGAGGGATGCGGTCCAGGAGGCCCTGGCGAAACTCGTCGTTCTCCATCACGTGACGGATCATTTCGGTATAGACGAAGGTCGGCGCCACACCATTGACGGTGATGGCATGCGGCGCCAGTTCCATCGCGTGTTGCCGGATCAGCGTCACCATGCCGCCCTTGGTCGCGCAATAGGCCGAATAGCCCCGGCCTCTGATGCCGAGTTGTGAGCGAACCGACAGCAGATGCACCTGCCTGCCGCCATTTCCGGCGGCGGTCTGGTGCCGGGCGGCGGCCTGGGCGAGGAACATCGCCGATTTGAGGTTGGTTTGGTAGACCTCGTCGAAGGCCTCTTCGGTGACCTCCAGCAGCGGTTGCTCGCGCTGGGTGCCGACGCAGTTCATCAGGATGTCGAGCCGGCCGAAATGCTCGGCGACGGCATCGGTGGCCTCGGCAATCGAGGCGACGGAGCCCGCGTCCAGCGTGGTCGCGAAAGCCTCATGCCCGGCGTCGCGGAGGCTTTGCGCCAGCGCCTCGGCCTTTGCCCCGTTACGCCCCGCGATGGCAACTTTCGCCCCACGCAAGGCCATACCCCAGGCAATCGCCTCGCCGATGCCGCCATAGCCGCCGGGCAGGAAGGCGACCTGGCCGGTGAAATCGAACAGGCCGGACAGTTCGGAGGTGAAGTCGATCTTCGGGGTGATGTCGGACATGGAAAATCCTTTCGCGGTCAGTCGAGATGCAGACCGCCATTGATATCGATGATTTCGCCGGTGATGAACCCGGCCAGAGGTGAGACGAGGAAGGCGACGACATGGGCGACTTCCTCGGGCTCACAGAAGCGGCCGACGGGAATGCCGGCGAGGACATTTGCGCGTTCGGCATCGGTCAGTTGCTCGGTGACCATCGGCGTGTTGACATAGGCGGGGGCGATACCGTTGACGGTGATGCCCTGGCCCGCCGTTTCCCGCGCCAGCGAGAAGGTCAGGGCCCCAAGTGCACCTTTCGAGGTCGTATAGGCCGTGCCCGCCGTCAACCCGCCGGTCTTCATCGCCAGGCTGCACATGTTGACGATGCGCCCACTGCCGCGTTCGACCATGCCTGGCAGGCAGGCGCGCGACAGGGCGAAGGGCGCGTCGAGGTTGACGGAAAGGACCTTGCGCCATTCGTCCATGCCGGTGGCCGCCGACTTGTTGTTGCTGAGGATGCCGGCGTTGTTGACGAGGACCGAGACCGGGCCATGGTCGGTGAGAAGGTCTTGCACCGCGCGGTCCCGAGCCGCCTCGTCGGTCAGATCGACGGTGAGAGACAGGGCCTCAGCGCCCAGCCTTTCGCAATGGGAATCGAGGGCGGCGGCGTTCAGGTCGAGAAGCGCCACCTTGTACCCGTCCGCGATCAGCCGTTCGGCAATCGACAGACCGACCGGCCCGGCGGCCCCGGTGACCAGCGCCAGTTCCTTGCTCATGCCGCCAGCCTGCCGAGATAGTCGGTGGCGCCTTCGAGGGTCAGCAGGGCCTCCATGTCGGCGGCACGGTGGACGCGGCCCTTGTGGACGAAGAGAAATTCCTCGCAGATCGAGCGCATGATCTCGAGGTGATAGGGCTCCTGCGGGTGGACGCAGAGGAAGACCAGCATGTCGCGGGCGCGCAAGTTGCGAAAGAAGTTCAGCATGAAGCCGGTATAGCCGTCCTGGGTGTTGAATTGCGGCTCGTCAAAGAGGTGGATGAAGGGCGCGTCGCTGATCGGTTTCTCCATCAGGAAGGCGGGTTTGCGTTTCGAGAAATGCCGCACCTGATAGGATTGGTGATAATGGATCGCCAGCCGGTCGCGGTCCTTGTAGCGCACGGCGTGGATGTCCTGGCCGCGGCAGTGGACCTTGCCCGAGGTCGGGCGGTTCGAGCCGGTGATAAGCTCGAACAGCGTCGTCTTGCCCGACCCGTTCGGGCCCATCAACCCGACGACTTTCGGGGTGTCGATGGTGAAATCGGCTTCAAGTCGGAAGGTCTCGCGGGGCTTCAGCAGCCCTTGGGAATAGACCTTCTTCAATCCCTCAACCCGGAGCATCGGTTCGCTCATGCCGCTTCTCCGACGAATTGCCGCATCAGGGACGGATCGGCGCGCATCGCGGAAGACGCCCCTTCATGCACCACCTGCCCCTTGTCGAGCACATAGACCCGGTCCGTCACGTCAAGGACCGAGGGCGCGTGCTGTTCGACCACCAGCACCGAAACCCCCTCGTCCCGCAGCCTTGCGATGGCCTGCATCACGTCCTGCACCAGTTTCGGCGCCAGCCCTTGCGAGGGTTCGTCGAGCAGGATCAGGCCCGGCGCGCCCATCAGGGCCCGGGCGATGGCGACCATTTGCATCTCGCCACCCGACAGGTTCTCGCAATCGCGGTCCATGAGGTATTCCAGCGCCGAGAACAGGCCGAAACACTCCGCCTCGCTCCAGGCGCGGAAGCGGCTCGGTTTGCGGCCGAGCGCGAGGTTGGTGCGGACCTTGAGGGTCGGAAAGATGCGCCGGTCGTCCGGGACCCAACCGATCCCGGCGCGGGCGATGCGGTGAGTGGGGGCGCGGGTGATGTCGGTGCCGTCGAAGCTGATCGTGCCCCGCCGCGCCGGGGTCAGGCCGAGGATCGAGCGCAGAACAGTAGTCTTGCCCGCCCCGTTCGCCCCGATCAGCGCCACAGCCTCGCCCGCGCCGATCTTCAGCGACACGTCGAACAGCGCCTGGGTCTCGCCATAGAAGGCGTCGATGCCGGTCATACTCAGCATGCGGTTACCTTTCCGAGGTCGGACTGGCGAACCCATTCATCGGATCGCAAGTCGTCTGGCGTGCCCTCCGCGATCACCTGACCCCAATGGATGACCGAGATCCGGTCGGCGAGGCGGAAGAGGAAGCTCATGTCGTGTTCGATGATGACCAGCGTATAGCGGTCGCGCAGCTTTTCGATCAAGGTCAGAAGCCGCTCGCGCCCCTCCGCGCCCAGCCCTTGCGTCGGCTCGTCGAGAAAGACGATCCGGGGGTCACAGGCCAGCGCCAGCGCGATCTCCAGCGCCCGGCGTTCGCCGTAGGGCAGTTCGCCCGACACCGTATCGGCACGCTCGGCCAGCCCGACGCTCTCCAGCACCGCCATCCCCCGGTCGCGCAGCTCCGCGTCGGCGCGGATGTCCCACAGAAGCCGTCCCAGCCCCTTGCGCACGGGCTTCAGCGCCAGAAGCACGCTTTCCAGTGCGGTGAACTCGTCGAACAGGTTCATGATCTGGAACGACCGCGACACGCCCTTGTCGGCGATGCGTTCCGGCGGCAAAGCGGTCAGGTCGGTGCCGTCGAAGGTGATCCGCCCCCGGTTCGGCTTGTAGAACCCGGTCATGACGTTGAAACAGGTCGATTTCCCGGCCCCGTTCGGCCCCATGATGCCACTGACCGAGCCCGCGTCGAAGGACAGCGAGATATCCTCCAGTACCACGTTGTCGCCGAAGCGCTTGTGCAGGTTTTGGACCTCGAACAGCGCGCTCATTCCGCCGCCTCCGCCGGTCTGGGCACGGGCGCGGGGCGCAGGCGGCGCATCAGGCGGCCCCAGGCGCCGGCCACACCTTCGGGCTCAAAAATCATCACGCCCATGAACAGAAGCCCGTAGAACAGCAGCCACGCCTCAGTCATCGCCCCGAGGAAATCGCGGGCGAAATAGTAGAGGATAACGCCGACCACCGGGCCCCAGAAGGAGACGAAACCGCCGCCGATCAGCACCATCATCACCACCAGCCCCGAGGCATGCAGGCTCATCACATCCGGGTAGGCGCTTTCCTGCGCCAGCGAGAACAGCCCGCCCGCGAGGCCAGCGATGGCCCCTGACAGCGTGAATACGCTCCATTTCAGCCACCAGACCCGGTAGCCGACGAAACGGGCCCGCATCTCGTTCATGCGCACGGCCTGGATGGCGGTGCCGAAGGGGGAATGGACCAGACGCCAGAGCAGCAGGATCATGGCGATCAGGATGGCGGCGACGAGGTAGTAGAGCGCGACGTTGGAACGCAACGACTGACCCGCGACCTCGGGCCGGACGATGTTCAGGAACCCGTCCTCGCCGCCGGTGATGCCGCGCAGCTTGATGGCGAGGAACCAGAAGATCTGGCCAAACGCGATGGTCATCAGGGCGAAATAGATGCCGCGCCTATGCGACAGGAAACAGGCGACCAGACCGCTCGCCACCGCACCTGCCAGCACCGACAGGCAGAGGCCCACGGGCAGGGGCAGGCCCCAGTTCACCTGCGCCCAGCCATAGGTATAGGCCCCGACGCCGAGGAAGGCGCCGTGGCCGAAGGAGGGCAGGCCGGTATAGCCGAGCAAGAGGTTGAAGCCCAAGGCGTAGAGGATGAAAATGGCGATTTCGATGCCGAGATATTCGTACATGCCGACGGCGCTTGCCCAGAGCGGATAGCTCAACAGGACCGCGAAGAAGACCACCATCTGGATGGTGACGACGGGGGCTTTGGCGCGGGCGGTCAGCATCTCAAAGCTCCAGTGCCGTCTTCTTGCCGAGCAGGCCTCGGGCGCGGAAACTGAGCACCGCGATCAACAGGATATACATCGACAGGATCGACCAGTCGGAGGCATAGGCGCCGGTCAGCCCGACGGTCAGCCCGACCAGAATGCCGCCGATGACCGCGCCCCAGAAGGACCCGATGCCACCCAGCACGATGATCAGGAAGGCCGGGATCACCGCGTCGACGCCGACATGCGGGCGCAGGCCCCAGATCGGGGTCAGGATGATGCCAGCGATGGCGGCCAGTGCGGCACCCAGGCCGAAGACCAGCAATTGCAGACGCGGCAGGTTGATTCCCAGGGCGCGGACCATCTCGCTGTCATGGGCCCCGGCCTTGATGATCGCGCCATAGGGCGACTTGTCGAGGAAGAGCCAGACCAGGAGGATGGCGACCAGCCCGAAGATCGCGGCATAGATGCGGTAATTCGAATAGATCATGCCCCCGGCGATGAACCCGCCCGAGATCGCGCCCGGTACCGGCAGGAACTGTTCCATCGGGCCCCAGATCAGGCGGATCGTCTCTTCGATCACCAGGGCGGCGCCGAAGGTCAGGAGGAGGCCGTATTCCTTCTTCTTGCCATAGGTGCGGCGCAGACAGATCTCCAGCCCGAAACCGACGACCGCGACCAGGCAGGGCGCGACGATCAGCGCGATGGCGTAGCGAAAGGCTATGGGCAGGGCGAGATAGGCCTCGCCGACGGGACCCGGATTGCTCAGTTGCGGGTCGATCACCACCATCGCCAGATAGGCGCCGAGCGCGAAGAGCGAGCCGTGGGCGAGGTTGATCACCTCCATCACGCTGACGATCAGGGTGAAGCCGAGCGCGATCAGCGCGAACAGCATGCCGAGCGCGAGACCGTTCAGCAGGTGGGGAAGGATCGAGTTGAGGAAATCCATATGCGGTCTTTCGGGGCTGCCTTACGCAACCGGTACTATACACGGAAGCCGCATGCCGGCGCGCGGCCGGCATGCGAGGACCCTCGAAGGGGCTCAGGGCTCGTAGACCGGGGTATCCTCGAAGGATTCCAGCTTGCAGCTGGCATCCGCCGCCTCGTCGATGACCTTGTCCGGTGAGGTATGCGAGACGACCTTGAAGATATCGTCCGTGTCGCCCGCATCCGGGTTGGCCGTGGCGAGATAGATGGTCTGCTGCATCTGATGCGTGTTGGGGTTCATATAGGCATCGTCATGCTGCATCCGCACGTCGGCGGGAATGCGCAACTGCTCCAGCTGCTTGATGACCTCGTGGTTATTGGTCGTCCCGGCGGCCTCGATGGCCTCCAAGAGTGACCGGGTCGCCCAGTAGCCGTTATAGAAGACGTTGCCCGGCACCCGCATCCCCGTGTCGGGATACATCTCCTGATACTTCGCCACGAACTCGTCGACGCCCGGCAGGTCGAGATTGTAGTACCAGGTGGTGCCGAAGACGCCGAAGAGGTTGTCGATGGGCAGGCCATAGACGTCCGGCCAGTCCTGCTGGTTGTTGATCCAGGCATAGGTCGAACCGAGGCCGAGATCGGCGATCTGGCCGCGCATGGCCTTCTGGTCGTCGCCGCCGACAGCCGCGGCGATCACCTGCGGCTGTTTTTGCTGCACGGACAGGAGCACCGAGGTGAAGTCCCTTGTACCCTGGGGCACGAGAATATTGTCGATGATCTCGGCCCCGTTGGCCTCGGCCAGTTTCTGGGTCGCCGCCGATGTGTCATGGCCCCAGCCGTAATCGTTGGTAATCAACAGCCACTTGTCACCATAGGCCGCGACCGCGTTGGCGACGGCGGCCTTGGAGAAGTTGGTGCCGTTGCCGTCCCAGACGAATTTGACCCGGTGGCAGTTCTCGCCCGACTCGGTCGGCGAGGAGGAGTTGGTGTTGAGATAGATCACCCCGTATTTCTGCGCCACCTGGCCGATGGCGTTGGCCACACCCGACGAGACCGCGCCGACAAGGAAGTCCGCGCCGTCGCGGGTGATCATGCGTTCCGCCACGCGGCTGCCGGTGGCGGGTGTGGTCTCGGTGTCGATATGGATGGTCTCGATGGGCCGGCCGAGAACGCCGCCCTTTTCGTTGAACTCGGCGATGGCCATCAGCATGCCGCGCCGGTCCGAAGCACCAGAGTTGGCATACTGGCCGCTCGCGTCCGAAGTCAGGCCGATGATGATCGGTTCCGCGTCCTGCGCCACGGCGGCAGAGGCCGCCATCGCCAGGGCCGCCACGCCCGCGGACAGAGCCGCGCGACGGGACGTTGTTCCCATTATTTTCGTCATGTTCAGTTCCTCCCGATTAAGATGTACCGCCCGCTTCAGCCGCGGATCTGTTCGTTCATTCCGCGCCGATAGTCAGCCCGTTCCGCTTCGCCGCAACCTCGACCAGGGCGGCCACCAATCCGTCCGGATTGTGCGTGACAGCCTCAAGCAGCGCGTCGCGCACTTCCGTCGCCAGAGGCACCTGCAGACCCGTCGTACCGGCCATCTCGGTAAAATAGCCAAGGTCCTTCGCGGCGTTGGCGAGCGAGAATTTCATGCCGTCGAAATGCCCCTCGTCGAGGATCGCCGGCACCACCATCTGGAAGATGCCCGAATTGCCGCCCCCTGCACTGATGACCTCCCGGAACTTCTGCAGATCGACGCCGGTGGCCTTGCAGGCGACCATGGCTTCGGCGATCAGCGCCGCCTGGCCCATGGTGATGACGTTGTTGATCAGCTTCATGCGCGTCCCGGCCCCCGGTCCGCCCATGTGGAAGATGTTCTCGCAGAAGCATTCGAGGATGGGGCGGGTCCGGGCAAAGGTCGCGTCACTGGCGCCGACCATGGTGTTGAGCTTGCCCGCCGCCGCCTCGACCGGCGTCCGCGCCAGCGGCGCGTCGGCGAAATCGGCCCCCGTGGCTGCGAGCGCGTCGGCGACCCTTCCGACGACATCCGGCAGGCCGGTCGAACAGTCGATGACCAGCATCCCGTCGCGGCATCCCGCGATCACGCCGGTGTCGCCGAACATGATCTCCTCGACCGCCGGAGCGCCGGTGACACAGGTCAGCACCACATCGCTGGCCTCGGCGACGGCGCGCGGCGTTGCCGCCTCGGTCGCGCCCTGGGACAGGAGATCGTCGACGAGCTTGCGGGACCGGTGCGCCATGGCGACGACCGAATGGCCGTGCTTCATCAGGTTGAGCGCGATCCCGTGCCCCATGAGCCCGATCCCAATCATCCCGATTCTCTGCGGCATTCACCCGGTTCCCTGTCTGGAATAAAAATTCTACAAGTCATTTAGATAGAATTTTCTATTATTGTCAACATTAGAAAACAATGTTTATACTCGCGCCATCCGCTCCGGCTTGAACTTCAGGGAAGCTCCGCCTCATGATCAGAAACGCAGCAGCACAAGACGAGACCATGGCGGTTGAGCAGGACAGTTTCACCGCGCTTCGCGCCCGCATTCTCGAACAGCACAGCTCCCTGAGCGCGCAATTGCAGAAGATCGCCCGCTTCGCGCTCGACAATCCGGATTTCGTGGCGCTGGAATCGGTCACCGCCGTGGCCAAGGCCGCCGATGTGCAGCCCTCGGCGGTGGTGCGCTGTGCGCAGGCCTTCGGCTTCAACGGATTCAGCGCCTTCCAGAAACCGTTTCGCGAGAATCTCGTCGCGGTCAAGGACAGCTACCGGCAGCGCATCCGGATGCTGGACGGCGACAAGCACCCGGGTCAGACCCGCATCCTCGACGACTTCGCCGACGCCGCGATCCGGACGCTGACCGACCTGCAACACCATCTTCCCCAGGCGCAGATCGATGCGGCGGTGGCGCTTCTCGCCAGGGCGGACGAGATCTATATCCTCGGCCTCAAGCGCTCCTACGCGGTGGCGCATTACCTCAATTACGCCCTATCCCGGCTCGACACCCGCAACACCCTGATCGACGGCACCGGCGGCATGATCGACCACCAGGTCGCGCGCTGCCGCCCGGGCCGCGACCTGCTGCTGGCCATCAGCTTCGCGCCCTATACCGAAAGCGTGGTGTCGATTGCGGCCGAGCAGGCCGCCCGCGGCGTCGATATCGTGGCGATCACCGACAGCCCGCTCAGCCCGCTGGCCGACCACGCCCGGGTCCTGTTCGAGGTCCCTGGCGGCGATCTGCCCTTCCGATCGCTCGCCGCGCCGCTTTGTCTGGCACAGACGCTGGTCGTCACCCTCGGGCAGGCCCTTGAAGGGGATGAAAATCGTGGAGTGGTGCAATGACCGGCCGTCGTCTCGATGTCATCTGCCTCGGCCGCTCCAGCGTCGACCTCTATGGCGAGCAAGTCGGGCTGCCGCTTGAGGACGTTTCGAGCTTCGCCAAATATGTCGGTGGCTGCGCGACCAATATCGCCGTGGGCGCCGCGCGGCTAGGCCTGAAAAGTGCGCTGATCACCCGCGTCGGCGACGAGCAGATGGGACGGTTCATCCGCCAGACGCTGCAGGCCGAGGGCGTTGATGTTTCCCATGTCTCGACCGATCCGGAACGCCTGACGGCGCTGGTCATCCTCGGCATCCGCAACCAGCATTCCTTCCCGCATATCTTCTACCGCGAGAACTGCGCCGACATGGGCCTCGACGAAAGCCATATCGACGACGCCTTCATCGCCTCGGCCCGCGCGCTGGTGCTGACCGGCACCCATTTCTCGAAACCGGGTGTGGAGGCTGCCAGCCGCAAGGCGATGGCCGCCGCCGTCAAGGCCGGGACCCGGGTGGTGCTGGATATCGATTACCGCCCCGTCGCCTGGGGTCTGATCGGCCATGCCGAGGGCGAAAGCCGCTTCGTGGCCTCGGCGGAGGTCTCGGCGCATCTGCAATCCATCGTCGCCGATTGCGACCTGATCGTCGGCACCGAGGAAGAGGTCCATATCGCGGGTGGCTCGACCGATACACTCGAAGCCCTCAGAACCCTGCGCAGCCTCAGCAAGGCGGCGATCGTTCTGAAGCGCGGGCCGCTGGGCTGCGTGGTGTTCCCGGACGCGATCCCGGACAATCTCGATGACGGCATCGCCGCGCGGGGCCGAGAGATCGAGGTCTTCAACACGCTCGGCGCCGGGGACGGGTTTCTCAGCGGCTTCCTGCGCGGCTGGGTGCCGGGCGAGGACTGGGAGACCTCCTGCACCTGGGGCAACGCCTCGGGGGCGCTGGTGGTCTCGCGCCACGGCTGCGCCCCGGCGATCCCGAGCTGGGAGGAACTGCGCCATTTCCTCGATCATCCCCCAACGACGCGGCAATTGCGCAAGGATGCGGCGCTCAACCGGCTTCACGCGGCGACGACCGGCCGCTCGACGCCGCCCGAGATCGTCGCCCTCGCCTTCGACCATCGCAGCCAGTTCGAGGATTGGGCGACCGCCGCCGGTGCCGGTCCGGACCGGATATCCGCCTTCAAGGACCTCGTCGCAGAGGCCGCCGAAAAGGCCGCGGGAGGGCGCCCCGGCCTCGGCCTGATCATCGACGACCGCTTCGGGGCTTCGAGCCTCGCCCGCCTGACCGGCACGGGGCGCTGGCTGGCGCGGCCGGTCGAGACACCGGGCTCCCGGCCGCTCCGGTTCGAGGCCGGCGAGAATATCGACAGCACGCTTCGAAGCTGGCCCGCCGAGCATGTCGTCAAGTGCCTTGTCCTTTACCAACCCAGCGATCCCGCCGAACTGCGCGAGGAGCAGGAGCGCCAGGTCAGCCGCCTCTTTGCCGCAACCCGGGCCACCGGCCACCGGCTGCTGCTGGAGGTCATCCCGCCGTCGCTGGGTGATGACGCCGTGCTCGAAGCCGTCGACCGGTTCTACGAGATCGGAGTGCAGCCCGACCTCTGGAAGCTGCCGCCCTCCGTCGACCAGGCCCATTGGGTGCGGATCGCGGCCCTTATCGGCGACAGGGACCCATTCTGCCAGGGATTCATCCTTCTTGGCCTCAACGCCCCGCTCGACGATCTTCGTGGTGCCTTTTCGGCCGTGACCGATATCGAACTGTGCAAGGGCTTTGCGGTTGGCAGGAGCATCTTCGCCGGGCTGGCGCCCGACTGGTTCGCTGGCAGGCTCGACGACAAGGCACTGGTCGACCGGACCGCCGAGAATTTCGGGCAGCTGATCGCGCTTTGGGATGAACGCCTCCGCGCCAGGCAGGCGTCATGAGCCCTCTTCTGATCAAAGCCGAAACCGGCAGCAAACCCGGCTGCCTGGCCCGTGCCCCCATAGGCGAAACCGGGCTGACCTATGTGGGGTTCGAGGCGCGCAGCCTGGCCGAGAATGAGGAATTCGCCCTTGAGACCAAAGAGCTTGAATATTGCCTCGTGCTGCTGAGCGGTCGGGCGGATGTCACGGTCGATGGGCGGGAATTCCGCGGAATTGGCACACGCGCCAGCGTCTTCGACGATATCTCGCCGGACGCGGTCTATATCCCGCACGGCAGCCGCTTCACGGTCACGGCACGGGGCGGTCCTGCCGAATTGGGGATTTGCGCGGCACCGGGTGGCGGCGACCACGCCGCGCGGCTGATCCGGGGCGACACGATCAGGCGCGAGGATCGGGGCACCGGACACAACACTCGTTTCGTCCGCAATATCCTGCCGGAAACCGAACCCGCCCACAGCCTGCTGGTGGTCGAGGTCCGCACTCCTGCCGGAAACTGGTCGAGCTACCCGCCGCACAAGCACGATACGCTCGATCTGCCCCATGAGACCCAGCTCGAGGAAACCTATTACCACCGCGTCCACCCGCCCTGCGGTTTCGCATTCCAGAGGGTCTATACCGACGACCGCAGCCTTGATGAGACCATGGCAATTGAAGACGGAGATGTCGTCCTGGTACCGCGCGGCTACCATCCCGTCGCCGCCGCGCATGGTTACGAGTTGTACTATCTGAATGTCATGGCCGGCCAGAAACGCCTCTGGCGCTTCCGCAACGATCCCGCCCATGACTGGCTGATGAATGGATAGGGCGTTTCAGGTTTTAGCTCACCCTCCGCGACAGCGGCCTGAAGTTCGCCCGTAGCCGACCCATCCCAAGCCAATGACCTGACCGTCGGGATCATGGCGCTGGAAAGGCAGGCCGAACTGGAAGCGATCTCGAAGCGCACCAAGGAGGCGCTGGGGGCAGTTAACGCGTTTGGTGTCGGGTTGGGGACTCGAATCGGAGGCGAAAGCCCACTGGCGGGCCGATACGGGTACAGTTCCAGGCACAGTGCCGCTCTGAAAGGCGGTCAGCCGGAATGTCGACGCGTCAGCCTGGGATCTTGACAAGGTGTCGAGGAGTCCGGGCTGCGGGGGCATAATGTCCTTGCGGAGACACGTTCGAATTTAGTCTGACGTCTCCTGCCTTTGAGACAAATTCAACCTCAAACCAATGTCGCTTGCTTTGCGTTAACCTTTCGGTTAACCCTTTGGCGGCGCAATTTAATCAGGTGGGACTTAGATATTTCGCGCGGACCGACTCCAAGGAGTAGAGCCGACATGCCTCTTTTGCCCGCCCGCCCGATGTGCATTGCAGCACGCGCGCCTCACCCTGCCAGGTGGAAAATCTGCTCTGGAACGCCCGAAAACCTGATTTCATCTCAGGAAGTTCGGCAATGAATGTTAGCGCCAACATGTCAGGCGAGGCCGTCGCCGTCATCGGCCTTGGCTGCTGGTATCCCGGTGCGAACTCGCCGACCGCTCTTTGGGAAAACATCCTGACCCGGCGACAGCAGTTTCGCCGCTTTCCCGACAGCCGCCTGCCGCTGGCCGACTACCACGACCCCGATGCCGCCGCGCCCGACAAGACCTACGGCACCAGGGCCGCGGTCATCGACGGTTTCGTCTTCGACTGGGCAAAGCGCCGCATCCCGAAATCTGTCGTCGAGTCGACCGATATCGTCCATTGGCTGGCGCTCGAAGTGGCGCTGCAGGCGTTGCAGGATGCCGGGTACGGCGAAACCGCGCTGCCGTCGGCGCGCACCGGCGTTCTGGTCGGCAACACCCTGACCGGCGAGCACACCCGCGCCCAGGCCCTGCGCCAGCGCTGGCCCTATATCCGCAGGGCGTTGAACGAGGCGATGTCGCCGCTGCTGCCGCCTGCGCAGGCCAGGCAGATCGGCGCGCGGATGGAGCAGTATTTCAAGTCGCCTTTCAAGACCGCCACCGAGGATACCCTTGCCGGGGGTCTGTCGAACACGATCGCGGGCCGGATCTGCAATTTCCTCAACCTGCACGGGGGCGGCTATACTGTTGACGGGGCCTGCGCGTCCTCGCTGATCGCCGTGGCCAATGCGGCAAATCTGGTGGCGAGCGGCGAGTTGGACATGGCCTTCGCCGGCGGGGTCGATGTCAGCCTCGATACGTTCGAGATGATCGGTTTCGCCAAGACCGGTGCGCTGACGCCGGGCGAGATGACGGTCTATGACAAGCGAGGGTCGGGCTTTATCCCGGGCGAAGGCTGCGGTTTCGTGTTGCTCAAGCGCTTTGACCGGGCCCTGGCCGATGGCGACAAGATTTACGCGGTCCTGCGCGGCTGGGGCATTTCATCCGACGGCAAGGGCGGGCTTACCGCCCCCAGGGCCGAAGGGCAGGCGCTGGCCCTCGAACGCGCCTACCGGCGGGCGGGTTACGGCGTGCAGGACCTCGACTTCATCGAGGGCCACGGGACCGGAACCACAGTCGGGGACCGGGTCGAACTGCAGGGCATGGCTCTGGCCGCAAGCAAATTCGGCGCCATCGCGCCGCGCTCGGTCGGGGTGACCTCGTTCAAGTCGCTGGTTGGCCACACCAAGGCGGCGGCGGGGGTTGGCGGCTTCATCAAGGCCGTGCTGGCCGTCAATGCAAGGGTCGTGCCCCCGACCGTGAAATGCGACCAGCCCCATGCGGTCTTCGACAACGAGGCACTGGGCTTTTATCCGGTAACGCAGGGCAGCGTTCGCGAATCGGCTCTGCCGATGCGGGCCGGCGTGTCCGGCAGCGGCTTTGGCGGGATCAACTGCCATGTCACGCTGGAATCCGGCCCCTCGGTTCGGCCGGTGCTGCCCGACGGCAGCGACGAGGCCCGGCTGATGGCAGGGGCTCAGGACAGCGAGGTTTTCCTGCTGTCGTCCGGGTCTCCCGATGGCCTGATGCAGGCGTGCCGCGCCCTGAAGGACCGCTGCCACGGAATGGCGACCGGCGAGATGGCCGACCTGGCCGCCGAATGCGCCCAAAAGCCGGTGAAGGGCAAGTTCCGTCTTGCGCTGATTGCCGTTTCCCCCACCGACCTGGCCGAAAAACTCGACCTCGCGGCCACGCACCTGACCCGCACACCGGACCTGACCGGCCCTGCCGAGCTGCCCGGCGATGTCCTGCTTGGCGAGGCTTCGCGGACGCCCCGCGTCGGGTTCCTCTATCCCGGGCAAGGGTCGCAGCAGATCAACATGGCGCGGCGACTGGTCGAACGTCACGCATGGGCGCGCGACAAGGTCAGCGCTGCCGACAAGGTTCTCGAGCACCACGGCTTTCCGCCGGTCAGCCCGGTGATGTTCCGGTCGCTTGAGCGCGCCTTCGGGACGCCGGTCGAGGCGGAGTGGCGCGCCGCCCTGACCGACACGCGGCAGGCGCAGGTGGCACTCTGTCTGGCCTCGCTGCTTCATACCGAATTCCTGAAACGCCTTGGCGTCACACCCGCACTGGTTGCCGGTCACTCGCTGGGGGAACTGTCGGCGCTGTGCATCAGCGGCGCGCTGTCCGAAGATCAGCTGATCCTCCTTGCCGCCGAACGCGGACATGCAATGGCCGAACCCGCGGATGGCCAGGCTGGGGCGATGGCGATGGTTGCCTGCGGCGAAGAGCAGGCGCGCCGGATCGCGGACGCCGTGCCGGGCTATCTGGTGGTCGCCTGTGTGAACAGCCCCAGACAGACCGTGCTGTCCGGCGATGCCGATGCCGTCGACGCAGGCGTGGCCCATGCCGAAAGCACCGGGATCAAGGCCCGCCGTCTGGCGGTGTCCAATGCGTTCCACTCCAGGCTGATCGCCAAGGCCGCCAGCCGGCTATCCGGCCTGGATTGGCTGTCCGAGAGCGCGTCGCTGGACACCCCGTTCGTATCCGCGCTGGATGGCAGCGTCGTGGAGACGAAGATCGCACTGCGCCGCTATTGCGCCGAGCAAGTTCTGGCGCCGGTGCGGTTTGCCGATGTCGCGGCAACGGTCGCCCGGCGCTGCGACATCGCAATCGAGGTCGGTCCGGCCCGCGCGCTCAGCGGATTTGTCGCCGACTGCGCGGTGGATGATCTCCGTTGCCTGCCCGTCGAAGCCCAGCCGGGCGCCGATCGTGACCTCAACCGGGTTGTCGCGCAGTTGTTCGTAAGAGGCGCGCCAATCGATCCGGCCGAGCTCCATGCCGACCGGCTGATCCGGCCCTTCATCCCCGCCAGCGAGCGGCTGTTCATCGACAATCCCTGCGAGCGGCCCTTTCCCGTGCCGGAGCCTGCGGACGCGCCTGCGCAGGTCATGGAACTGGCCGAAGCACCGGCCGGATGGATCGGCCAATTGGCGGATGGGCTCGGTGCCATCCCCTCTGCGCGGATGTCGCAATATCTGGCCAGGCGTGGGCGGTTCCTTGAACGGGTGGTCCTCGCCGATATGGATCACGACGGCTTGGCGCTGCCCGAAGAGGCGCAAACCCAGATGCCGCCCCCGGTGCCGATCCAAGCGGATGAAGATATGCCCTCTCCGCCAGCCCCGGGTGCGGGGGAGACCGGCGCGCTGGACCTGCTGCTGGAAGAGGTCGCCGCAAAGACGGGGTTCGACGCCGGTTCGCTGGATGCGGGTTTGCGCCTGCTGGACGATCTCAATCTCGATTCGATCAAGTCCGCCGAACTGATCGCCGACACCGCCGCCCGCCTGGGAATAACCGGCGCGCTTGACCCGGCACAGTTCGCCAATGCGACGATTGGCGAAGCGGCATCGGCGCTTGATGCCGCCAGACCGACAGCGACGGACCCCGATCCGGCGGACGGACCGCGCCCCGAAGCCAAGGCGGATGCGCAGCCGGGCCGCGTGTGCACCTACGGCCAGCGGCTGGTCGCCTCGCCCCTGACCACCGGGCCGCGCACGCTTTCGGGCGCGATCACGATCCTGGCAACGGAAGCCGCAAGCGCTGCCGATCTGGCCGCGCATCTGGCCGCGCCGAACCGTGAGCTTTGTTCGGCCGCCTTCGCCGATGCCACAGGACTCGATCACACCGTGACCCATCTGGTGATCCTGCTGGACGAAGGGTCCGCCGCCGAAGCCGCCCTGCAGATTTCCGCAACACAGCGCCTGCCCGCCAGCGACGGCTCGCTCACCTATATCCTGCGCGGCACCGTCCCGGGTGCGGCGGCCTTTGCCGCCAGCCTGCATCTAGAACGACCGGGTCTTCAGGTCCGGGTGATCGAATGCCCGTCCGGCGCACAGACCGACTGGCTGGCCGGAACGCTCGAGGCCGAACTGTCCGATGACGCTGCCTTCGCGCACGCGATCTACGATGGCGCGAACCGGCGGCAGACAAGGCAATGGCACATCGAGACAACCGAGGCCTATGCCAGACGCAATTTGTCCTGGAATGATAGCGATGTCATTCTGGTCACCGGAGGCGCCAAGGGGATCACCGCCGAATGCGCTCTGGCCCTGGCCGAAAGCTGCGCCGCCCGCTTCGCCCTGACCGGCAGCTCTGCCCATGGCGACGACGCCCCCAATCCGGAGGTCGCGGTGACACTGGCGCGCTATCGCGACCTTGGCCTCACCGCGCGCTATTATGCCTGCGACATTGCCGACAAGGCGGCGGTCGCGGCCATGCTTCAACAGGTCTCTTCCGATCTGGGGCCAGTCACCGGGGTTCTGCACGGTGCCGGGATCAACCGCCCCCGTCGCGCCGAAACCGTCAGCCTGGAGGAGGCCGCAAGCGAGATCGCGCCCAAGATGAACGGGGCGCGCAACCTGATCGACCTGCTTGAGGACGCACCGCTCAAGGCTTTTGTCGCTCTCACCTCGATCATCGGCGTGACCGGGATGGCGGGCAATGCGTGGTATGCCTATTCCAATCAGGCGGTCGACGCGCTGGTCGAAAACCTCGGCGCGACCCGCCCGGACTGCGCCGCCTTCACCGTCGCCTACAGCGTCTGGGACGAGGTCGGCATGGGCGCGCGCATGGGCAGCACCACCCATCTGGCCCGGATGGGGATCACGGCCATCCCGCCCGCGCAGGGGATCGAGCGGTTCCTTGCCCTCTGGCGCGGTGAGGCGGGGCCCGGTGTGAAAGTGGTGGCCGCACGGCTTGGCGGTCTCGACACATGGTTCGTGGAAGACAGGGGTGCCGCCCTTGACCTGCGCTTTGTCGAAGAGGTCCGCTCGATCCATCCCGGCGTGGAACTGATCGCCCGCGCCCATCTTGACCCCGACCGCGACGTCTATCTGCGCGACCACGACTACAAGGGCTCGCTGCTGTTCCCGACGGTCTTCGGGATGGAGGCGATGGCCCAGGCCGCCGCGCGCCTGCTTGGAACCCTCGACGATTTCGCCCCTGGCCGGGTGGTCGTCTTCGAGGATATCCAGCTGACCCGCCCGATTGTCGTGTCCGAAGGCAAAGGGGCCGATATCGAACTGCATGCCGAACTGGAACAGGGGGAAGGCCCGCGCAGCATCCGGGTTGGCATAAGGACCGGCCAGACGGGGTGGAATATCGATCACTTCGTCGCCCGGATCGTGCTGGGGAGCGACGATATCGGGGCCGAAGCGGAGCCCGCCCCGCCCGGCGCGCCTCTGGCTATCGACCCCACTCAGGATCTCTACGGTCCGCTCCTGTTCCAGGGCCCGCGCTTCCAGCGGCTGACAAAGGTTCACGCGCTGGACGAAGAGCGGGAATTCGAAGGTCAGGGGCTGATGAGCCTCGCCGGTGCCGATGATGCCACCAACCTCGCCGACAGCTTTGCGTCAGGCGGCGGAACCCTGCTCCTCGGCGATGCCTTCGCCCGCGACGCCGTCCTGCAAAGCGGCCAGTTGCTCATGCCCCGCCATCTGTGTCTGCCGATCGCGATTGCCCGTGCGACCGTGGCCTGCGGCGAGCATGTGGGGGCCTTGCACCTGCGCACGCAATTGCACGGGCGCGAGGACCGCGATGTCACGGCCACCTGCACGCTGCGCGATGCTTCGGGACAGGTCGTCCATCACCTTGAAGGCTACCGCGTCCGCATCCTCGAGGAAAAGCCGGAACATCCCGCTGTCGCCGATCTGGCGGCGCTGGGTGCCTGGGAAACCCGCCGCCTCGCCGAGACATTGGCCCTGGCCTTCAGCGCGACCGGGACCGCGCCGGTCGATCTGCGCCTTTTCCCGTGCCCCGGCCTGCACGACCAGAGCCGCGATGCCCGGCACGCGCTGGAACGTGGGATGGTCGAAGACATGTGGCGCGACCTGCGCGACGACGACATGCCCGCGCTGAGCTGGCAGGCGGATGGCAAGCCGGTTTTCGACGCGGCAGCCGGGCTGTCGATCAGCCATGATGACAGGTCGTGCCTCGTGGCGCTGGGCGACGGCGCGCTGGGCTGCGACCTCGCGCCGGTGTCGCCCCGATCCCGTGCGGACTGGCTGGCGCTTCTCGGGGACGCACAGGCCGCGCTGCTCGACCGGCTCTGCGCGGCAGGGGACGATCCGGACTGTGCCGCAACCCGCATCTGGGCGACACGGGAAGCCCTGGTCAAGGCTGGCCACGCAGACGCCGATTTGCAGGTCGCAAGTCATGTCGAGGGGGCGGTGGTCCTGAAGTCTGGCGACCTGCTGGTGTTGAGCATCGTGCTGCGCGACTGGGGCGTTCCGCGCGTGATCGCCGTCACCGTCGAGCCGGGCGAAGCCGTCAGGTCCGAACTCCATGGCGAGGCGGGTGCTGCGACCTGGACGAGCCGCGATGAGGCAGGTGCCTTACGCTTTCACCACCGTTTCAACTTGATGATGGACGATGTCGCCAGCGTCAGCCGCGCGGTCCAGGCCTCGCGGTATTTCGCCTGGATGGGCAAGGTCCGCGAACTGGCCCTGCAACCGGTCATGGCTCCGCTTGCAGCGGCGGTCGGGTCCGGCGACTGGGGCGCGGTCACGAATTCCTCGGATGTCCGCATCCATGGCGAAGCGCATGGCAGCGACAGGATCATCGGCACGGTTCAGGCGATCCGGCTGCCGGACAGCAATGACGCGACCATCGACCTGCAATTCGACTGGGCAAGGGAGCTCCCGTCCGGCGGCACCGAGGTGATCGCGTCCAGCCTGATGCGCACGTCCTGGGTCAGGGTGACGGGCCACGGGCTGGTCGAAAAGCACCCTCTGCCGGACTTCCTGCAGGACTTTCTGGCCCGGATCGGCGAACGGCAGGCCGACAGCGTTGCCCTGCCCGGCCACGGGATTGCCGGGCTCTCGCCCGGACAGACCGAGGTCAGTCACGAAGGCAGGTTCGGCGCACAACCGCTGCTTTGCCGCGAGACCTTCGACACCGATCAGGAGGATTCGAACCTCGTTGGCAATATCTATCACAGCAATTACGCCAAATGGTGCGGACGGGTCCTCGACCGGTTCCTCCACCGCGCGGCACCCGACCATTTCCGCCAGGCCGGACGCGCGGGCGAATGGCTGACCCAGTCGAGCCGCCTGACCTACCTGCGCGACGCCATGCCCTTTGACCGGATCGAGGTCGAAATGCGTCTCGCCGCGCTCTCGGCACATGGCGCGAAGCTGGTCTTCCTCTTCTACCGGCGCGATTGCGATGCCGGCCGCACCAAACTGGCACAGGGGGAAAGCCAGGTGATCTGGACGGTCCGCAGACCGGACGGACAGCCCGCAGCGGCAGAGGTCCCCGCCCCATGGCGGGCTGCATTCCTGAACGGCGCGGGTGATCCCGGCGCGCGTTCCGACAGCAACGAAACCCGGGATCAGGTCTACCAGTAAGTCGAAAACAGACAGCCCCGAATGGGCTGCAACATCAAACAGCGGAGGATGAAATGAAGTTTGGAATCAGTATGTTATGGTGGGGCGTCGTTCTCACCGACGAAATGATCCCGGTGCTCCAGCGCATCAAGAAGGCGGGCTATGACGCGGTCGAAATCCCGATCTTTCTCGATATCGAACCGAAGAACTACAAACGCTGGAAGACGATCCTCGACGATATCGGGCTGGAGCGCCACGCGATCACCGCGCGCCTTGGCCATGACAACCCGATCAGCCCCGATCCCGCCGTGCGTCAGGTCGCCATCGACACCAACAAGAAGGCCTGCGAATGCGCGGCGGTGGTTGACGCCAAGTTCATGATCGGCCCCAACCACAGCGCCTTCGACGTGTTCACCGGCGTTCCGGCGACCCGGCAGGAATGGGACTGGGGCGTGGAAAACCTGCGCATCCAGGCCGAGGACGCCCGCCAGAACGACGTGACGCTGATCCTCGAATACATCAACCGCTTCGAATGCTATCTCTGCACCTGCGCCGAGGAAATGGCCCGGTTCATCGACGACGTGAACCACCCCAATTGCAAGATGAACTGGGATACGTTCCACGCCAATATCGAGGAGACCGACCTTGAAGACGCGATCACCGCGTCGGCAAGGCACATCGCCCATGTCCATATCGCCGAGAACCACAAGGGCGTTCCGGGCGTCGGGCTGGTCGACTGGGACACCACCTTCAAGGCACTTCGCAAGATCGACTACCAGGGCATGCTGGTGGCCGAAGCCTTTGGCGGCCCGAGTGTCGGCGGCAAGATCTGGCGGCCCATCGTGAAAAGCGAGGACGAACTGATCACCGAAAGCCTCGCCTTCATGCGCCGGATGCATGCCCGCTACTGGGGCGAGGACCTGCGCGTCGCGGCAAACTGAGGCCGGTACAGCGGCCGTTTCGGAGGATGAGATGAAGCGTATCTTCGGACCGCGCGGCCTCATGGCCGTCGCCCTGGTTGTCGTTTCAGGCGCGCTTGCCTGGGGATATTTCCGTGGCGGCGGCGAGGCCTGGATGGCGCAGCAGACCGCACCGCGAAAGGATCTGGTGCGCGCAAGCGGTGCCGAGGCCGAAGCCGCCGAGACCCTGTTCTGGGACACGCTGCATGGCGGCAAATACGCGCAGATTCCCGAAACGATCCGGGTTCTGACCGAGGTCTATGTCGCCAATCCGAACGACCCCGATCTGGCGCGGCGCCTGGCCTTCCTGCACGCCTGGTGGCTGCTCGAGCGCAACCGGATGGATGTCATCCCGCCCGATATCTCCAATTCGGCGATCCTGTCGCACAAGTTCTACGAGGATGCCTGGCAGATCGATCCCACCGATCTGCGCGTGATGGGCGCGGTGGCCGATCTGAGGATGCTGAACGGCCTGATCTACAAGGACGAAAGGCTGATGCGCGATGGCTATTACCTTGGCCGTGACGCCAACCGCGCCTGGCCGGAATTCAACTATTTCACCACTGCGGCCGCGCTGTCGATCCTGCCCCATACCGACTACCGGTTTCGCGAAGCGGTCGACAGCCAATGGGAGATCTTCGACTCCTGCAACACGCCGCGCGACCTCGAGAACAACTTCACCCGCGAGGAATTCGCCGCGCGCAATCCGGGCACCACGAGCGTCTGCTGGGACAACTGGATCGCGCCGCACAACATCAAGGGCACGCTTCTGCAGATGGGCGATATCCTGGTGAAAAGCGGAGATTGGCAGAAGGGGGTCGAGATCTACGAGAAGATCCGCGACATTCAGGATTACCAGAACTGGCCGCTGCAGGACTTCCTCGAGGCCCGCATCCGGGATGCGGAAGCCAATGTCGAGAACTTCCGTATCGACTACACCGACCGGCTGGGCACCCACCCGGATCGGCCCGCGATGCTGCTGCATTCCGGCTATTTCTGCGTGGCGTGTCATCAGGAAAAGGGCAGCGTTCCCGCCCTTCCCGGTTCCGGCCTGCCGTAATAGCTTGCCGCGCCAGATCGCATTCAATCCCGCCCTTGAGACGCCTTTGCTACGCAAACACTGCCTCGCTGGACGGATTGAAAACATGAATCTGGTCAGGCGCGAGACGCGCCAACAGGCATGGCGCTACCAAAACGCAACGGATTTCCGCCCAATGCCGGGCGCGACGCCATGGCATCGTGACAAGCGTGACGGTGCCGGGCTACACTGTGCCCAAGGGAGTGCGCTTGAGAGGAGAAGACCGCGATGAGCAACCATGAACACGGCAATATGGATATCACGACTCAGGAAAAAACCTTCGCCGGGTTCGTGAAGTTCTGGGTCTGGCTCTTCGGCTTTTCGGCTTTCGTGCTGGTCTTCCTGGCTGTCTTCAATTCCTGACCCCCGGACGATGGCGCTCCGGCTGCTGGTAGTCCTGTGCCTGATATGGCCAGGTGCGATGCGCGCCGCTTCCGATGCGGATATCCGGGCCTATGCCACATATGCCGCGCGCTTCGACGCACGGCAGGGACGTCCCGAAATCGCGCCGGAGACCGGGCACGCCATCGCCGGCTGCGTTCTGGCGGACTTCGAGGACCGGCATGGACGCGCAGGCGTGGCACGGCTGATGGAACTGATGCGGACCGTGTCCTCGGGCGTCGAGTTCGACGACCCGACGGTGGTGGGGTTCACGGAAACCTATGGTGACACCTACGGCGCAATCGTGAATAGATGCCGGGACAGACATCTGAACGGGTAGGTCTCATGGGTCCGGGTTTTCTCAAGCGTCTCTTGCTGTGCGTTCCGCTGCTGCTTGCGGCCTGTGCGGAACATGTCGTCTCGGATCCCGAGCTTGTCGCGGCCAGGCGCTACACGTCCCAGGAACGGCCCTATGTCGAACTGGTCACCACGGTGAAGCGCGACACCGAGAAAGGGGCGCATGTCGGGCTGATCATCAATGGCTCCGAGCGGGTGATCTGGGATCCGGCGGGCACCTTCCAGCATGAGGACCTGGCCGAGGTCGAGGATGTCCATCACGGCGCCACCGACCGGCTGGTCTCGTATTACAAGCGCTACCACGCGCGGTTCTCGCATTATGTGCAAAGCCAGCGGGTCTATCTCGACCCGGCCTCGGCCGAGCGGCTGCTGATTTCGGCGCGAAATCACGGTGCGGTGCCGAAGATGTTCTGTTCCACCGCCACCGCCGATGTGCTGCGGGTGCTGCCGCAATTCGCCAATGTCTCGCGCTCGATGTTCCCCGAGCGGCTGCGGGCCAGTTTCGCCAGGATCCCCGGCGTCGAGGACAGCTATATCGAAGAGCAGGATACCGGCCAGAACGTGCCGACCAACTGATGCGGCGGGCAGGCGTATCCCTGACCCTGCTTGCCCTGATCCTGCTTGTGGCCCTGCCAGCCGGTTGCCGCCGCGCCATCTATCCGTTCAAGACCGACCCGGCCCGACCGGCGGGCATCCCCCGAACCGTGGCAAGGCTGCTGCCGGCCGAAGGCGATCATCCCGAGCTTGAGGTCTGGGTCGCCGAGCCGCTCGGCGACAGGCCCGTCATCCTCTATTTCATGGGCAATGCCGGCAGCCTCGCCTATTCCGCCCCAAGGCTCGCCGAATTCGCCGCCCAGGGCTACGGCATCGCCGCCATGACCTATCGCGGCGGTGGCGGACGTCCCGGCGAGCCGTCCGAGGCGGCGCTGAAATCGGATGCGCGGCGGCTTTACCGCGATCTCGCCGATCTGTTCGAGGCCCCGGTTCCCGAGACACGCCGGGTGATCTACGGGGTCAGCCTCGGCACCGGCATCGCCACCGATCTGGCCGCAAGGGTCGGGGAGCGGGCGGTGGTTCTGGAAACCCCCTATACGCGGCTCTGCGACGTCGCCGAGCATCACTATACTGCCGCCCCCGTCTGCGGCTTCCTGACCGAGCGTTACGACCAGATCGAAGTCATCGCCGATATCGGGTCGCCGCTGCTGGTGCTCCACGGGGCGCAGGACGAGATCATCCCGATCGCTCTTGGCCGGGCCCTCTTCGCCGCCGCCGCCGAGCCGAAGCGGATGATCGAATATCCCGGCGGCCACCATAACGACCTCCGGCTCCACGGTGCCGGGATCGACGCGATACGGTTTCTCGACCGGTTCCAGGTCACCGACCCGTGATCCCAGCCCCCCATGATCCCTGATCCGTGGCACGGGGCCCCCTCTCCCTGACAGGCAGGGCCCGCGCATATGGCCTTCTCGAACCCGCCAACCGGCCCCGAGCCTCACCCCCCCACACCCATCCCCGCCCAATTCTGACCGCTGCCACGCCTACCGCTCCGCTCCACGCCCCGCACGGTGCGACCAGCACCGGGCCACGACCGCCCGAGGGCGGACACGGCCCTCAGCTCGGAGCTTGGGCATCGGAAACACGATCCCGGATATGCGCCTTTTCGGGGGGTGCTTGAAGCCGGCACCTATGGCGTTACAAGCGCGAAGACCCCCTTCGCAATTGCCGCGCCTGACAGAGGGAGGGACTGGGGCCGGGGACGCAGGCACCCCTTCGGAACCGGAGGTCCCCAAATCCTCACCCGATCCGCCGTAGCACGTCACAGGCCCCCAAAAGCCGCCGCGCGTCGTCGCTAAGGCAATAGAGCGACCGGAACAGCGCGGGCTCTCCCCCCTTTTCGCGCGCCTCGGCAAAGGCCGCGACCTGCCGGTCGCGATGCGACCCCTGGGCATAGAACCCGTGCCCCGCCTCCAGCCGCCGCGACAATTTGCGGTGCCAGAGATCGTAGCTGGGCGCGTCATGGTGAACCAGACTGACCTCGATCCCGTCGGCGTCGCGCCCGAAGGTGCGATTATCGGCGTGCTCGAAGACGACATTGTGAATATTGATCTCGCGCACCGCCTGACCGGCGCGGAGCAGGTATTTCCCCGACAGATGCGCGGCCATGTTCTGGTAGAGCAGCGGCCAGGCATCGCCGTGGATGCGCGCCCGCACCGAGGGCCAATGCGGCGGCCGCAGGCGCTGGCGGATATGGGTGGCGCTGAAAAGTGCGTCCGTAGGCGCGGTTTCGGTCCAGACCGCCTCGCCCGCATTGGCGCGGATGAAATGCTGGTCGGCCGGGACGTGGCGCAGAAGCTCAGGCAGAGAGGTACCGGGATAGATCAGCTCGTCGGCATCGCAGCAGATCAGCCATCCCCGGGCCAGCCCGGCATAGATGCGGGAAAAACAGGCTTTCTGGCGGACCTCTATCGAGGCGGGGGGCGGGCCGGACCAGAAATCCGCGTCGCAGCGGGTGACCGAGACGCGCGGATCGGGCGCCAGTTCATCGGCCATCGGATCGGTGGGATCGTCGAAATGCAGATGCAGATGCCCGGTGCCGATCCGCTTGTAATGGGTGACGAAGGCGCGGATCAGCTCAGGCGGTTCGCGGACCAGCGCGACGAGATCGAGATCGGGGTCGGGCGGGGCCTCAGGTGCTGTGACGGCGGGGAGGCTCCGGGGATCGACCGCGTCGGGGCAGATGGCACTGGCAAGAAAGGGTGAGGCGTCGAACCCGCCCGCACTCGTCCAGCGGAAATCGGCGCGGGTGCGGCGTCGCAGCGCGCCCAGAACCGGCGCTTCAAGGATCGGGGCGTGCCGGCGCGGGGTCCAGTTCTCCGGCGGCTCCTGCAGCCCGGCGCGCCGGAAGAGCAGCGACCGGGCGGCGGGATAATCTCCGGGCGCAAACGCGTGGTCGAGCCGGGACGCGGCCGGGCCGAGGAACCGCCGCACCGGCAGACAGGCGGTCCCGATTTCAGGCGACAGGCGGCGGTAGGCCCCAAGGCGGGTGACGAACCCGGCGAAATCCGGGTCGGGATCGAGGCCCTTCGCCTCCAGGGCCGCGAGACTGCCCGTGCGCTCGAAAGCGGCGGGGTTGGCCAGGAAGCGCCAGATGTCGAACAGCCGGTGGATCGGGTCCTTGATGAAACCCAGGGTCTCATACCCCGGCGGCGGCGACCAGAAGCGCGGCAAGGGGACCGTCTCGAACACGGGCTGGTTGTCGATATCGTCCCCGGCCTCGCGTCCCGTCTCGATCAGGTGAATGACGCGCTTCAGCGCGGTGCTTTCCTCGCCGATCCCCGGCAGGAACAGAATGCGGGCCTTTTCGCACAGGATCGCCATCGGCGGCGGTCAGGCGGGCAAGGCGCGGCGGCCGAAGCGGCAAGGCTCGGCGCCCGCTTCCGGTCCGGCGGCCCGGTTCTGGCCGGCTGGCACGCACCATGGCATTCGTCACGCCCCCTTTGCTGCTTGTCGCGTGATCGGCACCCTAGGCCACCGACTCATTACTCCGCAACCAAATGCGGATAGAGGCGAGTTGGACGGAGGCGAGGAAGTTGTCGTCACGCTTGTCATAACGTGTGGCGACCGCGCGGAAGTGTTTGAGTTTGTTGAAGAAACGCTCGGCAAA
>JBNKVT010000042.1:0-78900 GCA_050299335.1 Paracoccaceae bacterium | reverse complement strand
AACCTGCCAAACAGTGAAGCTGACTAACCAGAATCATCGAGGCCGAAACCCCTATCTGGCCGACATGCAAAGCTCCAATCCGTCGAAACGAACCAAACACCCCGCATATCTCTTCGTCTTAAAATAGCAATGTCAAAGAGCACGAAACAACCGAACGACCCGCTATCTCTAGCGCCCAACCGCCCGATCATCTCTGATGTGACCGACAGTGTCTCTGTCGGTGGAGCGTTATCTAGGCAGTTCGGCAGAGTCGCGCAAGGGCTTTTTTCAAAAAAATGTCATTTTCTTACGCGGCTTCGGTCCAGTCCCAAATCCACCCCGTATTTCCATGCAAAGCTTGAGGTTCCGCCGGTCCGAGGGCTAGATATCCGGGACGGGGATGCGCTGGCTGCCAGCATGTTCCGATTGCTCTGGATGTGTTGATGATCGTCGCCATAGCTCTTTGTACCCGCCGAAGGCCCAACATGTTGGGCCGGGCGCTCGAAGCATTCACCCGCCTTGAGGTTTCAGAATTCGCCCTCAAGGTGGTCGTGGTGGAAAATGATGACGAGCCCCGTGTCGGGCCGGTGCTGGAGGATTTTCGCGACCGGCTCGACATCACTTTCGCCCATGAGCCGCGTCCGGGGATCTGCCGGGCGCGGAACCGTGCGCTGGACGTGGCCTTCGAGACCGGGGCCGACTGGATCGCCACCACCGATGACGACAATTATCCCGATCCGGACTGGCTGGTGCGACTGCTCGACGTGACCCGCCGCTTTCCCGAGGCGGAAGCGGTCAGCGGTGATGTCAGGGTGCTGCGGCCCGAGGGCGCCAGGTGGCGGATGCCGATGCCGGAGGGGCGCAAACGGCAGACCGGGGACGTGGCCACCTATATGGGGGCGGCCAATTTCATGATCAGCCGCGCTTTGGTCGATCCCGAGGGCGGCGGGTTCCGGTTCGACCTGGGTTACAACCTGACCGGTGGTGAGGATCTCGATTTCCTGCTGACGCTGAAGGGGGCGGGCAAGAAGGTGATCTGGACGCGGGAGGCGATCGTTAATGTACCGGTCGAGGCGGGGCGCTCCAAAACCGGCAAGGCGATCCAGCGACGCATTCTGGCCTATGCACAGGTTCCCTCCATCCTGCGCAAGCACCGCGGGTTCTGGGTCGGATCGGCGAAAGTCATCCGCAGGATCCTGCGAATGGTCCTGCGGGCGCTCATGCAGATGCCGGGGGCGCTGGTGGCCTGGGGGATCGGGCGACAGGATGCGGCTGATCGACTGATGGATGTGGCCGGGCAATTGCTGGCCGCTTTGGGGCTGATGTTGGGCTTTTGGGGATTTCGGGGGCGCCCGTACCGAAAGACCGACGGGAACTGACGGCTGGAAACCGGATCATCCCGCTGTGGATGTTCGTATGTCCTCTGGCGCCCGGCGCACGCGGGCGACGAGAGCGGCCGGTTTCCAGCGCCGCAACACCCGCCACGCAAGGAGTACGATGACGATACCGGCATAGACCAGCGGCTCCAATGGCCAGGATTTCACCAGCCACACATAGTGGATCGCCGCGGCCAGAGTGGCAGGATAGGCCAGCCAGTGGAGGCGGCGCCAGTTTGCACCGCCCAGTTTCCGCAAGCACCAGTCGTTGGAGGTCAGCGCCAGCGGGAGCAGGCAGACAAGCCCGACCGTGCCCAGAATGATATAGGGCCGCTTGGTGAGGTCCTCCCAGATCTGGCCCCAGAGAAGCTGCAGGTCGAGGAAGAGGTAGATGACGAAATGGGCGGCAACGTAGAAAAACGCCATCAGCCCCAGCATGCGCCGGAAACGCATCAGGTTGATGCGGGCGAGCCGCAGGAGCGGGGTGACGGTGAGCGTGGCGATCAGCAGCTGCAGCGCCGTCAGCCCGTAGAAATGCTCCAGCGCCTTCACCGGGTCGGCGCCGAGATTGTTCTGGAGACCTTGCCAGAACTGCCAGGCCATCGGGACAAGGCCGAGGATATAGAAGGGCCAGACCGGCAGTTTCCGCAAGGCGGTGTTGATGGGGGCTGCGATCGACATGGGATCAATAATACTGCGCGAGGTCCATGCCGGCATAGAGCCCGGCGACCTCGTCGCCATAGCCGTTGAATTTCAGCGTCGGTTCTCGGCCCGCGAACAACCCGGCCCCGACCCGGCGTTCGGTCGCCTGGGACCAGCGGGGATGCGAGACCTCGGGGTTTACGTTGGAATAGAAGCCGTATTCGGACGGGGCCTGCATGTTCCAGGTGATCGGCGGTTCGGTGTCGGTGAAGGAGATGCGGACGATGGATTTGATCGACTTGAAACCGTATTTCCACGGCACAACCAGCCGCAGCGGCGCGCCGTTCTGGTTCGGAAGCGTCTCACCGTAAAGACCGGTGGCGAGGATGGTCAGAGGGTGCATCGCCTCGTCGAGACGCAGGCCCTCGCGATAGGGCCAGTCGAGCAGGCGGCTGCGCTGGCCGCGCATCTCTTCGGGACGGACCAGGGTCTCGAAGGCGACGTATTTGGCGGAGCCCTGCGGGTCGGCACGTTTCAGGACATCGGCCAGCGGAAAGCCGATCCAGGGCACGACCATCGACCAGGCCTCGACGCAGCGGAAGCGGTAGATGCGTTCCTCAAGCTGGGACGCCTTGACGATATCCTCCAGCGCATAGGTGCCGGGCCGGTTGCAGAGCCCGTCGATCTTCACCGACCAGGGATCGGTGGTGAGCGCATGGGCATGGGCGGCCGGATCGCCCTTGCCGGTGCCGAATTCGTAGAAATTGTTGTATTCGGTGACCGCGTCAAAAGGCGTCAATTCCCCACGCAGGGACGAGGTTGACGCGGTGAAGTTCAGCTTTTCCGCCCTTGCGGCTCCCGCGCCGATGGTCAGGGCAGCCGCGCTGCCGGCCAGGATTTCACGGCGGTTCAGCCAGGCGGATTTCGGGGTGATTTCCGAAGATCGGACTTTCGGGGCGTGACGGATCAGCATGGGGCTTTGCACTCGTATCTTTGGGCTGTTTCTCGGAATATGGGATCTTATGCCCGAAATTCCCTGACATGCGGGTCACGATTGCGGCAGGGTTTGTGACAGGGCGCGGCTTTCGAAATGAAACGCCTGCGGCGTTACGCCTTTGCTGGTCATTGCCTCCGGCAATGACGGGCCTCCGGCGGGGATATTTTAAGCAAGAAGAAAGGAATTTGTGGTCGGAAGACCGGGCGGTACAGGCTGGGAAGCCGATGACCGCGCAAGGAGAAAGGCGCCTCGTCCGGATGGACGGGGCGTCTTTTGTGGGTCAGGATTCCGACCAGACTGCCATTTCGTTGCCGCCAGGTTCGCGGAAATGGAAGCGGCGGCCGCCGGGGAAGGCGAAGATTTCGGCGGTGATTTCGCCTCCGGCCCCCCGAACCGAATACAGGGCGGCTTCAAGATCGTCGGCCTTCAGGATCACCAGCGGGGCTTTCGACCGGCCCGACGATCCGTCAAGTCCGCCATCGAGACCGGCATCGGCAAAGGCCTGGTATTCGGGGCCGTAGTCCTGAAAGCCCCAGCCGAAGGCCTTCTTGAAAAAAGCCTGACTGGCGGCCATGTCGGCGGTCGGCAATTCGGCATAGTCGATCTTGAGCATCGGGTTCCTCCAGTTATTGTTCGCATTACGTTCTAAGTGGATCCTTGCGCTGATCACACCGTTTTCTGCCGGCGCTGCCAGCTATCCTGACGGAAACTGACAAGATTACGGGACCGGCGGAACGAAAAAGGCCCCGCCGTTTCCGGCAGGGCCATGCGGTGGTCATTTCGGCGATGCTCAATGCACCACGGCCTCCTTGGGCTTTTTCCCGGTGGCATGATCGCCAAGGATCAGCCCCTCAGCCCCCGCCGTCACCGTCACCGTCTCGCCGTCCAGCACCTCACCGGCCAGCAGCAACTCGGCCAGCGGATCCTGCAGCGCCTTCTGGATCACCCGCTTCAGGGGGCGCGCGCCGTAGACCGGGTCATAGCCCCGGTTGGCGAGCCAGGTGCGGGCATCGGCGTCCAGCTTCAACACGATCTTGCGCGCCGCCAGCCGGGCATCAAGGATCGCCAGCTGGATATCGACGATGCCGTCCATATCCGCCCGGCTCAGCCGGTCGAAGATGACGATTTCATCCAGCCGGTTCAGGAATTCGGGCCGGAAATGCGCCTGCACGGCGACCATCACCTGATCCTTCGCCTGCTCGGCATCCTCGCCCTCGGCCATCTGGGACAGCGCCTGGCTACCAAGGTTCGAGGTCAGCACGATCAGGGTGTTCTTGAAGTCCACCGTCCGCCCCTGCCCGTCCGTCAGCCGCCCGTCATCGAGCACCTGCAACAGCACGTTGAAGACATCGGGATGCGCCTTTTCGACCTCGTCGAACAGGATCACCTGATAGGGCCTCCGCCTGACCGCCTCGGTCAGCACCCCGCCCTCATCATAACCGACATAGCCCGGAGGCGCGCCGATCAGACGGGCGACGGCGTGTTTCTCCATGAACTCCGACATATCCACGCGGGTCATCGCGGTGTCGTCGTCGAAGAGATACTCGGCCAGCGCCTTGGTCAGTTCGGTCTTGCCGACGCCGGTCGGCCCGAGGAACAGGAACGAGCCCATCGGCCGGTTCGGGTCGCTCAGACCCGCCCTTGCCCGTCGTACGGCATTCGACACCGCCGAGACCGCCTCTTCCTGACCGATCACGCGCCTGCCGATTTCATCTTCCATCCGGAGAAGCTTTTCGCGCTCGCCCTCCAGCATCTTGTCGACCGGAATGCCGGTCCAGCGCTCGACGACGCCCGCGACATGCTGCGGCGTCACCGCCTCTTCGACCATCACGTCGCTTTCCTCGGCTTCCTCCGCCGCGACCAGCTGCTTTTCCAGCCCCGGGATCACCCCGAACTGCAACTCCCCGGCCTTGGCGAGATTGCCCTCGCGCTTGGCCTGATCCAGCTGCGCCCTGGCGTGATCCAGCTGTTCCTTGATGTCCCGCGCCCCGGCCAGCTTGTCGCGTTCCGACTGCCAGCGGGCGGTCATCGCTGCCGACTGCTCCTGCAAGGCCGCCAGTTCGCCTTCCAGCTTCTCCAGCCGATCCTGCGACGCCGCATCGGTTTCCTTCTTCAGCGCCTCCGCTTCGATCTGCTTTTGCAGGATGTCGCGGTCGAGCTTGTCGAGCTCCTCGGGCTTGCTGTCCACCTCCATCCGCAGCCGCGAGGCCGCCTCGTCCATCAGGTCGATGGCCTTGTCGGGCAGGAAGCGGTCGGTGATGTAGCGGTGGCTCAGCGTCGCCGCCGCCACCAGCGCCGAGTCCATGATCCGCACCCCGTGATGGACCTCGTATTTCTCCTTGATCCCGCGCAGGATCGAGATCGTGTCCTCCACCGTCGGCTCGGTCACGAAAACCGGCTGGAAACGCCGCGCCAGGGCCGCGTCCTTTTCGACATGCTTGCGGTATTCATCCAGCGTCGTCGCACCCACGCAGTGCAGTTCGCCCCGCGCCAGCGCCGGTTTCAACAGGTTCGACGCATCCATCGCCCCTTCCGACTTGCCCGCGCCAACCAGCGTATGCATCTCGTCGATGAAAAGGATGATTTCCCCGGCGGCATGGGTGACCTCGTTGAGCACCGCCTTTAGCCGCTCCTCGAACTCGCCGCGATACTTTGCCCCGGCAATCAGCGCCCCCATATCGAGCGCCATCAGCCGCTTGTTCTCAAGGCTCTCGGGCACATCGCCATTGATGATCCTGAGTGCCAGCCCCTCGGCAATCGCCGTCTTGCCGACGCCCGGTTCGCCGATCAGCACCGGGTTGTTCTTGGTCCGGCGGCTCAGCACCTGCATCGTGCGCCGGATTTCCTCGTCGCGGCCGATGATCGGATCGATCTTGCCCTCGCGGGCGGCCTCGGTCAGGTCGCGGGCGTATTTCTTCAGCGCCTCGAAACTGTCCTCCGCCGACGCACTATCGGCGGTCCGGCCCTTGCGGATATCGTTGATCGCCGCATTCAGCGCCTGCGCCGTCACCCCGGCCTCGGTCAGCGCATCCTTGGCGGACGACTTCACCACCGCCAGCGCGGTCAGCAGCCGTTCGACAGTCACATAGCTGTCCCCGGCCTTGTCAGCCAGCTTCTGCGCCTCGTCGATCACCTTCGCGGTCTGGCCATCGAGATAGACCTGGTCCGAGCCCTGCACCTTCGGCACCTTGCCGAGATTGGTCTCGTTCGCACTCATCGCCCGGGTGGGATCGCCCCCGGCCTGTTTGATGAGATTGGCCGACATCCCCTGGTCATCGTCCAGAAGTGCCTTCAGCAGATGGTCGGGAAGGAAACGCTGATGATCCTCGCGCATCGCGATGGTCTGAGCGGCCTGCACGAATCCCCGCGCCCGCTCGGTGAACTTCTCGAAGTTCATGTGTCACTCTCCTTTTTCGGCGCCTCGCTGCCCGCCCATTAAGGCACGGGACATTTCGGCCCAGAGTTCCGCGCACCACGCCGGGTGCGCCGCTTATTCAGGAGATGGGAAGAGAGCCGCCGGGATGCAAGCGGTCCGGGACGGAAAACGCGGCCCGAGCAGAGTTGTCCGTGGCCTGCAAAAGAGGCCACGGACTGCTGTAGGGAGAGGGTTCGAAAGCCCGCACCATCAAAGGTTGGAGATATAGAACCGGATCTTGGAGGCCTTTTCGGAATCGCTGTCCGAAGAATCGTCGACGACACCTTTGAGAAAGGCGAGGTCCTTCGTCGTCAGATCCGGCAGCACGATGGCGCTGTCGATCCGCTGCACGTGGTTCGAGACGTTGTCATGGAGCTGCTGTTCGGCGGTCATCGCAAAGACCGGGGCGGAGGCGCCGAGGACGAGGGCAATCGCTGCAACGGTGGTTTTCATCTGTCTATCCTTTCGAGTGTGTTTTTCGGTTTCGGCCAACCAGTTCCGGTTGGCTGATCAACACTTGTGGGACACCTCCGATATTTTCAAATCACCAACTTTCTCACGCAGGATCACGCAAATTCGCCTTGAAAGAGCGGGCGGTCGGACAGGGTCGGACTGCTCGCGTGCGTAAAAACAGAAACATTGTCTTTTCAACAAGTTGAGCGGAAACAATTAGCAATAATTGTTCTCGTTTCCGTGCCTCACCCGCCCATTTCCGTCAGGACAGCTTGCGATCCCGTTTCGGCAACAGTCTGTCACCACGACCGCTTACCGACCATTCGACGGTTCAACATACGGTTCAACATAAAGCCTGCGTCGACAATCTGGTTTAATCTCGAACCAAACGCCGCCGACCGAAGCGTCCTACCACCTGCCGCTCGCCCCGCCCCCGCCAGAGCTGCCACCGCCGAAGGACGACCCGTCGGAGGAACTGGAACTGCTGTTTTTCGGGATCATCCCCAGAAGCAGCCCGATCCCGAAAAAGACGGCGACGACGATGCCTGAAAGGATCAGGATCAGCTTGGTGGTGGGATTGCTGCGCTGGCCCGCCAGCACCACACTTCCCTCAAGATGGAGCCACGCCTTCGCTGCAGGTGGACTGGCTCCGCTAACCGCTTCTTCATCTTTTCTCCACATTTGCCTGTTTCAGTCCCGTCAGTCACCTCGTAGCGAGAATAAAGGAGTACCCTCATGCACATCCGCGCTGTCCCTACCGTCCTTGCCGGCCTCTGCCTCGCCGCCGCCTCGGTAACGCCGGCCGCGGCCCTCGACCGCCGGGTGCAGATCATCAACAAGACCGGCTACACGATCATGGAATTCTACGGTTCAAACACCGGCACCAATTCCTGGGAAGAGGACATTTTCGGCCCCGACGTCCTGCCGTCAGGCCGCACCATGATCATCAATTTCGACGACGGCTCGGGCTATTGCATGTTCGATTTCAAGGCCGTGTTCGACGATGGCGATGTGCTGGTCTCGGAAAACATCAATATCTGCGAGATCGGTACCTACACCTATCACTGAGCCCGGTACCGCCGGGCATTTCGCCGGTACTCCCCGTCAGAGAGCCTGACTTGGCGAAGCCGCAGCTTTACAACCTTCGTTGGCTGTTGGCGTGCTGAACCCGAAGGTCAATGCCCGACGATATCCCTGATTTCGGCAGCGCCGAGTGCGGGGCCCTGATTTGAACTCAGAGCGGCGATCAGATCGGGATCGTTGGCAAGCACCCGGATGCCTTGCGGCAGCTTCTCCACCTCCTTCGGCGGCAGGGCCTTCGACAAATCGTCCACCAGTGAAGGCTGCACGGCCAGCACGTCGGCCAGTTCAGGCCAGCGCTGCTCGATGATCGTCCAACGGGCCATCGCGTCAAGCGGGATGGTGCTTCCTTCCAGCATCCGGATCGCCCGCCGCAGCCCGAAGGCATTGACGATCCGTTTCATGCCGCGGGGGTTTTCAGGCACTGCCTGCTTGTAGTTCTCCAGCATATGCGCCGATTCCGCCTGAGCGGCTGGCGCGCTCGCAAGCTCCAGCGCCGCCGCCGCCCGCGCCACCGAGCTGTGACCTGCCTCGGCAACATAGGCATCGAGATTGGCCTGAGTCGTCTCCCCACTGAGCTTTTCCGAGATCTTCCGCCGCTCCTGTCGGACAGTCTCGTCGAAGACCTCCGGCGACAGAACCGGTTCCGGCACCTCCACCTGTCCTGTCCCGTCCCCCGCTCCACCAGCCGCACCTTCGATCAACAAGCCTTTCCAGAACCGGTTCCCCGCCCGGCCCATCCCCGGCACCGTTGTCGAAATCTGGAAGATCTTTTCCAGGAACAGATACCCCAGAGGCTGCCCCGCCCGACCCATCGGCGCCGAGAACCCCGCATAGCGCGCCTCGAAACTCGCCCGTATCCACTTGCGGTCGGCAGCGATCACATAGGCGACCTGCGGATGCCTAAACAGCGTCTGCACCCCCTCCAGCAGGTCGACCACATAATCGGCCCCGCATCGGTCGAGATCGTCGATGAAGATTACGACCGGCTGTCCCGTCGTCTCGACGAGATCGGAAAAAATCTTGATAAACGGCCGCATCGTGTCGCTGGAAAGCTGATTTACGCTTGCGGCAGCCGCACTCGACCCGTGCACCAGTCCCATGAGCTGCGACGAAAAGACCGCAAGAAGTGCCGAAACGGAACTGACTGCCCCAAGGGCCTTTGACCAGTCCCCAAGCGAGGCCTGCGTGAAGGACATCAAAAAGATGATCCCGGCAACGACAGCCAGTGATCCGAACACGATACGCGGCCACCAGCGCGTGTTGCGAAGCCACCGATGCCAGACCCCTCTCAGTGCCTGCCGCCGGTGCCCGTCAATCCAGGTCCATTTAGCGAATGACGCTTTCGCCCCGTCATTCACCGCCTCCAGCAGCGGCCACCAGGGCGGGTTGATACGCTCGTTTTCCCAGGCGTTGAACCGCACCACGATCCAGCGATCCTCGGGCTTCTCGTGATCCGAAGTCAGGTACTCGCCCATGAAGTTCAGGATCGAGGTCTTGCCCGACCCCCAAGGCCCATGCAGATGCACCGCGAACCCGTCACGCCCGCCCATCCGCCGCACTTCGTTCATTTTCTCGACAATCGCCGCCGCGAAGGGCCGCCGGTTGAGCTGGTCCTCGATGGCTGGATCGTCGGCATGGGTCCGGACATTCTCGCGGGCATGGGTCGCCGGAGTTTCGCTTTGAGGCGGCGCCTCGGTCTCATCCTGCTGCGGCGCCACCGTAATGTCGCCGTCAATCTCAATACCGTGTGCTCCGAGCACCTGCCGGCGATAGTTCTGATCGCTGATAAGATGCAGGATCTGGTCATTCACCGCCCCGGCGCCCTGGTCCCAATAGTGCTGTTCGAGAAATACCCGCGCCATCTCGATCTCGAGATTCTCCCCGTCATTGCGCTGCCCATGGGTCCAGCCCCCCCGCAGACGGGCCGCAAACCAGTCGGTCCAGACTTCCCAGCCCTCACCGGTTTCCAGAAGGTGTCGGCGAAGGTCTACCCAGAGCGAGGCGAGGCTCTCCCTGCCGTTTACCTGCCGTTCCGAAGCCTTGAAATCGCGCGGAAGCTCCCAGAAGGCGCGACCCTGCGGCGAGGCCGGATCGAAGAGAGGCATCAGCGGCAGATCTTCTGGCCGCACCTCGCCCTCTTCGAGCAGGGCGCGGTCGCGCATGATGTCGTCCAGACCCTCGGTATCGAAGGTCAGCAGGCTCAGGTCAAAGTCTTCGATATGGGTATCAGGGAGCGGGTTTGACGACCAGAAGCTGGCGAAATCCACCGATAGGGCTGCCAGTTGTCGGCCGCCCGTGAAATTGGAATCCATGCTATCGGACTGCATCCAGAGATTGACCTCTCTGAAGACATTCCCCAGCGGCAGATTCAACGCGCGCGGATCGGACCAGATCGCGGTGATCCAGGCCGCCGAAACGGCTCTGTAAAGTCTCAGGATCACGTCCGAACGCAGGCGTGCGAGGTCCTCACTGGAGGTGGCCCGGCGCAATTCGTTTTGTACCAGAGGAAATTGCCGCATGGCAGCCCGGGTAAGAAGCGTGAGCCTGACCACATTCGGCTGGCTCTCGAGCCAGTCCGTCAATGAAGAGTCTTGCGGCCTGTCCACCACCATGCCCTCCCAACAACGCCCATTTTGATAAACCTTCGCAGTATATCAAGGCAGCCGGTAATTTCCTGAATATGATAATGTTCACAGGCCGGACATTTTCGAAAAACCGATGGAACAGTGACCCAGCCCCAACCACTGAGGCTCTGCACCGGGCTTGCTGAGTCCCGAAGGGCTCGCAACCGGCTTGCCCCTCGCCCCGACCTTGCCTAGAAGGACTGCGAACCGATGCGAGCGGATTATCATGGCTGAACTGTCCTATACCGAACCCAAACCCAAGGTCATTTCCGGGGCGAAGGAGGATTGGGAACTGGTCATCGGCATGGAGGTCCATGCCCAGGTCAAGTCGAAGGCCAAGCTGTTCTCGGGTGCCTCGACCGAGTTTGGCGCCGAGCCCAATTCCAACGTCTCGCTGATCGACGCCGCCATGCCCGGCATGCTGCCTGTCATCAACGAATTCTGCGTCGAACAGGCCGTCCGCACCGGGCTGGGCCTGAAGGCTGGGATCAACCTGTTCTCGCAGTTCGACCGCAAGAACTACTTTTACCCCGACCTGCCCCAGGGCTACCAGATATCCCAGCTCTACCACCCGATCGTCGGCGAGGGCGAAATCCTCGTCGACATGGAACCCGGCATCGCCCGCAAGGTCCGGGTCGAGCGCATCCATCTTGAACAGGACGCCGGCAAGTCGATCCACGACATGGACCCCGAAATGTCATTCGTCGACCTCAACCGCACCGGCGTGGCCCTGATGGAGATCGTCTCGCGCCCTGATATCCGCGGGCCGGAGGAGGCCGCCGAATACGTCCGCAAACTCCGCCAGATCCTGCGCTATCTCGACACCTGCGACGGCAACATGCAGGAGGGCTCGATGCGGGCCGATGTGAACGTCTCCGTCTGCCGACCCGGTGATTACGAACGCTACCGCGAAACCGGCGATTTCGGCCATCTCGGTACCCGCTGCGAGATCAAGAACATGAACTCCATGCGCTTCATTCAGCAGGCCATCGAATATGAAGCCCGGCGTCAGATCGCCATCATCGAGGACGGTGGCAAGGTGGACCAGGAAACCCGCCTCTACGACCCGACCAAGGGCGAGACGCGGTCGATGCGGTCCAAGGAGGAGGCCCAGGACTACCGCTACTTCCCCTGCCCCGACCTCCTGCCCCTGACTTTCGAGCAGACCTGGGTGGATGGGATCGCCTCGACGCTTCCGGAGCTGCCGGACGAAAAAAAGGCGCGGTTCGTGACCGAATACGGCATGACCGAATACGATGCCGGTGTGCTGACCGCCGATACGGCCAATGCCGGCTTCTTCGAGGACGTGGCCCGGGGGCGGGACGGTAAGATCGCGGCGAACTGGGTGATCAACGAGTTGTTCGGGCGGCTGAACAAGGAAGGCCTCACCATCGAGACTTCGCCGATCTCCGCCCCCCAGCTCGGCAGCATCATCGACCTGATCGGCAAGGGCGATATTTCGGGCAAGATCGCCAAGGACCTGTTCGAGATCGTCTGGGCCGAGGGCGGCGATCCGGCGGAGATCGTCGAGGCGCGGGGGATGAAGCAGGTCACCGATACCGGGGCCATCGAGACGGCGGTCGACGAGGTGCTGGCGGCGAACCCTGAGAAGGTCGCCCAGGCGAAGGAAAAACCGTCGATGACGGGGTGGTTCGTGGGACAGGTGATGAAGGCGACGGGGGGCAAGGCGAACCCCAAGACCGTGAACGAGATTATCCGGGCGAAATTGGGGGTCTAACGCGGGTTTGCACGCGTGCAAAACCCGAATTATCATTGATTTCGTTGCGAAAAATAGTTTCTGGAATGTTAATTTCCAAGGATTCTACTTCGCGGCTTGCTATTTTTCGCAGGCGACACCGTCACCGTCCCTGTCCAGGCCGTAAATGTCACGGCCGATCACATAGACCGGGCCTCGAACATAGGCGGGACCGTTGCCGGATCCCCCCGCACAATCGACATCGGAAGCTGTCGGAACGCAGGCCCCGGCATAATTGGGATCGCAGGATTGGGCGTCGGCGGGACGGCTGGATGAAACAGCAAGAATTACACCTGCCAAGGGAAAGGCGACGAGAAAGGATACCGTCAATGCGCGCATGAAAAGCCTCGTTAACCAAATGTTAATGCATTTGGAAACGTGGGGTCAAACCGCCGGATTGCAAGAGAGGCGCGCTGGACTGTGTTTCATCGTCACCATTGACTGCGCGAAATCACCCGATCCTGTCCCGATGGCGACCCGCCTTCTTTCGAAGAAGGCGGCCGAAATCTTTGAAAGATTTCGGTTGCTTACTTGAAGGTCGGCGCCGAGCCCGACCGTGCCGGGGCGCAGGGTGCATGCGACGCGCGCACCCTGCATGTGAACCTATTCGGCAACCGCGAACTGGATGCGGCGGTTGCGGGCGCGGTTGCGGTCGGTGTCGTTATCGGCGACGGGCCGAGTCTCGCCGTAACCGATGGAGGTGATCTGGTAATCCGGGATACCGGCATTGACCAGATACCCCGCTACCGACGCAGCGCGGGCCTCCGACAGGCGCTGGTTGAGTTGCTCGCCGCCAACGGAATCGGTGTGGCCTTCGACGACGATGGTCAGTTCGGGGCATTTGTTGATGATGTCGATCACCTGGGTGAGCAGCGGCGTGCTCTCGTTCGAGAGATTTGCCGAGCCGGAATTGAAATAGATGGCGTTGGCCTGGGAGAGGATTTCGAACCGGCCCTTGCAGGATTCCAGAGTGAACTCCTCGTCCACGGTCGGGGCGGGCTGGACCGGGGTCGCCGGCTCGCCAACGGCGGCGACCTGCTGATCGACCGGACCTCCGATACGGTTGAAGACAAAATCGAAGGAGACCGAGCCCGAGGGCGTGATGGTGACGTTCGCGGCATCCTGAAGCTTGTTCATCCCTTCGATCAGGTTGAAGTCCTCAAGCGCGATCACCAGCGGCGCCGCCGAGGCGACCGAGACCATGTCGTCGGTGATCAGCGTGGCCACCACGTCGATCTGGAGCTGTTTCTTGACCCCGTGTAGGTCCAGCTCGAAATCGACAGGCACGGTCTTGCGCCGTGCTGTCGCCAGTTCGGCGGCGACGGCGGGGCTGATGCGGGCGGTGACCGTGGCCTCGGGATGCAGGAAGGTCTCGAAGAACAGAAAGCGCATCCGGACGTTGCGCAGGTCGACCTTGGTGTCGACCGAGTCGAGCACCACCTTGACCGTGGTCAGCCCGGTCGGGTCGATGCCGCCCGAGAATGTGGCGAATTCAGAGGTCTCGACCACCGAACCCTTCTTGACCGACTGGAATTGCAGGGTGGAGCTTTCAGGGTTCAACTCCCAACCCGGTTCCAGCGGATTGTTCTGGGCCGCAGCGGTGCCGGCGAGCACAAACGCGGCGAGCGCGGGGATCAATCGTTTCATGGCGAACTCCTGATCTTAATGCTGACAAAATTCCTGACCACAACGTAACCGCCCCTTGCGTGTTTGTAACGGGAAAAAGACACTTTTTGAACGGAACTGTCGCCTGCGCGTCTGAAAAGCAGGTCCTTGGTCCTGTATTCGTCAAGACAATATCAAGGATCAATTTTAGGAGGGGGCGCTTGAAACTGACGGTCGCGGGCGTATTCTGTGCGCCGTCGCTTTGCCGGAGGATGTTGCGGTGCTGAGGTTTCTTGTCGCGTTACTGGTCCTGGTTTCCGGTCCCGCCTGGGCCCAGAAACGGATCGCGCTGCTGATCGGCAATGGCGGGTACGAGCACGTCTCAGGCCTGGCCAATCCGCGCTCGGATGCCGAGCTGATGGCGATCACGCTGGAGCGGATCGGCTTTCAGGTCACCCTCCTGACCGATGCCAACCAGTTCCTGATGAAGACCAAGATCGCCGATTTCGGCCGCCAGCTGCGCGAATCCGGGCCCGATACGGTGGGGCTCTTCTATTATGCTGGGCACGGGGTGCAGTCGCATGGGGCCAACTTCCTGATCCCGACGGATGCGAAGATCCAGCACGAGGCCGATCTCGATCTGGTCGGCGTCGAGGCCGACTGGGTGCTGCGCCAGATGGAAAGCGCCCGGAACGTCACCAATATCGTCATACTCGATGCCTGCCGGAACAATCCCTTTGTCGGTGCCGCCCGGCTCGATGACGGTCTGGCCGAGATGGATGCACCGACCGGGTCCTTCCTGTCCTATGCCACCGCGCCCGGGAGTGTCGCCGTCGATGGTGTCGGTTCGAACAGCCCCTTCACCAAGGCGCTGGCCGATGCCATTCAGGTGCCGGGACTGGCCATCGAGCAGGTGTTCAAGCAGGTTCGGATCGACGTTCTGCAGTCCACTGGCGGCCAACAGACGCCCTGGGACGCGTCCTCGCTGGTGGCGGATTTCGCCTTTATCGAGGAAGAAAGGGCCGACCCGATGGAGACCCTCCTGTGGAGCTCGGTGCGCAATACCAACGACCCCGAGCAGCTGGCACTGTTCCTCGAGGTCTATCCCGACGGGGCCCATTCCGAGGAAGCCCGCGGTCTGCTTCTGGCGGTGGAAAGCGGTCAGGTCACCACGCCGGCCCCGCCGGCGCTTCAGCCGACCCAGAAATCCGTAGCGACCGAGACCCAGACACCCGCCGTCACTTCCGGCGCCTCGCCGTTCCAGGCCAGCCCCGAAGAGACCGCGCTGTTCGAGACCGCGATGACCTCGCTTGCCCGCTCTGATCTGGAGGCCTATCTCGCCGCCTATCCGCAGGGTGTCTTCGCGGCCCTCGTGCAGGCCGAGTTGAACAATCTCCCCCCCGAGGAGCCCGATACCGATCTGGCGATGGTCGCGCCCACCGATCCACCCGCGGCGCAAGCCGGGACCGTCACCGTCACGACCCCGGTCGCCAGTTTCACAGCCCCGGTCACCGAGGGGGCACCCGAGATCGTCGGTAAGTCGCTGGCCGAACTGGTCGCCGGAAGCCCGCTTTTCCCACCGATCGAGGGGATCCCGGAGGAATTGTGGAAAGGTCAGCAATGCTCGAACTGTCATCAGTGGACCAAGCAGGCCTTGTGCGATCAGGGGAATTTCTACGTCACCAACGGCTCGGAATTCGTCTCGCGGAAAGAGCATCCCTATGGCGGCACCTTCAAGACCAATGTCCGGCTCTGGGCGGAGGCCGGGTGTCAGTGACCTGATCCGGGCCGGAGGTCCCGGTCGGGTGTCACGGTGAGATCGCCCTTCGATAGACCTCCTCCGCCAGCGCCAATGCGCCGGTCAGACCCGGGCTTTCGATTCCGTAAAGGTGGATGAGGCCGGGGATGCCGTGGGTCCCGGGATCGTCAATGCGGAAATCGGCGTCCGGCGTGCCTTTGGGCACCAGTTTCGGGCGGATGCCGGTATAGGCGGGCTTCAGAGAATTGTCGGGAAGGTCGCGCCAGTAGCGACGGATCGCGGCGTAGAAGTCTTCCGCGCGGGTCTCGTCGACCTCGTAGTCGGCGTCGTCGTCGACCCAGTGCGCGTCCGGCCCGAAGCGGGCACGGCCGGTCATGTCGAAGGTCAGGTGGATGCCGAGATGGCCCTGGCCGGGAGCCGGGTAGATGAGGTGGGTGAAGGGCGCGCGGGCGGCGATCTCGAAATAGTTGCCCTTGACGTAGTATTGTCTGGGGGGCGCCGGGGAGCCTTCGATTGTGCGTGCGATGGTGGTGGCACCAAGGCCGGCGGCGTTGATGAAGGTGGTGCATCTGAGGCTGGTAGGCTGGGCACCGCCGGTGTGGATCTCGAAGCCGGTGTCGGTGACGGCCCCGGCCTCGATGGGCGTGTTGAAGGCGATGAAGCCGTTATTGGCCTCGAACTCGCCCTGAAAGGACAGCATCAGCGCGTGGCTGTCGACGATGCCGGTGGAGGGGGAGTCGAGCGCGATGTCGCAGGCCAGCGCCGGTTCGCGGGCGCGGGTTTCTTCCGGAGAGAGCATGCGCAGGCCGGGGACACCGTTGGCGGTGCCGCGTTCGAGGATGGCGAGAAGGGCCTTGCGGTCTGCCTCGCCGGAGCCGACGACGAGCTTGCCGCAGATACGGTGCGGGATATCGTGCTCTGTGCAATAGGCGGCCAGCAGGCGGTTCCCGGCCACGCAGGCCCGGGCCTTGAGCGAGCCGGTCGGGTAGTAGAGACCTGCATGGATCACCTCGGAATTGCGCGAGGAGATACCGGAGCCGATGACCGGTTCCTTCTCCAGCACAATGACCTCGCGGCCCGCCAGCGCCAGACGGCGGGCGATTGCGAGGCCGACGACGCCTGCGCCCGCGATGACGATTTCCGCTTGCTCCATACCCGCCTCCCGACCTCTTGGTGGGGCTTGGAGGCGGAAGCGTCAAGCGGGTCGTTTGTTAAAGACCGTAAAGCGCACCGAACTTGGCTTCGAGATAGTCGAGCAACGGCGCGCTGTCGGCGGGGTTGCCGGTGACCTGTTCCATGAGCTCGGACGGCGGATGCAGGTTGCCCGGCTCGTGGATGCGCGGCTTGAGCCAGCCGACGAGGGGGGCGAGGTCTCCGGTGGCGATGCGGGTGTCGAGGTCGGGGATGTCGGCGCGCATCTTCACGAATTGCTGGGCGGCGTAGATGTTGCCCAGCGAATAGGTGGGGAAATAGCCGAAGAGGCCAACGGACCAGTGGACGTCCTGGAGGACGCCGTTTTTGGCGTCGGGGACGGGGAGGCCAAAGTCGCGTTCGAAGCGGCGGTTCCATTCGGATTCCAGCTCGGCGACGGGGAGGTCCCCGGCGATGAGGTCGCGTTCCAGTTCGAAGCGCAGGAGGATGTGGAGGTTGTAATGGACCTCGTCGGCCTCGGTGCGGATGAAGCCGGTCTCGACGCGGTTGGTGGCGGCGTAGAGGTCGTCCGGGCTGGTGATGTTGAACTCGGCGAAGGCCTCGCGCATCTGCGGAAACAGGAATTCGGCGAAGGCGCGGGAGCGGCCGATCTGGTTTTCGAACATCCGCGACTGGCTTTCATGGACCCCCATCGAGGCGTGGTGGGCGACCGGGGTGAAGGCGTGGGTCTGCGAGATGTTCTGCTCGTAGACGGCGTGGCCGACCTCGTGGATGGTCGAATAGAGGCAGTTGAAGGGATCGGCCTCGTCGACGCGTGTGGTGATGCGGACGTCGGAATAGTCCCCGGACGAGAACGGGTGGACGGCGAGGTCGAGGCGGCCGGCGTCGAAATTGTAGGTGTAGGCTTCGGCGAGGGTCCTTGCCAGCGCCAGTTGGGCCTCCTTGGGATAGCGACCGGTGAGATGCGGGGGCTGGCTGCCCGCGGCCTCGATGGCGGCGCGCAGGGCGGAGAGACGGGGGCGAAGGGATTCGAGCAGGGTAGAGAGGGTCTTGGTGTCCATGCCCGGCTCGAAATCGCCCAGAAGGGCGTCGTAATGGGACTGGCCTGGTTCGGCGAGGCAGGAGGCGGCCTCGCGTTTCAGGCGCAGGACATAGTCAAGGGTCGGCGCGAAATCGGCGAAACGGTTGGCGGCGCGAGCCTCGGCCCAGATGCCTTGCGACTGCGAGGTGACCCGGGCGATCTCGGCCGAGAGATCGGCGGGGATACGGGTGGCGCGGGCGTAGGAGCGGGCGATTTCTGCGACGTTGCGGTCCGCGACGGGGTCGAGGGCGGCCCGGTCGATATCGGCAAGCCATTCGGCGATGCGCGGGTCGGTGGTCCTGGCGTGGATGGCGGTATCGAGTGCTGCGGCCTGTTCGCCACGCTGGGCGGCGGCGGCGCGCGGCATCATGGTCTCCTGATCCCAGCCGAGGAGGCCCGCGACCTGCTGCAGGGCCATGGTGGATTTCACATGGGCGAGGAGGGCATCGAGGGCTGGCTGGGTCATGGGGCGCGGTCCTTGCAAGAGCTTTCCCGCGTTATCGGCGGCTGGCGCGGGGAGTGCAAGCACGCTATCTGAACGCGGACGGCGCTGGGGGGCGTCGAGGTTCAAATGCCGTTTTCGGGGTATCGGGGCGGGCAATGTTCGCGGCGTGATCCCGGGGCCGGGAAACGAGGGATACGGGGATTGTGCGCAGCCTCGGATCATGGGCGGATGGCGGGGCGTGGATGCGTGTCACGCACGCGGTATGTGGACATTTGCGCCCTGTTACTCACCTTATTCATTGTGGGACGCGATTTGTTCCGGCATCAAGGCCTCACGTTCCCAGGCCCCGGCGTCGGGACGATTGGCAGTAGGCTGGAGGGAGATATCTGTGCGGGAATTGGGTGCGTTGGTAGAAGGATGGCGCGTGCCGGACTGGCCGTCGCGGGAAGCGATGGAGGGGCGGTATGTGCGGCTGGAGGCGCTGGACGCGGGGCATGCGGCGGCGCTTTTCGAGGCGGATCGGGAAGATGCGGAGGGGCGGGGCTGGGATTATCTCCCTACAGGCCCGTATCAGGATTTCGAGGGGTTCAGAGACTGGGTCGCAAGCCGCACCGGAAAGGACGACCCGCTCTATTTCGCCATTTACGACAGGGATCGGGAGCGTTGGGGCGGGGCGGCATCGTTCATGCGGATCAAGCCGGAGGCGGGTTCGATCGAGGTGGGAGGCATCTGGCTGGCGCCTTGCCTGCAGCGGACACGGGCGGCGACCGAGGCGATGGCGCTGATGATGGGCCACGCCTTCGGAGCCGGCTATCGGCGGTACGAGTGGAAATGCAATGCGCTGAACCTGCCGTCGCGGCGGGCGGCGGAGCGGCTGGGGTTCTCGTATGAGGGGATTTTCCGCCAGGCGATAGTGGTCAAGGGGCGAAACCGCGATACGGCCTGGTTCGCGGTGACCGACAAGGAATGGCCGGGGCTGCACGCGGCGTTCGGGGCCTGGCTGGCGCCGGAGAATTTCGATGCGGCGGGGCGGCAGATCGTGGCGCTGGGCGACCTGACGGGGCCGGTCCGGGTGGCATCGGACCCGGGGTTGCGATGATTGCGCCGCCGGGGTGGGGCTGGTAGGAGAAGCGCGGGCGGCATGGGGCTGCCTCGGAACGGGAAAACAAGATGGCGTTCAAGGTGTTCATCGATGGCGAGGCCGGGACAACGGGTCTACAGATCCGCGCGCGGCTGGCGGGGCGGGACGACCTCGCGCTGGTGCAGCTGGGCGAGAGCGAACGCAAGGATGTCGACGCGCGGCTGGCGGCCTATCGGGAGGCGGATGTAGCGGTGCTGTGCCTGCCCGACGATGCGGCGCGCGAGATCGTGCCGCGCCTGGCAGGGACCGGAACGCGGCTGATCGATGCCAGTTCGGCGCACCGGACCGATCCGGACTGGGTCTACGGTTTTCCCGAGATCGATCCGGCAATCCGGGGGGCGCTGGCCGAGGCGCGGCTGGTCTCCAATCCGGGCTGTTATGCCTCGGGGGCGATCGCGCTGCTCAGGCCGCTGACCGAGCGGGGTATCCTGTCGGGCGATGCGCCGCTGAGCATCTTCGGGATCAGCGGCTACACCGGCGGAGGCAAGGCGCTGATCGCAGAGTTCGAGGGCGGGGCGGCGCCGAAGACCTTCGTCTACAGCACCGGTCAGAAGCACAAGCATATTCCGGAAATCATGAAGTTCTCCGGGATAGCGCAGCGACCGGTCTTCGTGCCTGTGGTGGCCGATTTCGCGCAAGGCATGATCGTGCAGGTGGCGCTGCCGCTGGGCGGGCGGATCTTGAAGGCGGAGCTTCAGGCGGCCTATGAGGCGCATTTCGATGCGGCGCGGTTCGTCAGGGTCGCGCCGCTGGAAGAGGTGGCCCGGCTGGAGCCGGAGGTGCTGAACGGGACCAACGAGATGGAAATCCGGGTGCTCGGGGATGACGGGACCGGGGCGCTGGTCGTGGCGGCGGTGCTGGACAATCTCGGCAAGGGCGCCTCGGGGGCGGCGGTACAGAATCTCAATATCATGCTGGGGCTGGATGAAGGGGTCGGCCTGTAGGCGGCGCACCGCTTTCTTTCGAAGAAAGCGGCCGAAATCTTTGAAAGATTTCGGGGGCTTGCAAAGGGCGGAGGCCGTTGGGGTTGAAACGCGGGCCTCAGGGACGACATGACAGGAGCGCGGGAGGAGTGAGGAAAGATGGGCTTGAAGGCGCGTCCTGAGGTGCTGGAGTTTCTGGGCTCGCGACGATCGCGCCCGGCGAAGACCCTCGTCGGGCCGGGGCCGGGGCGGGACGAGGTCGCGTATCTGCTGGAACTGGCCGCGCGCACACCGGATCACGGGATGCTGGCACCCTGGCGGTTCCTGGTCCTGGAAGGCGCCGCGCTGCAGCGTCTGGCCGGTGCCGCGCGGACGCGGGCGGCCGCACTTGGCGAGACCGAAGAGCGCTGCGAAAAAAGTGCAGCCATGTTCGCCAACGCGCCGCTTGTCGTTGCGGTGGTGGCTGCCCCCGTCCCCTCACCGAAAGTGCCGGAAACCGAGCAGCTCCTGTCGGCTGGCGCGGTCTGCCTGGCGCTCCTGAACGCCGCCCTGGCCTCGGGCTGGGGCGCGAACTGGCTGACCGGGCTGATGGCGCTCGACCGCAGCTTCCTGGAAACCGAATTGAAACTGGCCGGGACCGAGTTCGTCGCCGGGTTCGTAGTGCTTGGCACCGAGACCGTCGCCCCGCCCGAACGGCCCCGTCCCGATCTCGCCGCCAAGACCGAATGGATCGCAGAATGAGCCTAGCCGAAGACCTCTCCCGCTCGGTGAACCAGCTTTCAGACCCGCGTTTCCTGCGCGTTGTCGTCAAGGCGCTGGTGCTGACAATCGCCATTCTGGTCGCCCTCTTTACCGGATTTGTCTGGATCCTGCCCGACAGTATCCCGATCCCCTGGGTCGGAGAGGTGGAGGTGGTCTCGGCGTTGCTGTCCTGGGCGGCGATCGGGTTGATGATCGTCCTGTCGATGTTCCTGATGTTTCCCGTCGCCTCGATCTTCATCGGGTTTCTGGTCGAGGACGTGGCCGATGCGGTGGAAGACCGGCACTATCCCGGCCTGCCCGACGTGACACCCGTGCCGCTGGCCGATACGCTGATCGACGCGGCGAAGTTCTTCGGGGTGATGGTGGCCGCCAACCTCGTCGGGCTGGTCATCTACCTCTTCACAGCGTTTCTGGCCCCTTTCGTGTTCTGGGCCATCAACGGTTTCCTTCTCGGCCGCGAGTATTTCCAGATGGTCGCGCAAAGGCGGCTTGGGCGGCAGGGCGCGGACGATCTCAGGAAGCGGCATTTCGGCGCCATCTGGATGGCGGGCGCGCTGATGGCGGTACCGCTCTCGGTGCCGGTCGTGAACCTCTTCGTGCCGGTGATCGGCGTGGCGGTGTTCACACATCTGTTTCACAGGCTCAACGATCTCTGACCAGGGCCCGGTAAAAACGCCCTTTCCGAACTCCTGACCGGGCGCCACACCAGGGAGCTTCGGGCCTGGTGCGACTGTCACCCCGTCTGCAACAGCGCATTTGCCTGGCGATCCAACATCGCCTCGGCCTCGGTCGCCGGCGCCGCCTTGCCGAACAGGAAACCCTGGCCATAGGTGAAGCCCATCTCGGCGACCATGCGGCGCACCGGATCGGTCTCTATGCCTTCGGCGACCGTTTCCATACCGAATTCTTCGGCCAGCGCCAGAACCGAGCGCACGATCTTTTTACTCTCGTCACAGCTGTCCATGGTTGAGACGAAGGACCTGTCAAGCTTCAGCACGTCGAAGCTCAGCGTCCTGAGATGGCTCAGCCCCGAATAGCCGACCCCGAAATCGTCCAGTGCAAAGCGCACGCCATGCCTGCGTAGCTCGGCCATGATTTCCGCAGCCACACCCACATCCTTGATCCGGGTGACTTCGGAGATTTCGATTTCCACTCTGTCCGTCGGAAACCCGCTATCCAGAACGAAGTTCAGGATGCGCTGCGCCACCTGGCGGTTGCTGATCCCGGCAGCGGTCACGTTCAGCGATATCCGGCAGTCCTGGCCCCAGTTCACCGCCGTCGCGATGGCCTGTCTCAGGATCGAGGAGCCGAATTCCCGCATGAGACCGAACTGTTCGATGATCGGCATGAACTGCAACGGGCCGATCCCGGCATGTTTGGCGCTCGGCCAGCGGGCCAGCACCTCGAAACCGGCGATGCGATTGTTGGCAAGATCGACAATGGGCTGGAAGAAGGACCGGAATTCCTCGCGCTCGACCGCCAGCCGCACATCGGCTTCCAGTTCGGTGCGCGAGAAGGCGCGGCGTTCCATATCGGCGTGGAAAAACGCCACCGACGCGCTGGCGTCCTTCTTGGCGTGGTACATCGCGATATCCGAGCGGCGCATCAATTCTGTTTCGTTCCGGCCTTTGTCGGGATAGCTGGCGATCCCGATGCTTGCCCCGGTATAGAGGGTGACGCCATTGACATGGATGGGGGCCCGCACCGCCTTGACGATATTCTCCGCCATGGTCCCGGCGCCGCTTTCGGCGTGAACGGCACGGGCGCCAGGGACGATGATGCCGAATTCGTCACCCCCCAGGCGCGCCACGACCGATCCGTCGCATACAGCGGCTCTGATCCGTGCGGCAATTTCGCGGATCACCAGATCGCCGACCGCGTGGCCATAGGTGTCGTTGATCGGCTTGAACCGGTCGAGATCGACAAGGAACAGGTGGAATACCCCATTGTCATTGTCATTGTCACTGCCATTGTCACTGCCATTGCCATTGCCATTGTCATTGCCGGTGCCATTGCCGGTGCCGGTCTCGGCATTGGCGATGAAATCCTTCAGACGCGCCGAGAAGGCCCGGCGGTTGGCGAGGCCGGTCAGCGCGTCCTGGTTCGAGATCACCGCGACGCGCTGACGCTCCTCTTCGGCCTCCTTGCGGGCGGCTTCGATCTCGGCGAGGTGGCGCTGGTAGGTGTTCTCGACCTTGCGAACACGCGCCTCCTCTTCGGTCTTGGTCTCGGTGATATCGACATCGATGCCGACAATGCGCTGCGGCTTGCCCGCGCGATCCTTTTCGACGGTTCGGCCGCGCGACAGGATCCAGACCCAGCTGCCATCGGGGCGCCGTTCACGGTATTCGTAGCAGATGCTGTCGACAGCGCCGCGTTCGAGCCGGGCATTGATATCCTTGATATTCTGCACATCCTCGGGATGGACATTGCGCAACCATTCCTCGACGAACCCGCTGATTTCGGCATCGGATCGAAGACCGCGCAGCCGTTTCCATTCGTCGGAGAGAAACCGCGTGTTGGTGCGCAGGTCGCAATCCCAGACCCCGTGCTTGGAGTCCGAGATCGCGTGGCGCCAGGTGCTTTCGCGGTATTCCAGCGTGTCATGGCTGGTCTTCAGCGCGTGGATATCCGCCACCTGGATGACGGTGGTGTAGATGTCGGAGTTCATGCCGGCATCCGAACAGGTCAGGAGACCCCAGAATTCGCGCCCGGACTGGTGGCGGAACAGGACCACCTGCTTCTGTCCGAGAATCGGCCGGACCGGCTGGGGCCTGCCCGCGACCTCGGGTGCGATGAGATCGGCCATCCCGGTCTGGCCCGGTTCCACGGCGTTTTTGCCGAACCTGTCGGCAAAGATGTCGTTGTAAAAGGTGATCTTTTCGGTCCGGTCGCAGAGCGCCAGTGCAAAGGACACGGACCCGTAGGCCTTTAGAGCCGCCGTGACGACAGGCCCTCCCGAAAAGGAAAAACTCGACCGCATACACTCACCCCGATTGAGCGCGACCCTAGGGCGCAATGTTTAACCCCGGCTAAACCGCCCCGCCCCGAAGACCCCTTACCGGGCGAAAAGGTTAACAGATCGCGATCGCGCAGCCGGCAAGTCGCCGACAGAATTGGTGCGGGGATTGACCCAAGCTGGGGAAAGCGGGTGGACATGCTGGGCGAATTGCAGGGAGAGCTGCAGGCCTGATCGCGGACCTTGCGACTGCGTGGGCCCGCTACATGAGGGCCGTTGGCAGGAACAGCGAGATCCCCGGAACCATTGCCAGGAGGAGGAAGAACACCGCCATGGCGATGAAGAAGGGGATAGAGGCGCGGGTGAATTCTCCGGTCTTGCATCCGAGGATGCCGCAGACGGTGAACATGATGACCCCCACGGGCGGGGTGAGGCCGCCGAAATTTATCAGGGTGACGATCAGGATGCCCATATGGATCTCGTCAAAGCCCGCATGGGTGAGGACCGGCATGACGATGGGCGTGACCAGCAGGATATTGGCCGCGCCTTCGAGGAACATGCCCGAGACGACGAGGATGCCGCAGACGATCAGAAGCAGCATCGCCGGGTCCTCGGTTATCGAGGTCATGTATTCGGTGATCTGCTGCGGCGCCCGCTCGATGGTCATGGCGTAGCCAAGGACGGCGGCCATCATGATCAGCAGCATCACCATGCCGAGATCGGACATGGTATCCCGGAATGCGCCGATCAGCTTGGAAATGGTCAGTTCACGGTAGACGACCACGCCGATGAAAGCGGCATAGAAGACCAGGAAGACACCCGCCTCGGTCGCGGTGAAATAGCCGCCCCGGAAGCCGATGATCAGGAAGATCGGGAAGACAATTGCCCAGATCGAGTCGCGAAACTCCTTGTAGAGGATCAGGCTCATGATCAGGGAAAAGAGCAGGAGGTCCTGACCGGTCGCGCTGAGGCTGAAAAGCCCGAAGGCCCCGAACAGGAGCAGAGCGGCCGGGACAATGCCTACAAGCATGGCGTCCCTGGATAGGAATGGGCCGTCGACTTGCTTTCTGGCCGGAAAGGGGATGTCGGGGACATAGCCGCGACGGGTGGCGATGACCCAGCTGGTGAACATCAGGATGACGGCCAGCACCGCGCCCGGAATGATCCCCGCAAGGAACAGCCGCCCGATGGAGACCTCGTTGATGAAGCCGAACAGGATCAGGCCGATGGCCGGGGGGATGGTGGCGGTGATCACCGACCCGAAGGCGAGAACGGCGGCGATGAAACCGGTGGAATAGCCCTGTTCTTTCATCGAAGGCCCGAGCAGGCGCGCCTCCATCGAGGCATCGGCGACGGCAGAACCGGAGATACCGCCCATCATGAACGACAGGACGATGGAGACCTGGGCCAGCCCTCCGGCCATCCAGCCGGTCAGGAGGCGCGAGAAGCGGACCAGCCGGTCGGTGATGCCGGTGGCGTTCATCAGGTTGCCGGCGAGGATGAAGAACGGCACGGCCAGCAACGGGAAGTTCTCGAGTGCCGTGACCATCTTCTGGATGGCGACCGTTGGGGGCATGGTGCCGCCGAGGACGAAGACCGGGATCGAGGCCAGCATCAGCGCGAAGGCGACCGGGATGCCGATGATGAGGAAGATGCAGAACAGGACGGCGATCAGCAGCAGCATTCAGGTGCCCCGGACCTTGGCGTAGAGCTGGGTGCCGAGGGTGCGCAGCCACAGGATGATGCCGACGGGCATGGCGAGATGGACATAGGATTTGGGGATTTGCAGGGCGCCAAGCATGCGTTTGTGCATCAAGGGTACGTTGATGACAGCATAGTAGAGCAGAAAGCAGAGCAGCAGCATGACGACGGCGATATTCGCCATCTCGATCCAGCGCCGCGCCCGTTCGGAAACATTGTCGAGCACGATCGACAAGCCGAAATGCCGCTGGTTCTGCATCGCCAGATCGATGGCGAGCACGACCAGCCAGACGAACATGGCGGCGGAGACTTCCAAAGACCAGATGATCGGGCTGCCCGCGACCCGGGCGATGGCGGCGATACCGACCAGCAGGACGATGGACGCCAGCAGAAAGGTGGCGCAGGCGAATTCGATACGCTGAAACACGTGGATACTCCGCCTGCGCCCTGTTCGGTTACTGTCCGAGGACTTCCTTGACGATGGCGACCTCACCTTCGAGGTTCAGCATCGAATAGACGCCCGCGACCGCCTCCTTGAATGGCGCGAGATCGACCTCGGTGACCTCGACCCCCTGGGAGCGGACGAAGTCCAGCGCCTCGTCGCCCTGTTCGATGGAGAGGTTCGAGGCGTAGCGGCCGTTCTCGACCGCCAGATCGCGGACGATCTGCTGGTTCTCGGGCGAGATCTCGTTCCAGCTTTCGGCCGAGACGACAAGGGCGGTGACCAGCTGGATATGGCCCGTGAGGGTGACGTTGTCGATGACCTCGTAGAGCTTCGCCCCGCGGATGGCGGTCGGCTGCGCCTCGGCGGCGTCGATGGTGCCGAGCTGCAAGGCCGAATAGACCTCGCCCCAGGGGATCGGGGTCGGCTCGGCCCCCATGGCGCGGATGGTTTCGATCCAGACCGGGGCACCGATGGTGCGCATCCGGACACCGGACAGGTCGGCGGGGCCGGAGACCGGTTTCTTGGTCAGCGCGTGGCGGGCCCCCTGGTACCAGTTCGAGGACAGCATGACGATCCCGGCCTTGTCGGCCAGTTCCTCACCCCAGGAGAGATACGGGTCCGAAAGCGCGAACTTGTCGGCATCCTCGTAGCTGTCGAAGAGGAACGGAGCCGACATCACCGCCAGCGACGGCACGAATTCCGACAGGCGCGCCACGTCGGTGACGGTGCCGACATTGGCCCCGGCACGGGCCTGGTCGATCATCTCGGTGGTGTCGCCGAGCTGGCTGTTGTGGAACACCTCGACCACAACTTCGCCACCGGTGGCTTCGGCCACCTCGGCGGCGAATTTCTCAAGACCGACGCCCATCGGATCGTCGGGGGCAAGTACGGTGCCGATGCGCAGGGTGGTTTCCGCAGAGACCGGCAGAGCGAGTGCCATCGCGGCCGCGACGACAAGCTTGGATGTGACTTTCATGATTTCCTCCCAATTGCACCCACTTCGTGGCTGCGGACCCAATCACAGAGGCCGCAAAACGTCAAACACTAATACATCAATTATTGAGTCCACGATAGGGGATGGTGGTGGGAGGCGCATTTGAGGGAAGATTGGCCGGGTCCTTTCTCGAATAGCAACTAACCATCTGTGACTATTTGCGAAAACCGAAAAGGCCGGGCATGGTTTGCACCGCAAGCCGGTCCGGTCATATCCCGGCACAGATTGGACGAGGCCGGAAAACTCGCTTCGTGCAGGGAACAAACACTCGCCCAAACGGCGTACCGCGCTTAGTCTGCGCTTGCGTGTCGCACCCTGAAAGGGACCCTGAATGGAACGTTTCTACATATTTTCCCTGACCATCGTCTTTGCTGTCCTGTCCGCCGTCCTGAGTTTCTGGAGTGTCTGGTTCGTCATTCCGCTGGTTCTGTTCACCTTGCTTGCGCTGGTGGGGGTCTATGACCTGGTCCAGCCTGACCACTCGATCCTGAGGAATTATCCGGTCATCGGTCATATGCGGTTCCTGTTCGAGGGGATCCGTCCCGAGATCCGCCAGTATCTGCTGGAAGCCGATCAGGACGAGGAGCCGTTCTCGCGCGATGACCGGTCGCTGATCTACCAGCGCGCCAAGGGCGTCGAGGACAAGCGGCCCTTCGGGACCCGCGAGCGGATCTACGATTCCGGCTACCAGTGGATCACCCATTCGGTGGTGCCGAAGCACATCGCCGACCACGATTTCCGGGTGATGATCGGCGGGCCGGACTGCGGGCAGCCCTATTCCGCCTCGCTCTACAACATCTCGGCGATGAGTTTCGGCTCGCTGTCGGCCAATGCGATCCAGGCGTTGAATACCGGGGCGAAGGAAGGGAAGTTCGCCCATGACACCGGCGAGGGCGGGATCAGCCGTTATCACCGGGCGGGTGGCGGTGATCTGATCTGGGAACTGGGCTCGGGTTATTTCGGCTGTCGGACGCAGGAGGGCCGGTTCGATGCCGGGAAATTCGCCGAGGCTGCCGCCGACAGCCAGGTGAAGATGATCGAGATCAAGCTCAGCCAGGGGGCGAAGCCGGGTCATGGCGGCGTCTTGCCCGCCTCGAAGATCTCGCCCGAGATCGCCGAGGCGCGGGGCGTTCCGATGGGTGTCGATTGCGTGTCGCCGGCGGCGCATCCGGAGTTTTCGACGCCCATCGAACTGGTGCAGTTCGTCGGCCGGTTGCGCGAGTTGTCGAAGGGCAAGCCGGTGGGGTTCAAGCTGTGTATCGGGCACCGCCGCGAGTTTCTGTGCATCGTCAAGGCGATGCTGGAGACCGGGATCGTGCCGGATTTCATCGTCATCGACGGCAAGGAGGGTGGCACCGGGGCCGCGCCCTTGGAATTCGCCAACCATGTCGGAATGCCGCTGATCGAGGGCCTGACCTTTGCGCATAACGCGCTAAGGGGGGCGGGTCTGCGCGACCGGCTGAAGATCGGCGCGTCGGGGAAGGTGGTGACGGCCTTCGATCTGGCCAAAGTGCTGGCGCTGGGGGCCGACTGGGCCAATTCGGCGCGCGGCTTCATGTTCGCCATTGGCTGCATTCAGGCCCAGTCCTGCCATACCAACCGCTGTCCTGTCGGTGTCGCCACCCAGGATCCGATCCGCCAGCGGGCGCTGGTGGTGCCGAGCAAGGCCGAGCGGGTGGCGCGGTTCCATACCAACACATTGAAGGCGCTGGCCGAGATGACGGGGGCGGCGGGGCTCGACCATCCGTCGAAATTCCTGCCGCATCATTTCATCATGCGCGAGAAGGACCGGGACATGGTCACCGGGGCGGAGATCTATCCGTATCTGCCCGAGCGGTTCCTGCTCGATACCGAGGACGATTACGGCTATCGCAAACGCTGGGATCGCGCCTATGCCGACAGTTTCGAGCCGCGCGATCCGGATACGGTCTAAGGCCGCGTCGCCGGGCCGGTTCCGGGCCCGACCGGAAAGCGGTCAGGCCCTGATGAACGTCCCGCTCTGCAGGTCCCTCATCGCCTGCATCAGTTCGGCCTTCGTGTTCATCACGATCGGCCCGTGCCAGGCCACCGGCTCCTGGATCGGGCGACCCGAGACCAGGAGGAAGCGTACGCCTTCCGGCCCCGCCTGCACCGTGATCTCGTCGCCGGTATCGAAGCGCACCAGCGTGCGGTTGCCGGTCATGTCGCGGATGTTCAGCTCCTGCCCGTCGAACTCCTTCTCCACCCGCACGCCTTCGGGCGCGGAGGCATCGCGGAACGAACCCGACCCGGCGAAGACATAGGCGAAGGTGTTGGCATAGGTATCGACCGGCAGGGTCTTCTTCACGTTCGGCGGCACAGAGACATCGAGATACTGCGGATCGGCGGCGATGCCGTCCACCGGCCCCGCCTTGCCCCAGAAATTGCCGGTGATGATCTTGACGACCGTCCCGTCATCGTCGGTGATTACCGGAATGTCCGAGCCCTGGATGTCCTGATAACGCGGCGACGTCATCTTGAGGCTCGACGGCAGGTTCGCCCACAACTGGAACCCGTGCATCTGCCCCTTCGCGTTCCCGCGCGGCATCTCCTGATGCATGATCCCGGACCCGGCGGTCATCCACTGGACCGAACCCGCCCCCAGCGTGCCCTCGTTGCCGAGACTGTCGCCATGGGTCACCTCGCCCTCGAGAACATAGGTAATCGTCTCGATCCCCCGATGCGGATGCCAGGGGAAGCCCTTGAGATATTTCGCCGGATCGTCGTTGCGGAAGTCGTCGAGCAACAGGAACGGATCGGCCTCGGTCGGGTCGCCGAAGCCGAAGACGCGGTGCAGGTGGACGCCAGCCCCTTCGAGGGTCGGGCGGGCGTGGGTCTCGGATTTGACGGGGCGGAAGGTCATGGGCGTGTCTCCTTGCGGTTGCCCCAGATTTGGTGTTTCGCGGCCGATCCGCAAGGGGCTGGTTGGGGAGGGATCGTTCTCGATGTGGCTACAATCAGCGTGGACGAACCACATAGAGGCCATCTGAGCCGAGCGATGTCGAATCGGACGGTGGACGAAACTCGAGGAAAACCAGATCGGGGCCCGGTGCGGCAGGCGGGACGAAGACGTCGAGATTGGGGTCGGGATAGAAGGACAGAGCGCCCTTGACCGCCATTTCGGCGAACAGCATCTCCTCGCCTGCGACGCGCAGCCGGTAGGTGGCGAGGCCGCGGCTCGAGAAGGGCAGGCCGGTATAGGCAACGGTGTCGTAGCTGCCTCTCCGGTCGTAACCGAGAATATCGAGCTGCACATCCTCGCGATGCCGGATCTCCGGGGCTTTCTTGCGCCGGTTCGTGCGCCGGATCGCGTCGTCGTCGTGGGACAGGTAACCGCTCGCCGGGTCGCGGAGGAGGACGAGGGGCTCGTAGCGGGCGGGGTAGCCAGCGAGGCGGTACTGGCGATGCGTCCAGTCGGTTTCGACGTCGATATGCTCGGGCGCGACCCAGATCAGCACCCAGCCTTCCTCGCAGCCGAAATACGCACTCCAGCGGCTGAAATCCTCGTGGGTGCGCCCGACGAACATCGTCTCGCACCGGGCGTAGTGATCGTCGAACAGGTCCCTGAACGCGCTTTCGGGAAGCACACGGTCGGGGTCGTCGTTGAAGGTGAGCACCACGGGTTCGACGGCGGGCCGGTCACGGCGCAGATCGATCACGCCGTCGGGGGTGGCGATGAAGGGCGCGGGTCCGGGGCGGAAGTGCTCGTAGGCTCTCGGAAAGGAAAACACCGAACGGCCATTCGCGTCGATTTTCTGGGTCTGGATGCCAGCCTCGGCGACGAAGAATTCACCGGTCTCGTGGTAGCCGATATAGCCAAGGGCTGTGTCGCCGAGATAGGCGATTTCGTAGCTTGTCGAGCCCTCGGCGTCCTTCAGGAGCGGCGCGTCCGGCGGGCGGCGAAAGCTCACGCCGACCGTCAGCACGAAGAGCGTGACAATAGCCAGGGCCAGCCCGGAAAGGACGAGGATTTTCTTCACCGCGCTGCTCCCTTTATCGCTTTATACGCGACAAGGGCGCGAAATCCGTCGCGGCGCAAGGTAAATGGGCGACGGCGAGGCTTGCCACATATGTCTTGGCCTGAACCAACCGGATGTCACATCGGCCTCGCATCTCGTCAGCGGACCGGCCATCGGGGAGCCGTCGGGAACATGTTCCTCCCGGCCCGGAAACGCTCTAGGATTGTGCAAAAAGGGAGGGAACGCAATGAACGACACGACACCGGCCGTCGATCTGGACGAGGCCGAGGCAGCGGTCGATCTGCCGGAAATCGGCGATACCAGCCGCTATGAGGCGCTGATGCAGGTGATGCGCAACCGGGTGACAGTGCGCAAGTTCGACCCCGATTACGTGGTCCCGGATGCCCATTACGAGATGATCCTCGAAGCTGCCCGCCACGCGCCCTCGGGGGCAAACGCGCAGCCGTGGCAGTACATCGTCGTGCGCGATGCGGGCGTGAAGCAGCAGATTTCCGATTATTTCGTCGCCGAGCAGCGCTTCCGCGCCAAGGCGAAGATGAAGTTTCCGACGCCGGATTACCGGGGGCTGGCGACCGCACCGGGGTTTGTCGTCGTCTGCTCGGACATGCGCTGGGTGAAGGCGTTCCCGGTGCTGAATGACGGCTCCGACCTCGACCGGATGTACAAGGAGAATGCCGAGCGCATTCTCCTGCAGTCGGTCGCCGCCTCGACCATGTCGGCGCATCTGGCCGCCGCCGCGCTGGGCTACAATGTCTGGTGGGTGACGGCGATCGGGCAGGAGGCGGCGCAGCAAGACCTGAAGCCGCTCCTTGGCATTCCGGAGGAAATCTCGGTGCTCGACATCTTCCTCTTCGGCCCTCCGGCAGCGAAGCCCTACAAGCGCTGGCGGCGGCCTCTTGCGGAGATCGCGCATCGGGACCGCTACGATCCGGCGCAGTTCATGACCGATGAAGAACTCGACGAGTGGATCAAGACACGGCGGCACCGGGTGATGTACAAGGACGCCTCGAAGATCGATTGAAGCAGCTCAGAAATCGGGCTTGGCGACCATCAGCCAGAAGACACCGATCAGCGCCAGGAAGGCGGGCCAGCCGAGGGCGAACCAGATGCGGAAGTAGAGCCGGGCACGTTCGGGGATGACCGCGGCCCCGGCACAGAGATCGCGGATCCGCAACTGCAGCCAGACGACAGGGGCCCAGCAGACGAAGGCCAGCGCATAAAGGACGTAGGTGGCGATCAGCCATGGCTCGGTCAGGTTCCAGCCCTGTGAGTGGATGAGGGCGAGGCCGGTGAGCGGCTGGACGATCCCGGCCGGCGTGGTGAACAGCCAGTCGGCCCTGACGACCCCGCGCGCGACCGCGGCGACAATGCGCGGGTCGTGGGTGCCCATGGCGTGAACCATCTGGAAGGCGGTGCCGATGCCGGTGCCGAAGAGTACTGTCGCCGACAGGATGTGGAGGACCTTCAGAGCCAGATAGGGGTCGATCATCGCTCGGCCTCCAGGATGGCGTGGACGGCGAGAAGGGCGAGGATGGGGAGGTTCTTCAGGAGACCTCCATAAGGGTCGGCCCACAGATGCGGGGCGAGGAGGGTCAGGCCGATAGTGTAGCCGGTAATGGTGGCGAACTGAAGGCTTGCCATCAGGCGCAGGCGCCAGGCGGCGATCAGGGCGGCGGCGATGGCGAGGTCGACCAGGCCGAAGGTCCGGGCCATGAGGACGGCCAGCGTATCGCCGAGCAGGGCGACGTCGTTCACGAAGCGGTCCCGGGGCAGGAACAGGCCGAGCAGTCCCGAGAAAACCCACATCAGCGCGAGAGTCAGGCGGATCAGCGGGCGAATGAGGTAGAGCCGCGCCTGCCAGAGGTCCTGGGTTCCGGCGGGGCGGGTGAGGATCTTGGAAAACCCGCGCGGGTCGGGACTGCCGGTGGCGCTATAGGCCCCGTAATCGGCGGACACGCCTTGTTCGAGTTGCGCGACGGACATGCGCGAGATCGGGCCGAGGCGCAGGGCGTCTCCGAGCCGACCCAGTTTTCGGGCGAGGGACAGCGGAATGCGGCGGATCGGCGCCGGACGCAGGCCAAGCCAGCCGCGCAAGGCTTGCAGGATTTCGGCCTGGGTGACCCGCTCGGGACCGCAAGGGGAAATGGTTTGGCCGTCGAGGGTACCCGTGGCCGCGAAACGGACTGTCTCGGCGAGGTCGGCGGCATGGATCGGGTCGAAGGGCTGGCTGCCATTGCCGATGACCGGGGTCATGAAAGGCAGTGTGGCCAGCGCGCGCAGAAGCGACGAGCCGCCATAGGACGTTTCGCCCAGCACCAGCGAGGGGCGCAGGATGACGAAAGGCAGGCCGCTACTGGCAAGGGCGGTTTCCCCGGCGCGTTTCGAACGGCCATAGAGGGTACCGGCCTCGACGCCGACGGCAGAAATCAGGATGATCCGCGCGGCCTTTGCCTGCCTTCCCGCTTCGGCGAGGGCAGCAGGGACATGGGCGTGGAGTAGCATCATCGCGGCCTCGGAGCCGGTCAGCAGCCCGGCGGCATGGACGATCACCATTTCTTCATCGATATGGCGCTGCCAGAATTCCGGTGTTGCGGCCTCGGGGCTGGCCAGGTCGAGGCGCAGGGTGGCAAAGCCCATGTTCTCCAGCGCTTGGGGATTGCGGGCCACGCACAGGACGTCGTCCCCGGCCTGACGGAAGGCAAAGGCGATATGCCGTCCAATGAACCCGTCCGCGCCGAGAAGCAACACCCTCACCCGTTCAGCACCCGCCCGGCCACGGCGTCGAGCCTGGCCACCAGTTCGGGGGCGCGGGCGTCGGGTTGGGTGAGGATGGCGAATTCCAGCGCGTGGTCGCAGCCATGGGGGCAGGCAGGACGCTCGGGGGCATGGTCGGTGGTCAGGCGCTTGATCAGGGTGCGGGCCTTGTCGGCGTTGCCGAGAAGGGTGCGGATGATCTCCGAGACATCGACCTCGCCGTGGTCGGGGTGCCAGCTGTCATAGTCGGTGATCATGGCGACAGAGGCGTAGCAAAGTTCGGCCTCGCGGGCGAGCTTTGCTTCGGGCATGTTGGTCATGCCGATGACGTCGCAGCCCCATTGCCCGCGGTAGAGCTTCGATTCGGCGAGGGTGGAAAACTGCGGGCCTTCCATGGCGAGATAGGTGCCGCCTTCGTGGATGGTGATGCCCTCGGCTTTGGCTGCGGCCGCGCAGGCAGCGCCGAGACGGGCGCAGGTTGGATGGGCGACCGAGACATGGGCCACACAGCCGGGGCCGAAGAAGGATTTCTCGCGGGCGAAGGTGCGGTCGATGAACTGGTCGACGAGGACGAAATCGCCGGGCGCCATCTCCTCGCGGAACGAGCCGCAGGCGGAGACGGAGATCAGGTCGGTGACGCCGATCCGCTTCATGGCGTCGATATTGGCGCGGTAGTTGATCGAGGACGGGGTCTGGACATGGCCGCGGCCGTGGCGGGGGAGGAAGGCGATCTTCGTGCCGGAGAGGGTGCCGGTGAGGATCTGGTCCGAGGGCGGGCCCCAGGGGGTTTCGACGGTCTGCCATTCGGCGTTTTCGAGCCCGTCGATCTCGTAGACGCCGCTGCCGCCGATGATGCCGATATAGGGGGTCATGAAGGGGTCTCCAGATTGTACGCGCCGAGAAATAGAACAGAGGGGCGGCGAGGCCAAGCGTTGTGGGAACATCGGCTTTTCTCAGAGGTAGGGCTCCCGCCCGTCGCATTCGGTCCTTCGGGTGAACGGCGTCTAGGAAACCGTCCAGTGGACGGTTTCAGCCGTGAGCGCGCCGAGCGCTGGGGGCTCCCATTGGGCCCGGGGCCAAAGTGACCGGCATCGAGCCGGTCACTCTGGCATGGGGTCGCGCTGACGCGCTCCAAAAAAGGCTGCTGAGAAGGCCCGATCGGGGATCGGGTCTAGGCGCCAGCCGGAGCGCCCGTCAGGGCGGGACATGAAGGGCGTGCACGGCCCCTTGAGGCCGCGCTCCGCTTGGTTGAAGAAGATGACCTCAGAGCAGCCAGAGCAGCAGGTAAAGGGTCGCCATGCCGGAAACGATGGCGGCGAGCGGGTTCTTCGTCAGGCCGCCGACGGCGAGGGTAACCAGCGCGGCACCCAGCCTTGCAGGGTCGGGATGGCCGCCGGTGGCGTTCGGCCAGATTACCAGCGGGGTGACGAGGCCGGGCATCACCGCGACCGGGACGTAGCGCAGGAGGCGCAGGGCCCAGGGCGGCAGGGGGCGGTCGCCGATGAGGCCAAGGAAAGAGAAGCGGATCGCGAACGTGCCGACCGCGAGGCAGGCGATGACGGTCCAGATGGTGGCGGCGGGGATCTCGGTCATGGGCGGCGCTCCAGCCGTTTCTCGACCTCCGCGCCGGTGAGCATCGCGGCGAGCGCCGCCGGGATCAGGCCGAGATTGTAGGGGAGGAAGGCGAGGACAAGCGACAGCAGGATCGAGACCGCCGCCGCCGCGACATGGGCCGGGGTGCGGAGCATCGGGGCGAAGAGGGCGATGAAGGTGATCGGCACCGCGAAATCGAGGGCCAACCCCTCGGGGATGGCCGAGCCGACCACCGCCCCGGCATAGCTCGACGCGAACCACAACAGGCAGACCGGCAGCGCGCAGCCGAAATAGAAGGCGATCTTCTCGGCCCGGCCCATCTCTGGCCTTCGCCCGTATTCCAGCGTCGCGATCCCGTAGGTCTGATCAAAGAGGCAATAGGCAGCCAGCGCCCGCTGCCACAGCGGTGCCTTGCCGATATGCTCGACCATCGCCGCCGAATACATCGCCATCCGCGCGTTCACCGCCAGCCCCGTCAGGATCACCATGAAAACCGGTGCCTGGTCGGTCATCAGCTGCAGCGCGGTGAACTGGGCAGCGCCCGCGATTACCAGCGAGGTCATTGCCATGGTCTGGACGATATCGAACCCCGCCTCGGTGGCGACGACGCCGAACAGCATCCCGAAGGGTACGATCACCAGGATGAAAGGTGCTGCCGACAGCGCCCCGCGGGTGAAAGCGGAGCGGGTATCTGGTACGGCGGTGGCGTCGGTCATGGGGGGCCTCTCAGGGAACCGCCCGGTCATAGGATAAAACGGCGCCCGAGAGAAACGGCATTTGATGTTGTTGCCGTTCAGGATTTGTGATGTTTTTCATGCCTGAGTTGAACCCGACCCCAGCCCCGAGCCTGACCCGCGATCCCATGGACATTCGCCCCGATCCCGACAACCCGCGCCTGACCCGCAAACTCGCGGCCGTGGACCACCTTGGCGGCCAGGTCGAGATCTCGGTGGTCGAGGAGCGCCCCCTGACCATCTATCTGAATGCGCAGGAGATCGTCACCGCCATGACAATCGGCGATTATCCCGACTATCTCGCCGTCGGCTATCTGCGCAATCAGGGCATGCTGGAGGCGGGCGAGGAAATCACTGGCATCTCTTATGACGAAGAGGTCGAGACGGTGGTCGTGCGCACCGCGCGGCAGACCGATTACGAGGAGAAGCTGAAGAAGAAGACCCGCACCTCGGGCTGCGCCGTCGGCACCGTCTTCGGCGACATGATGGAGGGGCTGGAGAACCTGCAACTGCCGCAGACCACCCTTCGCACCTCCGACCTTTACGCGCTCGCCCACAAGATCAACACCATGCCCAGCCTCTACCTTGAGGCCGGCGCCATCCACGGCACCGTCCTCTGCAAGGGTGCCGAGCCCCTGATCTACATGGAGGACGTGGGCCGCCACAATGCCGTCGACAAGGTCGCGGGCTGGATGGTGATCGAGGGCATTTCCCCGGAAGACAAAATCCTCTATACAACGGGACGGCTCACCTCGGAGATGGTGATCAAGACCGCGCTGATGGGCATCCCGGTGCTCGCCTCGCGGTCCGGTTTCACCGCCTGGGGGGTCGAGATTGCGCGTCAGGTGGGGCTGACGCTGATCGGAAGGTTGCGTGGTCAGCGGTTTTTGTGTCTGAGTGGGGAGGAACGGCTTCGCCGCGATGTCGAGATCGGGCCGGAGAAGGAACGCGCAAGGGGTGGATAAGACGTGAAACTGTCCTACCAGTACGACCCGGAAGACCCGATCGTGCATTCGATCGGCAAGCATCTGCACGGGCAGTGGCGCTCGCTGACCGAGATGGTCGGCATCGCCATCATGCTGGTGGTGATCTGGTTCGTCTCGGATATCATCCTCGACAGCTACGATGACTTCTTCGCCGCCCTTTCCCCGCAACTGCCCTTCATCATTGCCATGGTGCTTTTGACGGGTGTGGCGATGGGGCTGATCGGGGCCTATCTAACCGGGTTTTTCGTCGCCCAGTTCCGCCATCTCGTCTCGGACCATGAGGCCGAGCGGGACGGTTACCGTGCGGGTCCGGTGAATGTCGAGATTTCCGAAGACGGTATCGCCACCCATGCCCCGCATCTTGCAAGGCAGATGGACTGGAAATCGGTCTCGGCGGTGGTCGACACGCCTGGCGGCCTCGGCCTCAGGCTCGACGACCGCGACTATATCCCTATCCCCGACAGCGTCCTGCCCGACGGCACCACGCGCACCGACCTTGCCGCTTCGATCCGCGAGTGGCGGGCGGCGACCTGAGCGCCTCTGACCGCGTGTCCTCCGACCGCCTGTCCACCGGAATGCCCCGCAAACCCCCGCTCGGCGTTATCCTTGCCGGTGGCTTGTCCTCGCGGATGGGCGGTGGCGACAAAGGACTGCTTGATCTCAAGGGTCAGACGCTGCTGTCGAGGGTGATCGGACGTCTGCGCCCGCAGGTCGGGGACATGGTGCTGAATGCCAATGGCGATGCGGGGCGCTTCGCTGGTTATGGTCTGGACGTGATTGCCGACACCCTGCCGGATTTCCCCGGGCCACTGGCCGGCGTACTGGCCGGTATGGAGGCGGCAAAGGCGCGCGGCCATACGCATATCGTCACCGTGGCCGCCGACACCCCCTTCTTCCCTCCCGACCTTGCCATCCGCCTGATCGAGGCAGCGGCACGCGAAGGCCTGCCCCTGTCCATGGCCGTCACCCCCGATCCTGAACGCGGCTTCGCCCGCCACCCGACGTTTGGCCTCTGGCCGGTGGCGCTCGCCGATGACCTGCGGGCCGCCCTTCAGGACGGCATGCGCAAGATCGTCCTGTGGACCTCCGCCCACGGGCTGGCGAAGGTCGAGTTCGCCGCCGATCCCTTCGATCCCTTCTTCAATGTCAACACGCCAGAGGATATGAAACGGGCCGAAGCGATGATCGCGGAGTTCGGATTGTGAAGGTCTATGGTGTCACCGGCTGGAAGAACATGGGCAAGACCACCCTGGTCGAGCGGCTGGTAGCTGAGTTCTGCGCCCGCGGCCTTCGCGTTTCCACCGTCAAACACGCCCATCACGCCTTCGACATCGACCAGCAGGGCCGCGACAGCCACCGCCACCGCGAGGCCGGCGCGACCGAGGTCCTGCTCGCGTCGCGCCGCCGCTGGGCCCTGATGCACGAGCTGCGCGAGGAGGCCGAGCCCGACCTCGTCGAAATGCTCGCCCGCCTCTCCCCGGTTGATCTGGTCATCGTCGAGGGCTATAAGCAAGGGCCCCATCCCAAGATCGAGGTCTACCGGGACCGCGCCGGAATTGAGCCCATCGCCCTCACGTCCGACACCGTCCGCGCAATCGCCGGCGATCCGGGCGGTCACGATCTTAAGCTGCTGGTCTTCGACCCCGACGATATTGCCGCGATCGCCGATTTCATCGCCGCGGAGCTGGGAATATGACCACCACCGCCCCCATCCGTTCCTGCAGCATTCCCCCCCTCCCCCTGGGAGGGGGGGCAGGGGGGAGGCTTCGCGGAGCTTCAGCACAGACGCCCCATTCCGGCCCCTCGCACCGGAACTGCCTGCCATGACCGCCCCCAAACTCCGCAACGACTGCTTCGCCCTGCCCCCCGGCGTGGACTGGACCCCCGTGGACGAGGCCCTCTCCCGCCTCCGGCAAGCCGTCCATCCCGTCACCAGCACCGAAACCTGTCCTGTCTCCACCGCCGGAGGCCGCATTCTCGCCGCCGACGCCATCGCCCGGCGCGCGAACCCGCCCTACGCCAATTCCGCCGTGGACGGCTACGGCTTCGCATTCGCCTCCCTCAGCACCCAAGACAGCCACGACCTCCCCCTCTGCCTTGGCCGCGCCGCCGCCGGTGTCCCCTTCACCGGCAAGGTCCCTGAAGGCCAGGCCATCCGCATCCTCACCGGCGCAATGCTGCCCGATGGCGTCGATACCGTGGTCCTCGAAGAAGACGTCGAGGCGACTTCCACCCGCATCACCTTCCGATCCGGCCTCAAACCCGGCGCAAACACCCGCAAGGCAGGCGAGGACCTCAAGACCGGCGCCACCGCCCTCACATCCGGCCACAGACTCCGCCCCCAGGACCTCGCCCTTCTGACCGCTCTGGGCCTCGACACCGTCTCGGTGCGCAAACCCCTGAAAGTCGCCGTCCTGTCCACCGGCGACGAAATCATCGAACCCGGCCAGCAAGCCGCCCCCCACCAGATCTACGACGCCAACCGCCCCATGCTTCTCGACCTCCTCCGCCGCTGGGGCATGGAGCCCGTCGACCTCGGCCGCGCCGCCGACACACGCGAGGCCGTCCGCACCGCCCTCGACAGGGGCGCAGAGGCCGACGCCATCCTCACCTCCGGCGGTGCCTCGGCAGGCGACGAGGACCACATGTCCGCCATCCTCAAAGCCGAAGGCCACGTCCAGAACTGGCGCATCGCCGTCAAGCCCGGCCGCCCCCTCGCACTCGGCACCTGGAAAGGCACCCCCGTCTTCGGCCTCCCCGGCAACCCCGTCGCCGCCTTCGTCTGCACCCTGATCTTCGCCCGCCCCGCCCTCCGCGTCCTCGCCGGAGAAGACTGGCACACCCCCGCCGCCTACACCCTCCCAGCCGCCTTCACGAAATCCAAGAAACCCGGCCGACGCGAATACCTCCGCGCCCGCCTCACCCCCGACGGCCACGCCGAGGTGTTCAAATCCGAAGGCTCCGGCCGCATCTCCGGCCTCTCCTGGGCCACCGGCCTCGTCGAGCTTCCCGACGAAGCCGCCGAGATCACCCAGGGCACCCCGGTCCGCTACCTGCCCTATTCCGAGTTCGGCCTGTGACCCGACCCGCCCTTCTCGCCCGGGAAGGCCTGCACACAACCATATTCTACCTCGCCCTTTTCGCCGCCATGGGCGCCCATCTGCCCTACTGGCCGATCTGGCTCGAAGACTGGGGGCTCAGCGAGACCGATATCGGCCTCTTCACCGCGCTGGGCATCGGTATCCGCGTGGTCGCCGGCGTCGGCATCCCAGTCCTCGCCGACCGCCTCGACGCCCGGCGCAAGGTCCTCGCCATCACCTGCCTCGCCGGCACCGTGCTCTTCCTCGCCCATATCTGGATCGAGTCGAAAGCCCTCCTCCTCCTCGCCACCCTCGCCACCGGCGCGGTCCTCGCAGGCTCCATGCCCATCGGCGAGGCGCTGGGCTCCGCCGCCTCCCGTCGCTTCGGCTTCGACTACGCCCAGTCGCGCGGGGCGGGCACCCTGTCCTTCCTCGCCGCCAACATCCTCGGCGGCATCCTCATCGGCTGGTTCGGCGCCGGCTTCCTCGTCTGGTGGATCGCCCTGGCGCTGGCCGCCACGGCGCTCCTTGCCCTCAAACACCCCGGCGGCGGCCATGTCGAGACCACGCCCCCCCGCCTTTCCGACATCACCAAACTGATGCTCACCCCGACCTTCGCCCTCTTCACCTTCGCCATCTCGTTCTCCCAGTCCAGCCACGCTGTCTACTATGTCTACGGCTCGCTCCACTGGCGCGACCTGGGCATCTCGGAAGGCAATATCGGCCTCCTCTGGGCCTTCTCGGTGGCCATGGAAATCGCCTTCATGCTCCTCATCGGCGCCCGCATCGTCACCTGGCTCGGCCCCGTCGGCGCCATCGCCCTGTCGGCAGGAGCAGGCGTCCTCCGCTGGACCGCCATGATGGCCGACCCCGGCCTCTGGGCGCTGTTCCCCTTGCAGATCCTCCATGCGCTTACCTTCGCCGCCGGCCATCTCGGCGCCATCGCCTTCATCGCGGCGGCCGTCCCGGACCGCTACAACGCCTCGGCCCAGGGTCTCTTCTCCGGATTCCTCAACGGCATCCTCATGGCCATCGCCATGGCCATCGCCTCGGTCCTCTATCCGACGTTCGGCGGCGGCACCTATATCCTCGGCACCACCATGTCCGCCCTCGGCCTCGCCTTCTGCCTCGCCCTCAAACGCAGCTGGACCGGTCTGCGCGTGCTTGAGTGAGGTCGCCCGCCGGATCGGCCTGCGATAACGGGGCGAAACCGCCGGGTCAAAGCCCCCTACTCGCCAATCGCCCCACTCACCGCCGACAGGAGCACAAAGGCCCGCGCTGTCCGCGTGTTGGCCAGGGCCGCCAGCTCCGCATCGCTGGCCCGCTCGCAGAATGCCACCAGCGTCGCATCGAACCGCCGCTGGAAATGCAGCGATGTGTCGCGGAACACCGGGTCCGTGCGCACCGTCTCGCGCGCGATTCCCACCGCCCGTTCGTCGAGGATCGAGGCCATGCCCGAGACCTTCGCCCCGCGTTCCCCCCGGGCGAAGCTCCGCCATTCCTTCACCGGTACCGAGCCATAGGCGAGATCGTCCATATAGACGCCCCGCAGCGACAGGAGCGTCAGGATATCCTCAGCCGCCTGCAGCACCTGTGCCACCTCCCGCGTCGCCCGCGCCTTTTTCAGGATCGCGAAACCCGCCCGGTCCTTGGCATCCTGGGGAAAGTTCAATGCGGCGATCAGCTCGCTCCGCGTCAGAGCATCCCCGTCCCCCGGTGCCTCCATCGGCAGAAGCGGCTGAGCGTCCTCTGACGCCTTCCGCTTTCCCGATGCCCGCGCCTGCTGGCCAGGGTCCGGCGCGGAAGGCGCCTGCACCTCCGCAAGCATCGCGTTCAACGCATCGATCTGTTCCACCAGCCGAGCGAGCCCCGCAACCTCAACCGGCTCCCGCGGCGGCGGTGCTGCAATCACCGGCGCGGCCTCGGGCAACCCCGCCAGGGCCGCCTTCACCTCCTGCAACTCGGCATAGAGGATCTCCATCCCCTCTTCCAGCCGGTCCGCCTTCCGCCGCTCGGCAGCCACCGTCCCGATCAGCAGATGGCTGCCCCAGATCAGCAGAAGCGGCAGGGCGAGGGCCAGGATCGCCATCACGATCTGTCCGAAACCGAGCGTCGGGCGGTCATCGGTCATCAGGTAGCCGACGGCATAGGCAAGGCTCACCAGCACCCAGAGCCCGGACAGTGCCAGCGGCAGAGTACGGCTCTCCGTCAGCCGCCCCCAGCGGCCGGTCCCGGCTTCCGACGCTTCGCTCACGCCCTGCCCACCTGCATCACCCCCAATGAGAACCGGGGCCACTCAGCAGCCCCAGCGCGGCAACCTTGCCTCACACATACCGGATACCGAGGATCTCGTAATCCTTCACCCCGCCCGGTGTGCGCACCTCGACACTGTCCCCGACCTCCTTGCCGATCAGCGCGCGGGCCAGCGGCGATTTCATGTTGAGAAGCCCGTTCTCGATATTCGCCTCCGCCTCGCCGACGATCTGATAGGTCTTTTCCTCGTCCGTGTCCTCGTCGACGATCTGCACCGTCGCGCCGAATTTCACCGGGCCCGACATCCGCGACACGTCGATCACGTCGGCGCGTCCGATGATGCCTTCCAGTTCCTTGATCCGGCCCTCGATATGGCTCTGCTGCTCGCGGGCGGCGTGGTATTCGGCATTCTCGGACAGGTCGCCATGCTCGCGCGCCTCGGCAATCGCCGCGATCACCTTCGGCCGCGCCTTGGTCTTCAGCTCCTTCAGTTCGGCGTCGAGCTTGGCAAAGCCCTTCGCGGTCAGCGGGATCTTTTCCACTGGTCTCTCCCGTCCCCGGACATCCTGTCCGGTGCTGCCTCGTCCTGACCTCTCGCGCTTCTCCCGCTGGAGCAGCGCCGGTCTTCCTCTATCCATGCCGGGACCGTGCACAGGGAGCAAGCCTCTTTTTCGACGGCCCGTCCCGCGCGGCACAACACCGCCCGGCCGCTCTGCCTTCACGCTTCCGCCCCAGCTCCGCTCCGGCTCAGCCCCGGTTTGGCCCCGGATTAGCCCCGGATTAGCCCCGGTCGAGCTCCGGTCGAGCCATAGGCGTCAAACGCCGCGTCACGATTGACCCAGCCTTTGTGGCTGGGATAGGGATCGGGGGTTACAGCCAGGAGAGGGGAAGGCTTCATGTCCCAGCCGGAACGCGAATCGATGGAATATGACGTGGTCATCGTCGGGGCAGGTCCCTCGGGACTGTCGGCTGCCATCCGCCTGAAACAGCTCGATCCCGACCTGACGGTCGTGGTGCTCGAAAAGGGCTCCGAGGTCGGGGCGCATATCCTCTCGGGCGCGGTCCTCGATCCGTGCGGCCTTGACGCCCTGATCCCGGATTGGCGCGACAAGGGGGCCCCCGTCGGCCCCGAGGTCACTTCCGACCGCTTCCTGATGCTCGGCCCGGCGGGGCATTTGAAGATCCCCAACTGGCCCATGCCGCCCCTGATGAACAACCACGGCAACTATATCGTCTCGATGGGCAATATCTGCCGCTGGCTCGCCGAACAGGCCGAGACGCTGGAGGTCGAGATCTTCCCTGGCATGGCCTGCTCGGAACTGGTCATGTCAGAGACCGGCAGGGTCACGGGCGTCGTCGCCGGCGAATTCGGCATAGAGGCCGACGGCACCAAGGGCGCCAGCTACGAACCCGGTATGGAACTCCACGGGCGCTACGTCTTCCTCGCCGAAGGGGTTCGTGGCTCGCTGTCGAAACAGGTCATCGAACGCTTCAGCCTGGGAGACGGGCGGGAGCCGCAGAAATTCGGGCTCGGCATGAAGGAAATCTGGGAGGTTCGCCCCGAGAACCACAAACCGGGCCAGGTCACCCATACGATGGGCTGGCCACTGGGGCGGAATGCGGGCGGCGGCGGCTTCATGTATCATGCCGAGAACAACCAGGTCTATCTCGGCTTCGTCACCCACCTAAACTACCGGAACCCGCATCTTTTCCCCTACATGGAGTTCCAACGCCTCAAGCACCACCCGGCCATCGCCGCGGTGCTTGAGGGCGGCAAGCGCGTTGCCTACGGGGCCCGCGCCATTACCGAGGGCGGGTTGCAGTCGATGCCGAAACTCACCTTCCCCGGCGGGGTGCTGCTGGGCTGTTCAGCCGGGATGGTCAACCTGCCGCGCATCAAGGGCAACCACAACGCCATGCTCTCGGGCATCGCGGCCGCCGAGGCCGCCGTCGCGGCGCTGAAGTCCGGCGACGAGGGCGAACTAACCGCCTACGAGACCGCCATCCGCACCGGCCCCATCGGCAAGGACCTCGACAAGGTCAGGAACGTCAAACCACTCTGGTCCCGCTACGGCACGCTGGCTTCGCTCTTCGGCGGCGGATTTGACATGTGGGTGGCAACGCTCACCGGCCTCCACCCTTTCGGATCGATGAAACACCTCAAGACCGACGCCGAGGCCACCGGTCGCGCCGCCGATTTCGAACCCATCGCCTACCCCAAACCCGACGGCATCCTCAGCTTCGACCGCCTGACCAACGTGGCCTTCTCGGCCACCAACCACGCCGAAGACCAGCCGAGCCACCTCGTCCTTGAAAACCCCGACATCCCCATCGACATCAACCTGCCCCGCTTCGACGAGCCCGCCCAGCGCTATTGCCCGGCGGGAGTCTACGAGGTGGTGACGGGAGAGGACGGCCAGAAACGCTTCCAGATCAACGCCCAGAATTGCGTCCACTGCAAGACCTGCGACATCAAGGACCCGAGCCAGAACATCACCTGGAAGACCCCGCAGGGCGGCGAGGGGCCGAATTACGGGAACATGTAGACGCAACGCAGTGATGGGTCGGGCCGCGACCTCCCGGGGTCTCGGCCTTGCCGGATCAGGCCACCGGACCCGAGCAAGCGGCAGCACCGGGCGAACGAGGAGACCCCCATGCACATGCCCGAAGACAGTTTCTGGTCGATCATCGACCGCACGGTCTCCAGCAACCTGGAGATCCAGGCCAAATCCCTCGGAAAGATCCTCAAGACCCTGCCGCCCGACGAAATAACCGCCTTCCGGGCCACCTATGACATGCTGCTTGACCGCTCCTTCCGCTGGGACCTCTGGGGGGCGGCCTATGTCATCAACGATGGCTGCTCGGATGACGGTTTCGACTATTTCCGCGACTGGCTGATCTCGCGCGGGCGGCGGGTATACGAGACCGCCCTCGCCCGGCCCGAAGACCTCGCGGACGAGGCCCTTCCCCATGATGCCAGCTTCGAGGATTTCCGCTATGTCGCCGAGGAGGTCTACATGGACCTCACCGGCGCGGAGATCGACATTTTGCCGTCCGAACTGACGGAACCCATCGGCGCGCCTTTCGACGAAGCCACCGTCCGCGACGCCTATCCAAGGCTCGCCAGCCGCGAGGTGCCGAAGCCGAAGCGCAAGATCATGGGACCGACCGATGCCAACGGGCGGCCTCTCTGGTCCCTCGGCCAGCCGCTCTTCACTGAGGAGAATGTCAGGAAATTCGACCGGCGGCTTCAGGCGATGGTCGGGCGGAAATTGAGCAGTCTGGACGCAATCCCTCAGCAGGTCTTTCTCGGCCTGAAACCTCGAAAGGAAGACCTGACCGCCCGCGCCTGGACCCTTGCCCTTGCGGATGGCAGCTTTCGCCACGCCGCCCGCTATGTCTGCGAAAAGGGCGATCCCGAAAGCCTGCCCGCCGAGCTCCGTGCTGCCGCCGGGGCCGACGACCGGACCGACGCGCAGATCGCAGAGGACACGCTGGCAGCCTTCGGACCCGATCCCGATGGCCGGGTTGCAATTAGCGCGGCCACGCGTCTCGATGGCGGCGCGGTGCGGCTGGAATTCCGCAACGCACCGAAATGCCTGTTCCTGATCCTCCATGGCGGCGATACCGGTCGCAGCGGCGACAGCCTGGGGGTCAGGCTCCACGCTGCAGGAGAAACGCTATGCCTGTCCCGGCTAGGTGTGGAAGTAGCGATTCCCGGCTTCGGCTGGGCACCTCCGATAGCCAAGTAACGGCATGGCCCGGCCAGTCGGGCTTCACTTGGTAGGTTTTTGTTAACTTACTGTAATTAATTTATAAAACATGGGAGAAGTCTCGCTCCAGAGCCGCTTTCTTTCAAAGAAAGCGGCCGAAATCTTCGGAAGATTTCGGTGGTTGCCGAATCGAATAGAAAGCCGGGCAGGACTGTGGAGTGTGTCAGCCCTCGAACCGTTGCTTGGCGAAGGTATTCTCGAAGGCTTGGCCCTCGGTATCAGTGGCCCTTACCCGAATGGTTTCCGCGCCGTTATCCGTATAGGCGAAGCGGAAAGAGGGATCCTCGGAGATGGAAATGCCGCCCGAGAGGCGGAAGAGCAGATCGTCGCCCTGCCAGACCTCGAGCTTGTGGATGAAATGCGCCGCGATGAAGAGCTGGGTGATCTGGTTGCGCTGGAGGCCCGAGTAATTCGGATGCCGGATCATGATCTGCGCCTCGCGCCGCTGGCCGGACTGGGTCGGCGCCTCGGTGCCGAATTCGCGGAGCCGCATCTCGCCCATGGCGGCGCGCGCCGCGGCAGCATCCTTCATCGCCGGGGCCGAGCAGCCGCCGGAAGCCTTGACAAAGCGGCCGGTCATGTAGAGCCCGTCGGCGGTCTCGGCGATGGCGCGGACATTTGAATAGCGGTCGACGCGGACACGGGTCTCCAGGTCGATCTCGCCCATGAGCGGGCCGAATTCGAATTCGGCGACGACCGGGGCGGGGTTCTCGTCGACGACGAGAGTGAGCCGTTCGATGACCGCGCCGGTATCGCGCTGGGTCAGTCGTATCGGCACGGTGGCGGCGTCATGGGCGCGGGTGGGCGCGTCGAGCTCGAACAGCACCGCGCCATCCAGAAGCGGCGCGTCGCCGACGATATCATGGACGAGATCGTCCCAGGTCGCGCTCGGCTCGAGCGGATTACCGGCCTCGCCGCCCAAGGCGGGCGCGGCAAGGGCCAGCACAATGGCCAGGGTTGGGGCAAGACGACTTTTCATTGCGATTCGCACGGTTCCGTTATTGCCGGGCGCAGTCTGAACCAGGGACAATCATCCGTCGATAGCGCTATAGTTGTATCACCGAAGCGTGTTTTCCCAAATTGCGCGAGGCCCCGGCGGGGACTAGGCTCGGGGGATGTTCAAGCTTCTGCTTCTCCTCTGTCAGGCCGGTGATCCGGAAATCTGCGTCGAACGCTACCGTTTCCTGCCCGAACCCGCGACGATTGCGGCCTGCAAGACCGCCGAGCGTCCGGACGAGGTGCAGGGGTGGGAGGTGCGCGACGTGCAATGCGTCGATACCCTTCCCGAGCCTCTGGAGGTGACCGAGGTCGCCCCGGGGGTCTTCGTCCATGAAGGCGCGATCGATATCGCGCGGCCCGGCAACCGGGGCGATCTGGCAAATATAGGGTTTATCGTCGGCGACGAGGCGGTGGCGGTGATCGATGCCGGCGGTTCGGCGCTGGTGGCCGAAGCGCTGTTCGCCGCGATCAAGGCGCGGACCCAAAAACCCGTCACCGCGCTGATCCTGACCCATATGCATCCCGATCACACGCTCGGCGCGCCGGTGTTCAAAGCCTATGGTGCAAAGGTCTACGGCCATGCCTCCCTCGCCGATGCGCTGGCGAACCGGGTGGAAACCTATTCGCGTAATCTTGAACATTTGCTTGGGCCGGCGGCCTATGCAGGCTCCGGGGTCGTGGTGCCGGATGTCGCGGTCGGGGAAAGGATGGAGCTCGATCTGGGCGGGCGTGTGCTGGTGTTGAAGAGACACCCGACGGCGCATACCGACAACGATCTGACGGTGTTCGATATCGAGACGCGCACACTCTGGGCCTCGGATCTGGTCTTTGCGGGTCATATCCCGGCGCTGGACGGCTCGATCACCGGCTGGCTGGCGGTGCTGGAAACGCTAGGGGTGGGGGCCGCACGGGTGGTGCCGGGGCATGGGCCGGCGGTGCTGGACCTGCCCGAGGGGCTGGCGGCGACGCAGGCCTATCTGGAGGCGATTGCCGCGGAGACACGGGCCGCGATTGCCTCCGGGATCAGTCTCAGGGCGGCGATCGAGACGGTTGGGGAAAGCCAGCGCGGGACCTGGATGCTGTTCGACGAGTTCAATCCCAGAAATGCGACGGCGGCCTATACGGAGCTGGAATGGGAGTAGCCGGGGTGCAGGGGGGCCGGGTCGGGAAATCCTGCTGGCTGGAAGCGTTCACGGGGGGGCGGGGCGGGTGTGCCGCGGCACCGGTCTGGGCGCGGGACGTGGAATGGCGTCAGTCCGGGATGGTCCGGGAAAGCTGCTCGGCTTCCGCTCCGGTCAGCACCGGACGGTTGAGGAGGCGCGCGCGGCGCCGGAGGGCTTCGGCGCGGGCGGCGATCTCCTCCGCTGTGGCCTCGGATGAAAGGGGCGGCGTGGTCGAGGAAAAGGCGGACAGCGCGGTCAGTTCCGGCCAGTCGGCGGCCAGGGCGCGGTCGGAAACCTGTGGCTCATAGCCGGGGACGGTGTCCTTGAGGGCGCAGCCGGACAGAACGAGGGACGCCGCCAGGAGACACCCGAGCGGGCCGGGTCCGGGGCGCGTGGCGGGCATGGCGGGGTTGCGCATCGCGGGGGTTTCTCTGTACGGCTTCGGGTGGCAGAATAGGCTGCGGCCGGAGTTTCGGCAAGGCGAGAGGCGGGACAGCACCAAGGGGGACGAAATGGCCGACGCGTCCGAAGACGATACCCTGATCGAACAGGGGCAGAAATTCGCGGCCAACATGGCCGAGGTCTTCGAGCTGTCCCAGGAAATCTGGGCGCGGTTTCTCGAGGCCCACAAGGACGATGCCCAGCATCCCGGCCCTGTCGATCCCCTGAACACCATGCCGGCTTTCGTGGCGATGACCCAGGCCATGCTCGACAATCCCCAGCAGGTGGCCGACGCGGCGCTGCAATACTGGGGCGCGCAGGCGAGGCTCTGGCAGAATCTGTCGCAGAAATGGCTGGGCGGGCCCGCGCTCGAGGAGGAGCCGGTCCCGTTCATGGCACCCGAGGGCAAGCGGTTCCAGCACAAGGACTGGTCGGAAAACGCGCTGTTCGACTATCTGAAGAAATCCTACCTCATGACAGCGGGCTGGATGAATGCCACCATCCACGATCTCGGCGAGATGGACCCCCGCGCCCGCAAGAAGGCGGAGTTCTACACCCGCAACTTCGTCGAGGCCCTGAACCCGGCGAATTTCTTCGCCCTGAACCCCGAGGTGCTGGAGGCGACGGCAAAGCAGAAAGGCGCCAATCTGGTCAAGGGGCTGAAGATGATGCTCGCCGATCTTGAGCGCGGCAAGGGGCATCTGCTGATCCGGCAGACCGACATGGACGCGTTCCAGGTTGGCCGCGACATGGCCGTCACGCCAGGTTCGGTGATCTGGGAATCCGATCTCTGCCAGCTGATCCAGTATGCACCCGCGACCGAGAAGGTGCGCGCCAAGCCGTTGCTGTTCGTGCCTCCCTGGATCAACAAGTATTACGTGCTCGACCTCAATCCGAAGAAGTCGATGATGCGCTGGCTGGTCGAACAGGGCTACACCGTCTTCGTGATCTCCTGGGTCAATCCCGACGAGCGCCAGAAGGCGGCGACCTGGGAGACCTATATGGACTCCGCCTGGGCGGCGATCGATGTGGCGCTGGCCGAAACCGGGCAGAAATCGCTGAATCTGGCGTCATACTGTATCGGCGGCACGCTGCTGGGCACGATGATGGCCGAGGCGGGGCGGAAGAAGGACAAGCGGATCGCCTCGGCGACCTTCTTCACCGCGCAGCTGGATTTCGAGGATGCCGGCGAATTGCAGGTCTTTGTCGACGACCACACGATCAAGGCCGTCGATGACGAGATGGAGAAAGGCTATCTGCCGGCCGAAAAGCTGGCGACGGCCTTCAACATGCTGCGCTCGAGCGACCTGATCTGGTCCTATGTGGTCAACAATTACATGCTCGGGAAGGACCCGTTCCCGTTCGACCTGCTCTACTGGAACGCCGATTCCACCGCGATGCCCGCAAAGGTGCATCATTTCTATCTCGAGCAATTCTACGACTGGAACGCCTTCACCGGCGGAGAGCTGGAGCTGCATGGCGAGCCGGTGTCGATAGGCGATATTCGCGGGCCGGTCTATCATGTGGCGACCAAGGAGGATCATATCGCGCCGGCGCGGTCGGTCTATGCCGGGGCCGTGATGATGGAGAAGGCGGATGTGCGCTTCGTGCTGTCGGGCTCGGGGCATATCGCAGGTGTCGTGAATCCGCCGGAGGCCGGGAAGTATCAGTATTGGGTGAACGAGGACATATCGGCCGCGGCGCTGGAGGACTGGCTGGACGGCGCCGAAGAGATTGCCGGAAGCTGGTGGCCGGACTGGGACGGCTGGCTTGGCAAACGCTCGGGGGCCTGGGTGAAGGCGCGGGCACCGGGGGCCAAGGCGGGCGTGATCGAAGATGCTCCGGGGCGCTATGTGAAGGTGCGGTTCGACCAGCGTTGACCCCCGCGACCGGAAAGGGGGGGCGAAATCCGGCGGCATCGAGCCCCCGGAGTTCGCTCGCTCCCGCGGTGTGGCAGGATGGATCCCCGCTGCGGATCCCGGGCAAACGCCCCTGCAAATGGCCACTGCCCCCAGAGCACGGAACAAGGCGGCGAACCGCCCTGTCCATCGCCCCCAGAGGCCTCACAAGTCCGGCAGGCCGGGCAACTGACGGAGATAGAGCACAATGGCGTCCAGATCGTCTGCGCTCATCTGCCCCAGGAAACCGTAGGGCATCGGCGGCAGCATCTGGCGGCCGTCGGGATGGGTCCCGGTGGTGATCATCGCCTTGATCGCGTCGTCGGAATATCCGGCCAGTCCATCCTCGTGATTGGTCAGGTTGGCCGAGATCGACGTGCCCCAGGGTCCGTGAAACTCGAACCCGCCCTGGCCCAGTGCATTGGCGTAATCCGGTCCGGTCGGGGTCATTGGCGTGTGGCACTCCATGCAATGGGCGACCGTTCTGGCGAGATACTCGCCATATTCCACCGTCACGCCAGGCGCGATATCGGGCACGCTGCCGACCGGGGGCCCATAGGCCGGGGGCAGCGGGATGCGATATTCGGAAGGCGGCAGGTCGTTCTCGACCGGCGGCAGGGTCCGCAGGAAGGCAACCACCGCAGCGAGATCGCTGTCGGTGAGCCCGCGATAGGCCGAGAACGGCATTGGCGGGCCGATCAGCGAGCCGTCTGGGCGGAGACCTTCACGAATGGCCGTCGCCAGTTCCTGGTCCGACCAATCCGCGATCCGGCCCGAAGGGGTGATATTGGGTGCAAAGGCGGTGAAGGCCTCGATATCCTCAACCAGCCGTCCGGCCAGTTCCTGTCCCGCCACCGGGCCTTCCGGCCCCAGGGGCGTATGGCAATTGCCGCAGCCCATGATGCCACGCACCAGATATTCGCCACGTTCGGCGGGCGACTGGGCCTGAACCGAGCCGGCCAGCAGCAGAACTGCCGTGATTGGAAATATACGCAAAAGACTCTCCCTCATCGCTTGGATCCCTTCTTGGGAGACCCTGGCAGAAACGCACGTTCCGCGATGCGGAATCGCGGAACTGCGTCCCGGAGTATGTCACATTTCCGGCCTCATGTCTCAACCGACGGAATGTCCTTCCCCCGGCAGGTGCCGGACGTACCCCGTTCCTGGTGGGGCAAAGCAATTCTGGCTATATCTGACCCGACCATATTCCTCCGCTGACGCGTCCTCTGATCGGGCTGGATATCAAACGTCAAATTTATGCGCCCGCATCCTTGAATACGCGCGTCGATCACGACGCCTCAACTTGGAAATGAGAGCCAGACCCGTCCCAGGCGTGGAGTGGCAGGGCCATCGCCCCGGTGAGGCGGTGCTCGCCTGCCGAAAGGCTTTGCTCAGGTCGATGGTCGCGCCGTGCAAAGGGGGCGAGCGGCATCCGGGAAACCGTCCCGCAGGCGGTTTCAGTCGCGCGCAGGCGGAGCCCCGGGAATCGGTGCGCGTTGAGGACGGCGGCGTCCGGACTGGGCGAGAGATGGGGCCGGTTCCACGAAGCCAAGAAATGCACCCGGCGCGGATCGCTCACTTCCCGAATATGGTCAATCCGCCACGGGAAAGCACAGGTTCCAGCGACGCAACTCTCGGACATTGCCCTTACCGTCTTCTTCCCGCCCGGCACCCGCACAGTACAGCCCGCGCGCCCCGCCCGTGAGTTTCGTCCGTGAGTTTCGTCCCTGAGATCCGCCCTGTGGGCCCTCCGCGAGGTCCGTCCGGGAAGTCCGCCGAACGCCGGGCGGGTCCTGCGGTCAGTCCGGCCGCAGGACCCTCACACGGACGGTCCTCGCCTTCCCGTTTCCATAGCCTTGTTTTCAAAGCCTTATCGTCGACTTTAATACGGGATAGCGGCCGATCTCAAGGGCGATCCGCGCCGCTGCGGACCTGAGGTCCGGCAGCCGTTCGTCAATCAGCGATTGCGGTGTGACCATCCCCGAATAGCCCGAGGAGTTCAGTGCCGCGACGGTCCGCCCGTCCGTTCCCCTTATCGGCACCGCCAGCGCCGTGATCCCGTAGTCCAGTTGGTCCACCGTCGTCGACAGCCCCTCCTCCCGCACCCGCGCGATCTCGTCGCGCAAGGCGCAAGGGTCGGTCAGCGTCTTCGAGGTCAGGGGCTCCAGCACCGTCTGCGACAGCACTTCCTCCAGCGCATCCGCCTCAAGCCCCGCCAGCAGCACCCGCCCCAGAGAGGTCGCATAGGCCGGATATCCTGCCCCCAGCACCGCCTGCGCCCGTCTGGCCCTCTGCACCGAATAATGGGCGATATAGATCACATCGCCGCCTTCCAGCGTGCCCACCGAGGACGCATCCCCGAATCGCTCGACCAGCGTCCGCAATTCCGGCTGAAGCACCGCGTCGATCCGGGCCGAGAAATAGAACCCGGCACCCAGCGTCATGATCTTTGGCCGGAGATGGAACCGCTTCGCGTGCTGCCCCACATAGCCCAGCGTCGTCAGCGTGATCAGCGACCGCCGCGCCGCCGCCGGAGACAGGCCGACACGCCGCGCGACCTCGGATAGCGTCATCTCGGGATTGTCCGCATCGAAGCATTCCAGGATCGCCATCCCCTTGGCAAGCCCCTCGACGAATTCCGCCGGTCGGGCCGCGCGCTTTTCAAACTCCTTTCCGCCGTCCATATGCGGCCGCTCCCTGTCGTCCATTCCGTGCCCGTTTCCGGATTCCCTCTTGACCTGAGGCTAGATCGCTCCATAATTTTCGGCAAGTGCAAATAATTTCGGTATTCGAAAAAGAGGATGAAATGCGGATAGGTAAGCAGGATCAGGCGTTTACCGCCATCGCGACGGCGGATGCCGAAAGCATCACCATCCGGGGTCATGACCTTTGCAATGATCTGATCGGAAAGATCGACTTCACCGACTATTTCTGGCTGCTGGTCCTCGGCGAGAAACCGACCGCCGCCCAGAAGACAATGATGGACGCCTGCCTCGTCGCCATCGCCGAACACGGGCTGGTCCCCTCCGTCCAGGCCGCCCGCATGACGCTGGCCGCAGGCCCGGATGCCTGGCAGGGCGCAATGGCCGCCGGTCTCCTCGGCATGGGTTCGGTGGTCGCGGGCAGTTCCGAGACCGCCGGTCTCTACCTCGCCGAAATCCTCGCCAAGGCCGAAACTGACGGCACCGATGTCGAAACCGCCGCCATCGCCAGCCTCAACGAGCTGAAAGCCGCGCGAAAAAAGGTCCCCGGTCTCGGCCACCCCCAGCACAGCGCCGGGGACCCCCGCGCCGACCGGTTGCTGGAGATCGCCGACGGGCTGAAGATCACCGGCAAGTACGTCGACACGCTGCGCATTCTGGCGAAACATGCGCCTGGCATCATCAACCGCCCGCTGCCGATCAACGTCTCGGGAGCCATCCCGGCGGTCATCCTTGATGCGGGCTGGCCCCCCGAGGCCATCAAGGCGGTGCCGCTCCTGGCCCGCACCGCCGGACTCGCAGCGCATCTCTACGAGGAATCGCTGCGCTCCATCGGCTTCATCATGTCCCACAAGGCCGGCCTAGCCATCACCTATGACGGCAAGGAGGCAAAGCGTTGAAAATCCTTGAACATATCCGCGTCATCGAGCTCGGCACCTACATCACCGGCCCCGCCGCCGCCATGCAGCTGGCCGATCTCGGTGCCGACGTCATCAAGGTCGAGCGCCCCAAAACCGGAGACCCTTTCCGTACCTTCAAGGGCGGGCTCTATTCCCCGCACTACCAGACCTACAACCGCAACAAACGCTCGATTGCGCTGGACACCAGGGATCCCGAGGACAGGGCTATTCTCCATGATCTGGTGGCGGGCGCCGACGTCTTCATCCAGAACTTCCGCCCCGGCGTTGCCGAGAAACTCGGCGCCGGCGAGGACGAACTTCGCGCCCTCAACCCCGGCCTCATCTACTGCGCCATCTCCGGCATGGGCACCTCCGGCCCCAAGATGGACCGCCCGGTCTACGACACCGTCGCCCAGGCCGCCTCCGGCTACCTCCGCCTCCTGACCCCGCCGACCAACCCGCGCGTCATCGGCCCGGCCATCGCCGACGCCATCACCGGCCAATACGCCGCCCAGGCCATACTCGCCGCCCTCGTCGCGCGGGGCAAATCCGGCGAAGGCCGCCGCATCGACATCTCGATGCTCGAGGCCATGTGCCATTTCAACCTCGACAGCTTCACTCACTACTATTCGGTCAACGAAATCATGGGGCCCCTCTCGCGCCCCGTCGTGTCGCAAAGCTACACCTTCGAATGCCAAGACGACCGGTGGATCGCCATCCACCTGTCCTCGCCGCCGAAATTCTGGGAGGGCCTGCTCGAGGCCACCGGCCAGCAGCAGCTGAACGAAGACCCCCGCTTCAACGAACGCCTTGCGCGGGTCACCCATCAGGACGCGCTCATCGCCCATTTCACGCCGATCTTCAAATCCGCGCCGCTGGCCGTGTGGTGTGACCGGCTCGCAGCCAACGAGGTCCCGCATTCTCCGGCCTATGACAGCAACGAGGCGCTGGAAGACCCGCAGGCGCAACATCTGCAGATCAAGATTTCAGCCATCCACCCGGAAATGGGTGCGTTCACCACTGTGCGTCCGCCCTATTCCTTCGACGGCCAACCCGATCTGGCAATCGTCCCGCCCCCGACACTTGACGAGCATGGTGCGGAAATCCGCGCCGAACTGGCCCGCAAGAGGGCCGGTTGATCGAGCAAGATGCACACGCCGTCCTGAGGAGGGTATTGGAGTTGATGAACATCGACCCTGCTTCCTGCCCTGCATTTGGCGGTTGCGCCTCTCTGAAGGTGCGCGGGGTCTGGCCAAGAGGCGCTGGCAGAGCCCGCCGGACAGGCCTGCGAAGGCTTCGAAGAAACCGAAATCTTTCGAAGATTTCGGCCGCTTTCTTCGAAAGAAAGCGGTGCGACGCCGATCAGGTCCACGAGGGTCAAAGCCGGGCGGCGGCGCTCCACCACTCGGGATGGTTCATGGCCAGCCGGTGATGGGCGCGGGTCGCGTCGTTTTCGGTCGGAAAGAGGGCGAAGCAGGTGCTTCCGGAGCCCGACATGCGCGCGATCAGGCAAGCGGGGCTGGCAGTGAGAGCATTCAGGACTTCGGAGATGGCCGGAACGCGGGCCTCGGCAGCAGGCTGAAGGTCGTTGCGCTGAGCGGCGAGCCAATCGATGAAGCCTTCAGGAGAGAAATCGGGCGGCAGCGGGTCGAGCGGCGGATGGTCCGGGCTGAGAAGGGCGGCAAAAATATCACCGGTCGCAACTGCGACGCCAGGATTGACGAGGAGGATGCCCAGGTCGGGCAGGGGCGGACAGGGGGTGAGGTCCTCGCCGATGCCCTGCATGAGGCAGGGCGCGGAGGCGAGGCAGACCGGCAGATCTGCCCCGAGCCCGAGTAGGCGGCCCGTCTCCGGGATCGGGCGGTTCCAGAGGCGAGAGAGCATCCGCAGCGTGGCGGCCGCATCTGCGGAACCGCCGCCGATGCCCGAGGCTACGGGGAGGTTCTTTTCCAGCGTGATATGGGCGCCGAGCTCCGGATCGAGGCAGCGGGCGGCGTGCAGGATCAGGTTGTCTTCCGGCGGCGGCATCCGCCGCGCGAAGGACCCGTCGAGGGTGAGGCGAAGCGTGTCGCAGGGTTCGGCAGTTAGGATATCGCCGATCGGTGGGAAGGCGACCAGTGACTGCAGCAGGTGATAGCCGTCGGCGCGACGGCCGGTCACATGAAGGGCGAGATTGACCTTGGCGCAGGCTATTTCGCGCAGGCGCTGCCCCGGCCCGGCGCCGGAAGCATCTGTGGCCAGGGCAGATGTCGGCGAGTCGGCAGCGCGGTCGGGCGGCCTAGCCATCGTGAAGGGTGGCGGCTTCCTCGTTCAGGCCCTTTTCCTCTTCGAGAACGATGTCGAGGCCGACTTCGAGCTTGCGACGTATGCGGGTGGCGTCCTCTTCCTCCGGCTCGAAGGACAGGGCGCGGCGCCACTGGAACTGCGCCTCGCGCTTGCGGCCGACCATCCACAACACGTCGCCGAGATGGTCGTTGATGATCGGATCGACCGGCAGCAATTCGACGGCCCTTTCCATATAGGGCACCGCCTCCTCGTATTTGCCGACCCGGTAAAGCACCCAGCCGAGCGAGTCGGTGATATAGCCGTCATCCGGCCGCGCGGCGACAGCCTTCTCGATCATCTCCTGCGCCTCGTCGAGATCGCGCCGAAGCTCGACAAGGGAATAGCCGAGATAGTTCAGGACCAGCGGCTGGTCAGGCTGCAGGTCCAGCGCGTGACGGAAATCGGCCTCGGCCTTGTCCCATTGGTCGGTACGCTCATAGGCGATGCCGCGCGAATAGTAGAGCACCCAGTGGCTGGGATTTTCCTCTTCGACCAGCGCTACGGCGCGTTCATAGACCTTCGCGGCCTCATCGAACCGCTCGGAGGTGCGCAAGGTATCGGCCAGTGCCGTCTGGATCGAGATGTCGTCCGGATTGGCACGGGCGAGGTTCTCCAGCACCTCGATGGCAGCGTCGGTGCGTTCCGAGGCGTTCAGCGCGTTGGCGCGCCCGATCTCGGCAGAGGTGAACCACGGCGATTCAGGGGCGACCCCGGCATAGGCGCCGGCGGCGAGGTCGAACTGCTGCTGGCGGGCGAGGATCTCGCCGACGGTAATCTTGGCCTCGTCGAAATCGGGCCGGATATGGGTGGCAAGCCGGCCATAGAGCAGTGCGAAGCGGTCGGCATTCTCGCGGGTGAGCGCCGAGGCGAGGACGAGATAGGCATCCGCCACACCGTCCTCGGGTCTGGTGACGGTGGTGAAGGGCAGGGTCTCGCCATCGCTCAGGCGGTCGCGCATGTCCTGGAGCTCGCGATCGGCAAAGCCGCCCGCAAGCGCATCCTCGATCACCTGCAGCGCGGCTTCGGTGTTCCCAGCCTGAGAAAGCATGGTGACATGGGCGACGATGGCCGCGCGCGACAGATGCAACGGCCCGTCCGTTCCACCCGACATCAGCGCCGCTGCGGCGGCGTATTCGCCGGACAGGGCCAGCGACAGGGCCTTGTTGTACTGGCCATAGAGGGTCAGCGCATCATTGGCGTTCATCCGGTTGAAGATGTCCTGGCCTGCCCCGGTATTGTCCATGGCGATTTCTATCCAGCCATGGGCGAGATCGGCGAGGAGCGGGTTCAGCTCGTAGCCTTCATGGGCGACGACTTCGGCTGCGGCGGAGAAATCGCCACCTGCCAGAGTATCTGCCAAAAGCACCAGGCCGATGATCTGATTGTCAGGGTCGGTGGCCTGCATCTTGCGCGCAACGGCGGCGGCGGCAGGGAAATTGCCGGCGGCGACATGGGCGACCATGGCGGATTGCAAGAGCACCGGATTCGCCGGGTCGTCGAGCAGGGCACGTGAATAGTAGAGGGCCGAGGCGGTATAGTCGTTGCGGATATCGGCCTGCATGCCCGCGAGATAGGCACCGGAGAAGCTTTCGGCCTGTGTCTGCGGGGCACCGGCGACGAGCATCGCTGCAACAAGAGCGGCAAGGAGCGGGCGGGCTACGGGGTGAGGCACTGGGCTGGGCTCCTGAAAATGGGGTTGGGGCAATCTAAGGTCTCAGCGGGTTCGTTGCAATCACATCGGCGTGGGGTTGCCGGGATTTGATCTCTGGGTCCGGACGCGCGGCGATTGATGTATGGTGGCCACGTCGAGGTTGACGAGACGTTAACGGTGGGTTGCCGTGTCTCACAGGTCTTGTGGCAAACGACTGTCCGTGGTGCCGCCAGTCAGCTTGCGGTGAAGAACCGAATTCTATCATGAGATTTCAGTGAAACACGGGTTCCTGCCGTTGTTTTGAATTTTGGATAATTTGAGGGCAGCTAGAGGTCGCTCGCTGAGGGGTTCGCCCCATTCTCGGCGGGCCTTAGCGGGTCTTTTAGAGCGCTTTGCGCCTGACCGGATTCACTTATTCATTCCGATCCGCGAGACAGCGTTTGCGTAGCAAATGCGTTCGCGGTTTGGAATGAATTCGATTTGGCGCAAAATGCTATAGGGAGGTTCTCTGGGCCGATCAGCCGTAGAGGGTTCGGAACCGCGCGCCTTTCCACAGGTTCCAGCCTATGGCCGCGAGGGCGGTCAGGATGTGCATCTTCGCCTGCCCCAGGAACCGGGTCCGGCACAGGCCCCAGTGCCGTTGCCAGGGCCGTTCGCTTCTCTATATCGCGGCCTTTCAGGCATCCCGCAGCAGTCCGCGATTCAAGGCATACAGGCGCAATCTCACTGACAAGGGCAAAGCCACAAAAACAGCCATCATCGCAACGGCGCCGAAGCTTCTGACATGCCTCAATGCCATGCTGGCCACAAACTCAGATTACAACGAGACCGCTGCCTAGATTACAGTTGCCGCCCGTTCGGGGCTGATCTCCGGCGCTCCGCGCGTTCCTGCCTGAAACTGTCCGCCGGACAGTTTCCGAGACGGCATTCACCCTTCCCCCGGACGGTTTCCGGGACGCCCCTCACCCAAGCAGCAGCGCCCGAAACAGCGTCAGCGCCGGATATCCCGGCCGCCCGGTCCGGCGCCTGTCCTCGCCACGCGGCAAGAACGCCTCGATCTGCGGCCAGTCGATCAGCGCCTCCACATGATCGAGCGCCGTCAGCGCGGGATGATCGAACAGCTCCTGCGGAGCGAAGAGGGCGGGTTGGGTGCTGAAGCTCTGTCTCATGCCAAATCATGCACCACCCCCGAATCCCCGTGAATCCCAATAGTTTCGCTGAGGTCTCTGCAAAGAAAGCGGCACGCCGCCAGCCCCGTTACCCGGACGTCATCCCGCTCTTCGGCGCTCCATATTCCGCGACGAATTCACGGAACACCGCTTCCAGCGCCTCGGGCTCGGCGATCCGGTCCAGGTTCTCCAGCAACACAACCAGCAGGTAGTTGTTGCCCAGTCCCCATTCCGCATTCAGCGCCCGCAGCCGCTCATAGGCCTTCTCACTCAGCGCCGCATTGAACCGCTTCGGCAGCGGCAATCTCTTCACCATCATCCTCTCCGCATCCGCTTTCGGGCAGGACCGATCCCCGGCCCGCCGCCTCGATTTCCTTCGTCCGCCGCCAGAACACGTCATGCAACCCCTTCATCGAGCCCGGCTCGGCCTCGCGCACCACAGCGCAGCGGTCGGCGAAATCGGCGATATCGGGAAACGCCCCGCCCCGGCACCCCTCGGCGGCCACCATCTGCAATCCCTTGCACTGGTGGCAGATCCCGGTCTTCGATACCAGGGCACAGAGGCCCTCATACCGATCCTGCATCGCCCCGCGCGCCGCCGCCAGCCTGTGGCGCAGCACCGAATCCGAGACCCCCAGCACCGTCCGCGCCTCGCGCGCCGACAGTCCGGCCACGTCCCGCAGAACCAGCGCCGCCAGTTCGTCCGGCGGCAGGGACCGTCCCACACAGGTAAAGCAATAGGCGATATGCTCGCGCACCTCATAGGCGAAATCCGGCGTCGAGACCGCCGCCATGACCTCGCCCGACAGCGCCTCATCCCCGGCGCAGAGATTGGCATAGGCCACCTGCGCCTCGGCCCGCCAGCGTTTCTGCGAACGCAGGAAATCTACCGCCGCCCGCGCCGCGATCGAGGTCAGCCAGGTGGAAAGGACCGCCTCACCGCGGAACCCCTCCAGCCCGGCCCAGGCCTTGACCAGCGCCTCCTGCACGATGTCTTCGCTGTCCTCGGGATGTCCGACCATCCGGCGGACCACCCGCCTGAGGCGCGGCAGATGCGGTTCGACCAGACGCGAGAATGCCGCGGCATCGCCGCCGCGCGCAGCATCAAGCAGGTTTTCTTGCGGATGCGTTTCCATGCTCTCCCCTGCAGGCCAACCCGCCGAGTACGATCCCGGCAATATAGAACACAAATCCCGGCAGCGCCTCGGAAACCGGCACATATCCCGGCAGGATCAGAAACACGACCAATCCGATCTCGGTCAGTCCGATCATCACCGTATTGACCGCCAGCCCGGCCTCGGAATTGCGCCAGTTCCAGCGGATCGCGATGATCGTGGCCGCAAGTCCCAGGCACAGGAACGCATAGGCCAGATATCCCAACACCGCCCCGGCGACCGCCGGAAACGGCCCGTCGGCATTCTGGTAGACCCCGTAGCCCTCCGCCACGCCGCGCGACAGCCCGGCGAGGATGCCCGCGCCGCCCACCACGTGCAGCGCCCCCCAAAGCCCGAAGGCCACCGCGCCCGCTTTTGCCAGTCTCGTCATGAACCATCTCCCTTTGTTGTGGTCATGACGTTAGACGCATCTGGCGAAACTTCCCGCCAAACCGCTGAATCCAATACCTTTTCAGATCAAGACCATCCATGGCGTGATCGCGAATGCAAGGTGAGTTCAACCCTGCCTTGCTTCAGGATCACGCCACGGACCGCGTCGCCTGCAACCGACCCCTCTCAGAGCCCTTTCGATGTATAGGCCGTCGCAATGCGTCCGATCGACACGAGATAGGCCGCCACCCGCAGATCGTGCACGTCCTCACGGCCATGCCACATCTCCCGCATCGCCTGATAGGAGGCCCGCATCGTGTCATCCAGCCCAGAGCGCACCAGTTCCAGTTCCCCCGCACCGCGCAGGTATTTCTGCTTGAACCCGTCCGACAGGGTCCATTTGACTTCCGCCGCGCTCGACAGCCGCTCCAGCTCGTTGACGAGGATCAGGTGCCGGGCTTCTTCCTGGCGCCGCTGCATCCGGCCAAACCGGATATGGCTGAGATTCTTCACCCATTCGAAATAGGACACCGTCACCCCGCCGGCATTGGCAAACATGTCGGGAATGATCACGGTTCCCTTCTTGCGCAGGATCTCGTCCGCCCCCGCCGTCACCGGCCCGTTCGCGGCCTCGATGATCAAGGGCGCTTTGATCCTTGCGGCATTGTCGAGGTTGATCACCCCCTCCAGCGCCGCCGGAATGAGAATATCGCACTCCTCTTCCAGCGCCCCGGGGCCGTTCTGGGTGTATTTGCCGCCCGCGAACCCGGCCACGCCCCCGGTTTCGCGGATATGCTGCGATAAAGCCTCGATATCGATCCCGTCCTCGTTCATGATCGCGCCGTCGCGTTCGATCACGCCGATCACCTTCGCCCCGTCTTCTTCCGAGACGAATTTCGCCGCGTGATAGCCCACATTCCCGAGCCCCTGAACGATCACCCGCTTGCCGTCGAGATCGCCGGACATCCCCGCCAGCCGCTTGTCTTCGGGATGGCGGAAAAACTCCTGCAGCGCGTATTCGACCCCGCGCCCGGTCGCCTCGACCCTGCCCGCGATACCGCCGGCATGGGGCGGTTTGCCGGTCACGCAGGCCGCCGAGTTGATGTCGGTCGTGTTCATCCGCCGGTACTGGTCGGCAATCCAGGCCATCTCGCGCTCGCCGGTGCCCATATCGGGGGCTGGCACGTTCTGGGCCGGGTTGATGAGATCGCGCTTGATCAGTTCATAGGCAAAGCGCCTTGTGATCTGTTCCAGTTCATGAGGTTCCCATTCCCTGGGATCGATGCAGAGCCCGCCTTTCGAGCCGCCGAAGGGCGTCTCGACCAGGGCGCATTTATAGGTCATCAGTGCGGCCAGCGCCTCGACCTCGTCCTGATTGACACTCATCGCATAACGGATACCGCCCTTGACCGGCTCCATATGCTCCGAATGCACGGCACGGTAGCCGGTAAATGTCTGGATCTGACCGCGGAGTCGCACCCCGAACCGCACCGTATAGGTGGCATTACAGACCCGGATCTTTTCTTCGAGCCCCGGTGGAAGATCCATGAGCGCCACCGCGCGGGTGAACATCGCATCGACGGACTGGCGGAAGGTGGGCTCGTTCTGGACGTTCATGATCTCTCCCTGAAATTGCGTTAACCAAGGGCCGGTGGCGCGAAGGTAAATCAAAAATGGTTTCTAAAGAATGACTAATTACTAATCAGATTATCCTCTGAAAAGCGGACCTTGATCCCGATTACTTAAAGTCCGGATACGCGCGGCCTCGTCCCAGAAATCAAGGTTAAGCCCGACCCAGGATGGGTACCGTCCGAAGCACTCGGCGGATCACTTCATGGTAAAGTCACGTCCGAGCGAGCCGCTTTCAGCCTGTGTCGGCAGCGCGCCGGAGGGATGGGCCAGGCTTGGGTCGCGGATCGCACCGGACAGGTTTTGAGCGGGGCGGAGGGCGAAGGTCCGGGTTGGGGCCGGTTCCGCGACACTTTGAAATGCACCACATTTCCGGCGTACCAAACACGAATGCGCTGACCTGGGGGGGTGGAGCCACATTGCCGGAAGGGTCCATATGTCGCCTCCAGGGTCGGTGCCCTGTGCCGGTGTGGTTCTCTCCGATCGTCCCGGAGGCGCGGGCGGCGCCCCGCGATAGCTGGGTGAAGCATCTCAACCTGGCAATGCCGACGACATAAAAGCCGGATCTATCGCGGCTTCAGCCGGCGCGTCGCCACCGCTTCTCCCGGATTTTCCGGCCAGTCATGTTTCGGATAGCGCCCCCGCATCTCCTTTCTGACCTCGGCATAGGAACCCGCCCAGAAGGCCGGCAGGTCCGCCGTCGTCTGGATCGGCCGCCGTGCCGGCGACAGGAACTCGATGACCACGGGTTCCCGCCCGGCCCCCACCACCGGATGTGCCGTCACGCCGAGCATCTCTTGCAGCCGCACCGAGACCTGGGGCCTTTCGCCCGAATAATCCACCGGCAAACGCGTCCCGGTCGCCGCCCGGATCGCGTCGGGCGCGAGCCGGTCCACCCGTTCCATCACCTCATATCCCAGCCAGGCCCTCAACGCCGCGCCGGCCGGGGCCCGGCCCAGCGCCTCGACCGACCGGCATCCGTCCAGACAGGGCCCCAGCCAAGCCTCCAGTTCCTCCAGGAGCGCCACGTCCGAGACATCCGGCAGAGCCTCTCCCCGCCGCGTCAGCCAGCCGATCCGTTCGCGCAGCCGCGCATCCTCGACCCGCCAGCGCAGAACGGCAAGGCCGAGATCCCGGACCCCGTCCAGCAGGGCCGGCAAAAAATCCGCATCCGGTGCCCCCGTCCACCCCTCCTCATGCAGGACCAGCGCCCCGAGCGAGACCCGCGCCCGCGCTTTCACCCGTTTCTCCCGCCGATCCCACTCGCAGACCCGCTCCTGGCATATCCGGTCGCCATGAACCGCCCTGATCTCGGCCTCGCTCACCGGCAGGGCCCGCCGAATCCGCGCCTCCCGCCGGTCTCCGTCGAGGTCCGATACCACCAGCATCTGGGACCCGGCCAGCGGGTCGGTCTCGTCCAGCACAGCCCCGGCACCGCCTGACAACAGATAGCGCGCCGCAGCACCTGGCCGTTTCAGCGCGATCCGGTCGGGAAAGGCCAGCGACAATTGCGCGCCCGGAGACAGGGAGACGTCTTGTCTTTCGGGTCCGCCTTCGTACCGCTTGAGCCGCCTTGCCCCCTCCCGCACCCGCGCCAGAGCGCCCCGGTCAACCTCTCCCACGCCCTTCTTTCCATGCAGGCAGACCAGTTGCGCGCCCAGATCGACCGGAGCCTGCCGCAGCACCCCGCGTTCCTCGCACAGTGCCGCCAGCGCGGCGCTCCCCGGGCCGCCGCTCAGCACCATATGCGCCAGCCGCGGATGCGTGGGAAGTTTCGCCATCGCCCGCCCATGCGGCGTGATCCCGCCCTCCGCATCCAGCGCTCCGAGATCGCGCAACAGCGCCCGCGCACCGTCGAGCATCCCTTCCGGCGGCGGCGTCAGCAGGGCCAGGCCTTCCGCCCCCCGCGCGCCCCACATCGCCATGTCGAGCGCCATCCCAGCCAGATCGGCGGTGGCGATCTCGGGCGCCGCGAAGGCCGCCAGCGCGCCCTCCTCCCCCTTGGCCCAGAGCCGGTAGCACGCCCCGGGCGCCAGCCTTCCGGCCCGGCCGCGCCGCTGGTCGGCCTCAGCCCGGCTCACCCGTTCCGTGACCAGCCGTGACATCCCCTTGCCCGGATCGAAGACGGCACGGCGGGCCTTGCCGCCATCGACCACGACCCGCACATCCTCGATGGTCAGCGAGGTCTCGGCGATCGAGGTCGCCAGCACCACCTTGCGCCCCGCCGAGGGCCGGATCGCCGCCCGCTGCGCCTTGAACGGCAACGCCCCATAAAGCGGCAGTATCTCCACGCCCTTGAGGTCCAGCATCCCCATCACCCGGCGGATCTCCCCCTCCCCGGGCAGAAACACCAGCACCCCGCCTTCCTGTTCTGCCAAAGCCTGTTCCACCAGCCCGGCCACCGCCCGCTCAAACTCGCGGCCTTTCAGCATGCCGGCGGGCGCCTGTGTATGGATGGTCTCCACCGGAAAGGTCCGCCCTTCGGCCTCAACGACCGGCGCTCCGCCCAGAAGGGCCGCGACCGGGCCCGCATCCAGGGTCGCCGACATCACCACCAGCTTCAGGTCTTCGCGCAGCGCACCGCGCGCCTCCAGACAGAAGGCCAGGCCCAGATCGCCCTGCAGACTGCGTTCGTGAAACTCGTCGAAGATCACGCAGCCGACGCCGTCGAGCCCGGGATCCCCCTGCAGCATCCGGGTCAGCACCCCGTCGGTCACCACCTCGATCCGGCGGCCCGCGATGCTTTCCCCGCGCATCCGAAGGCCCACCGTCGCCCCGAGACTTTCGCCCAACTGTTCCGCCAGCCGCTCCGCCGCCGCCCGCGCGGCCACCCGCCGCGGTTCCAGCATCAGGATCTTGCCCTCGACCGCGTCCATGAGCACCAGGGGCACCGTCGAGGTCTTGCCCGCCCCCGGCGGCGCGCTCAGAACGCAGGTGCCGGTGCGCACGACCGCCGCCACGATGTCAGGTATTACCGGGGTTATCGGGAGCGTATCCATTCGCGTCTCATGACACCGGCAAGTCCCCGTTTCAAACGGAAACGCCCTGCGCCCGGTCTTGCGCCTTCCTGACGCAAGGCAGGATGACCCGCCTTGCCCTGAAACCGCGCTACCGCCGGATCGCCACCACCGTCCCGGCAACCGAGTCGGTGTGGAACTTCTCGACCACCGCCATCCCGCTCTCTTCCCTCAGATACAGGGTGAATCCGAACCGGCTCTGCTTTTCCATCTGCCGGGGCGAGAACCCCGCCACCCGCCGGTATTCCCCCCGGCAGATCCAGCCCTCCTCGGTCCGCTCCTTGCCGCCGAGCGATATCCGCGACCGCTTCGTCCCGTCGAAAATCTCGATCCGCTGGTCGCAGGCCATCTCCATCGGCCGGTCCCTGAGCAGGAGGAAACTCGCCGAGACCGGATCGACCGTCCCGGTCTGCGCCCCCGGATCGACATCGTATCTGCGCGGGTCCTTCGGCGGGGTCAGCGTCACGCTGGTCGGTCGGTTGCCGGAGAATGTCATCACCGTCATCCGCTCGCCCGAGCGGTTCCTGTGCTCGCCCGCATAGCTCCGGGGCGAGACGGAATTGCCCGACACCGCGCCGCGCACCGTCCCGTCGAAGCCGAAATCGGCGAACATCGCCAACAGCCCGTCGGCCTTGACGATACCGCGCGCCACGTAATTCCGCCCCGAGACATCCGAGGCCAGCCCGATCGTCCCGGCCCTGAGCCCGCCGACATAGACCGAGAAACTCTGGCTCGCCTTATCCGCCATCGCCGGCAGGGCCACCAGCCCCACCAGCCCCACCAGCATCCCAAGGATCATCCGCATCATCGCTTCGCTCCGCTCTTTCCGCTCAGAGATACGACGCCAACATACCCCATCCCGTTCCCCCAAACGAGCACCCGCCCGATCAATTCAGGGTCAGCTACCGACACATATCGTGAGATGTCCCGGCCATCCGCTCCGTAGGGTGCGTGATTTCACGCACCATTGCCGTATCCTATCATCACCCCTTGCCCCCGCTCAAAGCAGGCACGGTGCGACCAGCACCGGGCCAAGCCCGCCCTTCCCCCGGGGCGGGCGCTTTGGTGAAGCCAGGACCGCGCGGCCTGCTGGGAAGGGAGTGCGCCATAAAGTGACCCGAAAAAACTCCGGGGAGCGCCCTTCCAAGGGCGGTCTTGGCACTCATACCATGGAATTTAGTTCAACCGGGGAATGATCTTCCTGAATCAATATAAGCGGAGAGCGCTTTCGCACTCCCCACCCCACAACGGAAAGGAAATTACTTTTCCTTCCGCACACCTTTGAATGGTTTCGAAGACGAGGTCTTCTGGTCCATGAACCGACCGGATGCAGTATCCCGTTTGGTCCAGTTGCCATTCGGTGCTTTAAACTGGGAACGCCCGCGAACCGCGCCGTTACGTTTTCCATCACCAGACGGAGGATTAGTAGCCATTGTCTTGCCTCCTAGCGATTGGAATCACCGAGGCACCAATGGCAATTGTCATAGCCGTAGGAGCGTGCGGTGCTGAGAGAGGAGAACGGTTTGTCGTGACCGGCACGAATGATCTCGTCGATCTGGCAATTGGTGTTTTCATTGTCCAGATCATGAACTTCCATCTTGTTCGTATTTCCAAGATAGCGTTCGCCGTTCATGTTTCCACGATAGCGTCTAGTCATAGTTTTCTTCCTTTTTCAAAAAGGAAGGCCGCTTGACATGCCCCTCAAGTCACTTAAAACCTAAGGTGCTTACGGCATACTCGCGCAGCCTTCCGGTTAGCGAGTCCGAGCATAGACGCCGTCTCAGTTGCCGCTGGGGCGGCGTCGTTTGCATTGAGACTCGGCGGTAGCTTGCAGCTAGGGGGAGAACATGTTAAGCGTCAACACACAATAAATGCATGTCGACGCAAGAAGTAGATGTCTGTTGACCCATGTATACTAAACACAGGTGTACGTCAACAGTTTTCCACCAAGTTATCCACAGATTTTTCTACATATTGTGATGACTCTGGGGATCACTACAAGAAATCCCTCCAACCGGAGATAAAACCAAATACATTTCGGCGTTATTCATAAAGAGATATACCAACGAGCTTTCCAGTAAATTACCGGCCTGGTTTCCCATGAACTGGCCCGTAAATAAGCTCACCCCTGCAGCGACCTAACCCCAAGTTCCCCCTCCATCCGGTCCTTCATCGCCCGCGCCGCCGCCCGGGCCCCGGCTGCCGTCGTGTAGTAGGGGATCTTGTCATACAGCGCCACGCTCCGGATCTCGCGGCTGTCGGCGATGGACTGCGCGCCCTCTGTCGTGTTGAACACCAGATGCACCCGCCCGTCCTTCATCGCATCGACAATATCGGGCCGGCCCTCGTAGACCTTGTTGATCGCTTCCGCCTCGATCCCGTTCTCCACCAGCCAGGCCGCCGTCCCCCGCGTCGCCAGCACGTGGAAGCCAAGCTCGGCCACCGTCCGCGCCGCCTCCAGCATGATCGGCCCCTTGTCGGCATCCTTGATCGAGACAAACACCGTGCCGCCCGAGGGCAAATCCGTCCCCGCCCCCATCTGCGCCTTCAGGAACGCCCGGCTGAAGGACCTATCCCACCCCATCACCTCGCCGGTTGAGCGCATCTCCGGGCCCAAGAGAGTATCCACCCCCGGGAACCGCGCGAACGGCATCACCGCCTCCTTGACCGAGAACCACGGCATATCCGGGTCCGCCAGCGTCAACGGATCGGCCAGCGGCAGCGGATCGTCGGGACCCACCCCCGCCGGATAAGGCGCCCGCGACGGGAAATCGCTCAGCTTCTCGCCCGCCATCAGCCGCGCCGCAATCGAGGCAATGGCGCTGTCCGTCGCCTTCGCCACGAACGGCACCGTCCGCGAGGCCCTCGGGTTGACCTCCAAAAAGAAAATCTCCCCGTCCTTCACCGCGAACTGCACATTCATCAGCCCGACCACATTCAGCCCCCGCGCCATGGCTTCCGTCTGGCGCTTCATCTCGGCAATCGTCGCGGGATCGAGACTATAGGGCGGCAGTGAACAGGCACTGTCGCCGGAATGCACCCCGGCCTCCTCGATATGCTCCATGACACCTGCCACATGCACATTCTCGCCATCGGACAGCGCGTCCACATCGACCTCAACCGCCCCGGCCAGATAGCTGTCCAGAAGCACAGGGTTCTTCCCCGATACCTGCACGGCTTCGGTGATATACCGGTTCAGCTGCGCATCATCCCGCACGATCTCCATCGCCCTCCCGCCCAGCACATAGGACGGCCGGATCACCAGCGGATAGCCCAGCTCCGCCGCCGCCGCCCGCGCCTCGTCCGGCGTCTTCGCAATGGCGTTCTTCGGCTGCTTCAGCCCCAGACGGTTCAGCAACTGCTGGAACCGCTCCCGGTCCTCCGCCAGGTCAATCGCATCGGGCGTCGTCCCGAGGATCGGGATCCCCTCGTCCTGCAACGCCTGCGCCAGCTTCAGCGGCGTCTGCCCGCCGAACTGCACGATTACCCCGTGCAAGGTCCCCGCCTCCTGTTCCTTGCGCAGGATTTCCAGGGTGCATTCCAGCGTCAAAGGCTCGAAATAGAGGCGATCCGACGTGTCGTAATCGGTCGAGACCGTCTCGGGATTGCAATTCACCATGATCGTCTCATACCCGGCATCGGTCAGCGCAAAGCACGCATGACAGCAGCAATAATCGAACTCGATCCCCTGCCCGATCCGGTTCGGCCCGCCGCCGAGAATGGCGACCTTCTTCGCCTCCGAGGGCCGTGCCTCGCATTCGACATCTCCCATCGCATCAGCCTCATAGGTCGAATACATGTAGGGCGTCTGGGCCTCGAATTCCGCCGCACAGGTATCGATCCGCTTGAAGACCGGCGTCACCCCGGCCTGCGTCCGCCGGGCGCGAACCTCGCCCTCGCTCAGCCCGGTCAAGGCCGCCAGCCGCGCATCGGTGAAGCCCATCATCTTCAGATGCCGGATCGCCTGCGCTCCCTCGGGAAGCCCGCCTTCGCGCACAAGCGCCTCTTCGGCTACAATCTCGGCTATCCGCTCCAGGAACCACGGATCGAACTTCGTCACTGCCTGGATGGTGTCCAGGTCCAGCCCCTCGCGCATCGCCTGTGCAATCAGCCTGATCCGGTCCGGCGTCTGCTTCGACAAGGCCGCGGTGATCGCCGCCCGCTTGTCCTCATCCATCCCCGGTATCTCGATCTCATCGAGCCCCGTCAGCCCCGTCTCCATCGACGCCAGAGCCTTCTGCAGGCTCTCATGGAAGCTCCGCCCAATCGCCATTGCCTCGCCCACCGACTTCATCGCCGTCGTCAGTTCCGGCTTCGAGCCCGGGAACTTCTCGAACGCAAACCGGGGGATCTTCGTCACCACATAATCAATCGTCGGCTCGAAGCTCGCCGGCGTCACCTTGGTGATATCGTTGTCCAATTCATCCAGCGTGTACCCAACCGCCAGCTTCGCAGCCACCTTGGCAATCGGAAAGCCCGTCGCCTTCGAGGCCAGCGCCGAGGACCGCGAAACCCGCGGATTCATTTCGATCACCACCATGCGGCCCGTGTCGGGATGCAGCGCGAACTGCACGTTCGACCCGCCGGTCTCGACCCCGATCTCCCGCAATACCGCGATCGAGGCGTTGCGCATCACCTGATATTCCTTGTCGGTCAGCGTCAGCGCCGGGGCGACGGTGATCGAATCCCCGGTATGCACCCCCATCGGATCGACATTTTCGATGGAACAGATGATGATGCAGTTATCCGCCTTGTCGCGGACCACTTCCATCTCGAACTCTTTCCACCCCAACAGACTTTCATCGACTAGAATTTGCCCAACGGGCGACGCATCCAGCCCCGACCGGCAGATCTTCTCGTAATCCTCCCGGTTATACGCCACCCCACCGCCGGTGCCGCCCAGCGTGAAGGCAGGCCGGATGATCGCCGGCAACCCGACATAATCAATCGCCTCGATGGCCAGGGCCACGCCAGCGTTGATATCGTACTTGCCGTTGTCTTTCTTCGGCGCGGCAATGATCGTCGCCTTGGGGTTCTCCAGCCCGATCCGGTCCATCGCCTCGCGGAACAGCTTCCGGTCCTCGGCCATCTCGATGGCGGCCCGCTTTGCCCCGATCAATTCGACCCCGTGCTCTTCCAGCACCCCCATATCGTCGAGCTTCAGCGCCGTATTCAGCCCCGTCTGCCCGCCCATTGTCGGCAACAGCGCGTCGGGCTTCTCCTTGGCGATGATCTTGGCGACGATCTCGGGCGTGATCGGCTCGATGTAGGTCGCATCGGCCAGCCCCGGATCGGTCATGATCGTCGCGGGGTTGGAATTGACCAGGATCACCCGGTAGCCTTCCTCCCGCAGCGCCTTGCACGCCTGCGCGCCGGAATAGTCGAACTCGCAGGCCTGCCCGATGACGATAGGCCCCGCCCCGATAATCATGATCGAGCGGATGTCGGTTCTCTTCGGCATGGGGACCCCTTGAGGATTCGAAAGATACGCAAATTGGCGTGGGTTATAGACCTCAGGCGTCAGGGCGCAAGGCCCGAAGCGGCCGGACAACCCGCCCGAGAGCCTCTGCCATCCGCAGGGCGGGGTTCAACCCCGCCACCCCCGGCAAGACCCCGTCCCCGGCGCTTTCACGCAAATGTCATGAGAAAATCCGGGCCGCGATAGATGGACGCGGAAATTTCCGCTATCCGAATCGTTTACGGGGGCGAGGAAACCGAAAGACATGACGAAATAACATGATGCCGATGAAGATTTCGATACAGCGTAACCGCCTGCTCTGGCTGGAGTTTCTCGGCTTCTACGTCGCCGCGCCGCTGATTCTGGCCTTCCTGCTGCCACCCCGCGCCATGTTCGTCGTCCTCGCAGCCTTCACCCTGCTTGGCATCTGGCTTCTGAACCGTACCGCCGGGTTTTCCTGGGCGCCGCTGCTCACCGGCTGGCGCGATATCCCGGCCAAGGCGCTGATTGCCCTGTCGCTGATGACCGCCTTCTCCTCCTTTGCGCTGGTCTTCCTGTTCTTCCCCGGAACCGCCCTCGACCTGCCGCTCAACCAGACCATGGCCTGGCTGGCCATCCTGGCCCTTTACCCGCTGATCTCGGTCCTGCCGCAGGAGGTGGTCTTCCGCCCGCTCTTCTTCGACCGCTATGGCGAGCTGTTCCCCGGCCCCGAAATCGCCGTGGCCCTGAATGCCGTGGTCTTCTCGCTGGCGCATCTGATGTACTGGCACTGGATCGTCATGGGCATGACCCTCGCAGGCGGCCTCTTCTTCGGATGGGCCTACGGAGTCAAACGCAACTTCCCGGCGGCTCTCGTCATGCACGCACTTGCAGGCCAGATCGTATTTACCTCGGGCCTCGGGGTGCTGTTCTATTCGGGCGGTGTATCGTAACGCGCCGCTTCGCTGCCCACGGCGTCTGCCACCGATCCGAACCCGTCCCCTGCCAGCAGACCGTCCAGCTCCCGCGCGATCCTGGGGGCCAGGCTTATCCCCTCGAAAACCAGCGCTGTATAAAGCTGCACCGCCGACGCCCCCGCCCTGATCTTGGCATAGGCATCTTCGGCGGAAGCAACCCCGCCCACCCCGATCAGCGGCATCTCCGGCAGCCGCCGGTAAAGCCCTGCGAGGATGCGGGTCGAGCGGGCGAAAAGCGGCCGCCCCGACAGCCCCCCGGCCTCGCCGCTCTGCGGATCGGTCAGACCGTCGCGAGACAAAGTGGTGTTGGTGGCGATGATCCCATCGATCCCGACCCCGCTGGCGGCTTCGGCAACGTCGTCCAGCTCTGCTTCGGTCAGGTCGGGGGCGATTTTCAGGAAAACCGGGACCGGCTTTTTCAGGGCCGCCCGCGTCTCCAGCACCCCGTCCAGAAGCGCCGCCAGCGCGTCCCGCCCCTGCAGGTCGCGCAGCCGCTCGGTATTGGGCGACGAGACGTTGACGGTGGCGAAATCGACAAGCCCCCCGCAACGGGCAAGCACCCTGGCGAAATCCCCGGCCCGGTCGTCGCTGTCCTTGTTGGCCCCCAGATTGATGCCGATCACCGCCGCTTCGGGCCGCTTCTCGAGCCGGGCGGCAACGGCGTCCATGCCGTCATTGTTGAACCCGAAACGGTTGATGACGGCGCGGTCCTCGCTGAGGCGGAAAAGCCGCGGACGGGGATTGCCGGGTTGCGGGCGCGGGGTGACGGCACCGATCTCGATGAAACCGAACCCGGCGCGGGCGAGCGGGGCGAGGGCGGTGGCGTTCTTGTCGAAACCGGCGGCCAGACCGACGGGATTGGGCAGTGCGAGACCGGCGAGGGTGGTTTTAAGGCGCGGGGAGGTGACGGGGCCCGGAAGCGGCGGCAGGCGCAGGCGCAGGGCAGTGAGGGCAAGACCGTGCGCGGTCTCGGGGTCGAGACGGTGGAGGGCCTTGAGGCCGAACTGTTCGAGGAGGTGGCGCATTCAGAAGACCTCGGGGGAGGTGTTTCGCCCCGCTGGCGCGGGGCGACCGGCGGGGGGGTGAGGAGGATCAGAAAACGCTCCAGTGGAGCGTTTTCCCGACGAACGCCCCCGTCGCCATTGTCGCTCGGACCAATGGCGCTGACAATGGCGACCCCCCCAGAGTATTTGCAAGAAGGAGGAGGACGGCATGGGGATCAGCGGGCGAGATCGGGGAAGATGTGGCCGTCGGGCCCGAGGGGAAGGGGACGGGACCAGAGCGCGTCTTCGAGATGCAGGCGGCGGTAGAGATGCGGGAACAGCGCGCCGCCGCGGGAAGGCTCCCATTTCAGCGCGTCGAGGCTGTCGGTCTCAACCGCCAGAAGCCACAGCTTGTCCTCGCCCGCGAAGTATTTGGAAGCAGTCTCGGCGACCTGTTCGGCGGTGGAGAAATGGATATAGCCATCGGCGATGTCGATGGGGGCACCGTCGGTGGAGCCTGCGGCTTGCAGGGCCTGCCATTCGTCGTCGCGGAGGATCTTGTAGATGAGCATGGGGGCTTCTTGCGCTCCGGTGTCGCCTGCGTCAACCCTGCGGGGTCATGGCCCGGCGGGCGGCGGCGCGGCGGAGGCCAAGCTGGCGTTCGCGCCAGATGATGAAGAGACCGGCGGCGGCAATCAGGCTGGCTCCGGCCAGCATCTGCAGGGTCGGCACTTCGGCGAATATGAAATAGCCGATGGCCAGCGCCAGCAGCATCGAGGCATATTCGAAAGGAGCGATCACCGAGGTCGGCGCGTGCCGGTAGCTGGAGGTCAGAAGGATCTGGCCAAGCCCTCCGAACAGCCCCGACGCGACCAGCAGCGCCGCCACGCCCAGCCCCGGCAACGTCCAGCCGAAGGGGATGGTCAGCAGCGCCAGGGTCGAGGAGGTCAGTGAGAAATAGAAGACGATGGCCGAGGTCCGCTCGTGCTGCACCAGCTTGCGGACGAAGACCGTGGCGAGCGCGGCAAACACTGCGCCCATCAGCGCCACCATCGCCCCCAGCGTCTCGAACTTGGTCGCATCTCCGATCGAGGTCACCGTCAGGCGCGGGGCGATGACGATCATCACCCCGACCAGCCCCAGAAAGACCGCGCTCAAGCGGAAGATCCGCACTTCCTCGCTGAGGAACATAGCCGCGAAGATCACGATCAGCAAAGGCGCGGCATAGGAAATCGCCGTCGCCTCGGGCAGCGGGATCAGGGCCAGCGCCGTGAAGCCGCAGGCCATCGCCCCCGTCCCCACCAGACCGCGCCAGAGATGCCCCATCGGGTTCCGCGTCCGCAGCCCGCCCCTCAGGTCGTGCTGCCAGACCAGCCAGACCAGGATCACCGGCATGGCGAAGAAGGACCGGAAGAACACCGCCTGCCCGGGCGGAATACCGGCCTGAGCCGCCGCCTTCACGCAAGTCGCCATCGCCATGAACACGCAGACCGAAGCCAGCTTGAAGGCGATCCCGGTCAGCGGATTGTAGATCTCTGCGGTTTCGGCATCCGGCTCGCTTGCGTGCCTGTCGCCATTGTCTCCGAAAGTCTCGGACCCGGCGCGCTCCGGCGCAACTTCCGCCCGGTCCGCGAGGTGGTCTGGGCCGGAGCCGCCGTCGGACCCTTCGGGCGGCTCACCGCTGCGGGACAAGTCCCGACCTCAGCCGGACCACCGGTTCGGCCCCGTCGAAGGCGGGGCGCCACAGGACATCGGTGGCGATACAGGCCGCCTCGGCTGTCTCGGCGGTCGCCGGCGGGGTGACCCGGGCGAATTCGCGCAGATCGTTGAGGATCAGCTCGCCCGCCATCTCGATGAAATAGCCCGCGCGTATGATCGGCTCGGCGGCCGACATCGCCTCGTCGCTGGATGCGACAATGGCCCCGCAGACCTCGGCATAGTCATAGCGGTCGCGGACGGTAAAGAATATATGCGGCGCGTCTTCGCGTTTCGAGCCGACCCGCACCACCCGGAACCCCTCGGAGATCGGTGTCGCGCCGGAACGGCTGACCACCACCCCTGGCCCGCAGGACGCCGTGAGCGCCACGATCAGACCGACGAGCGTCATTCTGGATACCACTGCCCTGCCTCCCGATTGCCTCTGGGATTGTCTTGCGGAAACCCGCTGGCACCTAGCCTAGACCAAACGGATGGGAAACGGAATCGCCAATCTCATGCTGGCCACGCGCGATCTCGCGGCACCCCCCCCCCCGCGACTCCGAAAGTCGCGGCGCGAGACTCAGAGTTGCACCGACCGCGACCGCAGGACCGAATCGATCTCGGCGCCTTCGAACGCGTCCCGCCAGGGCACGCCGGTGGTGGCGCAGCGCGCCTCCTGGCCGAGGACCGAACCGGCCTCCTCGACGCTCTCGATCTGAGGGAGGCGATTGAAGTAATGGATCTGGTTGGCGACCGTCTGGCCGTTGATCCTCAGATAGGTCCCCTGCAGTACCTGCTGCTCGCCCGACCGGTACAGCCCAGGCCCCGCGGTGGAGATCGCGCCGCAAACCTCGACCTCGCCGCCCCGGTTGCGGGCCTTGATGAAGGTCAGCGTCTCGGCGTCACCGCTCCAGGTCACACCCCCAACCTGAAAGCTGCGGTCGATCTTGGTGGTCCCGGTTACGGTGCTGGTCGCTCCGTCCGTACAGGCCGAAACGGCCAGAAGTGCCAGGGCCGAAAGCCCGGCTGCAAGAATGATCTTCATTCTCGAAATCCCCTCAAACTCAAATTGTCGCGACACGCCTCTAACCATTTCCCCGCCGCTTGGCAACCTAGTGAAATGTCGCGTTCGGCATATGGCCATCGCGCCACAGTTTGGCTAGACTTTTTCATCCAACAGACCCAAGGGGGTAATCCATGACAATTTTCCGTTTCTTTTCAGCAGTTTCGGTGTTGGCGCTGACAGCCTCGGCAGCCTCTGCCGATTATGCGCTGACGATTCTCCACACCAACGACTTCCACGCCCGCTTCGAGCCAATCAGCGCTTATGACAGCGGCTGCTCGGCCGAGGACAACGAGGCCGGGGAATGCTTCGGCGGCTCGGCCCGTCTGGTGACGGCGATCGCCGAGGCGCGGGCGCGGTCCAACAACTCGATCCTCGTCGATGGCGGCGACCAGTTCCAGGGCTCGCTGTTCTACACCTATTACAAGGGCAAGGTCGCGGCCGAGATGATGAACAAGATGGCCTATGACGCGATGACCGTCGGCAACCACGAGTTTGACGACGGGCCCGAGGTCCTGCGCGGCTTCATGGACAGTGTCGATTTCCCGGTGCTGATGTCGAACGCCGATATCTCGGGCGAACCGCTGCTGGCGGACGTCTTGCAGAAATCCACCATCATCGAACGCGGCGGCGAGAAGCTCGGCCTCATCGGGCTGACCCCGGTCGATACCGACGAACTGGCCAGCCCCGGCCCCAACGTCATCTTCACCCCGCCCGAGGATGCCGTGGCCGCCGAGGTTGCCAAACTGACCGCAGAGGGCGTGAACAAGATCATCGTTCTCAGCCACTCGGGCTATGAGGTCGACAAGCGGGTGGCGGCAGCCGTGGACGGCATCGACGTCATCGTCGGCGGCCATTCCAACACGCTCCTGTCCAACACCAACGAGCGCGCCGTCGGCCCCTACCCGACCATGGTCGGCGACACCGCCATCGTACAGGCCTATGCCTATGGCAAGTTCCTCGGCGAGTTGAACGTCACCTTCGACGATGACGGCAACCTGACCGAGGCGGTCGGCGAGCCGCTGATCCTGAGCGGCGAGGTCGCCGAGGACAGCGCCACCGTCGCGCGCGTCGCCGAACTGGCCGAGCCGCTGGACGAGATCCGCAACAAGGTCGTCGCCTCCGCAGCCGGGGCCATCGAGGGCAACCGCGATGTCTGCCGGGTGCAGGAATGCGCCATGGGCAATCTGGTCGCCGATGCGATGCTGGCGCGGGTCAAGGACCAGGGCATCCAGATCGCCATCGCCAACTCGGGCGGCTTGCGCGCCTCGATCGACGCGGGCGAGGTGACCATGGGCGAGGTGCTGACCGTGCTGCCGTTCCAGAACACGCTCTCGACCTTCCAGATCACCGGGGCTGGCGTGGTGGCCGCGCTTGAAAACGGTGTGAGCCAGGTCGAGGAGGTCGCCGGCCGCTTCCCGCAGGTCGCCGGGCTGAAATTCAGCTTCGATGCGTCGGCCGAGCCCGGCAGCCGTATCTCGGACGTCATGGTTCAGGGCGAGGACGGCAGTTTCGCCCCCATCGACGAGGGCAAGCTCTACGGCCTGGTGTCGAACAACTACGTGCGCGGCGGCGGTGACGGCTACGACATCTTCGCCACCGACAGCCAGAACGCCTATGACTACGGGCCGGATCTGGCGGATGTGACGGCGGAATACCTTGCCGAGAACGCGCCGTACAAGCCCTATACCGACGGGCGTATCACAAAGAAGTAGGGCCACGCTCGTTGAACCGCATCGGCACAGAGGCGCCCCACCGGGCGCCTCTTGTCCTTTGAGGGAAAGCACATGCAGCACCCCGCGTCCTTGTCCCATCTCGCCCCTGCCACCGCCGGCCTCGGAATCGCGGTGATCGCGGCGGCCATCGTCTTCGGCCCGCTCTGGTCGCCCGAGGGCTTTTCCTGGATCGTCCACACCACCTCGGAGCAAGCCGGTCAGCACATGCCGGGTGCCGCGATCATGCGCGCGGGTTTCGTTGCCTATGGCGCGGGCACGCTTGTTGCCGCCCTGATCGCGCGCCGCTCTCGTCCGGCAGTCAAGGCCGCCCTCGCGCTCTTCGGCCTCGGCCTTGTCGCGACCGCGATCTGGTCCAACGCTCCGATCCTGCCCGGCCTGCCCTCCGACCTGCACGAAGACTGGCTCCATTCCGTCGCTTCCGGCGTTGTCGGCACGGCCTTCGCCGCCGCCTGCGCGGCCCGCCTCTTCGCGTCCGGCGCCCCGCCGCGCGATGCCCTGGCCTGGACCGGCCTCGCTATCGCCATCCTCATTCCGCTGGCCATGACCCGTGTGCCCGAGATCCGCGGCCTGCTGCAAAAAGCCATGTTCGCCTTCAGCTTCGCCTTTGTCGCTCGCGAATTCGGTCTGGCCGGACATATACGGACGATCATGGGGGCAAAGAGCGGACAAAAGCCCGCCTCGTAGATCCTCCGCATGTCGCATAGGGTGCGCATTCGGCGCACTGGCGGTCCTGAACGCGGACGGGAGCGCCGGGATCGTGGCATGCCGAACCCGGACGTTTCACCGATGCACTGACCAGCCAAGGGGCGCGGGGGCATTTCCCCCCGCGCCCTTTTTCGGTCCCGCAAGACGGCGCCGCCCCAGAGCTCGGGGACGGGGCCAATTGACCGGCATCGAATACACCGCCAATGCAACCTGCACGCAGCGCCATCCACCCGGCACGCCTTCCGATTGCTTCTTATATATTATACCAGCCGCAGAATCCATTGACTCCTTTTAGGGATTCCCACTGGGCAGGAAGTCTGACTCTATGGCGTTGAGCAACATGGAGGCGGGAATGACGGTGAATGTGACGCGTGAAGACCTTGCGGCGCGGGATTTGCGCT
>JBNKVT010000041.1:0-30249 GCA_050299335.1 Paracoccaceae bacterium | reverse complement strand
CCTGCGGAATCGGCTCGTCGAGATAGAGCCGGGCAATGGCATCGCCTCCGGGCCGGTTGCGGCCCAACTGGAAGTTGGCGATGTTGACATTGTTGCGCGCGAAGATTGAGCCGAGCAGACCGACGATGCCAGGTGTGTCGTTGTTGGTGGTGTAAAGCATATGGCGGCCGATCTCGGCCTCCAGGTTAATGCCCTTGATCTGGATGAAGCGCGGCTTGCCGTCCGAATAGATCGTCCCCGCGACCGAGCGCGTCTGCGCCTCCGTCACCACGATCAGCCGCACATAGGACCCGAACGCCCCTTGCGCGTCCTTGCGCGTCTCCGCGATCTTGATCCCCCGCTCCCGGGCGACAATCGGCGCGGACACCATGTTCACCGCCCCTTCCCCCACCAGCGGGATCAGCATCGAGGCGGTCAGCGCCGAGGTCAGCGGCTTCAAATTCAGCTGCCCCACCGAGCCCACATATTCGATCTCGATCTCCTTGATCGGGCTTTCCGTCACCTGCCCCGCGAAGCTACCCAGCATCGAGCAGAGATCGATCCACGGCTTCAGCACCGGTGCTTCCTCGGCGGTCACCGATGGCGCGTTCAGCGCATTGGCAATCGCCCCGCGCACCAGGTAATCCGACATCTGCTCGGCCACCTGCAGCGCCACATTTTCCTGTGCCTCCGAGGTCGAGGCACCCAGATGCGGCGTACAGACCACATTATCGAGCCCAAACAGCGGGCTTTCTGTCGCCGGTTCGACCGCAAAGACGTCAAAGGCCGCCCCCGCCAGTCGGCCTTCCTTCAGCGCCACAGCCACCGCATCCTCGTCAACCAACCCACCGCGGGCACAGTTGATCAGCCGCGCGCCGGGTTTGATCTTCGCAATACGCTCCGCCGACAGGATATTCGCCGTCTTCTCGGTCTTCGGCAGATGCAGGGTGATGAAATCGGCGCGTGCGAGCAGATCGTCGATCTCCTCCACCTTCTCCACCCCCATCTGCGTCGCCTTTTCCGACGACAGGAACGGATCATAGGCCACCACATGCATCTTCAGCCCCAACGCCCGCGACGCCACCACCGAGCCGATATTCCCGCAACCCACCAGACCCAGCACCTTGCCGGTGATCTCCGAGCCCATGAACCGCGACTTTTCCCATTTCCCGGCCTGGGTCGAGGCATCGGCGGCCGGGATCTGCCGCGCCACCGCGAACATCATCGCAATCGCGTGCTCGGCGGTGGTGATCGAGTTCCCGAAAGGCGTGTTCATCACCACCACCCCCTTGGCCGAGGCCGCCGGGATATCGACATTATCCACGCCAATCCCCGCTCGCCCCACAACCTTCAGATTGTCAGCCTTTTCCAGCAATTCCGCCGTCACCTTCGTCGCCGACCGGATCGCCAGCCCGTCATAGTCGCCGATCACTTCCGCCAGCTTCGCGGGGTCCTTGCCCAGTTCGGGCCGGAAATCCACCTCGACGCCATTGTCGCGGAAAATCTGCACCGCAGCGTCGCTCAGCTTGTCCGAAATCAGTACCTTCGCCATCGTCTTCATCCTTGAATTCGCAATTTGTCCGGATAAGCCCTCCTCCTTTTAGGAGGAGGGTTTGGGAGGAGGTTTCAGAGCCCCGCCTTCGCCTCATGGAACGCCCAGTCGAGCCACGGACCCAACGCCTCGATATCGGCGACATCCACGGTCGCCCCGCACCAGATCCGAAGTCCCGCTGGCGCATCCCTGTAACCGTTGATATCGAACGCCGCCTCTTCGGCCTCCAGCAGTTTCACCATCGCCTTGGTGAAGGCCCGCTGCGCTGCATCATCCAGCGCGGAAACCTCAGGATCGACGATCTTCAGACAAACGGAGGTGTTCGACCGCGCCGCCGGATCGGCGACAAGGTTCTCGACCCAGTCCGTCCGCTCCACCCAGTCCTGAAGTGCGGCAAAATTCGCATCCGCCCGCGCCATCGTCGCGTCCAGCCCGCCGATCCCGTCGATCCAGTCCAGCGCGTCCACCGCGTCAGCAATCACCAGCATCGACGGCGTGTTGATCGTCTCGCCCCGGAACACGCCTTCGATCAGCTTGCCGCCCTTGGTCAGCCGGAAAATCTTCGGCAAGGGCCGGTCCGGCACGAAACTCTCCAGCCGCTCCACGGCACGGGGGCTCAGGACCAGCACACCATGCGCCCCCTCACCACCCATCGCCTTCTGGAAGGAAAACGTCGTTACATCGAGCTTCGCCCAATCGAGCCCTTGCGCAAACGCCGCCGAGGTCGCGTCACAAAACGTCAGCCCTTCACGGTCCGCCGCAATCCAGTCGGCATCCGGCACCCGCGCGCCAGAGGTCGTCCCGTTCCAGGTAAAACACACATCCGCCCCGGCCCGCACCGAGCCAAGGTCCGGCAATTCGCCATACCCGGCCTCAAGCACCCGGCAATCCTCCAGCTTCAGCTGCTTGACCGCATCCGACGCCCAACCGGCTCCGAAGCTCTCCCAGACCAGCATGTCGACGGGCCGTGCGCCGAGCATCGACCACATCGCCATCTCGAAGGCACCTGTATCCGAGGCCGGCACGATCCCGACCTTGTAGTCCTCGGGCACGCCCAGCACCAGCGCCATCCGGTCGATGACTTCGGCCAGCTGCGCCTTAGGCTCGGCGGCCCGGTGCGAGCGGCCGAGAAACGCCTTCGCGGCGACGGCTTCGGCAGACCAGCCGGGACGCTTCGGACAGGGACCTGAGGAAAAGAAGGGGCGCTCGGGGCGCGTGGCAGGTTTCACGGCGCGCGCACGCGCCACCTGCGTTTCAGGGAAGCTCATCGACGGCTCCATCGTCAGGGCGAAATTCCTGAGCCCGCCACCGCTCGCCCATAACCCGGCGACACGCCCGCAGCCGATGTAGAAATCCCGGAGGCCCCCGGCAAGCGGAAAATCCGGCCCTTCGGGGCGATTTCGCGCATTTTCGGTCTTTGCCGTTTCCGAAAGGAAATCCCGCCATTTTGCCACATTGGTCCCGCGACAGCGCATCGCTGAGGACATGCCGTGCCGGACGCGGTATGGTGATGCGTCAACCGGTGGGGTTTTGGGATGACATCTACTTACAGAAAGCCGATTCGGATCGGCATGACCGAGCATCTGGTACGGCGATTCTTCGATCTGACAGTGCTGGCCGCCCTCTTGGCTGCGCTGGCGTTCCTGGCCTGGAAGTACCAGGAAAATCAGGCTGTCGCGGCGGGCACCGAACCGGGTATCGAGCACGGCAGCATCGTGACTATCGCCAATTCCGGCGGCTAGCCTTCCACAATATCTTGTGGGATTCGGCGGCCTGGCCTACTATCACACCCAAGGAGTTCCCGTTTGAGCCAGACCGGGAATCGGGTGGCGACATGGAGCGCGACAAGCCGATTGAAGATGCGAGATCGACCGGGACCGGCGTCCTGATCGGCGGGGAATTGCCTATGGTCGATCGGTCCCCGCTATCCACATCTTTAACATCTGCCGAATCTCCGCCCGCCGGGCTAGGACGCGTCCAAACGGGAGAGCGGGATGGCTGACGGATCGGCGGGGATTGAGGAGGGTGTGCGCGCCCTGCCACATAATATCGAGGCCGAACAGGCGCTTCTCGGGGCGCTGATGGTCAACAACGACGTCTATGACCGCATTGCCTCGGTGGTGAACGAAGCGCATTTCTTCGAACCCGTTCACGCCCGCATCTTCGAGGTCGCCGCGCGGCGCATCCAGAAGAACGCCCTGGCCTCCCCCGTCACCCTCAAGGCCTTCCTCGAAGACGACCCCGGCCTTCAGGAACTCGGTGGCCCGGCCTATCTGGCCCGGTTGGCGGGGGCGGCCATTTCGATCTTCGCCGCCCGCGACTATGCCCAGCAGGTCCGCGACCTGGCCACCCGCCGCGATCTGATTTCCATCGGCCAGGAAATCTCGATGAAGGCCGCGACGATCGATGTCGAAAGTGAGCCCGAAGAACAGATCGTCGAGGCCGAGCAACGCCTCTATCTGCTCGGCGAACAGGGCCAGTCCGATACCGGCTTCCAGAGCTTCCTCAAGGCCGTCACCGATGCCGTGAACGTCGCCAACGCCGCCTACCAGCGCGACGGCGGGCTGGCGGGCCTGTCGACCGGGCTGACCGATCTCGACACCAAACTCGGCGGGTTGCATCCGTCCGATCTCCTGATCCTCGCCGGACGGCCGTCGATGGGGAAGACCTCGCTGGCCACCAACATCGCCTTCCAGATCGCCAAGGCCTACAAGAAAGGCACCCGCCACGACGGCTCCGAGGGGGCGGTCAATGGCGGCGTCGTCGGCTTCTTCTCGCTCGAGATGTCCGCCGAACAGCTCGCCGCCCGCATCCTGTCCGAAGCCGCCGAAGTCCCCTCGGAACAGATCCGCAAGGGCGACATGACCGAGGACGAGTTCCGCCGCTTCGTCGAAGCCGCCAAGGCGCTGGAGGCCTGCCCGCTCTATATCGACGACACCCCGGCCCTACCGATCTCGCAACTCGCCGCCCGCGCCCGCCGCCTGAAGCGCCAGCACGGGCTGGACGTGCTGATCGTCGATTACCTGCAGCTTGTGCGCCCGGCCTCGGCCAAGGACAGCCGCGTCAACGAGGTCTCCGAGATCACGCAAGGTTTGAAAGCCATCGCCAAGGAACTGGATATCCCGGTCATTGCCTTGTCGCAGCTGTCGCGCCAGGTCGAATCCCGCGACGACAAGCGCCCGCAGCTATCGGACCTCCGCGAATCCGGCTCGATCGAGCAGGATGCAGACGTGGTCATGTTCGTCTTCCGCGAGGAATACTACAAGGAGCGCGAGAAACCCGGCGACCACGATGTCGAGGGCATGATGAAATGGCAGGAAGAGATGAGCCAGCTTCACGGCCGCGCCGAGGTCATCATCGGCAAGCAGCGCCACGGTCCCATCGGCACTGTCGATCTGGCCTTCGAAGGCCGCTTCACCCGCTTTTCGAACCTGGTGCGGTCCTACCAGCAGGGGGCGGCCGATTTCGGCTGAGACGGGTGCGGTGACATTAACCTAATGACCGACAAAATGCCGCATTCCGACCCATTTTGAGGCAGAATTCGCGCCCCTATATTATGCTCAGGACAAATCGAGGACCCTGACCCGTGATCATCGCACTGCTGAGCATCCTGACCATCCTTTCTCTCGCGGGCCGCGACAGGTGGCCCGAAGCCAGGCGCCTCCCTGTCCGAACCCGAGCCGATCGGATACCCCGGTCCCGGCAAGACTGAAAGTGCGATAATCTCCCGTGGGGCGCGTGCTTGCACGCACCTGCCCCTTTGAACACGAGCCTCCAAGCCACTGAAAAAACGAAATCTTTCAAAGATTTCGGTCGCTTTCTTTGCAAGAAAGCGCTGCGACCCCAGTGACTTATGCCGTATCTGGGGTACGTGCCGGATACATCACCGCCTCCCGACAAGTGCCATCAATTCCGGCCACGCCTCCGGATCCGCCACCGCCTTGTCCCGGCAGAACCGGTTGCAAAACCCGATGACTTTGCCCGATATGTCCGCCAGCGCCGTCGCGTCCACCGGCTTGCCCGAGAACGGACAGGTCGCATTCTCCGGCGTCCCCGTCTCGACGGCAAGCGCCGCGCTTGCAGATCCTACAGGCCAGGGCCGCGTCGGCAGATCGATGTCGTAGCCTGGTTGGACAAAGTTCTCCGCCAGCCCCCGCGCCCGCCACTGCCGGAACGCCGTGTCGGTGACATGCCGCTCGATATACGCCCGCGCGCCATCGCCTGCCGGCAGCCCATAGGTCAGAAATCGCGTTGCAACCGGCGCGTAGAACACATCGGCCACTGAATAGTCTCCGCAAAGCCACGGGCCGCCAGACCGCTCCTGCGCCAATGTCCAGAGCCTCTCGATCCGCGCCACATCCGCCAATACCGCCCCGGAGGGCGAAAACCCCTCATACACATGCCGCAGGTTCATCGTGCAGGCCTCGCGCAGCGCCGCGAAGCCCGAATGCATCTCCGCCGCCAGCGACCGCGCCAGCATCCGAAGCCCCGGATCCGCGGGCCAGAGCAGGGCGTAGGGATGCCGCTCGGCCAGAGTTTCGGCCATCGCTAGCGTGTCCCAGACCACTTGTCCATCGACATTCATCGCCGGTACCAGCCGCGTCGGTGCGAAGGCCTCGGTCAGCGCCGAGAATTCAGCCGAATACATCCGCGCCGTCCGTATCTCAGCCTCGATCCCGAATCGCGCAAACAGCAGCCAGCCTCTGAGCGACCAGCTCGAGTAGGTGCGATCGCCGATGGCCAGTTGGTAGCCCATCAATCCCTCCATGCGTATACGGCCCGGAGGCTGCCCGCAGCGCCGGTCCAAGTCCAATCAGCAATTGAACCCGGGTCCATCAAGGAAGGTGATTGACCCGGTCCACCCGCCATTTTTCGCCCGACAACCGGTCGATCCGGGTCACCGACAGGTTGTCGATCCGGAAGGAGAATACCGATTTCGCCGCCATGCCGGAGGCGAATTGCAGCGCCGCCAGGATCACCCCGAAATGCGCGACAAGCACCAGATCCCGCTCTGGATATGCTGCGTCCAGCGCCGCGATCTCCCCGAAAATCCGCCTGGAGAAATCGTTCCACGCCTCGCCGTTCGGCGGCCCGATCCGCCCCGGCGCTTCCCAGAATTTCCGCGCCCTTGCCGGATCGGTCCGGGCGATCTCCTCGAAGCCGAGCCCCTCCCAGTCGCCGTAATTCATCTCCCTGAGGCCCTGCCTGTCCGCCAGCCGCTCCCGTCCCCTGGCAATCGCCGAGGCGGTGTCGCGCGCCCGGATCAGGTCCGACGACACGACCAGGGCCGCCTCCGGCAGTCCAGCCGCCAGCCGCCCGAGGGCCGCGGTATCCGACAGGTCGGCCGGCAGGTCCGACCAGCCGACCATCGCCTTCGCATGGGTCGGCCCGTGACGGACCCAATACCAGCGTCCCATCAGCCCTCCTTCAGCACCAGCGGCAATCCAGCGGCCACGAACACCACTTTTCCGGCCCGCGCCGCGACGCTCTGGTTGACCCTGCCCTGCGCGTCCCGGAAACTCCGACCGAGCGCTGTTTCCGGCACCAGACCCAGCCCGAGCTCGTTCGACACCATCACAACAGGTGCGGCGCGCCGCGAGACGTCGTCGAGCAACCCCTCCAGCGCCGCCGCCCAGTCTGCCTCGTCATGGATCAGGTTCGACAGCCACAAGGTCAGGCAATCGATCAGCACCGACCGCCCTGCCCCGACCCGGGCCAGCGCTCCGGCCAGATCGCGCGGGGCTTCCACCGTCTCCCAGCTTTCGCCGCGTTCTTTCCGGTGCAGCGCGATCCGCATCGCCATTTCCTCGTCCAGCGGCTCCGCCGTGGCGATATAGGATCGCTGGGCCGCGGCCATGGCGGCCAGGCCTTCGGCAAAGGCTGTCTTGCCCGACCGGGCGCCGCCGATAACGAAGGTGAGATGCGGGATGGTGGTCAAGCGTCTGGCTCCGGCTGTCTATCCCGGCTCAGAATGACGAGGCACCCCTCAGGATACAAGGGCCAGGCACACCAGAGCCAGCAGGGCCCCGCCCCGCGGCGGGAGCCCCCTGTCTGCGCGGTTACAGCGTGCGCTCGACCTCTTCCGTCTCGAAGATCTCGATCACGTCGCCCTGGCGGATGTCGTCGTAATTCTCGAAGGCCATGCCGCATTCCTGGCCGCCCTGCACCTCTTTCACTTCGTCCTTGAAGCGCTTCAGCGTCTTCAGCGTGCCTTCGTGGATCACCACATTGTCCCGGAGCAGACGAACCCCGGCAGACCGCCGCGCCACGCCTTCGGTGACTTCGCAGCCTGCCACATTGCCGACACCCGAGACCCGGAAGACCTCCTTGATCTCGGCGTAGCCGATGAAGGTTTCCTTCACCTCCGCCGACAACAGCCCCGAGGCCGCCGCCTTGATGTCGTCCACAAGGTCGTAGATCACCGAATAGTAACGGATCTCGACGCCCTTCTGGTTGGCGCTTTCGCGGGCCGGCGCATTGGCGCGGACGTTGAAGCCGATGATCGGTGCCCTTGAGGCCTCAGCGAGGGTCACGTCGCTTTCGGTGACCGCCCCGACGCCGGAATGCAGCACCCGCACGCGGACCTCTTCGTTGCCGACCTTTTCGACCGCCTGGACGATCGCCTCGGCAGAGCCCTGCACGTCGGCCTTCACCACGATGGGCAGTTCGGCGACATTCTGGTCGGCCTTGGCCTTGGCCAGCAGCTGATCCAGCGTCGCCCCGGCCCCGGCGGCGGCGGCCTTCTCGCGGGCCACGCGGGCGCGGTAGTCGGAAATCTCGCGTGCCTTGGACTCGCTTTCGACGACGTTGAGGACATCCCCGGCCTCGGGGGCGCCGTTGAGGCCGAGCACCTCGACCGGCACCGAGGGGCCGGCTTCCATGACCCGCTCGCCCTGATCGTTGACCAGCGCGCGGACCTTGCCCCACTGCTCGCCGACGACGAAGATATCGCCCTGCCTCAAGGTACCGTTCTGCACCAGAACCGTCGCGACCGGCCCCCGACCCACATCGAGCTGCGCCTCGATCACCGCACCCGAGGCCTCGCGGTCCGGGTTGGCCTTCAGTTCCAGCAGTTCCGACTGCAGGGTGATCGCCTCCAGCAGCTTGTCGAGCCCGGCCCCGGTCATCGCCGAGACCTCGACATCAAGCACGTCACCGGACATCTGCTCGACGATCACCTCATGCTGCAAGAGTTCGGTCCGCACCTTCATCGGATCGGCACCTTCGCGGTCGATCTTGTTGATCGCCACGATCATCGGCACCCCGGCGGCCTTGGCATGGTGGATCGCCTCTATGGTCTGCGGCATGACGCTGTCATCTGCGGCAACGACCAGGATGACGATATCGGTCACCTGCGCCCCTCGGGCCCGCATCGAGGTAAAGGCCGCGTGGCCCGGCGTGTCGAGGAAGGTCAGCTTGGCGCCGTCCTCGGTGGTGATCTGATAGGCCCCGATATGCTGGGTGATCCCACCGGCCTCGCCCGAGACCACGTTGGTCTTGCGGATCGCGTCCAGAAGCGAGGTCTTGCCGTGATCGACATGGCCCATGATGGTGATCACCGGAGCGCGCGGCTTCAGGTCCTTGGCATCGTCGTCGATGGTGACGATGGAATCCTCGACATCGGCTTCCGAGACCCGCACGACATTATGGCCGAATTCCTCGACGATCAGCGTCGCGGTATCGGCGTCGATAGTCTGGTTCTGGGTCGCCATAATGCCGTTGGTCATCAGGGTCTTGACCACCGAGGCCACCCGTTCGGCCATCCGGTTGGCAAGCTCCTGCACGGTGATCGCGTCAGGCACCTGCACATCGCGGACGATCTTCTCGCGCGGCTCGTTGGACCCGCCGGTCATCTTGCGCTTCTCGCGCTCCTGTCGCCGACGCATCGCCGCCAGCGAGCGCTGCCGCCCGCCCTCGTCGGTGGCCTGGGAAATCGTCAGCTTGCCCGAGCGCCGCCGGTCGTCGCCTGCCCGGCCGCGATTGCCACGGGTGTTGTCACTGTTGCGGTCGCGTTCCTGATCGGCCTTCTGACGCGAGGTCGGACGCCCGGCCTCGGCCCGCGCGGCCACGACCTGCGCGGCGGCCGGATCGACGGTTTCCTCAACCTGCTGCGGCTTTTTCGCCGGCCGGTCATCCGCCTTCTTCGCCTCGACCGCGGCTTCGGCCTTGGCGGCTTCTTCGGCTTCCTTGCGCTGGCGGGCGACCTCGCGCTCTTTCTCTTCGCGCTCCTCGGCTTCCTTGGCGGCCCGAAGCTGCGCCATTTCCTCTTCGCGAGCCTTTTCGGCAGCCGCATCCTCGGCCTTGCGGTTGGCCTCCTGCTGGGCAGCGGCCTCAAGCGCCTTCCTGCGGCGCTCGAATTCGGCATCGGACAGGGCCTGCTCGGCGGCAGATTTCTGCCGCCCGCCGCCCTTGGCACCCCCGGTGCCAGGCTTGGGAACGACAACACGCTTGCGCTTGCGCTCGACCGTGACCGCCTTGGTCCGGCCGTGCGAGAAGCTCTGGCGCACCTGGCTGGTCTCGGTTCCGCCACCGCGCAATCCGAGGGGCTTCTTCCCGCCGCCGCTGCCAGTTTCCTTGTTGTCGCTCATTCCCGTATCAACCTTTCTTCGCGAGCCCCTTGGCCCGCGCACCTTCTGCCAACCTGGTTTGTCAGCTCTGACTGTCCCGCATACCCTGCAGCCGGGCCGACTCATAACGCACCTGTTCGGCGAGTCCACCCGCAATCAGTGCGGCATGTATCACACGATCGCGGCCAAATGCCAAACCCAATTCCTGCGCTTTCAAGCAGGAAAACGCGGTATTTTCACCCTCCGGAGGCCGCAGCCCCCGTTTTTCCCGCTCCGACCCGTCGCTCGCCTGCAACAGTAGCACCGCCTGCTCGGTCACCAGCCAGTCCTTCACCTTCTCCTTGCCGGCCCGCGCGTCGCCCGCATGCCGCGCGAGCGAGAGCAGCTCGATCACCCGTTTCGCCAGCAAATCCTCGACCAGACCGGCCAGAGCCGGATCGGCGGAGACCTTCCTCTTCGCGCCCCGGCTGAACAGCCCCTTGGCGACCGCCTTCTCGACCGCGCCCCGGTCCGCCGAAACCCAGATCCCGCGGCCCGGCAGCTTTTCGGCCACATCCGGCACCACCTGATCCCCCGGCCCGACCACGAAGCGGATCAGCCCGGCCTTCGGCCCGCTGGTCCCGGTGGCGATGCACTTCCTTTCGGAGACATCGCGCTCTTTCTTCCGGCCTCCGCGCGTCAAGGCAGCCATACCCGGAGCCTGCGATCAGACCCCGGCCTCCTCTTCGTCGCCGGTTTCAACCGCTTCGCCCTCTTCACCTTCCTCGCCCTCTTCGGGCGCGTTCTGGGCGTCGATTTCCTCCTGGGTGACCCAGCCAAGCTGCAGCCGCGCCCCCATGATCAGCGTCTGGGCCTCTTCCAGCGACATGTCGAATTTCTCGAGCAGCCCCTCGTCCTTCACCCGCTTGCCGTCAACCGTGGTATAGCCCCCGGCAAGTTCCCAGTCGGCACAGGTCGCGAAGTCCTCAAGCGTGAACACCCCGTCCTCGGCCAGCGCCTCGATCATCTGCGGGGTCAGACCCTCGTAGTCGAAGAGGTCCTGCTTGACGCCCAGTTCCTTGGCATGTTCGATGGCCTTGGCGTTGATCTCGTCGAGGCTTTCGCGGGCACGGGCCTGCAGTTCCTCGGTGGTCTCCTGGTCGAAACCGTCAATGGACATCAGTTCGTCAGGGTCCACATAGGCAACCTCTTCTAGGGTTTCAAAGCCTTCGGAGACCAGAAGCTGCGCCACCATCTCGTCCACGTTCATGGTTTCCATGAACATCGCGGTGCGTTCGGCGAATTCCTTCTGGCGGCGCTCGCTTTCCTCGGCCTCGGTCATGATGTCGATATCGAAGCCGGTCAGTTGCGAGGCCAGCCGCACATTCTGCCCGCGCCGCCCGATGGCGAGGCTCAGCTGGTCGTCCGGCACCACCACCTCGATCCGCTCGGCATCCTCGTCGAAGACCACCTTGGCGACCTCGGCGGGCTGCAGCGCGTTGACCAGAAAGGTCGGCGCGTCGTCGTTCCAGGGAATGATGTCGATCTTCTCGCCCTGCAATTCGTTGACCACGGCCTGCACACGGCTACCGCGCATCCCGACACAGGCCCCGACCGGGTCGATGGAGTTGTCATAGGAGATGACGCCGATCTTGGCGCGCGAGCCCGGATCGCGGGCGACCGCCTTGATCTCGATGATGCCGTCATAGATCTCCGGCACTTCCATCTTGAACAGCTCTGCCATGAACTCGGGCGCCGTCCGGGAAAGGAAAATCTGCGGCCCCCGAACCTCGGAGCGCACGTCGCGGATATAGGCCCTGATCCGGTCCCCCGGCCGATAGCTTTCGCGGTTGATAAGCTGATCGCGGCGCAGCACCGCCTCGCCCCGGCCCACATCCACGATCACGTTGCCGTATTCCACCCGCTTGACCAGCCCGTTGATGATCTCGCCGACGCGGTCCTTGAATTCCTCATACTGCCGGGCGCGTTCCGCCTCGCGGACCCGCTGCATGATGACCTGTTTCGCCGACTGCGCCGCGATACGCCCCATCTCGGGCGGTGGCAGTTCGTCGACGATCTCGTCGCCGGGCTTGGGATCGTCAAGAAACTCCTTCGCGTCCTCCACCGTCATCTCGGTGAAGTGGTTCTCGACCTCTTCGGCCACGGTCCGCACCCGCGTCATGGTCAGATCGCCGGTCTTGGGGTCGATCGAGGCGCGAATATCGTATTCCGCCCCATAGCGCGACCGCGCCGCCTTGGCATAGCTCTCTTCCATCGCCTCCAGCACCAGGGCCGGTTCGATCAGCTTCTCCCGCGCGACCGCATCGGCGATCTGCAGCAGTTCAAGGCGGTTGGCGCTCGTCACGGCCATGGCGTTTCCTCTTCGCTTTCGTTGGTCTCGTCTATTTCGTCGAATTTCTCAGGGTCGAATCCGTCCGGGCCATGGCCCGAACCCTTGCGGCCTTTCAGGGCCTCGGCAATCAGCTCATCCGTCAGCACCAGCTTGGCATCCGTCAGCCAGTCGAATTTCAGCCCGATGGTGCCCTCGTCAATCGCGATCAGCACCTCGTCGCCCTCGACGCCCTGCAGGAAACCCTTGAAGTTCTTCCGCCCTTCGATCAGCTCATCGGTCTGCAGCCTGACCTTGTAACCCTCGAACGCCTCGAAATCCTTCAGCCGGGTCAGCGGCCGGTCTATCCCCGGTGAGGACACCTCCAGCGCATATTCCCCTTCAATCGGGTCCTCGACATCCAAGAGAGCCGACAGCGCCGACGAAATCGCCGCACAATCATCCACCTCGATCCCGCCATCGGGTTTGTCGGCCATCACCTGCAACGTGGGCCGCTTGCCGCCCATGAACCGCAGACGCACCAGTTCGTAGCCCATGCCTTCGATGGTGGGCGTGACGATCCCGGCAATACGCCGGTCAATGGAGGCCTTGGCGATCAGATCGGCCATAACGGTCCTTCAAACACAAAAAAACGGGCTCGCGGCCCGTACGAATTTCCCGGTGGAAGTCTGGGTTTGGACCCCAGTCTTGCCGCTGTTGCCAAGGCATATAGGCCCATAGGCGCGACGTTGCAAGCGGCGATTTCGTTGCATTTGTGGATCATTCCACCTCCGTGAGCGCCGAGACGAGGCTGTTCCATTGATTTCTACCGGATTTCGTGGCTCAATCCGCCCATAACAACAACATGAACCAAGGGGATAGACATGGATATCACGGCACTCCTCTCGCAGATCGTCGGCGGCGTCATCGGCGGCGCGGGCGGCAGCAAGACGGCGAAGGCCTCGGACATGGGCATGATCGGCAACCTGATCGCCGGTGCGGTCGGCGGCGTAGCCGGAGGCACCGCCGCCGGCGGCGCGCTGGGCGGGCTGTTCGGGGCCGCGACCGGAGACGCGGCCGGGGGCATGGACATGGGTGCCATGGCCGGGAACCTTGTCGGCGGCGGCGTCGGCGGGCTGGTGGTTCAGGTCATCGTCGGCATGGTCGTCAACAAGATGAAAAAGGGCTGAGCGGCTTCAGCCCCTCAGACTGACCATTTCCACTGTGCCAAGCCGGGCGTCCTGCTCGGCCCAGTGGGATTTGTTCAGCACGACCCCGTCGCGGCGCACCGCGCGAACCGCCTCCAGGTCGACCTCCGCGAACACCCATCCCGGTGCATTCAATTCCCCCTCGGCAATCACCCCTGTCGAGGGAAACCCCCGGTCCGGCGGCCCGTAAACCGCCGCCGACCCGGTATTCTCGTCCACCGCCGGAGACCAGGCCGCGTCGCCCACCGTCGGGGAATGCACCACCACGCATTGCCCCTCCAGGGCCCGCGCCATCGCCCCGATCCGCACCCGCCAGTAGCCCGCCAGCGCCTCGGTCTGCGACGGCACCAGCAGGATCTCCGCCCCTGCCTCGACCATCGCCCGCGCGATCAGCGGAAACTCGGAATCGTAGCAGATGATCACCCCGATCCGCCCCAGCGCGGTGTCGAACACCCGCGCCTCTCGCCCAGGTGCTACATGCCATTCCTCGCGCTCGAACCGCGTCATGATCAGCTTGTCCTGCACGCCAACCGCGCCTTCGGGCGCAAACAACCGCGCCCGGTTCACCGGCCTTCCCACCCCGTCCCGCACCGGCGCCGAGGCCGCCAGCACATGCACCCCGAACCGCGCCGCCAGCGCCCCATGCAGCGCATCCACCGCCCCGATCCGCCGCGACACCGCATCAATCGAGGCCTCCAGATCGCCCGCAACCTCCGCCCCGTCCAGAGAGGCCAGTTCCATCGCGCCATATTCGGGAAACACCAGCAGATCGGCCCCCGCCGCGTTCTCGAACCAGCGCGTCAGTTTGGCCTCATAGGCTTCCCACGAGTCCAGCCAGTCAATCGGATAGGCGGCGACAGCGACTTTCATCCCAACTCCCTGATCCAGAACTGCAAGGGCTTCTTCGTCTCGGCTTCTTCCCCGATATCACGCCACGAGAATTCTGCCATCATCCCGTCCATCGGCGCATACCCCCGCTTCCGCCAGAACCCGTCCAGCGCCCGATACCCCTCGGGCCGCATCGGATGGTCGTCCCCTCGGATCACCGAGCAGAAACAGCACCATTTCCGACCCAAAACCTTGGCATGCGCCTCGCGGTGGTCGAAGAACGCATGCCCCAGCCCGCGCCCCCGATAGTCGGGTAACAACACAGACTCGGCACAATAAAACACCTCACCCAAATCGAAGCCCCTCTCCACAAACGGCGCCCCGAACTCCCCGGCATGATCCTCCATCGGAGACCCCGTCGCCGCCCCGACCAGCCGCGCACCATCCCAGGCCCCGACCACCACCGCCCCGGCAGAGCGGTAGGCCTGAAGATACCGCTCTTCATACCCCATGTCCCCGTCATAGAGATACGGCCAGTCCCGGAACACCTCGATCCTCAGCCGCGCCAGCGCGGGGATCGCCGCGCCGACCTCGTCCCGGGGAAGAACCCCGACCCTCACGCCCCGACCTGTCGGGTCCAGTCTTCAAGATTGTAATAGGTCGTCACCCGCGCGATCTTGCCGTCCCGGATGTCGAAAAACGTCCCCGCCGGCAGCCTGTAGGTCTGCCCCGCCGCCTCCGGCAATCCCTCATCGGTGGCAAGATATTCGCCATTCACCACGAACTCCGCTGCCGCCCGGCTGCCATCCTCCGAGACCATGATGACGATCTCGCTCAACCGCTCGCGGTAGCACCGCGTCATATGCGCGTTGAATTCAGCGAATTTCGCCTTGCCCTTCCGCACCCCACCCTGATTGACGTGATGCGCCACGTCCTCGGCCATCAGCCCCAGCATGTCGTCGGTCCGCCCCTCGTTGAACGCCTCGTAATAGGCGGCAATCAGCTCCCTGCTCATGATCCCTCCGTCTCAGGCGTAATTCGCCCGCATATCGGCAAGCGACACCGCGATCAACTCTTCCAGAACGGTCATATCGATCTTCTCCAGCCGCCCAAGATAGAGACAACTCACCGAGTGCTTGTGCGGCCCCAGCCGGTCCAGCTGCGGCCCGTATTTCGCCACCCCCGGCATGACATAGACCACCAGATTCGCCTTCCGCGGCGAGAACCCCGTCATCGGCCAAGCCCCCGGCGTCCCGTTCCGCTGCTTGTACTCATACCTGTCGAACCCCACGATCGCGTCCCCCCACATCCGCGCCGGACAGCCCGAGACCCGCTCCATCACGCCGCGCAACACCAGCGCATCCTCCCGCCGCCCTATATGTTCGATGCCTTCCAGGAAAGCCGTCACATCCCCGTCATTTTCCTGCGTCTTCAATTCGGACATTCCCAAACCCCCCGGACCCGTTCTAAACCAACCCCTCCCTTTGACCACAGATGAGGCGATTCTCGAAAGCCGATGCCCAAGGAACTGAACATAGGCTGGCGCGAATGGGTGTCGCTGCCGTCTATTAGCCCGCACCCGTTCCGCGCCAAGATCGACACTGGCGCGAAAACCTCGGCGCTCCACGCCCGGGGCCTCGACCTGTCGCCCGACGGCACCCGCATCTCTTTCCGTGTCAAATCCGGCAAGGACTGGATCACCCTCACCGACATCGAGGTCGTCGATCACCGCGTCATCCGCTCGTCCAATGGCCGGGTCGAGGATCGTCCCGTCATCCTCACCGCGCTGCGAATGGGTGGACGGGAATGGGACATCCATGTCACCCTGACCAACAGAAAAACCATGAAATACCGGATGCTGATCGGTCGCGAGGCGCTTGAGGGGCTGACCATCATCCATCCCGGCTCCTCCTATCTGCTGCCGCGAGAGGATTCTTGATGAAACTGGCCCTGATGTGCCGCCGCCCCGAGCTGTACTCCCACCGTCGCCTGGTCGAGGCCGCCGAGGAACGCGGCCACGAGATCCACCATGTCAACCACATGCGTTGCTATATCGACATCGCCTCGGCCCGGCCGTCGCTGTTCTACGAGGGCGAATATCTGAAGGATTTCGACGCCGTGATCCCAAGGATCGGCGCCTCCGTCACCCATTTCGGCACGGCGGTGCTACGCCAATTCGAGATGATGGGCGTCTTCGCGCTGAACGAAAGCGTGGCCATCTCGCGGTCCCGCGACAAGCTGCGCTCCCTGCAGCTGCTATCGCGCCGCCATGTCGGCATGCCCGCCACCGTCTTCGCACACCGCTCATCGGACCCCTCTGCGCTGCTGCAAATGGTCGGCGGCGCGCCCGCAATCATCAAGCTCCTCGAAGGCACCCAAGGTAAAGGCGTGGTGCTGGGGGAAACCAAGAAGGCCGCCGAAAGCATCATCCAGGCCTTTTCCGCCCTCAACGCCCAGTTCATCGTCCAGAGCTTCGTCAAGGAGGCGAACGGCGAGGATATCCGCTGCGTGGTGCTCGGCGACAAGGTGGTCGCGGCGATGAAGCGCAAGGGGGCGGAGGATGATTTCCGGTCGAACCTGCATCAGGGCGGCTCGGCGGAACCGGTCCGCATCACCCCCCAGGAACGCGCCACGGCCGTGAAGGCGGCCAAGGTGATGGGGCTGAATTTCTGCGGCGTCGACATGCTGAGGGCCGAGGACGGTCCGGCGGTGATGGAGGTGAACTCCTCGCCCGGGCTGGAGGGGATCGAGAAGGCGACCGGTCTGGATGTCGCGGGCAAGGTGATCGATTATCTGGTGAAAGTGGCGAGGCCTCACAAGACGAAGACCAGGGGAAAGGGGTGAGGGGCGGGTTCGGCGGAGCCGATGAAAGGTCCGGGGGACCTTTCAAGCCCCGAACGGGCGGAGCTCCGGGGAAGTCAAGGCAGGGTTCGGGTCAGGGGCGGAGGGGTTTGCACGCGTGTAAAGGGAGGTTTTGGATTGATATCGTTGAGAAAAATAGTTTCCGATGGGTTAATTTTGGAGGGGGGTGAGGGGCGGTCCGACCGAAGGTCGGCAAAAGGTCCGGGGGACCTTTTGAGCCGCGAACGGGCGGGGCCCGGGCAGAGGGGCGTCCCGGAGAGCTTCCGGTGGACGCTCTCAGCCCCGAACGCGCGCGCAAGCCTGCGAGCGCCGGGAAAGGGCGTTCCGGTAACCGCCCGGGGGACGGGTTCAGCCGGGAACGCGCGGAGTGCAGGGGAATCACCTTTCCTTTGGCTTGCTGAGGGGGCAGGTTGCGAAAGGTGATGGGTGAAATCACCCATCTTACTCTCGTGATCAATACTTCTCCAGTAGTTGGCACGTAGGACCATAATTATCAATGCTCCTTGCAAGCAGTGATGCACAAATTTTAGAAACCTCGGCCTTTATTGCATCATCCTCTAGGAGATTTTCGTGCTTCACAATACGATGCAGCGAACAGGATGAATGAAGTTCCTCACCGCACTGCTGGCGAAGTTCTTCGACCTGGCGTGCATATGCCCGAACAAATGGATGAAAATACCAATAGGCATCAGTGTAAAAGGGGTACCCGATACCGTCGGTATGAACAATGTGGCATCGAGCGACCTTCAGGGCAATCAAGTCTAGAGACCGTTCAAATCTTTCATCTACCTTGCCAAACGCCATTGATATCAGAGCATTGGTCGGCACATTCATTTCTGCAACAGATTTGCAGGCATCCAGATTCTTTAGTTCTGTCTCTGCGTTAGTGGATTGGAGGCCAGGATTAAAGTTTTCAGCAAAAGCCTGAACACTCTCACTTGATAGGAACGGCAATAATTTTGGCTGAAACACAGCTAATCCGACTAAGATTAAGGCTAGAGCCAGCGCTACTTTTTTCCATCTCATTCGTACAGATGATCCTCTATGTCTGTATCCGTTGGATCGTACTCACTTCCCATTTCCCCAACGACCTTACCATTCTGCCAAATTTCCCATATGCCACCACCCCTTGCCACATATGTATTGGAGTCAGTAACTCTTCCATTTGGAAGGGTCATATGATTTGGATTGGACTGTGTAGTCGCTCCGACCACATAGGCATCTGGAACGGTTTCAGATATTGTTTCAGCAATCCAATCTGGAAGCACTGGATAATTCGAAGTGCTACAACCAAGGAGGCTAATGATTGCTCCCTTGTCAAAAACGATGTCTCCGTTTTGAAGACGTTGCGCGAGGTCACCGGTTACTGTTGCAGCGCCTGGTTGCTTGCCGTCGCCCATAATCCACGTGTTTATAAGCGTATCCTGCGTGTCGGTGTAAAGTCCTGCATCCGGGTTCATGTATAGCGCTGAGCCCGAACCGTGAGAACCAATTGCCAACTCAGTAATCGGGTTGTCAACCGATGACCGTGCAGCTAGTCCGTCTAGAAGACCCTGTCCGGTATGCGCAGAAAAGGACTGATCGAAGCCGAGTCTTTGCGCACGGCCTTCAAAAGTCCCTTTCTCATTTTTGAATTGATTGTAGGCAGCCACCGCAATTGCGTCGTTCCCACTTATATCGACAATATTCACCGGATCGTTGAAGCTATACGCATACCTGTTCGTCCCAACCCCCGGCTCCGTCACCTCGAACCAGTCCGGCTGGATAAACCGCCCGAGCAGCGGGTCGTAGTATCTTGCGTTGAGGTAGCTCAGGCCGGTTTCGTCGTCGTAGCGTTCGCCGATGAAGGCTTTGCTCTCGTCGGCGACGGCGGGTTGATAGTCGGTGTCGGTCGGGACGCCGAACGGCGTGTAGCTCGTGAGCCGACCGAGGCTTCCGGTGGCGTGGCTGATCGCCCGGACGGAGGCCAGATGATCCCGGTGGAGGTAGCTGACCTCTCCGTCGGCCAGCCGCACGTCGTCCGAAAGATGCCAGATGATCTGCTCGCCCGGGGTGCCGAAGTTGCGGATCTCGAGGGGGCCGGCATAGGCGGTGAGGTCGTAGGCGGTCTCTTTCAGGACGCGGGTGCCGTCGGGGCCGTAGTGGTAGAGGGTCTCGGCGCCGCCATAGGTGACCGACAGGGGGCGGTTCTCGCCGTCATAGGTCATGGTCTTGCCGGCGAGACCGGCGAGCATGTTGCCGTTGGCGTCGTAGGCGAAGCTCTCGGCGCCGACGGCGGTCGGCGTATGCGGGCGGGGGTCGGTGGGGAGGGGGTAGAGGTAGGTGCCGAGGTCGGATTTCGACATCATGTTGCCGCCGCGGTCATAGGTGAAGCTGCGGTCGAAGGTGTCGTTGGAGGTGTTGTCGGCACTCAGGAGGCGACCGGCATAGTCGTAGGCATAGGTGAAGTCGCCCGCGTCGTCGGTGCTGTCGGCGGTGGCGATGCGGCCCGAGGGCTGGTGGGTGTAGGCGGTGGAGAAGAGCGCGCCGGAGGGGCCGGTGACGGAGACGGATTCCAGAAGGCCGCGGGCGGGGTTGTAGGTGTAGTCGGTGGTCACACCGTTGGTGTAGGCGACGGAGGTGGCCTGGCCGCCCTGATTGTTGCGTGAGGGTCAGATCGACGGAACAGGGTGAAGGCTCCGCGACCCACTAAAGCATTTCGCGTTTACATTGCCACGCTTCTTCGCTGCCTCTCGCTACGCTCGAACGCGAAAAACGATGCGGGATGCTTCAGCGAAAACTCGAAACGCCGTAAAGCCCGAAGGGGCCGAGCAACGGTAGGGCACCTAACCTTCGAGGCTCGTCACCCAGAGGATCGTCGCGTCGTCCTCGCTGACCGAGATCACGTTGTGACCCATGGCGGCGTCGTAATAGGCGCCGTCGCCGCGCCTGAGTTCCACAGGCTCGTAGAATTCCGAATAGAAACGGATCACGCCGGACAGCACATAGAGAAATTCCTCGCCGTCATGGCGGATCCAGCCGTCGAAATCCTCAAATTTCCGGGCGCGGACGATGGCGCGGTAGGGCAGCATCTTCTTGCCGGAAAGCTCGGCGGCGAACATCTCGTGCTCGTAGGTCGGGGTGGGATGCGCCCGCCCCGTGCCGGCCTTGGTGATGGCGCGTCGCGCCATGATCCGGTCGGTCTTGGGTGGCGTGAAAAGCTGGGGGACCGAGATGCCGAGGCCGCGGGCGAGTTTCTGCACCGCGTCGAAGGTCGGCGACATCTGCTCGTTCTCGATCTTCGACAGGGTGGAGCGGGCGAGGCCGGCCTGTCTGGCGGCCTGTTCCAGCGTCCAGTTCCGGTCCTTCCGCAGCGCCCGTACCCGCGCCCCGAGCGCCAGGGGCTCGACATTCCGCTCTTCCTCGCCCTCGCGGGCGATCCTCAGAAGGCTGGGCTGTTCGTTCATGCGCGCCGCTCCGGGGCCGGTCTCCGAGACGCCTCTCTAAGCCCCGGCGGCGGCGAAATCAATCCGGACCGCACCGCTGGCGCCCCCCTCTCCCTCTGGGAGAGGGGTCGGGGGAGAGGGGGCCTTACGCCTCTCAGAACGGCACCGCCGTTTCGAACCGCACCCACGCCCCACCATCGGGATACCGGAATTCCAGCACCGAGGCGTGCAGCTGCAGCCGGTCGGCCGACCGGGGATCGCCATAGAACGGGTCACCGAGGATCGGGTGGCCGATCTCCTTCATATGCACCCTCAGTTGGTGCGACCGCCCGGTCTGGGGTCTCAGTTCAACCCGTGTCGCCCCGGCCTCGCGGTTCAGCACTGACCAGAGCGTCACCGCCGGTTTCCCGCGCGCGTGGCAGACCATCTGCCGGGGCCGGTTCGGCCAGTCGGCGGTCAGGGGCAGGTCCACCTGGCCGCTGTCGTCCGCCACCTGCCCTGCCACGCGGGCGATATAGGTCTTGCTCACCTGCCGCCGCTCGAACTGCCAGTTGAGATGGCGCTGGGCGAGCCTGGTCCGCGCAAAAACCATGATCCCGGAGGTTTCCATGTCCAGCCGGTGGATCAGGAGCGCCTCGGGGCGGAGCGCTTCCAGCCGGGACTGCAGGCAGTCGCGATGCTCCAGCGGCTTGCCGGGGACGGACAGAAGGCCCGACGGCTTGTCGACGATCAGCAGATGATCGTCTTCATGCAGGATCGCCGGATCGCCCTCGGGCGGGTCGTAGATCATGCGGCGAAATGGATCATCACCCGTCCGGGGGCGGTCAGGATCGCCCGCACCGGCGCTTCGGCCCAGGGCCCCTCCTGCTGGGCCCGGTTCAGCGCCACCCGCTTGCCCTCGCCGCAGATCAGGAGGTGGATTTCGCCGGCATCGCGCAGCACCGGCGCCGACAGGGTCATCCTTGTCTCCGGCGCGCCGGGGGCGCGCATCGGATAGAGCGCCTCGGCCGAGGCTTCCAGTGCTTCCTCCAGCCGGTCGGCGCCGGGGAACAGCGAGGCGGTGTGCATGTCCTCGCCCATGCCGAGGACGCAGACATCGAGCGGCAGGGCGCGGTCGATGTCGCCGATCAGCTGGTCGAGGACGTTTTCTGGCAGGTAGGCTTCCTTGTAGAAGGGCACGAAAGCGGCGGCGGCGGCCTTGTTCTGCAGCAGGGTCTCGCGGATCAGGCGGGTGTTGGAGCGGTCGGAGCTCTCGGGCACGAAACGCTCATCGGTCAGCATCACCGTGACCTTGGCCCAGTCGAGGTCTTCGTTCGACAGGGCGGTCAGGAAGGCCCCCGGCGTGGTCCCGCCCGGCACCGCCAGCGTCGCCTTGCCTTTGGCATCGAGTGCGGCCCTAAGGTCCCCGGCGACCATGCGGGCCAGTTCCCCGGCCTGGGTGGCGCGGTCGTTATAGGTGATCATCTGGGCGGTCATGGGTGCGTCCTCGGTCTTAGGGGGAAAGCCTCCTCCCCGGCCCTCCTCCCAGGGGGAGGAGGGGGCGCCGGACGGAGGCGCTCGCACCTCCGATCAGCGGTGGAGGAAGCTGATCCCGTTAGCGTCGAAGAGATGCATTTTTTCAGGGGAAGCCGTCAACCGGATAGTCTGGCCGCGCTGCACCGGCTGGATGCCGTGCAGCTTGGCGATCATCGGCTCGTCGCCGCCATGGGCGGTGAAGTACAAGAGCGTCGTCTCGCCCAGAGCCTCGATGATATCGACATTGGCCTCGTAGAAATGATCGCCGCTTTCGGTGACCACCAGATCCTCGGGGCGGACGCCGAAACTGACCTCCGCGCCCATATCGGCCTCGGTCGAGGCCAGCGGCACGGTGGCTGTTCCGCCGCCGAGGATATCGACTGTCGTCTGGGCGCCTGTGCCGGTCACCTTCGCCTTCAGGATGTTCATTGCCGGCGAACCGATGAAGCGCGCCACAAAGATGTTGCGGGGGCGTTCGTACAGCTCCAGCGGCGCGCCGACCTGTTCGATGATGCCGCCATGGAGGACGACGATGCGGGTTGCCAGCGTCATCGCCTCGACCTGGTCATGGGTGACGTAGATCATCGTCGATTCGGGCATCGATTCCTTCAGCTGCGCGATCTCGATCCGTGTCGCCACGCGCAGGGCCGCATCGAGGTTCGACAGCGGCTCGTCGAAGAGAAACACCTTCGGATCGCGCACGATTGCCCGCCCGATCGCCACCCGCTGCCGCTGCCCGCCCGACAGCGCCTTCGGCAGCCGGTCGAGATAGTCTTCCAACAGCAGGATCCGCGCGGCGTTCTCTATCGCGGCGTCGATCTCGGCCTGCGGCTTCTTGGCGATCTTCAGCCCGAACGCCATGTTCTCGCGCACCGTCATATGCGGGTAGAGCGCGTAGGTCTGGAACACCATCGCGATGCCGCGCTGGGCCGGGGGGACATCGTTCATCCGCACGCCGTCGATTTCCAGCGTCCCGCCCGAAATCGTCTCCAGCCCGGCGATCATCCGCAAAAGCGTCGATTTCCCGCAGCCCGAGGGCCCGACGAAGACGATCAGCTCGCCCTGTTCGATTTCCAGATCGATATCGTGCAGGACCTCGACCGTGCCATAGGACTTGGCGATATCCCTAAGTGACAGTGACGACATGTTCCCCTCCCTTTACCGCTCTTCAGCGAAATACGCCTGATACGGCGGCAGTTTTATTGTTCCGGGTCCAGCCTCGGCGGCCAGACCGGTGATTTCTATATCGCGCCAGGCGCCGTCCGGCAGGCGCAGTTCCTGCGATTGGTCGGACAGGTTGAAGGCGCAGAACACCGCCGCATCGCCGTGGCGGCGGATGAAGGCGATGACGGCGTCGGTGGTCGCGACCGGTTCCAGGCGGCCCTTGACCAGCGCCGGTCTGGATTTCCTGAGCCGAACCAGATCGCGGTAGCTGTTCAGGAGAGAGCCCGGATCGTTTTCCTGGGCCGTCACCGCATGGGGCAGATGCTCCATGGCCACCGGCAGCCAGGGCTTGCCGTCCGAGAACCCGCCCGAGGGCCCGTCAGAGGACCAGACCATCGGTGTCCGGCAGCCGTCGCGGCCCTTGAACCTGGGCCAGAACCGCTTGCCATAGGGGTCCTGAAGCTCCTCGTAGGAGACATAGGCTTCGGTCAATCCCAGTTCCTCGCCCTGATAGAGACAGACCGACCCTTTCAGAGACAGCACGAGGGCGGCATGGAGCCGTCTGGCTTCCGGGCTCAGATGCCAGCGGCTGGCATGGCGCTCGACATCGTGGTTGGAAAACGCCCAGCAGGCCCAACCATCCGGCGCGCTGGTCTCGAAATCTTCCAGCACACCGGCGACCCGCGTCCCCGTCAGCGGCTGGCCCTCGAGGAAGTCGAAGGAATAGCACATATGCACCTTGTCGCCGCCGGAAGTGTACTCGCCAACGATCTCGAGCCCGCGCTGCGCGTCCCCGACCTCTCCGACCGAGGTGGCGCCGGGATACGCGTTCAACAGTGCCCGGAACCGCTGCAGAAAGGCGAGATTCTCCGGTCGGTTCTTGTCATAGAGATGGTTCTGGTAGTTGTAGGGGTTCACTTCCGGCGCGATCGAGGTATTGCGGTCGGCCGGGTCGAGGGCGGGATTGTCCCTGAACTCGGCATCGTGAAAATAGAAGTTGATCGTATCGAGCCGGAACCCGTCCACCCCCCGGTCCAGCCAGAACCGCGCCACGTCCAGCAGCGCGTTCTGCACTTGGGGCTCATGAAGGTTCAGATCGGGCTGGGAGGCGAGGAAATTATGCAGGTAATACTGCCGCCGCTCGCCATCCCATGCCCAGGCCGACCCGCCGAATATGGACAACCAGTTGGTGGGAGGGGTGCCATCGGGTTTCGGATCGGCCCAGACATACCAGTCGGATTTCGCCCCCGTCCGCGAGGCGCGGCTGTCCTTGAACCACGGATGCTGGTCGGAAGTATGCGACAGCACCAGGTCGATCATCACCTTCAGGCCCAGATCGTGCGCATGGGCGATCAGCGCGTCGAAATCCCCAAGCGTGCCGAAGATCGGATCGACGTCGCGGTAGTTCGACACATCATAGCCGAAATCCTTCATCGGCGAGGTGAAGAACGGCGAAATCCAGATCGCGTCCACCCCCAGCGAGGCGATATAGGGCAGGCGGTGGATGATGCCCGCAAGGTCTCCGATCCCGTCGCCGTTGCTGTCCTGATACGAGCGCGGATAGATCTGGTAGATCACTGCGCCACGCCACCAGTCGGTATCGGCCTGCGCCTCGGCGTGAAGGGGGGCTTCCATGTTCATCGTTTACTTCACCGATCCGGCCAAGAGGCCGCGCACGAGGTATTTCTGCATCATGAAGAACACCATGAGCGGCACGGCGATGGAGACGAAGGCCGAGGTGGCGAGGATCTCCCAATTGCCGCCTCTGGTGCCGAGTAGCTCGACGATCTGGCGGGTCATGACGGTCGTTTCGCCGGTGGCGTCGATGAGGAAGACGAGGGCCACCAGAAGGTCGTTCCAGGTCCACAGGAACTGGAAGATGGCGAAGGAGGCAAGGGCCGGAAAGCTGAGCGGCAGGATGATCTTGACGAAGATCTGGAAGTCGGTAGCGCCGTCGACACGGGCATTCTCGATGATGTCGCGCGGCAGGCCGACCATGTAGTTGCGCAAGAGATAGATCGCCAGCGGCAGGCCGAAGCCGGTATGCGCCATCCAGACGCCGAGATAGCCCTTGCCGATGCCGATGCCGTTATGGAATTTCAGCAACGGGATCAGGGCCAGTTGCAACGGCACCACCAAGAGGCCGACAATGGCGGCGATCAAGAGCGCCCGTCCGGGGAAGCGCATCCAGGCCAGTGCATAGGCGGCGAAGGCGGCGACGAGGATCGGGATGATGGTCGCCGGAATGGTCACCGTCAGCGTGTTGAAGAATGCTTTCGCCATGCCCTCGCGGTTCGAGGGGTCAAAGAGGACGTTCTGGTAGTTTTCCAGCGTGAAATCCGGGGGCACGAGGGCGGTCGAGAAGATGCGCTGCCCGCGCCTTCCCTCGAACTCGTTCGGGCTTTCCATCCGGTAATCGCCATTGGCCTGAACGGTGACCTCTGCGCCGTCCAGTTCGGCGGTGTCGCCTGGCGCATAGGCCGAGACGTCCCGCGACGACGTCCCCCAGGTCGAGATATCCAGGGGCGGGACGCCCTCGACCTCGTAGAGATTGCCCTCGATGACGAAAAGCCCGCCCTCCTGCAATTGCGCTTCGGGGCCGGCGGTGCGCAGCACGAGGCTTTGCTCGGCCGGGAACAGTGCCGCCCACCAGCCCGACGAGGCGATCTGGTCGGCATTGCGGAAGGACGAGACCAGCAGCCCGACGGTCGGGAACAGCCACAGCATCACCATGACCGCGACCGAGATATGCACCGCCCATTTCAGCGACGACTTGGAGCCCGCGATATTATCCATCAGCGCATCTCCTTGCGAGCATTGTAGACGTTCCAGACCAGGATCGGCGTCACCAGCAGCATGATGATCATCGCACTTGCCGACCCAACCCCCCAGTCATTGGCGCGGAACAGCTTGTCATACATGTAGTTGGCGAGCACCTGCGTCTCCCACTGGCCGTTGGTCATGGCGAAGACGATGTCGAAGACCTTCAGGACGACGATGGTGATCGTGGTCCAGACGACGACAATGGTGCCCATGATCTGCGGGATCTTGATCTTGAAGAAGATCTGCCAGGGATTGGCACCGTCGATCAGCGCTGCCTCGATGGTGTCTTCCGGCACGCCGCGCAGGGCCGCCGACAGGATCACCATGGCAAAACCGGTCTGGATCCACACCAGCACGATCATCAGGAAGAAGTTGTTCCAGAACGGGATGGTCAGCCAGGTCTGCGGCTCGCCGAACGGGTAGTCGAAGGTGAAGATGTCGAAGATCGAGGTCAGCGAGAGGTAAATCAGCCAAATCGCTGCCACCGCGACAAGGATCTGCAGCGGGATCATCCCCGCCGCCGTCTCGCCCTTGCCAATCAGCGGCTTGGCGAAGATCCAGCCGACCCAGGCGACGATCCCGGCGAAGGCCAGCAGGATGATCGCCGGGATGATCTGCAAGCAGAGCACCGCCCAGAAGCCCGGCTCGAAGCTCATCCAGACGGCGTTGAGCACCCCGATCTGGTCCTGTTCGGCGGGGCGGGTGTCGTAGACCAGCTTCCAGATCACCGCGGCACCGACGAAGGAAATCGCCATTGGCATGAAGATCAGCGACTTGGCGATATTGCCCCAGGAAATCCGGTCAGTCAGCTGCGCGGCCAACAGCCCGCAGGCGGTCGAGGCCGCCGGGACCACGATCAGCCACAGCATGTTGTTGCGCATCGCCTCCCAGAATTTCGGCTCGTTCATCATCTGGGAATAATTGGCAAACCCGACAAAGGCGTTGCCGGCATCGCGGTCGAGAAGCGACAGTCGGAAGGTCTCGACCACCGGATAGGCGAGATAGAGGCCCAGCGCGATCAGGGCCGGGGCGAGGAACAGCCAGGGCCGCACCATTGTGGCGCGGTTGATGTTCCGTCCCGCATTCGGCCCCTTCGCCGGGAAGATGACCTTGTCCAAGAGCTGGTTGGAAAAATAGAAATACCCGATACATCCCGAGACACCGACGATGATCGTAATCAATCCCTGCAAAGCCGGATGCATGGCGTCACTCCCCTATATCGTTATTCGAGGCCCTCGATGCCGCTCGTTGACGGCGGGCCGAAACCTCCGGGCGACACCTGCCGCCCGGAGGGGTCGTCTTACTTCGCAGCGTCCCAGGAAGCCTGGATTTCGGCCGCGACCTCTGCGGCGGGCTTGCCGCCGACATAGTCGACCATACCGGTCCAGAACGTGCCCTGACCGACCGCGCCCGGCATCAGGTCCGAGGCGTCGAAGCGGAAGGTCGTGGCCCCCAGAAGGATGTCGCCAAAGGCCTTCAGCGTGTCATTGGCATAGAGGTCGGTATTCACGCCCTTGTGCGGCGTCAGGAAGCCCTGCTGAGCCATCCAGACTTCATGGGCGATCGGCGATTTCAGGAACTCGATCAGCGCCTGTGCGGCGGGGCTGTCATTGGTGATCGCGAACAGCGTGCCCGCGCCCAGTACCGGCGAGCCGAGATCCTTCTCGGCATAGGCCGGGAAGTAGAAGAAATCGGCGTCCAGACCCACCTCGGTGCCTTCCGGGAAGAAGGCCGGGATAAAGCTTGCCTGACGGTGCATGTAGCACTGCGGCGGTGCCCCGAAGAGGCCCTTGGGGCTGTCGCGGAAGTCGGTCGCGGCAACCGCCCCGGCGCCACCGGAGACGAAATCGTCATTCTTGGCGAACCAGCCGAATTCCTCGATGGCTTCCAGAACCTTCGGATCGTCGAACGGCATCTCGTTGGAGACCCAGGCGTCATAGACCTCCGGCGGCTGGGTGCGCAGCATGAAATCCTCGACCCAGTCGGTCGCCGGCCAGCCGGTCGCCCCGCCCGAGCCCAGCCCGATGCACCAGGGCGTCTCGCCATCGGCCGCGATCTGTTCGGTCAGCGCCTTGAGGTCTTCCATGGTTTCGGGGATCTCGTAGCCGGCATCCTCGAAATTCTCGGGGGAATACCAGACCAGCGATTTCACATCGACCTTGAAGAAGAAACCATACATTTCGTCCGCGCCATCGGCGCTTTCATACGTGCCGAGATCGACCCAGGACTGCCCGGCGGCGTAGTTGTCGCGCACCCAGTCCGCCGTCCCGTCCGGCAACGGGGTCAAAAACCCGCGCTTTGCCATGTCGGCGGCCAGACCCGGCTGCGGGAAGACCGCCACGTTGGGCGCCGATCCGGCCTCGGCGTCGATGACGATCTGCTGCTCGAAACTGTCCGAGCCGGTGTAGCGCACGTCCGCCCCGGTGGCGGCGGCGAAATAGGCGAGCACGTTCTCGACCAGTTCCTGGTCCGGCCCCAGCCACGGCCCGAACACCGTCAGCTGCTCGCCATCGAGCTGCGTTTCCTTCAGCGCCTCGTAGCTGTCCCAGTTGAAGCCCTCGGCCTCGCCCGGCGTGAACAGAAGATCGGATTCCGCCACCTGCGCCGCCGCGGCACCCGCGCTCAGCGCCAGTGTGGCCACACCGATCAAAAACCTCGATTTCATGACTAACCTCCCAGAATCTGGCCGGTTTTCCGACCGTTTGACGTTCACAGTCCGAAAGAGAATCTCTTTTTCAAACCGCTTTGAACTGCTCCTGACACTATGCCAAAGCTTGCATCTGTCAAGACACTCGTTACCTGGGGACGGACAAAGCATTGCAAATTTCACCCCCCCTTGTCTAGAATCGCCCGAAGCCGATGAAATGGACGCAGATGTGAACCTGAAGGATTTTTCCAAGTTGCTGGGCCTGTCGCCCACCACGGTCAGCCGTGCCCTCAACGGTTACCCGGAGGTTAACGCCAAGACCCGCGCCAGGGTCGAGGCCGCCGCCCGCGAGCACGGTTATGTCCCCAATCCGACCGCCAAGCGGCTGGCGCTGGGCAAGGCCATGGCCATCGGGCATATCCTGCCGATCGAGAATATCGACATGGTCAACCCGCTGTTCTCGGACTTTCTGGCCGGGGCGGGCGAGGTTTATTCCGAACGCGGTTACGACATACACATTTCCATCGCTCCGAAGGGCCGTGAGGAGGAAATCTACCGGAATTATGCCAGGCATCGAAAAGTCGACGGGGTGATCGTCCATGCGCCCCAGAATGATGATCCGCGCCTGCCGCTTTTGAAGGAACTGAAACTGCCCTTTCTCGTCCATGGCCGCACCGCCACCGACGAGAGCGGCTATAGCTGGCTGGATATCGACAACCGCCGGGCCTTCGAGAAGGCGACGCATCACCTGATCGATCTCGGCCATCGCAGGATCGCGATCCTGAATGGCAAGGAAACGATGAATTTCGCCCGCCGACGCCGCGTCGGCTACGAGCAGGCGATGCGCGATGCGGGCCTGCAGATCGATCCCGGCCTGATCTTTTCGGGCGAGATGAGCGAGCCGCTCGGCCATTCCGCCACCATCGGCATGCTGGCCCGCGAGAACCCGCCCACCGCCTTTCTGTGCTCGTCCTTCCTGATCGCGCTCGGCGTCCGCCGGGCAGTGACCGAGGCCGGGCTGATCCTCGGCCATGACGTGTCGGTCATCACCCATGATGACGGGCTTTCTTTCCTGCCCAATGCCGGCGAACAGCCGATGTTCACCGCCACCCGTTCGTCGATCCGCGCCGCCGGGCACCGCTGCGCCGAAATCCTGATTGACCAGATCGAGGGCAAATGCGAGACCCCCGCCCACGAGCTCTGGGAAGCCGAACTCGTCGTCGGCCGCTCCACCGGCCCGGCGCCGCACTGAACCAACGTCAGGCTCCGCATGATTTCGCTCTCAACTCAGAGCCGAACCTCCCCCCTGCCCCCCCTCCCAGCGGGAGGGGGGAATCCCGGCATTACCGCAAGGCGGCTCCCCTCTCCCCC
>JBNKVT010000040.1:0-9606 GCA_050299335.1 Paracoccaceae bacterium | reverse complement strand
GCGCAAATCCCGCGCCGCAAGGTCTTCACGCGTCACATTCACCGTCATTCCCGCCTCCATGTTGCTCAACGCCATAGAGTCAGACTTCCTGCCCAGTGGGAATCCCTAAAAGGAGTCAATGAATTCTGCGGCTGGTATGAGTGAGGCTTTTGCAATTGCTGAGGTCGAAGCGAAGAAGGTCCAGGCGCGCATTTCATCGGACTGGTCTCGACGCTCCACAAAGCCAAATGCAAGAGGTGTCGTTCGGCACCCACTTTTCAATGAGATGGATGGACGACGCACAGAGTCGGATACTTGGTACTGCCTCCATTGCAATTCGAAGGTCTCAGGGCATGAGATTGCAAAGAACCTATGGCATTGCCCATCTTGCGGGGCATCGCCTCTTGATATCTTCAGCGTGCCTTTCTGGCTCGAAGAGGGTGACGATCAACCAACGCCTTATCGCTCGCCGAAAAAAGGTGGTCGCGGTGAGCCAGTGATCGAAGTTGTCGACAATCGTCTCAGGCTCGAGTTGAGCGAGGATAATGTGACGCTTTTGATCCGAAGCGCGCTTCTTGATGATGCGGCAAACGCTGGTGAACGCTTGGGGGCGCTTTTGGCCGAGATCAGCTTTGATGAAGAACTTGGAGTTTGGGTCACTTTTGAAACTGATTATTGGCCAGAGGAAAAAGAAGCTATCCAAGCCCGAGCCGTGGCCAAAGCGCTTGGAGTTTCGTTTGATCAAGACATCGTGCTTTGCGAGCCGCCATTCGCCTGGCCAGGGATTGCTGAGTTCAGCTCAAATACGCTTGAATACACACAAACGATGTTGCGTGCCTACGCAGAGCAATCGACGGGACAAGGCAAGCCCAACGAATAGCTGTTCCATCCGTCCATTGTTATCCGTCCGGTCAGACCGTTGAGCGCGGCCACTACGAGGCCGACAATGTCGGTCGGGGCGTCAGCACGCGACTTTACCTTGTCGAGGACTGCTTCTCCGAGCGCTGCGTCCGGGATACTGTTCAGGCTGGCTAGGACCGCTTGGACGATATCAAGAGGCGCCTGTTCAAGCCGTTCGATCATCGTCTCGAGCGCCGCCTTGTCGCCAGCCCGAATCTGGTAGACGCGTAGGATGTCCTCGTGATGCGGATCAATGCCATTTCGATCCAAGACCCTGCCGGCGATCCGCGCGCGTTCCGGCTGTTCCCTTACGATACGATATAAGTTTTCGAGCAGATAAGCTTTAGCGCTATCGGCCACGCCGGAGCCCGTCAGAATGTCTCCAAGCATCGCCGCAATATCGTCCGCGCGCGCCAGAAGGGTGAGGGCGGCAGATTTATTTTGCCACTCGTCGCTAGCGAGGGCGGTGATCGCTGCCGAGATCGCGGCGGCGTCGAGCGCCGTCGGAAGCACTGCCCTCGCCGCGAGCCTGACGTGTGTGGGAACGGTCACATCGAGCGCAAGATCAACCAGCTCGAGCGGTGGGTCCGACAGGGGTTCCAGAGCGTCCAGAAAATCCGTTAGGCCATCGAACTCCTCCTCGGTCGTACCCTGCCGTTTGGCGCGAGAAGTGACCTTCACGGCTACCTCGCGGCCAACGCTTCGTAACGCCGGCTCAAGGCCGTGAAGACTCATGAACGTGTCTAGGTCACCGACTCATAACTTCGCAACCAGATACGGATCGAGGCGAGTTGTATTGAGGCGAGGAAGTTATCGTCGCGTTTATCATAGCGGGTGGCGATAGCCCGAAAGTGTTTGATCTTATTGAAAAACCGCTCGACACCGTTGCGCTGACGATAGAGCCACGGGCTGAAGACAGGAATGTTCACTCGTGTCGGCATAGGCCGGATGCAGGCCCAGGCACCGCGCGATCTCAGGTCTTCGCGCAGCCCGTCGCTATCATAGGTGCGGTCGGCAAGCAGGATGTTTCCGGCGTCCACAGTGGCGAACATGTCCGCCGCCGACCGCCCGTCATGGGCCTGGCCCTCGGTCAGTTTCAACCGGATCGGGCGTCCAAGGGCATCGACCAGAGCATGGATCTTGGTGGTCAGCCCGCCGCGCGAGCGACCCATGCAATCGGATCGCCCCCCTTTTTGGGGCCGTTCGCCCCGTGCTGATGAACCCGGATCGAAGAGCTGTCGATCATCTGGATATCGCCGTCGTAAGCCGCTGAAACAGCGTCAAGAATTCGCTTCCAATGCCCTGCCTTGCGCCATCGGTTGAACCGGTTCACGCAGGTCGTATAGGGACCGTAGCGTGCCGGGATATCCGCCCACGGAGCCCCTGTCCGGAGCCGCCAGAAGATGCCGTTCAGCACCCGCCGGTCATCCACCCGCTTCACCCCGCGCACCTTGGTGGGGAGCAACGGCTGGATCACCGACCACTCGAAATCGGTCAGATCGAAACGCGCCATGCCTGCCTCCTGCTCGTTTCCGGCAGTGAATCAGACACAGCGAAAATTGGGAATCCCTTTTATGGGTATGTGACCTAGTCCAGTGTCCAACAGTTCGTCCACGACCTCAAGTGTCAGCACCGGGTCCCTTTGAGCCGCGATTATCTCGACCGCGCCGCCCGTCAGGAGCCAACGCTTCCCAAGCCATTTGCGGACTTCGGAATTCAAGGGGCGGGAATAGGCGTCTGCCAGAAGCCGCCCGACCCTTTCTCGGATGCTATAATCGGCGCGTCGCCATACATCGGCCAGCCGGGCACCGACGTCGTCCCGAAGCACTTGGTCAACTGTAGCGCCGTTGGCGATACATCTTCCAATTAGGGGTCTGATGCCGGAGGGGGCAGGATCGTATCATAAGGGCATCAATGGCGTTTCGGCCATCTGTACTCCCCCGTGAGGAGGATATGGGCCCAGCCGAGAGGCAGTGGCAGATGTGCCGGAGCAGATCATCCGTGAAGAGATTTCGATGTTCGAACTCCGGACTTACAATCGGTATGATCCGGGCGTCCGGTTGGTCCACTTGTGAAAGGCTCGGTGGAAGTTCGACGATGCAGAAAAGCCGGTGTCGAAGGCGATCTGTTCAATGCTGCCCGTACCTTGCTGAAGCGCGCGGATAGCGATGTCGCGGCGCAGAGCGTCCTTAATGTCCTGAAAAGATGTCCCTTCCCCTTTCAGCCGTCGGTTCAACGTCCGGGGCGTCATGTTCAAGGCGCTGGCCGCATCCGGAAGCTGGCAGCTCTGCCAGGTCGCTCCGTAGAGAAAGGCACGAACGCGCAGGCTGTTGGTATGTCCGCGCGAGCCGGTGAAGATCCAGTCCAGCGGCGCGCGTTGAAGGAACAACGATGCCTCAGCGGGACTGCGGGTGATCGGGCGGTCGAATTGGAGTGGGTCGAAATGGATGCTGGTTTGCGCCGCATCAAACTCGACCGAACAGGGAAAGACAACCGCGTAATCTGCCGCAAAATCCGGGCGAGCGAAGCCAAAGCGAACTGCTTTCACGGCCGTTTCCGACCCGCCGAGCCAGGACAGCAGCCCATGCGCCAGTTTCAGGATCAGCATGTGGCCAAATCGCTGCGGATGGGTCTCGTCCGAGTAGGGGACCAGGGCCAGGTCCACCTCCTCCGGCCCGGTCCGCAAATCCAGCCGAAAATCATCCAACAGCAGGTTCCAGAATGTCGAGAACCGATACAGGGCCGAAACCAGGCTTCGGGCCTCACGCTGCACGGTCACGAGATGCTGCAATGCCCGGGGGCGGATCGGGCGGCTCCAGAGCCCCATCATCTCATCCCCCGTCTCGGGCGCGGCAAGCTGGTAGAGCCGGGCGATTTCTTCAAGCGTGACGCGTTGCGTGGGTGCCATCGGGCCGGTTTGCAGACCCGCACGCGCAAGCAGGGAGGTCATCCTTTCCGGACCGCACCGCGCGTTCAGCGCATCAAGCCAGTCCTGGATGAAACCCGCCGAGACGGTCGTCAGGGAGATCGGGTCATGTGGGGGCATGAAAGGCCTCGGTCTGGCGTAATCAGATACTATTTTGGCGCAGGATGAGCTTTTCGGCAATTTATTTCGCGGCTAGATGACGCGAAGCCATAGTTTCCGTTGGGGAGCCGAGGATGTCCTACCAGCCGCCCGTGCAGGATCTGATGTTCTGTATCGAACACCTGTCCGGTTGGGAAAAGCTGTCCTCACTGGAGGAATATTCCGAGCACGACCTTTCGGATATCGGCGCCGTACTGACGGGCCATGCCCGGTTCTGCGCCGAAGAGGTCGCGCCGCTGTCGCGCGATGGGGACATGCAGGGCGCCCGGTTCGACAAGGGCCGCGTGACCCTGCCCGAAGGCTACGCGCGGGCCTATGCGCAATTTGTCGAGATGGGCTGGCAGGCGCTGACCCATCCGCCGGTATATGGCGGCATCGGGCTGCCGCGTGCCGTCGGCGCGGCGGCGGTCGAGATGCTGAATGCCGCCGATATGAGCTTTGGCCTCTGCCCGCTCCTGACCGACGGGGCGATCGAGGCGCTGCTGCTGACCGGCTCGGACGACCAGAGAGCCACCTATCTGGAACCGCTGATCGCCGGGCGCTGGTCCGGCACGATGAACCTGACCGAACCGCAGGCGGGCAGCGATCTGGGCCGGGTGGCGACAAAGGCGGTGCGGCGCGCGGATGGCAGCTATGGCATCACCGGCACCAAGATCTTCATCACCTATGGTGCCCATGATCTGACCGAGAACATCATCCACCTGGTGCTGGCCCGCACCCCGGACGCGCCCGCCGGCCCGAAGGGGCTGAGCCTGTTCATCGTGCCGCAGAAGCTGGTGAACCCGGACGGGACGCCGGGGGCTGCGAACGCGGTCAACTGCGTGAGCATCGAGCACAAGCTGGGCGTGTGCGCCAGCCCGACGGCCGTGCTGGACTATGCTGATGCCGCCGGCTTCCTGATCGGACGGGAAAACTGCGGGCTGGAATACATGTTCATCATGATGAACGCCGCGCGCTTCGCGGTCGGTGTTCAGGGAATTGCGATCTCCGAGCGAGCCTTTCAGCGCGCCCTCGCCTATGCGCGCGAGCGGGTGCAAAGCCGCCCTGTGAACGGCCAGAGCAGGGACGCCGTCCCGATCATCGAGCACCCGGATGTCCGCCGCATGCTCATGCGGATGCGCAGCCTGACCGAAGGCGGCCGGGCCATGGCGGTGGCAACCGCGGGGCTGTTGGACATCGCGCATCACACGGGCGATCCCGAGACCCTCGCGCTGGCCGAATTCATGGTTCCGCTGGTCAAGGGCTTTTGCACCGAACGCGCGGTCGAGGTCGCGTCGCTGGGCGTGCAGATCCATGGCGGCATGGGTTTCATCGAAGAGACCGGCGCCGCGCAGCATTACCGCGACGCCCGCATTCTGCCGATCTACGAGGGCACGACGGCCATTCAGGCAAACGATCTTCTGGGGCGCAAGGTGATGCGCGACGACGGCGAAACCGCCCGCCTGTTCGCGGCGCGAATTGCCAGGACCGAGGCGCAGCTCGCCAAGGGGGACGCGGCCGCGCAGGCGATCGGCGCGGGCCTTGCGCAGGCGCGCGGCGCTTTCGAAGCCGCTCTGGACTGGATGCTGGACAGCAGCCGCAACGATATCGACGCGGCTTTCGCGGGCTCCGTCCCCTTCCTGATGCTCGCGGGCAATCTGGCGGCAGGGTGGAAACTCGCCCACGGGGCCCTTGCGGCGCAGACCGCGCGCGATGCCGGGCAGGACCCGGAATTCATGACCCGCAAGATCGCCACCGCCCTGTTCTATGCCCGGCATATCCTGCCCGAATGTGCCACCGAACAAGCCCGCATCCTGCATGGCGCGCAAAGCCTGCTGGACGCGGATTTCCCCGATTGATCCATCGAAAGGACCCGCGCCATGAATGATGTCGTGAACCCCGACACCTATGAACGCCTCGCGATTTCCGCGCGTGACAACGGCCTCCATGTCGTGACGCTGAACCGCCCGGAAAAGCGCAACGCGCTCGATGAGGTCACCATCGAGGAACTGATCCGCTTCTTCAGCGGTGCGCGGCGGGCGGGGGTCAAGGCGGTGCTGCTGGAAGGCGCTGGCGATCACTTCTGCGCCGGTCTCGATCTGGTCGAGCACTGGAAGGCCGACCGCAGCCCGGACGATTTCATGCATGTCTGCCTGCGCTGGCACGAGGCCTTCAACAAGATGGAATATGGCGGGGTGCCAATCATTGCCGCGCTGAAGGGCGCAGTTGTCGGCGGCGGTCTGGAACTGGCCAGTGCGGCGCATGTGCGCGTGATCGATCCGGGCACCTACTTTGCCCTGCCCGAAGGCCAGCGCGGCATCTTCACCGGCGGTGGTGCCACGATCCGGGTGTCGGACATGATCGGCAAATACCGCATGATCGACATGATCCTGACGGGCCGCGTCTATCAGGGGCAGGAGGCCGTCGATCTGGGGCTGGCGCAATATATCACCGAGGATGGCGGCAGCTTCGCCAAGGCGATGGACCTGGCCGAAAAGGTCGCGCAGAACCTGCCGCTGACCAATTTCGCCATCTGTTCGGCGGTCAGCCACATGAACAACATGTCCGGCATGGACGCCGCCTATGCCGAGGCCTTCGTCGGCGGCATCGTAAACACCCAGCCCGCCGCCCGCGAACGGCTCGAAGCTTTCGCCAACAAGACCGCCGCCCGCGTGCGGCCAAACAGCTAAGCCGGGCGGACCCCAGATGCGTCACCATTTCGAAGCTCTTCAGAAGACACCGGCAAACCATCTGCCCCTGTCGCCCCTGTCCTTCCTGCGCCGCGCCGAAAGCCTGCACGGCGCCCGCGACGCGGTGATCTATGGCGACACAAGGCGCAGCTGGGCCGAGACCGCCACCCGCATTCGCGCGGTGGCCGGAGGGCTCACGGGACTTGGCGTCGAGCAGGGCGACACGGTCTCGGTGCTGAGCCCGAACGTCCCCGAACTGTTCGAACTGCATTTCGCGCTGCCCCTGACCGGCGCGGTGATGAACACGCTCAACACCCGGCTGGAACCCGAGACCATCGCCTATATCCTCGACCACGCGGACACCAGGCTGGTGATCGTGGACCGAGAGCTGGTGCCGCTGTTGTCAAGGGCGTTTGAACTGCTGGGCCGCACGCTGCCGGTGGTCGAGATTGCCGATCCGGCCGCCCCCGGCGACAGCCTTGGCGGTCCCACCTATGACAGTCTGCTGGCCAGCACGCCCTTGCCGATCGACCTGCCGGATGACGAATGGAACGCGATTGCGCTGAACTATACCTCCGGCACCTCCGGGCGGCCCAAGGGCGTGGTCTATCACCATCGCGGCGCCTATCTGATGGCGCTTGGCACCGGGACCGCGTGGCAGATGCCGCCCTATCCGGTCTACCTGTCGGTGGTGCCGATGTTCCACTGCAACGGCTGGGGGCATCCCTGGCTGATGGCCATGCTGGGCGGGACGGTTGTCTTCACCCGCATTCCGGCGGCGGACCGCATCCTTGACGCGATCCGCACCCATGGCGTGACCCATTTTGGTGCTGCGCCCATTGTCCTGCAGATGCTGGCCGAAGCCGAAAGCGACGCGGCCCCCTTCGACCCCGCGATCCGGGTCATGACCGCCGGAGCGCCACCGCCGCCCTCGATCCTGGAAAAGACCCGCGCCATGGGGTTTGACGTCATGCAGGTCTATGGCCTGACCGAAACCTATGGCCATATCTCGCAATGCCTCTGGCAGGAGGAGTGGGACGACCTGACCCCCGCCGAACAGGCCGAATTGCAGGCGCAGCAGGGCATTGCCTTTCCCATGGTCGAGGAGGTCACCGTGATCGACCGCACCAGCGGTCAGCCCGTCCCGCGCGACGGCAGCAGCCAGGGCGAGATCGCCATTCGGGGCAACACCGTCATGGCGGGCTACTACAAGGACGCCGAGGCCACCGCGACAGCCTTCGAGGACGGCTGGTTCTGGTCCGGCGATGGCGCGGTTGTCCATGAAAACGCCTATATCCAGATCCGCGACCGGCTGAAGGACGTGATCATTTCGGGCGGGGAAAACATCTCCTCGGTCGAGGTCGAGGCCGTGCTCTATCGGCATGACGCCGTCCAGGCCGCCGCCGTGGTCGCCATGCCGCACGAAAAATGGGGCGAGGTTCCCTGCGCCTTTGTCGAATTGCGCGACGGGTTCGAGGCCTCTGCGGACGACCTCATCGCCTTCTGCCGCGCCCGTCTGGCGGGCTTCAAGGCCCCCAAGGCCGTCATATTCGAACCCCTCCCCAAAACATCCACCGGCAAGATCCAGAAGTTCCAGCTTCGCAATCGCGCCAAAGAACTGGAGTAGACTGGAATGGCATTGCTCTCCCCTTCGCGCAGGCTTCGGCGCACCGCTTTTTCCGAAGGCGTGGAAGCCGCTGGCGTCAAGGCCTATACGGTCTACAATCACATGCTGCTGCCGACGGTGTTCCGGTCGGTCGAGGAGGACTACCACCACCTGAAACAGGCGGTGCAGGTCTGGGACGTGGCCTGTGAACGCCAGGTCGAACTGCGCGGCCCCGATGCCGGACGTCTCGCGCAATTGCTGACGCCCCGCGATTTGCGCGGGATGCTGCCCGGCCAATGCTTCTACGTGCCCATCGTCGACGAGACCGGCGGCATGCTGAACGATCCGGTTGCCGTCAAGCTGGCCGAGGACCGCTGGTGGATCTCCATCGCCGACAGCGACCTGCTCTTCTGGGTCAAGGGGCTGGCCTTTGGCTACCGGCTTGACGTGCTTGTGGATGAGCCCGACGTGTCGCCCCTTGCCGTGCAGGGACCGCGTGCGGATGAACTGATGGCTGCGGTCTTTGGTGATGCCGTTCGCGACATTCGCTTTTTCCGTTTCGCGCATCTGGATTTCCAGGGGCACGACATGGTTGTTGCGCGCTCGGGCTACTCGAAACAGGGCGGCTTCGAGATCTATGTCGAGGGCGAAGAGCTTGGCATGCCGCTTTGGAACGCCTTGATGGAGGCCGGCAAGTCGATGGACGTTCACCCCGGCTGCCCCAACTTGATCGAACGGATCGAGGGCGGTTTGCTGTCCTACGGCAACGACATGACCGACGACAACACGCCGCATGAATGTGGGCTCGGCAAGTTCTGCAACACCCAGACGGCCATTGGCTGTATCGGGCGCGATGCCTTGCTGCGCGTGGCGAAGGAAGGTCCGGTCAAGCAGATCCGTGCGCTGGAGATCGACGGCCCGGCCGTGCCCGGCTGCGATCGCTGGTGGCCCGTGACCCACAAGGCAAAAACGGTTGGCCGTGTGTCTTCGGCAGCCTGGTCGCCGGATTTTCAGACGAATGTCGCGATCGGCATGGTGCGCATGACCCATTGGGACGACGGCACCGAGGTGACCGTCGAGACACCAGCCGGGCCGCGACAGGCCAAGGTTCGCGAGAACTTTTGGGCATAGCCGTGTTCCTGCAATGGCATTGGAGATAACGCAGGAGTCCAAGACAGAGGTAGGGGGCATTCGAGCATTGCATCGGGTTCAACAGGATTGCCAGCTTATACCACCGGCTTGATCAATTGGCTGCTATCCAGTCTCTACTGGTGATAGAGGTTATTCGGTCAGGCTCGTTGGCAAAGAAGTTCCAGGCGGCTTGGCATTTGTCGAGGATGTGCTCGTAGGTATCGAAAACCGTGATG
>JBNKVT010000039.1:0-5385 GCA_050299335.1 Paracoccaceae bacterium | reverse complement strand
GCACGCTGAAAATAGCGTTTCCGCCCCGCTGCGGGGGACGACTCGCGGGGGGCTCCGCCCCCCGCACCCCCCGAGGTATTTGGAAGAAGGAGAAAGCGCGAGGCGCAAAAGGGATACCTTTCCCGTGGACGGATTTCAGCGACGAACGAACGCGCGCATGTACCTCCCCAAAAAGTGGCCCCCTCTTCACACCTTATTGAGTTTCCTTCCGCCACCCGCCCCGTCAGCATGGCTCGATCGGTTTTTAGAGGGCAACATGCGACTACTCATCCTGATCTTCATGCTGCTCCCGCAAGCACTCTGGGCCTGCGGGCAGGACAGTGACTGCGTCGTCGAGAACGGAACCTATCGGATTGCCCTCCCCGACGGCGACGGGCCGTTCCCGGCGATCCTGTTCTTTCACCCATATCAGGGAACGGCAGCCGCGGTGATGCGCAACGGCGCGCTGCTCGGGCAGGCGGCGGAACGGGGGATCGCGGTGATCGCGCCGCAAGGCATCGGCAACAGCTGGTCCTTTCCCGGCTCTCCCGAACAGGATCGCGACGAGTTCGCCTTTGTCGATGCCCTGGTCGCCGACATCGCCGACCGCTTTCCCATCGACATGGACCGGATCATGGTCTCGGGCTTCTCGGTCGGCGGCTCGATGGCCTGGAACGTCGCGTGCTATCGCGGGTCGTATTTTGCCGGCTTCGCGCCGGTCGCCGGGGACTACTGGAACCCGGTGCCGGAGGACTGCCCGTCGCCGATGCCGGTGCTGATGCATGTGCATGGCACCGCCGATCGTACCGTGCCGATCCGGGGCCGGGCCATCGCCAACAGCCGCCAGAGCGATCTCCATGAAAGCCTCGCGCAATGGGAGCGGCAGGGAAACTGCAAACTGCCCGATACCACGCGGCAGGACGGGCTGCTGGCCTGTCAGCGGGCCGTCTGCGGGGAAGGCCTGCTGGAACTGTGCCTGCACGATGGCGGCCATTCCATTCGCACCGAATGGGTGATACGCGCTTGGGAGGAACTGTCCGAACTCAAGGGCTGGTAATGGCTCCTCCGCTGACGGGCGTGCGCGTCCTCGATCTATCCCGCATCCTCGCCGGGCCGACCGCGACCCAGCTTCTGTCCGATCTCGGCGCCGAGGTGATCAAGATAGAACGCCCCGGGCGCGGCGACGACACCCGCGGCTGGGGGCCGCCGTTTCTGAAGGATGGCGAGGGGCGGGATACGGCGGAAAGCGCCTATTACCTCTGCGCCAACCGGGGCAAGAAATCGGTGGCGGTCGATATCGCCACCGAAGCCGGGCAAGCGGTGATCCGGGATCTGGCGGCGGTGTCCGATATCGTTATCGAGAATTTCAAGGTCGGCGACCTGACGCGGCGCGGGCTCGGCTATGAGAACCTGAAAGCGCTGAACCCGGGGCTGATCTATTGCTCGATCTCCGGCTTCGGTCAGACCGGGCCCTATGCGGAGCGGGCCGGCTACGACTTCCTCATTCAGGGCATGGGCGGGATCATGTCGCTGACCGGCGAGGCGGACCGTCCGCCGATGAAGGCCGGGGTCGGGATCGCCGATGTGATGTGCGGGATGTATGCCACCACCGCGATCCTCGCGGCGCTGCACGCGCGGGGGGCGAGCGGGCGAGGGCAATATATCGATATCAGTCTCTTCGACACCCAGATCAGCTGGCTGATCAATCAGGGGGCGGCCTATCTGGTCGATGGCAAGCCGCCACCACGGCGCGGCAACGAACATCCGACCATCGTGCCCTACGGGACCTTCCCGGCCTCGGACGCGGATTTCATCCTCGCGGTTGGCAATGACAGCCAGTTCGCGAAATTCTGCGAGGCGGCCGGGTCCGGCCTCGCCGCCGACCCGCGCTTTGCGAAGAACGCCGACCGGGTTCGCAACCGCGACACCCTGATCCCGCTGCTCAATCAACTCACCGTCACAAGGCCCGCCGCCGACTGGATCGCCGCGCTCGAGAAGGTCTCTGTCCCCTGCGGCCCGATCAACGACCTAGGCCAGGTCTTCGCCCATCCCCAGACCCTCGCCCGCGAGATGAAGATCACGCTGCCGCATCCGGTCAGCGGCACCGTTGACCTGATCGGCAACCCGATCCGCCTCAGCGAGACGCCCATCGAATACCAATCCGCCCCACCCCTGCTGGGGGCCGATACCGAGACCGTCCTGCGCGACATCCTGCAGAAATCCGACACCGAAATCGGCGCCCTCCGCGAGGCCGGTGCCCTGGGAGACCCGTCATGACCACAGGCGCAGACATCATCGGCCAGGCGCTGGCGCAATCAGGCTGCACCCACGCGTTCGGCATCCCCGGCGGCGAGGTTCTGGCGCTGATGGAAGGTCTCGACCGCGCCGGTCTGACATTCATCCTCACCAAGCACGAAAACGCCGCCGGGTTCATGGCCGAGGGCCTCTGGCACGCCACCGGCGCGCCGGGCGTGCTGGTCGCCACCCTCGGGCCCGGTGTGGCCAATGCCGTCAACACGGTGGCCAACGCCCATCAGGACAAGGTGCCGCTGATCTTCCTCACCGGCTGCATAGACCGCGCCGATGCCGAAAGCTACACCCACCAGATCTTCGACCACCAGGCGCTGCTGCGCCCCGTCACCAAGGCCAGCTTCCGCGCCCGGCGCGGGGCGGTCGGGGCCACCATCGCCAAGGCCATCGCCATTGCCACCGAAGGCCAGCCCGGCCCGGTCCATATCGACGTTCCCATCGGTGTGGCCGAGGCCGAAACCGCTGAGACGACCCCGCCCCTGCCCACAGTGCAGGCCGCCGCCGTCCCGGTCGAGGACCGCCCGTTCCGCGACGCCGTCCGGCACCTGAACGCGGCGACCCGCCCGCTGGCCATCGCCGGGGTCGATGCGGTCAACGAAAAGGCCGCCGCCTCGATCCGCGCCTTCTGCGAGGCCCAGCAGATCCCGCTGATCACCACCTACAAGGGCAAGGGGCTGATCGACGAGGCGCATCCGCTGAGCCTCGGCGGGGCCGGCCTGTCGCCCAGAGCCGATACCATCCTGAAGCCGCTGATCGACAAGTCGGACTGCGTGCTGCTGATGGGCTACGACCCGATCGAAATGCGTATCGGCTGGCGCGACCCATGGGCGCCCGACAAGACCGTCATCGAGATCACGCAAACCCCCCGCGCCCACGGCATGCACCATGTCAGCCACACCCTGCCGGGCCGCGTCGGCGAGACGCTGGCCATCCTATCGCGCGCCCTCGCCCCGCCGCCCGAACGCTGGCCCGACGATGCCCCGGCCCAGGCCAGATCCGCCCTCGCCGAGGCCTTCAAGGGCCCCGAAACCTGGGGCCCGCACGCGATCTTCCGGACCTTGCGCGCGGCGATGCCGCCCGAGACCGTCATCACCGCCGATTCCGGCGCTCACCGCATCCTGCTCAGCCAGATCTGGCCCTGTCCGGCCCCGCGCACCCTGCTGCAATCCTCCGCCCTCTGCACCATGGCCTGCGCCGTGCCCATCGCCGCCGGCCACGCGCTGGGCAAACCCGACATCCCGGCCCTGGCTTTCGTCGGCGATGCGGGTCTCGAGATGGGCCCGGGCGAACTCGCCACCTTCCGCGATCTCGGACTCAACCTGACCATCTGCGTGCTGGTCGATGAGAGCCTGACCCTGATCGAGATGAAGCAGCGCGCCAGCCAGCGGCCCAATCTCGGGGTCGATTTCGGTGGCACCGACTTTCCTGCCCTGGCCCGCGCCTTCGGCGGCCACGGGATCTGGATCGACGACGCCGCGACCTTGGCAGCCGAAGCTCGGATCGCGCTCGACCGCCAGGGGGTTACGCTTCTGGCCTGCCGAATCGGGCGGCGCGCCTATGACGGCGCCTTCTGACCGCTGCACCCCTCGGTCCGATCCCGCCCGCTTCCGGGCTGTCTACCGATCCAGGGTCCGTGCGCCAGAGCAAAACCGGATCAGATTGAACCAATCTGATCCCAGGATTTTGCTCAAGCCTACTTCTCTGGCCCAAAATTCCTTTTCAGACTGCGACAGTCTGAAACGAATTTGGTCGAGTGTGTATTGCGCCTGATTGGATTCACTTATTCATTCCGATCAGCGAGGCAGCGTTTGCGTAGCAAATGCGTCTCAAGGATCGGAATGAATTCGATTTGGCGCAAAATGCTATAAAAGTCAGGCGACCAGAACGGAGACATCGGACCATGGCAAAGATCGTTTTCGGAATGAACCTGTCGCTGGACGGCTATGTCGATTTCGACAAGTTCGCGCCAGATCCCACGCTGTTCCGGTACTGGATCGATTATGTCGGCGGGCTTGCCGGCAGCCTCTACGGGCGGCGCCTGTATGAGATCATGCGCTATTGGGACGAGGATCAGCCCGGTTGGGGTGCCGACGAACACGCGTTTGCCGAGGCCTGGCGGAAGCAGCCGAAATGGGTGGTGTCACGCAGCCTCGATACGGTCGGTCCCAATGCCGCGCTGATCGCGGACGATGTCGAGACGGCGGTGCGCGGGCTGAAGGCGCGGGTTGACGGCGTCATCGACGCAGGCGGGACGATGCTGGGGCATGGGCTCGGCGAGATGGGTCTGATCGACGAATACCATCTCTATTTCCACCCGGTCGTGCTCGGCAGCGGCACACCGTTCTTCGCCGGTCCCCTGCCCCGCCTCCGCCTGACGGACAGCGAAAGGATCGGCGCGGAGACGGTCAGGCTGACCTACGTTCCCGCCTGATTGTGCAGGATAGCCGGAAAGTCGGGAAACGCCCCTGAAATGCAAAAGGCCGCCCGGTCGGAGCGGCCTTTAAAAATCGGCTTCCGAAAGGATCAATCCTCTTCGGCTTCCTCGGCCTCGACCCTTGCCTTGTCGGCGGCACCCTTGGCGGCGGTGTCGCGGTCCACGAGCTCGATAATCGCCATCGGGGCCATGTCGCCATAGCGAAAGCCGGCCTTCAGGACGCGGGTATAGCCGCCCTGGCGGTCCTTGTAGCGCTCGCCGAGCGTGTCGAAGAGCTTGGCGACATGCATGTCCTGCTTCAGCTGCGCGGCAGCCTGGCGGCGGGCGTGAAGATCGCCGCGCTTGCCGAGCGTGATCAGCTTGTCCATCACCCGCTTCAGTTCCTTGGCTTTCGGCAGGGTGGTCTTGATCTGCTCATGCTCGATCAGAGACCCGGCCATGTTGGCGAACAGCGCCTTGCGGTGCTCGTGGGTGCGGTTGAGTTTACGGTATCCGTGTCCGTGACGCATTTTCAGTATCCTTCTTTATACTTTGTCTGGTGGTCCTGCGCAGGAAACCACTCTCCTTGGGGATTATTCCCGGCTGTGCCGCCGCCACCCGCCCCTCCTCCCCGCCCAACCACCAAGTTTACCGAACTGAAGAGACTTGGTGGTTGGGCGGGG
>JBNKVT010000038.1:0-17962 GCA_050299335.1 Paracoccaceae bacterium | reverse complement strand
CTCGTTGAGTGTTTCTTCAACAAACTCAAACGCTTCCGCCGCATCGCCCTCCGCTGCGAGAAAACGGTCAGCTCATTCAAAGCCTTCGTCGATCTCGCATGTGCAATGGCGTGGATCGGCTAAATGCAGACGCCGCCTAGGCGGGGGCGGGGTCAGTTGGTGGCAGGGAGGCCGATGTCGCTGTCGGGCAGGGCGGGGATGGCCTTGAGGTAGGCGGCGATGGCCTCGCGGTCTTCTGCCGGGAGTTTGGACATGTTGTCGACGACGTCGGCCATGGAGCTGCCGACGCTGTCGAAATCGGGGGTGAAGCCGGTTTCGAGGTAGTAGGCGATGTCGTCCTCGGTCCAGCTGCCGATGCCGTCCTCCGACGGGGTTATGTTGGGGATGCGGCCTTCGCCGTCGGGGTTGGGACCGCCGGCCAGCCAGTGGTCCTTCAGGAGGCCGCCGATGGCATTGCGCGGTGTGTGGCATTCGGAGCAGTGGCCCGCGCCCTCGACGATCTCGCGGCCTCGGAGGGCCTTGGGGTCGGTGGGGGAGGCGACCCAGGCGTCGGACATGTTCAGAAGCTTCCAGCCGCCGAGCGAGCGGCGGATATTGAAGGGGAAGCCGACCTCGTGGGCGGGTGGGATGTTGTCCGTTGCGGGTAGCGTGTCCATGAAGGCCTTGAGGTCCATGATGTCGGTGACCGCCATCCGCGTATAGGACGTATAGGGGAAGGCCGGATAATAGTGGCTGCCGCCGGGGCTGGTGCCGTGTTTCATCGCCGAGACGAACTCGGCCATGGTCCAGCCGCCGATGCCGTGGTCGGGATCGGGTGAGATATTGGGGGCGTGGAAGGTGCCGAATTCGGTGGCGAAGGCGAGGCCGCCGGTCAGGATCAGCTTGTCGTCGCCTTCGGCATCGGAGTCGGCGTGGCAGGAGGTGCAGCCGCCGGTGAGAAAGACCCGTTCGCCGTGGCCAGGGTCGGGCGTGTGATCGGGGAGGTCGGCTTCGGCGACGGTTTCGGGCGCGGTCACAATCCAGGCGATCCCGGCGCCAAGGACGCCGAGGATCGCGAGGATCTTGAGCAGCCGCTTCAACGGCTAGTCCGGCAATTGGTATTTTTCGTGGCAGGCCTTGCAGTTCCCGGCCACCATGCCGAAGGTCGTCTGGACCGCTTCCGGGGTCTGGGGATTGGCGGCCACGGCGGCGGCGAGATCGGCCTGGACCTTGCTCACGGCAGCGGCGAAGCCGTCGGGATCCTCCCAGATCGCCGGGCCGGCCTTGCTTTTGCCGCCGTCGGAGCCTTCGGGGAAATAGGTTCCGAAATCGGCGAGGGCCGCGTTGGCGGCGGCGATGGAGGCGTTGGCCGCGTCGGCATCGAATTCGGTGTTGCCGCGCAGCATGTCGCTGATGGTTTTGGCCATCGCGCCCATCTTCTTCATCGCATCGGTGCGTTGGGTATAGGCATCCTGGGCCGCGACAATGGTGACGGAACCGCTCAGAAAGACCATGGAGACGGCCAGCGCCGTCAAGAGCTTGGGTATCATATTCTTGCCTCGCTAATGGAAAGTCGAAGGCCCACCGCGGTGAAGCCTAGGAAGGGGGGCAGGGGGGGTCAAGTAAACCTAAAGTGACACAGGGGCCGCGATCGACTGCGCAGTCCAGAAGGCGATAATCACGTAATTACAATATGTTAACTGATAGGCTATCGGAAGCCGGTCAGGCCATGTCCGCCTTTCCGGCAATTGACAAGACAGGTCTCTTGCCGCCAGCCAGCGCGGGAATCCCGGGACGACCTGACGTTGCCATTCTTGCAACGGTTCGGAATTCGATTCCTAGGATTCGGTTAAGAGGTGGCATTGTCCGCAGGGTTTTGGTTACTCTTTGGCGGTTAGAAGCGCCATTTTCAGGCGACATTAACTTTTGAGGCAGAGCATCCGAATATCGGGGGGGCGATGTGTGTCGTTCAACTGCTTGAAAAGTAAAAGGTTTACTGGGGTGCGACACTTTGGCGAAAATCGGGCATTTCCGGTAAATTCCGCCATATTTTCATCCCTTTTGCCTGCGAAACATGACGTAGCGAGGAAGTCAGTGCGACTTGTGTGGTAGTCCTCGGTCCACAGCCTATTGAGTCGCGTGCCAATTATTGGGGTACACTTTGCAAAACGAATTCTCGATTGGGTCGGAGCAGTCCGACAACATATCCAGGGTCGCCTCACTGGCAGACAGCCTCTCTCAGGTGACCAGCGCAAACTTCGCCGGGTCGATCCGCGAGGAAGCCGAAGTCCTCCGGGACTGGCGGGCCCGGGTCGCGGTGATCGGACAGGTCAAGGCCGGGAAGAGTACCTTCATCAACGCTTTGATCGGCCATCCGGGCTTCGTGCCCACGGACGTCAACCCGTGGACCGCCGCGGTCACCAATATCCATTTCGCCCATCCGAAGGACCCCACCGCTGGTGGTGCCTTCCATTTCTTCTCCGAGGAAGAATGGAAAAGGCTCTATGACGGCGATGTCGAGGCCCGCGAGATGGCCGAGGAACTGCTGCCGGGTTTCCAGTCGGACGTCCTGCACGAGCAGGTCATGCAGATGCGCGACCGCGCGCGGGCGCGTCTGGGCCGCCTCTATCACCACCTGCACGGCAAGAGCCACAAGTTCGACGTGATCACGCCGGACCTGTTGTCGCGCTATGTCTGCGCCGGGCCGGAAGCAGCCGAGGGCGAGAAGGCCGAACTGGTGGGCCGGTATTCGGACATCACCAAATCGGCGGATATCTTCCAGCCGGCGGGGATTTTCAAATGCCCGACCGTGGTCATCGACACCCCTGGTGTCAACGACCCGTTCCTGGTCCGAGACGAGCTGACCTGTCAGAGCCTGAGGATCGCCGATGTCTATGTGGTGGTCCTGTCGGTGCACCAGGCGCTCAGCGAGGTCGATCAGGGGCTGATCCGGATGCTGGCCTCGGAAGGGGCCAAGGACGTGATCATCTACATCAACCGTGTCGACGAGCTGGAGGATGCCGGGGCCGAAATCTCGGCCATTCAGGACAAGGTCCGCGACACGCTGAAAAAGGCCTATGCCGATATCCAGCTGACCATCCATGTCGGCTCGGCCATGTGGGGCGAAATCGCGCTGCGTGGCGATGCCGACGCGATTGCGGCGGCTCTTGCCTCCGATGCCGCCCGGACCCGGATGGAGCAGTATGAAGGTGAATTGCCCGACGAGCCCTGGGCGCGTCTTTTTGTGCTGTCGGGGCTTGCCGATGTGCGGGCTGCGATCAACGAGGGCATCAATGTCGGTGCCGGGACGCAGGTGCTGAAACAGTCCGCCTCGTCGCTGCAGTCGATCATCCAGGCTTCGGAATCTCTGGCGACCCAGCAGATCGACGGCCTTGAAGGCGAGTTGGGCAAGACCGGCGACGACGCCGATTACGCTGCCGCCATCCGCGAGCGGATCGAGGTCCAGTCGATGGAGCTCGAGGCCGCCGTGCAGGCGATCGAGGACGTGATCCGCGAGACCGAAAAGAACATGCAGGACCGCAACGAGGATTTCTTCCGCTCGCTGCGCCTGTCGATGACCCATACGGCAAACGCCTTCATCGAAGAGCAGACCATCGAGCTGAAGAAACTGTTCGAGGCCAAGACCCGCGGCAAGACCTGGCAGCTGGAAACCGGCAAGATCCGCCATTCGCTGGAGGAAAAGGTCATTCTCGGCTACGGGCCGGCCCGCAGCCAGGAAGACAGGATCCTGCAGGCCGGGCTCGAAAAGGCGCGCAAGGCGCTGGGCACGCTGATGCCCGGTTCGGCCATCGCCATCGACACCACCACGCTGCCGCATAACGACGTCAAGCCGATCGCGCCTGCCATCCCGCAGACGCTGACCCTGGAACTGACCTCGAAGCGCGGCTGGAAGTTCTGGAAAAGCTCGAACATGTCAGTCGATGAGGCGCTGAAGGCGATGCGCCGGGTGATCCGGTCCGAAGTGCATCCGTCGGTCGAACAGCTCTGCATGAGCGCCGAAGTGGCGCTGGCCGAGCGTGTGGCCGCGGCGACGCGCCGGATGAAGAACGTGCTGTCGGGGATTCTCGAGAACCTCAAGGATCAGAAGACCGAATCGGAAAGCGAACTGGCCGAACTGGAAACCATCGATCCGTCGATCCGGGTCGAGGAAATGCGCCGCCGTCTGGAAGTGCGACTGAACGACATGCGCGATGCGCGTGCCCAGCTGACCGACCATGCACGGGAGCTGACATTCTGGCTCGACAGCGACGAAAGCGGTGACAAGAAAGCGGAGGCCGCACAGGCATGAGCTCAGCACAGAACCAGGCCGAAATCATTTCCTTCGGCGACGACAAGGCTGCAAAGGCCGAACCGTTCCGCGTGGTGATCGCGGGCGAGTTCTCGACCGGGAAAAGCTCGGTCCTGAACCTGCTGGCCCGAGAAATCGTCGCCCCGACGACGGTGGAATACAGCCGGATGCCGCTTCTGGGCGTCACCTGGGGCCGCAAGCGCGCTTTCAACGCCGTCGAAGGCAAGAAAAGGCGGACCGAATCCTCCATCACTGCGGTCTTCGACAAGATCAAGAAGATGCCCGACAGTATCACCGCGCATCTGACCCATCCCGATCTTGCCGGGATTGAGTTGATCGAAGCGCCGCTCAGCCCCGACGGGGATTTCGAGGATGATGTGCTGCCGCTGATCGAGAAGGCGGACATGGTGATCTGGTGCACTTCGGCCAACCAGGCCTGGAAGCTGACCGAGAAATCCGATATCGAGATGATCCCCGAGGAAATCCTTGAACGTTCGGTTCTGGTGGCGACGCGGGCCGATCTTCTGGACGACAGCGATATCGGCAAGGTGAACAGCAGGCTGAACCGCGAGGCGGGCAAGATTTTCGACTCGATCATGTTCATCGGCGCGTCCCGGCAGATCTGCCAGGAGGCAGGCGATCCACGCATCTGGCTCGACAGCGGCGGAGAGGCGCTGATGGAGGTGATCCAGCGGGTCGGCCGGTCCAAGATCGAGGCCTTCCGCGAGGAGGTGCAGAAATCCGGCGGCGAGATCGCCAATCTGCCCGATCTGCCCGATGGCAAGGTCGAAGCGACCGAGGCCGAGGCGTTGAACGACATGGTCGAGTCGAATATCGTCACTCTGACCGCGGTCAGCGACACCGGTGACAAGAAATCTGTCGCCGAAGCCAAGAAAGCGAAGGATTCGGCAGGCGACAAGGAAGACAAGGTCGAGGAACCGGCGAAAGCGGAACCGGCCCCTGTGAAGGCGGCCGAGGAAAAGCCGGAACCGGCGAAAAAGCCGGCGTCAAATCAAGGGTGGGCTCCGAACATGATCGAACAGGATCTTGGTGCGCTGAAGGACCTTTCGGGTTTCATCGGCGCCTGTCTGGTGGATTCCGAATCCGGCATCATGCTGGGCAGCGCCGGCGGCAGCGGATCGCATGATCTCGAGGTCGCCGCTGCCGGGAACACCGAAATCCTCAAGGCGCAGGCGACGACGTCGAACATGTTGGGGCTGAAGGACGATGTCGAGGATATCCTGATCTCGCTCGGCTCGCAGTATCACCTGATCCGGCCGGTGTCGTCCAATCGCCAGGTGTTCCTCTATGTGGCGCTCGACCGGTCGGCGGCCAATCTGGGTCTCGCCCGGATGACGGTCAAGCAGGTGGAATCGCGGATGCAGCTCGGCTGAACCCATTGCACGTCCGGAGCTTATAGCATTTTGCGCCAAATCGAATTCATTCAGGCGCAAAATACTCTACAGCGTATCGCGCCTGACCGGATTCACGTATTCATTCCTGCCAGCGAGGCAGCGATTGCGTAGCAATTGCGTTCGCTGGCAGGAATGAATTCGATCTGGCGCGACACGCTCTAATCAGGGGCGACCGGTAACCGGTCGCCCCTGCCGTTTCGGCAAAAGGTCCGCCCGTGCCGACTTCAGTCCGGCTGCTCTTCGCCGTCGCCCGAAGGCAGGTTGAAGAGCGTGTCGGCGTCGAGCTCTTCCCGGTCATCGGTGTCGACGGTCTCCATCGGGTCCGACAGTGAGAAATTCTCAAGCCCGGAGACATTCGACGGCATGCGCGGCTCGGTCGGGTCCATCTGCAGGGACTGCTCGGTCGAGACCAGCTTCATCCGCTCGTCATCGCTCATCAGCTCACCCGATTTCGCCGCCTTGGCGGTGGCTTTGGCGACGGCGGCGTCCAGTTCCAGCTGCTTGCAGAGCCCCAGCGCCACCGGGTCGACGGGCTGGATCGACGAGATGTTCCAGTGCGTGCGGTCGCGGATCGACTGGATGGTCGGCTTGGTGGTGCCGACGAGTTTCGAGATCTGGCCGTCGCTCAGTTCAGGATGGAATTTCACCAGCCAGGCGATGGCCGCCGGGCGGTCCTGACGCTTGGACAGCGGGGTGTAGCGGGGCCCGCGCCGTTTGGTCTCGCCCTCGGAGGCCGGGTTGTGGAACAGCTGCAGCCGCGCCTTGGGATCGTCCTCGCAACGCTTGATCTCGTCAGCGGTCAGCTGGTGGTTGGCGATGGGATCAAACCCCTTCACCCCGATCGCAACCTCGCCATCGGCGATGCCGGAGACCTCCAGTTCGTGCAGCCCGCAGAATTCCGACACCTGCCGGAAGGTCAGCGTGGTATTGTCGATCAGCCAGACGGCGGTAGCCTTGGGCATCAGCGGAAGCGTCATGACGGTCCCTTTCTCAAAGACAGTTCTCTCCCCGGGCCGAAATCCGGTGCCCGGAGGGCGGTCTCGCGGTTTTCGAGGGGAATTGGGGCCGCTATACAGGGATTCCCCCGGGGTTGTAAAAGGATTTTTCGATGCGGTGGCTTCTGGCGGCACTTCTGGCGATGGCGGGCCCGGTCCGGGCCGAGGGCGAGCGGGCAGGGGATTTCGACTATTACGTGCTGGCGCTCAGCTGGAATGCCTCCTGGTGTGCGCTGGAAGGCGACGCGCGGGGCGCGGATCAGTGCGATGCGCGGCACGATCTGGGTTTCACGCTGCACGGGCTTTGGCCGGAATACGAAGACGGCTGGCCGTCCTATTGCCGGACCGGCGCGCGGGATCCGTCGCGGGCTGAGACGGCGGCGATGGCCGATATCATGGGGTCAGGGGGGCTGGCCTGGTATCAGTGGAAGAAGCACGGGCGGTGTTCAGGGCTGAGTGCGGAGAACTATTTTAAAGCAGCGCGGTCGGCGTTCGAGGCTGTCGATCAGCCGCCGGTCTTCGGCAAGCTGCCGGGGCGGGTGCGGATCGCGCCGGACGTGGTGGAGGCAGCGTTCCTGGAGGTCAATCCAGGGCTGGAGGCGGACGGGGTGACGGTGACCTGCAAGGGCGGGCTGATCCAGGAGGTGCGGGTGTGCCTGACGAAGGAGCTGGAGCCGAGGGTCTGCGCGCCGGATGCGCGGCGGGACTGTTCGGGGATGGCGGAGATGGATGCGGTGCGGTGAGGAAAATGCGGTGTGCGCCGTCCTGCAGCGCACTATGACCGAGGTAAAGAGCATCTAATACAACAACAGTCGGGTCACTTTTCAAACAGGCTTTTCAATCCTCCGAAAGCAAACAAGAAAAATGTAACCACAAGGGAAGAAACTAGAAATATTGAGAACACAGCCAGCCAAATTTCAAAGCCGAGTTCTCCCCATTCCTTTGTTACAACCGAAGGGGTGAAAACTGACAACCAAATTCCGATATTAATGAAGTTGACGATATGTACGATCTTCGATGAAAATTTTAGCAATCGACCTGCCAGAGCTGCCAGCAATACAGGTGCTGTGAATGTGATCACATAAAATGTTACTAACATTACTGGAACTAAAAATTCTATGCTGACAATTGCCTGTAGTGGATCACCATCAAATACCGGCATGGCTATCAATAGGATTGCCAAAAAAGATATTATTGATATCCCCCAGATTTTCAGAGCAAAAAGCAGCACTGTTCCAAAACTATGAAGCAACATCAATCTCCTCTTCGTTATCCCAGTTATTTGGCGGCGCCAATAAAGAACCGTGCGGTACCAGCGAGAATCCAGCATCAAGGAGACCAAGCCTGAGGACATTACCGTCTAATAATTCTTGAGCTAATGGTGTTTGGGTTCTCATTGGATTTTTTGACAGAGCACCCATCCTACGAGACGGAAGGATCACCGCATCAGGCGCGGCAAGTCCCCGGTCAGCCCGGCGGCTTCGCGGATGAGGGTGCGGCGGGCGGCGGGCAGGGCGTTGAGGGTGCCGAGGGCGAGGTCTCGGGTTAGGCGGAGGAGCGGGTTGTCGTTGGAGAAGCTGCGGTTGACGGTGTCTGTGGCTGCCGAGAGCATCGCGGTGTCGAAGCGGCGCCACTGGGCGTAGCGGGCGAGGACGAGGGGAGCGCCGATATCCTCGCCGCGGCGTTTGGCGTCGATGAGGGTTTCGGCCAGTGCGGCGACGTCGCGGAAGCCGAGATTGAGGCCCTGCCCCGCCAATGGATGGAGGCCGTGGGCGGCGTCTCCGGCCAGGGCGAGGCGGGGGGCGGTGAAGCTTTCGGCCAGCGACAGGGCAAGGGGGTAGGTGAAGCGGGTGCCGGTGAGGCTGATCTCGCCGAGGAAGGACCCGAAGCGGGGGCGGAGCTCAGTCAGGTAGGCGTCGTCATCGAGGGCCTGGATGGCGGCGGCGCGGGCGGTGGTCTCGGTCCAGACGATGGACGAGCGGTTGCCGGGGAGCGGCAGGATGGCCAGCGGTCCCGAGGGCATGAAGAACTGGTGGGCGGTGGCGTCGTGGGGGCGCTCATGGGCGATGGCGCAGACGAGGCTGGTCTGGTTGTACTCCCAGCCGGTGCGCCTGATCCCGGCCCGGGTGGCGGTGCCCGATTGGCGGCCATCGCAGCCGATCAGGACACGGGCGGTGCGGGTGGTGGCATTCTCCAGCGTGACGGTGGCGGTGGCGGGGCCGGTTTCCTGGGCGGTGACGCGGACGGGGGCCTCGGTGGTGATTTTTTCGGAGGCCTCGCAGGCGGTGTGCAGCGCCCGGCGCAAATAACGGTCCTCGATCATGTGGCCCATCGGGCCTTCCTCGATTTCGTGGTGGTCGAAATGCAGGAACAGCGGTGAGGCCCCTTCGCCGGGGCGGCCGTCGGAGACCTTGATGTCGAGGATGGGCTGGGCGTGGTCGGCGACCTCTTCCCAGATGCCGAGCGCCTTGAGCATACGGATCGAGGCAATGGACAGCGCATAGGCGCGGCCGTCGAAGCTGTCCGAGGCGGCGGCCTCGGGCGGGGTGGCGTCGAGGATCAGCGAGGTGAGACCGCCTTCGGCCAGGGCGAGGGCGAGGGCGGGGCCGTTGAGGCCGCCGCCGACGATGAGGATATCGGCGTCGAGTTGCATGGGCGCACTATGAGCGGATTTGGGGAATTGTCCATGGCAGGTGGCGGCGCTAGGCTTCCTGGGAGAATGCTGTGCGTGCCGGTAGGGCGGGCGTATTCGAACCAGGAAGAAGCCGGGTGATGTATCGTTTTCCGGGCGAACGTCTCAGGTGGCAGAGAGATACGGCAGAGAAGACAAGGGGCAGGGGATGGGTGGTATTGACTGGTTGAGGATGACGGCCTGCGATCTGGGGCGCGATATCGGCAATGGGCGGATCGATCCGGTGGCGCTTTGCGATGCCTATCTCGATGCGATCGAGGGGCATGGGGCGAAGGACCGGATCTATGCGCGGGTGACGGCGAAGCGGGCGCGGGCCGAGGCGGAGGCGGCTTTGAGGCGCGCGAAGGCGGGGACGCGGCAGTCGCTGCTCGATGGGGTGCCGATTTCGTGGAAGGATCTTTTTGATACCGCAGGTGTTGCGACCGAGGCCGGGACGCGGCTCCTGGAGGGCCGAGTGCCCGATACCGATGCCGAGGTGCTGGGGAACGCGACACGGGCCGGGCTGGTGTGTCTGGGAAAGACGCATATGACCGAGCTGGCGTTTTCGGGGCTGGGGATCAATCCCGAGACGGCGACACCGCCCAATTCCGTGAACCCCGCGCATGTGCCTGGGGGGTCGTCCTCGGGGGCGGCGGTCTCGGTCGCACTGGGGCTGGCGGCGGCGGGGATCGGGACCGATACCGGGGGGTCGGTGCGGGCGCCGAGCGGGTGGAACGGGCTGGTGGGGCTGAAAACGACCCATGGGCTGTTGTCGCTGGATGGTGTGGTGCCGCTTTGTCCGCGCTTCGATACGGTTGGCCCCTTGTGCCGGTCGGTGGAGGATGCCGGTTACCTGACCTTCGAGATGGATGGCGAGGCACCGCCCGATCTGGAAGGGGCGGAACTGGCCGGAATGCGGTTCGCGGTGCTGAAAAGCCCGGCGATTGCCCCTGTGGACGAGGCCCCGCAGGCGGCGTTCGAGGCGGCTGTGGCGAGGCTCTCCGCCGACGGGGCGCATGTCGAAGAGATCGGGGTGCCGGAGGTCGATGAGGCGATGGGTCTCGCACCTGTCCTGTTCGCGACCGAGGCTTACGGGCTGTGGAAGGAAGTGATCGAGGCGCGGCCGGGGACGCTTTACGGTCCGGTGGAGGATCGGTTCCGGGGCGGGGCGGCATTCTCGGGCGTGGAATTCGTGCAGGGCTGGGAGCGGCTGAAGCGGCTGCGGCGGGCCTATCTGGAGGCGACGGCGGGCTATGACGCCGTGCTGATCCCGAATTGTGCGATCCAGCCGCCTAAGACGGCCGATCTGCTGGCCGATGAGGCGCTGTTCACCGAAAAGAACCTTCTGACGCTCAGGAATACAAGGGTCGGCAACCTGATGGGGCTTTGCGCGCTGACCCTTCCGACCGGCGAGGACTGGTGCGCAGTGATGGCGATGGGACGGCCCATGGGCGAGCGGCATCTGCTTTGGGCCGGGTCTGCGATTGAAAAGACACTCGGGGCACGCAATTAGCCCGCTTTCGCTGGACGGAGGCCTCCCGGCCGACTAATCTGGGGCGGACAAGGGGCATCAGACCCCGTTGATGAGGCATGGCATGAAGCTCCCTGAGCGGTTCTCCGAACTGCCGGAATATGCGTTTCCGCGCCTGCGGGCGTTGCTCGACCCGATTCCGGCCGGGGGCGAGGTTCTGCATATGTCGCTGGGCGAGCCGAAGCATCCGTTTCCGGATTTCGTGGCGGAAGTGATTGCCGAACATACCGCCGATTTCGGGCGTTACCCGCCGAATGACGGCACGCCGGAGCTGCGCGGCGCGATCTCGGACTGGCTGGGGCGGCGCTATGGAGTTTCGGTTGATCCCGAGACGGAAGTCTTTCCGCTGAACGGCACCCGCGAGGGGCTGTTCAATGCTGCGATTGCCCTGAGCCCGGAGGAGAAGAACGGCCAGAAGCCCTTGATCCTGCTGCCAAATCCCTTCTACCAATGCTATGCGGTGGCCGCATTGACGGCAGGGGCGGAGCCTTACTACGTGTCAGCGCTGGCCGAGACCGGCTTCCTGCCCGATTTCGCCGCGCTTCCCGAAACGATCTTGAACCGGACCACGGTCGTCTACGTCTGTTCTCCTGCGAACCCGCAAGGGGCGGTGGCGGGGGAAGACTATTGGAGAACCCTGATCGATCTGGCCGAGACATATGATTTCCGCATCTTCGCCGATGAATGCTATTGCGAGATCTACCGCGACACCCCGCCCACCGGGGCGCTGGAGGTCGCGCAGAAGATGCAGGCCGATCCCGAACGCGTGCTGATCTTCCATTCGCTGTCAAAGCGCTCGAACCTGCCGGGGCTCAGATCGGGCTTCGTTGCAGGAGGACAACGGGCGATTGCGGCGATGACGCAGCTCAGGAACTATGCCGGCGCGCCCTTGCCGCTGCCGCTGCAGAGGGTCGCGGAGAGATTGTGGCAGGATGAGGGTCATGTTGCAGCAAGTCGCGAAATCTACAGAGAAAAATACCGGGCCGCCGACCATATTTTGGGCAATATGAAAGGCTATTCTCCCCCCCAGGCGGGGTTCTTTTTGTGGATCCGCGTGAGTGACGGCGAAGCTGTCGCCAAGCAGCTTTGGAGCGATAGGGGGATACGCGTACTTCCAGGGGAGTATCTGGCACGCGATCCGAGCGATGGATCGGCGAATCCAGGGACCGAATATATCCGGGTGGCGCTTGTCGCTCAACCGGACGAAATCACCCGGGGGTTGCGGGATATACGCGAATGTTTAAGGGGTTTGAACTAGAACATGGCCATGGCGACAGCGTCTAAAACCACGAAAACCCGCTCGAAACTGGTCGAGAAGGAGACCAGGGCGGTCCTGCACCGGCGCAGTCTGGAACTCGCCGGGATCGGCCTGATGCTGGTTGCTTCGGGCGTTTTCTCCATGCTCTGGAGCTACAATCCCGAGGATCCGAGCTTTTTCTCCGCCACCACCGATCCGGCCACCAACACTCTGGGCCTGTTCGGCGCGTCGCTGGCCGATCCGCTCTACCGGCTGCTGGGCTGGGCGTCCTATGGCATCCCTGTCGCCTTCGTCGTCTGGGGGCTGCGGATGCTGCTCCATGCCGGCGAGGAAAGGCTGATGCGGCGGCTGGTCTTCATTCCGATCGCGATTGCCGGCTCGGCGGTCTTTGCCGCCGCCCATGTGCCGCTTGAGGGCTGGCCACATTATTACGGTTTGGGCGGGCTCTTCGGCGATGCGGTTCTGGGCGAGATCCTCAACAGAATGCCGTTTCCGCAGATCGTGGCGCTGCGGGTGGCGACGCTGGCGCTGGCGCTGGTCTTCCTGAGCCTCTGCTGGCTGGCGCTGGGCGTGAACATGGCCGAGACCAGGGCGTTCTTCCACTCGACACGGATGGGGCTCGTGCTCGGATGGGACAGGTTCGTGACCACGCTGGGCTTTGTCGGCTCGCGCTCGCTGAAGGGGGCGGCGGTTGCCTCGGAACGGGCGCGCAGCCTGAGCGAGGAGAAAAAGGCGAAGGCCGAACAGGCGCGGGCGGAACGGGCGGCTGCCGAGGCCGAAGCCGAAGCGGCCCGCGCAGCGGAAGCGGACGCCGCGCGGCTGGCGGAGGCGGAGAAGGCTGCCGCCGAACTGGTGGCGGATGTTCCGCCGGTCCCGGTCAGGCCTGAAGGTGAAATGACCCAGGAAGAACGAATGATGGCGCGGATCACCGCCGCCGTTCAGGCCAAGAAGTCGGCCTCGGTGCCGACCGGTCCCTCTGGCCCGAATGCCGCCAATCCGGTGCCGCTCGGCGGCGTAACGCGGGATTATGACGGCCCGACCCCGATCATCCGCGCCTCGGGTCCCTCCGGCGCCGGCGAGGAACCGATTCTCGAGCCGGGCCCCAGCCGGCCGGAGCCGCGGGTGCAGAATACCGGGCCGAAAAAGGTGGCGATGAGCAAACGCGCCCGCTCCGAGGCGCAGCCGAGCCTGCTGGAGCGGGGCGACGAGGGCTACCAGATCCCGCCCCTGTCGCTGCTGACCGGTGCCTCGGCGGTCAAGCGCCAGGTTCTCAGCGACGACGCGCTGGAAGAGAATGCCCGGATGCTGGAAACCGTGCTCGACGACTACGGCGTCAAGGGCGAGATCGTTTCGGTCCGCCCCGGACCCGTTGTCACCATGTACGAACTGGAACCGGCCGCCGGGGTGAAGGCGAGCCGGGTGATCGGCCTGTCGGACGATATCGCGCGGTCGATGTCGGCGCTGGCCGCCCGCGTCTCGACGGTGCCGGGGCGGTCGGTGATCGGGATCGAACTGCCGAACGAGAACCGCGAAACGGTGATGCTGCGCGAGATCCTGAGCGCGAAAAGCTATGGTGACAGCTCGCATTCGCTGCCCCTGGCGCTTGGCAAGGACATCGCCGGGGACCCGGTGGTGGCGAACCTCGCCCGGATGCCGCATCTGCTGATCGCCGGGACCACGGGCTCGGGCAAGTCGGTGGCGATCAACACGATGATCCTGTCGCTTCTCTATTCGCTCAGCCCCGAGGAATGCCGCCTTATCATGATCGACCCCAAGATGCTGGAACTGTCGGTCTATGACGGCATCCCGCATCTGCTGTCGCCGGTGGTTACTGATCCGAAAAAGGCCGTCGTGGCGCTGAAATGGGTCGTGGCCGAGATGGAAGAACGCTACCGCAAGATGTCGAAGCTCGGGGTGCGGAATATCGACGGGTTCAATGCCCGTGTGCAGGAGGCCCTGGACAAGGGCGAGGCGTTTACGCGCTCGGTGCAGACCGGGTTTGACGATGAAACCGGCGATCCGGTGTTCGAGACCGAGGAATACGATCCCGAGAAGATGCCGTTCATCGTGGTGATCGTCGACGAAATGGCCGATCTGATGATGGTGGCGGGCAAGGAAATCGAGGCCTGCATTCAGCGCCTGGCCCAGATGGCGCGGGCCTCTGGCATCCATATCGTCATGGCAACCCAGCGGCCATCGGTCGATGTGATTACCGGCACGATCAAGGCCAACTTCCCGACGCGGATCAGCTTCCAGGTGACCTCGAAAGTCGACAGCCGGACGATCCTCGGCGAAATGGGGGCCGAGCAGTTGCTGGGTCAGGGCGACATGCTCTACATGGCCGGCGGCGGCAAGATCACCCGTGTCCACGGGCCGTTCGTCTCGGACGAGGAGGTCGAGGAAGTGGTGAATTTCCTCAAGGCGCAGGGGACCCCGGACTATGTTTCGGGCGTGGTCGAAGGGCCGGCGACCGAAGAGGCGGGCGATATCGACATGGTGCTGGGTCTCGGCGGCAACACCACCGGCGACGATGCGCTTTACGATCAGGCGGTGGCGATCGTGGCCAAGGATCGCAAATGCTCGACCTCCTATATCCAGCGGAAACTGGCCATCGGCTATAACAAGGCCGCGCGGCTCGTCGAGCAGATGGAGGACGACGGTGTGGTCTCGGCGGCCAACCAGATCGGCAAGCGCGAAATCCTCGTCCCCGAGCGGTGATCCTGCCGGGCGGCATCAGTCCGGCGCAAAAGGGGCAGGGCGGCCAGGCATAAAACGGCGCGGTCGCCCTCGGATTGGACACGGGGGGCGCAGCGATGCTATTTTGCCGGTACAATACAGCCAGTCCGGCCATATCCGTACGGAATGCGATGGCGAAAAGGCCGGCATCGGGACTTGTTCTGAATACCGTTCAAGATCAATTGCCAGAGCTTCGTCCTGAAGCCGGAACAGGGGGATACCCGGGCGCCATGTCCAGTTGGGATCGCCGGTCCCTTACCCGAGGGAGATAGACGTGACATACCAGAAGATTTTCGTCGCGGTTGCCTGCGCCACGGCGGCTTCGATGGCGGTTCCAGGCCCGGTTTCGGCCTAGGGGTCATCCACATCCTATGTCCGGACACCCGACGGACCTCGCGAACTGACCTTCTTCTCCGACGGGGCGACGATCGGCGCGGGTGGCGTGATCTTGATGACGGGGAAAGGGGAATATTCCTACCTGCACGAGTCCGGTGAGCTGAAGGTGCTTTTCTCGGGCATCGTGCGGGCGATTTCAGACGCGGCCATCGTCATGGAAGCCCTCGACAGGACGCAGGAATTCGCGATTTTGCCTGAGACAAAAATCTGCCGCGGCGGCCTGGCCGGGTCGGATCCCGGGTTGTTCGTCGTCGGCAGTCCGGCCACGGTACAAACGGCGATCGCAGCTCCGGACAAGGCCGTGCTGATAGCCGAGGGACTGCTCGCGGTCAGTCCCATGGGCGACTTCGGCGCACCAGCGGCCGTGACATGTGACTGATCCCTGCCGGGGAGGGACCTTGCACCTTGGGCAAAGGCGTGTATCGGGCCAAACCGGGTGACGTCCATTCACCCCGCGCCCTTGCGCGGATCCGCTGGCGACGCTCGCGCTCCCGTCCTGACCTTGCTGATCCACGGGCGGGATTATCGCTCGTTGGCGCCTTTCCCGGCGAGGATGCGCGGGCGGAATTTCTCGATACGCCGCACCCGGGTCTCCGGCGTCTTGGCCGAGGCGAGCGTGATGACATAGCTGCGCTGCCGCCCCGGCGTCAGCCCACGGAAGGCCTCGGCCAGTTCCGGATCGGCGTCCAGCGCCTCGATCAGTTCGTCGGCAAGCACAAGATCGCGCGTGGCCTTCCGCGGCTCGATCCCGGCCTTGGCATAGCCCATCGCCTCTTGCAGATAGGCCCGGATCATCGTTTCGCGCTCCGCAACCTGCCTCGTGTCGGTAAAGCGGATCATATCCGCATGCTCGGTATTCGGCCCCTGTTTTTCCAGCAATCCCTCAGGGTCGCGCATCAGCGCCGCCTTGAAGAAACTCAGCCGGAAATCGCCGCGGAATGCCCCGATGATCGCGACATTTCGCCCGGCATAGGCATAGCAGGGATGGCCCCATTTCACCGCCTCTTCGAGCCCGGTTCCGAGACAGATGCGCCGAAGCAGGCGCAGCCCCACATTCCAGCGCCTCGCAGAGCAGTCATCTGTATCAAAGCGCGCGCAACGACCGCAGCCCTTGGTGAAAAAATCCCCGGTATCGGTGATCATGGTCGATGCCTTTCGCGTCTCTGCGAGACTATAGCGACGGGACGACATGGAGCGGTAGCGAGAAAACCGGCAACGGTTTTCGCCTCGGACCTCGCGTATGCGCGGATCAGAGACGGGGGGCCGGGGTCTTTGGGGATGTCCGACGGCAACAAGGAGCGTGCCACCGAAGCATGAAGCGCCCCCTTCGCACTTGCGGCCTCCCTTGCAAGCGGATTCGTGTGAACAAGCGTCCGGAAGCGGGGATCATGGAACTCCCACGTCTCTGCAGGCATCGTGTTTCCCCCCATTTTGTCGCGCCGGATCAGATCGTTAGCGGTTGTGTATCGACGTATCGGCCTCCGCCTCCCTGGCGGGTTAGGCGTTGATTCCAACGGATTTATTCTTGCTTGTCGCGGAGCTAATATAACTGATTGATTAGTAATATAAATAAACTTTGATAATGCTGCCCCCGTTTGCAAGAATGCCGACGGGTCTCCTGCGATTCGGGGTGTGGACGGGATGACGCGACACCTCGAACGCTCGGCCTGAAAAAGATTCGTGACGCGTCGGACAAACTTCCGGCGAGTGCCAGGGCCAGGATCGCTCCGGACAAAAACCGTCACGGGCTCAACACGGGAGGAACGTCAATGAAATACCTAGTTACCAGCGCCGCGGCGCTGATCGCGAGCACGGGGCTTGCCCATGCGCAGTCCGGCAGCATCTCCGAGGCCGTCGGTGGTTACAGTTTCGAGGAAGCCGCACAGGAAGCGCCGGGCACCAAGGACTTCAACTCGGGTGACGGTGTGCTGACCTTCGCCATCGTCACCCACACGGCGGGCAACGGGTTCTTCGACCCGGTCTATGCCGGGGCGACCATGGCCGGGAACATGATCGGCGCCAATATCCTGCTGCTCGGCTCGGAATCGCCCACCGACGATCCGGCGCGCGAGATCGAGATCCTGAACCAGATCATCAACGATCCGAAACTGGACGGGATCATCATGACCACGCCGCAGGTCGGTGCCTATGACGACATCGTCGCCACCGCCCGCGACAAGGGCATCCCGGTGGCGACCACCAACAGCTTCGATCCGACCATTCTCGACCGCAACGGCATCAGTCATACCGGCCAGGACGCCTCGGCGGCGGCCATCGCCGGTGAAGCGCTGGTTCAGTGCCTGATCGATCGCGGGATCACCTCGGGCTCGATCATCCTGCCCAACGACACCGCGATGGGCAATGTCGAGGTCAACCAGCGGGTGACCAGCGCTTTCGAGGCGATCGTGGCCGGTCTTGCCGCGAACAACATGCTCGACAGCTTCCAGGTCGATGCCGGTCCCGAGAATGTCGGGGTGTCGGCGGACATGAACGATCCGGCCAACTCGATCATCTCGCTGATCGAAAGCCGCGGCGACGTGGTCGGTGCCTTCGCCGGCAACAACGTCTTCACGCCGGCACTGGCCAAGGCCGTCGCGCAGACCGGAAATACCGGCAAGATGTGCGCCTACGGTTTCGACCTCGGCCCGGCACAGCAGGAAGCCATCGCCAGC